>NZ_JBFBBR010000012.1:0-278848 GCF_040682795.1 Streptomyces sp. NPDC051105 | reverse complement strand
GTGCTGGACCGGCGTCTGCAGCACCTGCCACCAAGTCCTGCCCGCAAGGCCACCCACGACTCCAAGATCCAGACAGACCTAACGGAGTCCTACTAGGAGTGGCCACTGCCAAGGCCGTTCGGGCCCCGCTGAAGAAAGTCGGTGAGGGCAGAGGTTAGCGCTTCGGGGGCCTGTTCGGAGACGAGATGTCCGGAGTCGATGCCGTAGCCGCGGACATCGTCGGCCCACCGGTTCCAGATCGTGCGGGGATCTCCGTACAGCTCTTCCAGGTCGTCCTGAAGGGACCAGAGGATCAATGTCGGGCAGGCGAGACGGGCACCAGCGGTTCGATCGGCGTCCTCGTGCCGGCGGTCGACGCTGAGGCCGGCGCGATAGTCCTCAAGCATCGCCCGCACGACCTCCGAATTGCGCGTCGCGTGCCGCCACTCGCCGTAATTCTCCTGCCCCATCACCTCGGGGTCGCCGCGGTACCAGCTGTCGGGATCGGCGGCGATGACTCGCTCGGGGATGTCCCGTGGGCGAAGAAGAACCAGTGCCACCACCGGGTGGCGAACTCGGCGGTGATCCGCGACAGACGCTCCGTCAACGGCAGACAGTCCACGAACGCCACCCGGGAGGCGATCTCGGGGTGGTCGAGCGTGTGGCGCAGCGCCACAGCGCCCCCACGGTCGTGCCCGACCAGCGCGAACCGGTCATGACCGAGGTAGCGCATCACGGCCACCACGTCCCCGGCACCGCCCGCTTGGAATAGCCCAGGTGGTCCGCCGTGAAGCGCGGCCCCCTGGAGCGCCCGTACCCCCTCAGGTCGGGACAGAACACGGGGTGACCGGCTCGGACGAGCAGCGGTGCGACCCGGTGCCAGGTCGCCGATGTGCGGGGATGTCCGTGCAGCAGCAGCACCACCACGGGCGGGCCTTCACCCCCGAAGCGCACGAAGGCGGAAGCCTCACCGACATCGACCTGCGCGGTCTAGAAATCCTCGGACATACCGGCTTTCCCAGCACTCTGCTCAGGTATCGCGTCCTGCCGCCGGTGCGGTACCGGCACTGCCCGGTCGCCCCGGCTGTCGCCGGCCATGCATCGATGCATGGGGAATCCCTGTTCGCGGGGCTGCGACTCCCTCTCGGCGGGGAGCAGGTGCCGGTAGCGGCGGTCCCCGCCGAGCAGGACCTGCACGGTTCACTCGTAGACCAGTTCGGGGTCGTGCTGCTCGTAACGGGAAGGCGAGAGCGGGGTAGTCGTAGAGACGGTCGGCGGGCCTGTCGCGCCATTCCTGCCACCTCTCGAGCATGGTGTCGTTGAAGCGGTGAGGAAGGGGCCGGGGTTGATCGTCGCCACGGTGACGCCGGACTCGGCGAGTTCCTGGTCCAGCGCGTCGGCGAACGCCTGCACAGCGTGCGTGAGTCCGGCGACCGAGGAGATGGAGACGATACGTCCGCTGCGGCGTGCCGCCATCTGACGGGCGATGTTCTGGGTGAGCAGAAGGGGGCCGAAGACGTTCACCGCGAAGTGTCGGCGCAGCCGCGAGCAGCAGGAAGAACCATCACGGAACACCACCTTTGTCCCTCGGGGTCGACGACGTTGTGGTTGCGTCACTCGCGGATACTGGCCGCATGGATCGTGGTCGTGTTCTGCCTCCCGGGCCGCTGGTCCAGAACGAGTTCCCCGGAGATCGCCTCTGACCCCACAGCCGATCCCGGCAAAAGGTGCGCTTCAAGTGGGTCGGACGCGATGCCGGGGGTAGCCGGACCGTGAGAGCCGATCGGCTTTCGGAGTGCCGGACAAGGCGAAGGCGGGCCCATGGACGCGATTACGCTGCTCAAGGAAGACCACAAGACGGTCGAGAAGCTGTTCAAGGATTTCGAGCAGGCCGGGGACCGCGCCTACAAGACCAAGCGGAAGATCGCCGACAAGGTGATCGAGGAGCTGACGGTCCATGCCTGGATCGAGGAGAAGATCTTCTACCCCGCTGCTCGCGCCGCCGTGCCGGACACCAGCGACCACGTGCTGGAGAGCGTCGAGGAGCACCACGTCGTGCTGTGGATGCTGTCCGAGCTGGCGGGCCTTGACCCCGAGGACGAGCGCTTCGACGCCAAGATGACGGTCCTCATGGAGAACGTGCGGCACCACGTCGAGGAGGAGGAGAAGGAGTGGTTCCCCCAGGTGCGCTCCGCTCTCGGCCGCAACCGGCTGGGCGAACTGGGCGAGCAGCTCGCCGCCGCCAAGCCCGACGCCCCTCACGACCCCCTACGGGTTCCCAGCGCGCATGAATGACGGAGGACACGACGGCAGAACCGACGACTGGCCCCTCCGAGGAGCCACGGCATGACGAGTGAGCAGTCCGGCAACCCGACCTCACCGGCCCGGTCCGTGACGCTGCCCATGGCGGACGACGCCGAGTGGGACGCGGTGGATGTACGGGCGGTGGACACCGTCCGGGTGCCGGCGGCCGACGCGGTGCAGAAGGTCGGCAACGGCCATCCCGGGACGGCGATGAGCCTCGCCCCGCTGGCGCACCTGCTGTTCCAGAACGTCATGTGGCTGACCCGGGCGACCACCAGTGGCTGGGCCGCGACCGGTTCGTCCTCTCCTGCCGGCACTCCAGCCTGACCCTGTACATCCAGCTCCATCTGACCGGCTACGGCCTGAAGCTGTCGAACCTGGAGGCGTACCGCACCTGGGGTTCGGCAACGCCCCGCAATCACGGTGTCAGCTCAGGACCGCCGTAGTGACGTCTGCTCCGAGCAGCGGTGAGGTGCCGTTACCGGGGTACACGGAGACAGGATCAAACGGCGGCAGAAGAAGACCGGTTGGTCGCCGCCCACGGCGGTTCACGGCCTCCGACGAGCACGAACGGACGCCGGACGTCACAGGAACTGCCGAAACGCCGACGAAGGACAGGTGAGCGCCCATGACCGCAGAGGGTTCCCCACGCGCCGACAGTGGAGCACAGGAACCGGTCGGCGAGCTGGTCCAACGTGCCTCGCAGCAGTTGTCGCAGCTGGTCCGCGACGAAATGCGCCTGGGGCGGGCGGAGATGACCGAGAAGGGCCAGCGGTTCGGCAAGGGCGGCGGGCTGTTCGGCGGTGCGGGACTAGTGGGTGTTCTCACGCTGCAAGCGCTGGTGGCCACCGTGATCGCCGCGCTCTCGCTCGTCATGGATGTGTGGGCGGCGGCGCTGATCGTCACGGCCGTTCTGGCCGCCGTCACCGCGCTGATGGCGGTTCTCGGCAAGCGGCAGATCAGCAAGGCATCCCCGCCGGCACCCGAACAGACCATCGACAGCGTCAAGGCCGACGTAGCCGAAATCAAGGAGAAGGCACAGCGATGACCCAGGACAAGCCGTACACGGGCGATGAGGCAGCACCTTCCACGGAGGAACTCCGTAAGCAGGTCGAGGCGACCCGCGAGGAGCTCGGCGAGACCGTTGAGGCGCTCGCGGCCAAGGCTGATGTCAGAGCCCGCGCCCAGGAGAAGACGGACGCCGTCAGGGAACAGGTCGAGGAGAAGGCGGCACAGGCCAAGACCCAACTGCGGGACACAGCATCACGCGTAGTCCACAAGGTGCAGGACAGGACCCCGGAGCCGGTGCGGGCCAAGGCCGCCGCCGCCACGGAGCAGGTCCGTGACAAGGCAGTTCACGCCGGTCAGTTGGCCTGGGAGAAGACGCCGGAGCCGGCACGCGAAAAGGCCGGCCAGGGCCTGCAGGCGGCACGGGCCAACCGCGCCCCGCTGCTCGCCGCGGCTGGCGCGTTCGTCGCCCTGCTGCTCATCCGCCGCTCCAGGAAGCACCGATGAAAGCGAGCAAGATCGCCTACAAGCCACTCGGCATGGCCATGGGCGCCCTCAGCGGCATGGTGGCCGGTGCGGCGTTCAAGCAGGTCTGGAAAAGGCTCGGCCACGACGACGACACCCCCAACGCCACCGACGAACACCGCACTTGGCCCGAGGTCCTGTCGGCAGCCGCCCTGCAAGGAGCGATCTTCGCCGGCGTCAAAGCCGCCGTCGACCGCGGCGGCGCCACCGCCATCCGCCGGCTGACCGGGACCTGGCCCGGCTGACCACTCCCCTCGGCGTCCCCCGCAGCCCGCAGCAAGGGGACGCCGACGGGCAGTCAGCTTCCAGACGGACGACACCTTCCCTCTCTCCCCTTCGCCGTGCCCCCTTGCGATTGCCGGGCCCCTCTCGTCTGCGGACAACCGGGGCAGAGAGCCAGAAGCCGACGAAGGAGGTCGGCAAGCGCCTGCCAGCCCAGGCGCGCTTCTCCATGTGCTAGCCCCGCGCCTTCGCTGCCCACCGCGATGTCCGGGAGCAGCACCAAGTCGTCGGCATGCTTGAGGTACTCCATGCAGGCGATCGGACCGATGTCCAGGGTCGCTTCGGAGTCTCCCCCGTGCCAGGGGTGCCCGGTCGGCAATCAGGCAGGCCAAGGGCGGTTCGGGGGCGGCGGAACACGACTGAGTAAGGGCGTCTGCCTGCGGAGAACGAGAGGATCATCGACCCCGCACCGATGATCCACAGCAGGCGCTGCCCCTCGGCGCCGTCGATCTCGCCCTCCGAGCGGCGGTCCTGGAGCCCGGACGTGGTCGACGGGCATACCAACCCGGTCAAGGTACCGAATCGCCGGACGACACTCGTGCCCGAGCCGGAGCCCGTATCGCGTCTGCCGCAGATATATTCATCGACTTCGTTTCTCAATGCTATGAGCAACAACTGTTGGACCTCTGAATCATCGATTCCTAGGCTCGGCCAGGAAGGCCTTCCGTACGCGAAGACCTCGACCACCTGTCTTCCACACCCGGAGGAGACGACCGATGAAGCAACGCACGATCGGCGGACAGACGGTTTCGGCGATCGGGCTCGGCGGCATGCCGATGTCCATCGAGGGCCGCCCCGACGCCGGCAGATCGATCGCGACGATCCACGCCGCGCTCGACGCCGGTGTCACGCTCATCGACACAGCGGACGCATATCACCGCGGCGCCGACGAGGTCGGACACAACGAGGAGCTCATCGCCCGGGCTCTGCATTCGTATGGCCGGGGAGCGGACGACGTGCTCGTCGCGACGAAGGGTGGTCACCTGCGGCCCGGCGACGGCAGCTGGACCGTGAACGGCGATCCGGCCTATCTCAAACAGGCCGCCAAGGAGTCGGCCAGGCGCCTGGGCGTCGAGGCGATCGGCCTCTACCAGTTCCACCGCCCCGACCCGCGCGTCCCGTACGCCGACTCGATCGGTGGGATCCGTGACCTGCTCGACGAGGGCGTGATCCTCATGGCGGGCATCTCGAACGCGACCGTGGAGCAGATCGACGAGGCGAACGAGATCCTGGGCGGTCGCCTCGTCTCGGTCCAGAACCAGTTCTCGCCCAGGTTCCGCTCCAGCCTGCGCGAGCTGGAACACTGCGCCGAACTAGGGATCGCGTTCCTGCCCTGGAGCCCCCTGGGCGGCATAGCGAACGCGCCCGAACTCTCGTCGCGCCACGCCGCTTTCCGCGAGGTCGCGGACGAGACAGGCGTCAGCGTCTACCGCGTGACCCTGGCCTGGGAGCTTGCCCTCGCGCCCGTGGTGGTCCCGATTCCCGGGTCCTCTCGCCCCGAAAGCATCCGTGACTCAGCGGCCGCCACCGATGTCGAGCTCACACTCGAGCAGATTTCCCGCCTGTCGGCGGCCTGAGGCGCCCGCTCTCGGCACCGCACACCCACTTACGGACAAGGACCCGATCGTGAAGACGTTCAAACTGCCCGGCACCGACATGGTCGTCCCGAACATCGTGCTCGGCCTGATGCGCATCCAAGACAAGAGCGACGCTGAGGTGCGCGAACTCCTCGCCACCGCCATGGACGCCGGCGTCACGTTCCTCGATCACGCCGACGTGTACGGCAGCGAGCTGCACGGCTGCGAGCGCCGTTTCGCCGAGGCGATGCGGCTGACCTCCTCGCAGCGCGAAGGGTTGATCATCCAGTCGAAGGCGGGCATCGTCCGCGAGGGCCCTTACTTCGACTTCTCCTACGAACACATCGTGGAGTCGGTGGACGGTTCGCTCGAGGCTCTCGGCACCGACTACCTCGACATCCTGCTGCTGCACCGCCCCGACGCCCTGGTCGAACCCGAAGAAGTCGCGCGTGCCTTCGACGACCTCGCCACGGCGGGCAAAGTGCGGGCCTTCGGTGTCTCGAACCACACCCCCCGGCAGATCGATCTGCTGAGCCGCCACGTCACACAGCCGCTGGTGGTGAACCAGCTCCAGCTGTCGATCACGCACGCCCCGCTCGTCGCGCAAGGCGTCGCGGCCAACATGCAGGGCCTGGACCAGTCGGTCAGCCGTGACGACGGGCTTCTGGACTACTGCCGACTGCACGACATCACCGTGCAGGCCTGGTCACCGTTCCAGGCCGGCTTCTTCGACGGACCGTTCCTCGGCTCGGATCGCTACACCGAGCTCAACGCCGTCATCGATCGCCTGGCGGCGAAGTACGGTGTGCCGTCCCTTGCCATCGCGACGGCCTGGATCACCCGCCACCCCGCCCGGATGCAGGTGGTCATCGGTACGACCACACCGGGGCGCGTCGCGGACGCCGCCCTCGGATCGGACGTACCACTGACCCGGGCAGAATGGTACGAACTGTTCCGCGCCGCCAACTACATCGTGCCCTGACCGTCGCCCCGAGCGGACAGCCACAGGTGCGCAATCCATGTCCACGATGGCCGCGCACGCGGGGGTCTACTGTCACACACTCGACGGCTGTCACACACTCGACTGCGCGGTTCTCGGTGAGCCGGCGCAGGCACACCCGGCACGGCTGGACGACGTCTGCAGTATGAAGTTCAGCGTCAGGTAGCGGTCGCCTTGCATCGCACCTCACCTGGAGCCTGCGGACCTGGGACCTGCGGAGATCGCACAGGACTTCCGCCCCGGCTTCCTGACGGATACCTGGCAGGCACAGGTGGGCGAGGTGGTCGCGGACGCGGCGGTCCAGGGGATCGGAAGCGGCGTGTCACCAGCTCGCGGTGCGGGCACGCCGACACATGGACGGGGCCGGGTCCGGTGCGGGCAGGAATTACCGCGACCTCCCCTTATCTGCTCGTCTAGGTGTGTGGGCCGTTCACGACGCTCACTCCGGAGCACGTACCGGACTCGATGGCGGGGGCCAGGAAGGTGTGCGAGAGCCAGAGCCGAAGAGGGCGATCAGGACGACGACCCAGGTGTGCACGCGATCACGGCCCGGGACCGCCACGTGCCCGGACATCCGCGCGGGTGAGCACGCCTGGCCGGTGGTGTGTGTGCCACGAGCGGCCGGGGTACTCGGGTGCACCCACCGTGCGGCGCGCCCCGCACGAACCCAGGCAGTCACGGCTCGACGGCTGCGGGGCCACCCGGCGTCCCCCATCCCTCCTGCGAGGCCTCCGATGAGCCGTCTCCTCTCGCCGCTCACCCTCCGCGGCACGACCTTCCCAAACCGGGCCTGGGTGGCCCCCATGTGCCAGTACAGCTCGGTCGACGGCTATCCGCAGGACTGGCATCTGGTGCATCTCGGCTCCCTGGCACGCGGCGGGTCCGGCCTGGTCATGCAGGAGGCCACGGCAGTGGAACCTGAGGGCCGGATCACCCCTTCCGACGCCGGCATCTGGGATGACGGGCAGGCCGCCGCGTACAAGCGGATTACCGACTTCGTCCACGGGCAGGGGCCATTGCCGGCATCCAGATCTCCCATGCCGGCCGCAAGGCGTCGACGGCACCGCCCTGGGAGGGTGACGTGTACGTCGAACCGGAGGACGGAGGATGGCAGACGGTCGCACCGTCACCGCTGCCCTTCGGCGACTGGCCTACCCCGCGGGAACTCGGCGCGGACGACATCCGCGCTCTGGTCCGGGCCTTCGGCGAGGCCGCCGCGCGGGCGCTGGCCGCCGGCTTCGAGGTCCTGGAGATCCACGCCGCGCACGGCTATCTGCTGCACCAGTTCCTGTCACCGCTGTCCAACCACCGCAGCGACGAGTACGGAGGCGATCTCGACGGGCGCAGCCGTTTCCTGGTCCAGGTCACCGACGCCGTACGGGCGCAGTGGCCGGAGGATCACCGCGCCGGAGCAGGCCGACCAGATCCTCGTGGACCGCTCGGCCGACGCGATCATGCTCGCGCGCGAACTGCTGCGCAATCCGACCTGGCCGCTCCGCGCGGCCCATGTGCTCGGTGACGACGTCCCGTGGCCGAAGCAGTACCAGCGTGGCCGCCCACGTCATCGCTGAGGCCGTCGTCGCCCGAGCACCCGGGAATTCGTCATAAGACAATGAGGTTTCCCCCGATATGAGCGATCAATGGATCAATGCCGCTTTTCCCGCGCCCCAGGGCGAGTCGATGCGGGCGCTGCTCGCGGCCGACCGTGTGGGCACGCTGCACCAGATATCCGCCCTTAGCCGTGAGTTCGAAGGGATCGTCGAGGCGAACGCGTTGGTGGCCATTGACGACGAGCACGACCCGGAGGGGGCGAGCACGGCCTTCGAGCGGGCGCACGTCGCCGCTCTGCTGTCCCAGGCGCGCGAGCATCTGAACGATCTCGATGGCGCCCTGGAACGGCTGGAGAGAGGCGACTACGGGCGCTGCGAGCAATGCGGTGAGCCGATCCCGACGGAGCGCCTCGAAGTTCGCCCGGCGGCGAAAACATGCGTGCGTTGCGCGTCCATAGCTCGTTGGAGGGCGCACAGTTGAGGGCGCGACATGTCGTCCTGCCCCAATTCGGCGTTGCGACTACCATCCGGATGCTGCGCGAGCACGACGAGGAGACGGCTGCGCTTGAGCCCGCGAGCTGACCTCCGGCTCAGCCGTTGGCGTCGTTTCCCAGCGCCTGGTTTCCCTGCCGCAGGCGCGCCGGGACCTGGGCACTACACGGCTGCGGTCCCTCTCCGTGACTACGGGTGGAGCTTCTCGCCCTTCGCCAGCATGGCTACGTACTTCTCTATCCGGCGCGCCCGGGTCTCGGGTTTCTTGGCGTCTTGGACGCGGTACAGGATCGCGTAGCGGTTCTGCCGGTCCAGTGTCTCGAAGAACTCCGCTGCGGCCGGGTCGGCGGTCAGGGCCGCCGTGAGGTCGTCCGGCACCGTGGCGGTCTTCGCGCCGTCGTAGGCCGCCTCCCAGCGGCCGTCTGCCTTGGCGCGGTCGACCTCGGCCTGCCCCGCGGGATGCATCCGGCCCTGCTCGATCAGGGCGGCCGCCTTGTCCCGGTTGACCTTGGACCACTTGCTGCGCGGCTTGCGCGGGGTGAACCGCTGGAGCCACCACTGGTCGTCGAACTTGGCCTTCTGGCCGTCGATCCAGCCGTAGCAGAGTGCCACGTCGAGCGCCTGGGCGTAGTCCAGCGCGACGATTCCGGGGCCCTTCCTGCGAAGCCTGAGCCAGATGCCGGACGAGACGGCGTGGTTCTCGCCGAGCCATGCCTGGAATGCCTCGGCGGATTCGAATGCGACGGTCTCCAAGTCCTGAGTCACCCCGACAGCGAACCACACCCGGCCGGTTGCCATGACGCGTTCGGGCACGGTCCCGGATGCAGGATGCCCCCCGTGGACCTGCGTGATCATCTCTGTTCTCGACGCAGAACGATCATCCAGGAGCCACGGGCCTGCGCAACGATACGACGTTGCTGCTCGACCTCGACGGGGTGTCCGTCGCGCGGGTGGAGCGGCTGGACGGCAGAAGGCGCCGAGGTCACCTGGTCACGGCCGACGAGACAGCCAGGGCCTGCCCGGCCTGCGGAGTGTTCGGAGTGTTCGGCACACTCTGCGGTGCCCCGGCTGCGCGATCTCCCTTACGGCGAGAGCGGATTGGAGTTCCGCCGGCACGATCGCCGCTGGAGGTGCCGCGAGGCGGCTGCCCTCGCCGGTCCTTCACCGAGCAGATCCCGCAGATCCCGGCCGGTGCCAGGCTGACCGCCCGGCTGCGGGGTGCGGCCGGGCGCCGCGTAGGGGATGCCGACTCCACTGTCATCCAGGCCGCGCGGGATGCTGCATCTGCGGCCCGGCCGACTGTGATGGGAGCAGTCCGCACGCAGGCCCGCAACGTCACCGAGGCACCTCTGCCGCAGGTCGCAGTCCTGGGCATCGACGAGACCCGGCGCGGACGGCCTCGCTGGGAACGGGAACCGCGCACCCTGGCAACGCGTGAACTGCCGCGATCACGGGTTCGTCTCCTCGTGCAGGCCTTCCAGTGGGTCCTTGAGCAGACGGACTGGTTCTGCGAGTGCGTCCTCGTAGCGGTTGCGGGCGAAAACATAGGGCCCCATGGCAAGTTCGCCCCACTCCTTGCGGAAGGGCTGTCGGAACGATGACCAGGTGACGGTCGTCGGAGTAGTGGTGATGAGTGCCAGTAGGGGCCAGCAGCCCCAGATGCCGCAGGAGCAGCCAAGAACCGGGGTGGTACCGGCTGCGTCGGCGAACTCCGGGGCTGGATCCCCGAGAAAATGGCGCATGCGGTCGTCGACCTCCGGGACAGGAAGGCCGTCGTGCTGAGACAGCAGAAAGCGTTCCTGCTCCGACGGAGTCTCCTCGTCGTGTTCCCGGCTCCACAGGGCGCGGGTGGCGTCGGCGACGTGAACGCGCAGATCCGTGCCGTCGATCCGGACGCCCCATAGAAGGAGGGAGGAGTGTTCGGAGCGTGGGTAGTGCAGGAATTCGATGCTCGGCATGGCCGCCATCCTGATGGGCGAGGACTGCCGGCGCGACCGGTTTTGGTCGCTGCAGTGGCGCCTTCGGCCCGAACCCGCTTGCGGCGTCGGCGACCGGAACGGCTCAAGGTGAACGCGTGCCGTCGCGCGGCCAGTTCGTCTCGAACCGGGGAAGAGCGGCCCTCCAAGGGCTCTCAGTAGAACCCCTGGTCGCGCCAGGGAGCGCTGTCGGGCAGGCCGACCGGTAGTGAGCCGGTCGCGACCATGCGCGCGGTGGAACCGTCGTACGGAATGCCTCAGCGCTTTGCCGGTCAGCTTCGACGGGCTGCCGGTACAGCGGGCTCGCCGAGGCGTCCGGCCGCCGTCCTCCATGCGGCCGTCACCGCGCCGTGGGCCTGTGCGGTACACGCTGCCCGGTCACCGGTCAGTGTGATCGGCGCCCCGACGTGGACGTACAGGGACGGGCGGCGCAGTGGCGCGGTGACCAGCCCTGCGATCTGCTTGCCGGTCCCGCCCGAGGTGATGCGCCGGGCTCCTGCCTGGCCGACGGGTACGACGGGGGCGCCGGTGCGTTCGGCCAGCCGCGCCAGGCCGCTGCGGAAGGCGGCGGGCGCGGCTTCGGCGGCGTCCGTGCGGAGCGGGAGTCTGCCTTCGCCGTAGATGAGGACCATGCGTCCTTCGCCCAGGGCGGCTGCGGAGAGATCAAGGCAGCGAGCAGCATGGCGGTCGTTGCGGTGTACCGGGATGTGGCCCTCGCGGGCGAGCGCGCGGCCCAGCAGGGGGACGCGCCACAGGCCCGCGGCCGCCATGACGGCCGGCTCGGCGCCCAGGCGGCGCAGCGCGGCGAGAACGATGGCCGGATCGGCGAGGGAGGTGTGGTTGGCGACGATGATGCTGCCAGGCGCGAAGGCGGCACCGGCGTCGGCGGTCACGGTGAGTCGGCCGACGGCCGGCAACAGGACGTCGGCAAGGCGGCTGAGCATGAGGTCTCCCGGTCTCAATGACGAGACCTTCATCTTTGAGGGCCAGCGGGGGGGGGCGGGGCGTGAGCGCATCTACTCAGCTCCACCGGTGCCCGGTACTCAACCCGGGCGGCATCATTCCCGATGAACTGCGCCTTTGCCCTGGAAGTCGCCCAATCGGTGTGGTCGGTGTGGTCGGGGCCGCCCCTCAAGGCGGCCCCCGAACCGGTCGACGGCAAGTGGTCGGCCGGCGAACGGGAAGGGCGGGCCGGCGCTGGGCAGCGATGGCGACGCCCACGGATCTGAGTCTCATGGAGGTCTCTGCGGATGCGTGAGGAGGGGAGCCTGCAGGGAGCCCGGCAGGGTGCACCAAGAGCGCTGCGGGCTCGCTTAGTTCATGACTTGATTTAACTCATGAGTTCCGGCGCTCGGCAAGCCTTCTGAAGCTGAAATCTTTCCGGGTCCTCTTCTGCCGGATCCCTTGACACCTTGATGACATGCCCTCAACACTCCTCGGCGGGAGAGCGCTCTCCCGAACGTCCCCCGGCGCCCCCACGTCGGCTCGCCTGACGTCACGTCATGGGGACTCCCGGCGACGACCTCTGACACCCCCACCGTTCAGGAGGAGGTCTCCATGCCACGGAGATCGAAAGGCCTGTCAGCCACGCTGATCACCGGCGCGCTCCTGCTGACCTCGCTCGGCCTCGGCGGCGTCGCCGTCAGCGCCGGGCCGCCCGCACCGCACAGCGCGGCCGCGCAGTCGTTCGCGGCCACCCACTCCGGTCATGCGATGGCCGCGTCCACGGCCAACTCCCCGGAGGATCCGGACGGCGACGGCTACATCCCCGCCAACCCGCCCGTCACCGGCGTGACGCCGTCCACCCAGGACCCGCCGCACCGCTACTTCCACGAGTTCCAGGCCAACTGCTCGGTCACCCACACCAGGCCGGACGACCCCATCGTCTACCCGCAGCAGCCGGGCAAGTCCCACGACCACACCTTCATGGGCAACACGACGACCGACGCCAACAGCACGACCGCCTCGCTGTCGGCCGGCGGCACCACGTGCAAGGCCCCCGGCGACCTGTCCGGCTACTGGATGCCCACCCTCTACAACGGCGACCAGCAGATCCTGCCCGTCGGCCCGCAGGTCATCTACTACAAGGCCGGCGTCACCGACTACACCAGCGTCCGGCCCTTCCCCAAGGGCCTGCGCTTCGTCGTCGGCAGCCCCATGCAGAGCGCCGACGATTTCCGGCACCACCCCGGCTTCGTCGAGGGCTGGGAGTGCGGTGACAGCTACTTCAACACCGAGTTCCCCGCGACCTGCCCCGACCGCGCGGACGTCCAGCTCAACATCCGGTTCCAGGCGCCCAGTTGCTGGGACGGCAAGTATCTCGACACCCCCGACCACAAGAGCCACATGGCCTACCCCGTGGTCAAGCCCGGCACGAACGACACCATGTGCCCGGCAGACCACCCGGTGGCGCTGCCGATGATCGAGTTCAAGATGGCCTTCCCGGTCAACGGCGACATGTCGAAGGTGCGACTGTCCAGCGGAGCGGGTCACAGCTTCCACTACGACTTCTTCAACGCCTGGGACTCCCCCACGCTCAAGGCCCTGGTCGACCACTGCGTCGTCGGCGGGCTCCAGTGCGACGCGCGCGGCTACGACGAGACCCACCCGGAGGCGGGCGCCGCGCTCGACGAGCACTACCGACTGCCTTGAGGAGTTCGCGCATGACCCCACGACCCCGCACCCGCACGCTCACCCGCACGCGCCGTATCGCGGCACCCCTCACCGCCGGCGTACTGGCCGCCGGATTCCTCGCCGCTCTGCCCGCCGCCCAGGCCCACGCCGCGGGCAGTGTCGTCAAGGTCACCGGGAGCCAGGGCGCCTGGCAGCTGACGGTGGACGGGCAGCAGTACCAGATCAAGGGCCTGACCTGGGGCCCGAGCGTCGCGGACGCCGAGAAGTACCTGCCGGACCTCCAGTCCATGGGCGTCAACACGATCCGCACCTGGGGCACCGACGCCACCAGCAAGCCGCTGTTCGACTCCGCGGCCGCCCACGGCATCAAGGTCGTCGCGGGCTTCTGGCTGCAGCCGGGCGGCGGACCCGGCAGCGGCGGCTGCGTCAACTACCTGACCGACACGGCCTACAGGAACCAAGTGCTCGACGAGTTCCCCAAGTGGGTCCAGACCTACAAGGACAACCCCGGCGTGCTCATGTGGGACGTCGGCAACGAGTCGGTACTCGGGCTGCAGAACTGCTACAGCGGCGACGAACTGGGGAGACAGCGCGACGCCTACACCACCCTCGTCAACGACATCACCAAGAGGATCCACGCAGTCGACCCCAACCACCCGGTCACGTCCACCGACGCCTGGGTCGGCGCCTGGCCCTACTTCAAGAAGAACGCGCCGGACCTCGACCTGTACGCCGTGAACTCCTACAACGCGGTCTGCGACATCAAGTCCGCCTGGCAGCAGGGGGGTTACACCAAGCCCTACATCGTCACCGAGACCGGGCCGGCCGGCGAGTGGGAGGTCCCCGACGACGCCAACGGCGTCCCGTCGGAGCCCTCCGACCAGGCCAAGGCCGACGGCTACACGCGGGCCTGGGGCTGCGTCACCGGGCACAAGGGGGTCGCGCTCGGCGCCACGATGTTCCACTACGGCACCGAGTACGACTTCGGCGGCATCTGGTTCAACCTGCTCCCCGCCGGCCAGAAGCGCCTGTCGTACTACGCCGTGAAGAAGGCCTACGGCGGCGACACCAGCCACGACAACACCCCGCCCGTCATCTCCGAGCTGACCGTGGAGGGCGGCGCGGGCCAGGTGCAGGCCGGACATGACCTCGTCCTGGCCGTGAAGGCCACCGACCCCGACGGCGACCGGATCTCCTACGAGGTCCTCGACAACAGCAACTACATCGACCAGAGCAAGAACCTGGCCTCGCTGCCCTCCACCGACCTCGGCGGCGGCCGCCTCAGGATCACCGCGCCCGACCGCCCCGGCGTCTGGAAGGTCTACGTCAAGGCGACGGACGGCCGGGGCAACGTCGGCGTCGAGACCCGCTCGATCCGCGTCGTCCCGCCGATTCCGTCCGGCACCAATGTGGCACGGGGCAAACCCGCCACCGCCTCGTCCTACCAGGCGAGTTACGGCGACTGCCCGTGCACCGCGGCCAACGCGGTCGACGGCGATCAGGCCACGCGCTGGGCCAGTGACTGGAGCGACCCCCAGTGGCTCCAGGTCGACCTCGGCACCCGCACCACGTTCCGGCACGTCCAGCTGTCCTGGGAGGCCTCGTACGCCAAGGCCTACACCATCCAGACCTCCGACGACGGCCAGACCTGGCAGACCGTACACACCGTGTCCGACGGCAACGGCGGGATCGACGACTTCGACGTCACCGGGACCGGCCGCTACGTCCGCGTCAACGGCACGGCGCGGGGCACCGGTTGGGGCTACTCGCTCTACGAGTTCGGCGTCTACGCCTGACGGACGTACCTCTCCCGGAGTGCACGCCCCGCTCCGGGAGAGCGCTCTATTTCCTGATTCGCAGGTCCATTAGGGTGCCTGCATGAGCAGAAGGGCCCCGACTCTGGAGGACGTCGCCCGGGAGGCCGGTGTCTCCCGGGCGACCGTGTCCCGGGTCGTCAACGGCATCCGCAACGTGGATCCCGAGATACAGGAGGTGGTCCGCGGGGCCATCGAGCGGACGGGTTACGCGCCCAACCGGGCCGCCCGTTCCCTGGTGATCCGGCGGGCCGAGACCGTCGCCCTGGTGATGTCCGGCGCCGGGGACACCAGCGACGCCGGCCAGGACGCCTTCGCCGCGTCGGTGTTCGCAGACCCTTTCTTCGGACGGGTCGTCAGCGGGATCGTCGGCTTCCTGCGCCCTCGCTCGATGCACCCTGTCCTCATGTTCGCCGAGTCCGCCCAGGCACGCGAGGAGGTGCTGACCTACCTGCGTCAGGGCCGTGCCGACGGCGCCCTCGTGGTCTCCACCCACGCGGACGACCCGCTGCCCGCCCTTCTCGCCGACGCCCGGCTTCCCGCCGTGCTCTTCGCTCGTCCCTCCCGTCCGGTCCCGCTCAGCTACGTGGACCTGGCGCACCGGGACGGCGGGCGCCTCGCCGCGGAGCACCTCCTCGCGCGTGGCTGTCGACGACCCGCCACCGTCTGCGGCCCCCTGGACGTGGCGGCGAGCCAGGAGCGTCTTGCCGGGTTCCGTGACACGCTCGCCCGCCACGGCCATCCCTACGTCCCGGTCGCCGAGGGCGGGTTCACGCTGGACAGCGGTCTCGCGGCCATGTCGGACCTGCTGGACCGCCACCCCGACACGGACGGTGTGTTCGCCGCCAACGACCTCATGGCGCAGGGCGCCTGCCAGGTCGTACGGGAGCGCGGACGCCGAGTCCCCGAGGACGTCGCGGTCGTCGGCTTCGACGACTCCAGCATCGCCGTGACCTGCCGGCCCCGGCTGACCACGATCCGCCAGCCGGTGGAGGACATGGCGGCGGAGATGGCCCGCCTGCTCGACGAGCACATCCACGGCGGCCGCACCGATGCGACGTCCGTCATCTTCGACCCGGAGCTGGTGATCCGCGACTCGGCCTAGCGGTGCTCTTCGGACAGGTCGGCGACGCGGCCGGCTGGAGTCCCCGCCCGCCGATGCCGGACACCCCTGATCTACACCTGGCGAACGGAAGACATACCGAATCGACGTCGCCCGTGCCACCGGCGACTGCCCCGGCGTGACGGAGCGCTTCAGTCGGCCGACGAGTTTTTCGGACTCGTGTCTGGGCGGTGTATCCCTGCTGTGACCTGGAAGCTCATCAGCGATCGGCTCAGGCCCAGGGCGCACAGGTCATCGGCCCAGCGCATGCGCAGTCGGTCGATGTCGTCCAGGATCAGCGCGTGGAGGTCGAAGGCGCCCTCGATCATGTTCGGATCGAGAGAGTGGTGGGGGTCGAGCCAGGTGTCCTCGCATGCCGCTGTGACGGCGCAGACCGTGGCGGCTTTGCCGTGGTTGCCTGAGCCGCTGACCCTGATTCCCGAGAGTGTCGGGTCGTCCTGCTCCCCCTGAGCCGGCCCTGAGCCGCCGCCGACTCCGTACCCTGGCGGCATGCGCATGCGCCCCACCCTGAGCTGGACCCCCGCTGCGGATCTGCCGCCGGGGACCACCGACCTGCAACCGGTCGTCGACGCGCTGAGCACCGGCGGTGTGCTGGTGCTCAGCGGCGCGGGCATCTCCACGGAGTCAGGCATCCCGGACTACCGGGGCAAAGGCGGGAGCCTGACCCGGCACACCCCGATGACCTACCAGGACTTCACCGGCAGCGCCCACGCACGGCGCCGCTACTGGGCGCGCAGCCACCTCGGCTGGCGCACCTTCGGCCGGGCCCTCCCCAACGCCGGGCACCGGGCCGTGGCCGCTTACGCACGGCACGCCCACGTCTCGGGTGTGATCACCCAGAACGTCGACGGCCTGCACCAGGCCGCCGGCAGCGAGGGCGTCGTGGAACTCCACGGCAGCCTCGACCGGGTCGTCTGCCTCTCCTGCGGCGCCTTCAGCCCGCGCCGCGAACTCGCCCGGCGGCTGGAGGCCGAGAACCCCGGCTTCGACCCGGTGGCCGCCGGGATCAACCCGGATGGTGACGCCGACCTCACCGACGCGCAGGTCGGGGATTTCCGCATCGTGCCCTGCGCCGACTGCGGCGGCGTACTCAAACCAGATGTGGTGTTCTTCGGCGAGGCGGTTCCGCCACAGCGCGTCGAGCACTGCCGACGGCTGGTCCGTGAAGCGTCCTCACTGCTGGTCCTGGGATCGTCATTGACGGTGATGTCCGGGCTCCGGTTCGTCCGCCAGGCGCACCAGGAGGGAAAGCCGGTGTTGATCGTCAACCAGGACCCGACCCGGGGCGACCCGCACGCCCTCACCCGGGTCGCGCTCCCCCTGGGACCGGCCCTGACCACCGTGGCCCACCGGCTGGGCATCCCGTTCGGCGGCGGGCCTGCGGACTGAGGCGCCCTCCGGCGCGGATATCCGCCGGCGTCGTGGCCAGCGAAGAGCGCGTTGATGAAGATGATGTCGGCGCCGGTGAAGCGGGCGCCGCGGAACTCGCCTTGCCAGGCGACGAGGGCCGACTCGTCGGCCGGCGGATCGGGCGCATAGGGCATCCTCAGGTAGCCGCACAGCACGTCGATACAGGTCTGACGCTCCTGGCGCCACTCGTCGGCGAGCCGGGCCATGGCATACGCACCCGCCATCCGGGCCGCTGGTTGATCCGCCCCGAGCTGATCGGCTGCGGCCCCGAACCGGTCGGTGAAGGACCTGCCATGCTCACGCTCCTCACGCACCTCATTGAGGTGCTGGCGCCGGTAGCCGACGACCAGAGCCACGACACCGCAGTTCCGGCAACGACCGCCAATGCGATCTTGATGCCGTCGTAAATGTCTCCGGGCTTGAGTGGTCCGGCTACGTGCAGCCGAGGCGTACCCAGAAGCAGCCAGAGCGCGGCCGCGACGATGCCGACTGGAAGGCGGAAAGCAACAGCACGACAGCAACGTGCAGGCTCAGCGACCACCGCATCACGCTTCGAGGATCTGGACCTGAACGCTCGCCCCTGGTCACCATGCCTTCAGCCTAGGACCGGCCTCACGATCAAGTAATGGCGTCCGATTGAATTTCCGCTTCGGCCGACCGCGACTTCCACAGGCCACCATCAGCACGGTGCTTGCGCCTCACGAGGATGACCTTCGGCCTGCAGCTCGAACCACATGGTCTTGCCGGTGGCGGTCCGGACGCTACCCCAGGCGTCCGCGAGCAGGTCGAGGAGCTCGATGCCCCGGCCGTTCTCGGCGTCCGGGTCGGCCGGGCCGCGCGCGGGGCTGGTGGACTCCGTGTCCTCGACCTCGCACAGCAGGCGGGAATCGCGCAACTGCAGGTTGAGCCGGAGCGGACCGCGCGTGTGACGCAGAGCATTGGTGACCAGTTCACTGACGAGTAGCTCAGCGGTGTCGGCGAGATCACCGACAGCCCAGTCGCTCAGTTGCGCGGTCACCAGACGTCGGGCTTGGCGCACGGAGGTCAGTTCCCGCTGCAGGGGCCAGGAGGCATCCCAGGCGGTGGCACAGCCACGTGGTGCGTCCAACGGCCGCAGCGGTGCGAGCAGGCGGGACCACAGAGCCCACTGCCGGGCGAGCCGCGACGGCGCAGCGGCACGAGAGGGCCGCCCGCCCCGCTGAAAGGCGGCGACGCGGTAGCCGATGACCCAGGTGGCCACGGGGATCAGTCCCTTCACTGACGACCGGCCGGTCGGCCGGTGAAAGGGCCAGGCGCACGCCAGGCCACTGCACGTAGCAGTCGCTACATCTCAAATATAGACGTAGCCCCCGCTACAGTAAATACCGCAACAAAGACTAAATAACCGACATCACGGAATGCTCGATCACGCTCACCCAGGAGCCTGCACATGCCTCGCCCACCCGATCCGGCCAAGCGACGCGACCTTCTCGACCGGATCCGCGAGTACGTCGTGCGCAACGGCGTCGCGGACCTGTCCCTGCGACCTCTGGCCAAGGCCCTGGGCACCAGCGACCGCATGCTCCTGTACTACTTCGGCACCAAGGAACGAATGGTCGCCGAGGCCCTCGACGTCTACGAGCGTCGGCCCCTGCTGCGCACCCGCGCACTACTGGAAGCCACCGGCCCGCCCGCGAGCCCCGCAGACCTCCGCCGCTTCGTGGAGGAGGTGTGGCGACAATTCAGCGACCCCCACGTACGCGCCACGTTCCCTCTCTACTTCGAGATCATGAGCGCCAGCGTGCTTCACCCCGGCCGCTACGGGCACGTCATGCGCGACATCGTCACCGAATGGAACCTCCTGTACACCTCCGTATTCCGCGACCTCGGCATGACCGAAGAGCGGGCGCGCACACAGGCCACCCTCCTGACCGACGCCTCCCTCGGCCTGCTGATCGCCCCGTTGGCCGACGGCCACTGGGACCGGGCCCACAAAGCCTTCCACGCCCTCCTCGACTGCCTGGAACCCGGATGGCAGACCACGGCGTGACACCTCTCCGCAGGCGCACTCCGCCCCGGCTCGCGGGATCTGGCGCGCCATCGTGCGCATCACCTACGGCGGCAGGGCCGACCAGCGCACCATCGGCGTACCGGCGGGACGGGACGGTGTCCTGGCGCGCCGGCCGCGGGCCGGGCCGCCCTCACGTCCGGCAGTGGTGGTAAGCGGCACATGCGGACAGAATTGTGGTCAGTAGGACCGCACGCTCACAGCCATGCGGCGCAAGGCCGGTGTCCCGCCCACGGAAGGTGGAAGACATGCGGCACTACGATCTCGTCATCCTGGGGGCAGGCAGCGGCAACATGCTGCTGTCCGAGGAATTCGATCGCCTGCGGACCGCCATCGTCGAACCGGACCGTTTCGGCGGCACGTGTCTGAACCGGGGGTGCATACCGAGCAAGATGTTCGTCGTCGCCGCGGACGCCGCCGAGGGCGCGCGGGCGGCGCGGCGCCTCGGAGTCCACGCGAGCGTCGCGCACGTGGACTGGAAGTCCGTCCGGGACCGCGTGTTCGACCGCATCGATCCGCTGCACGAGAGTGCGGTGGAGTACCGCAGAGGACAGGGCGTCGACGTCTTCACCGAGACTGCCCGCTTCGTCGCCCCGAAGGTGCTGGAGGTCGGGACGGAGCGGATCACCGCCGAGACGTTCGTCGTCGCGGTCGGGTCGAGGCCGGTGGTGCCGGACATCCCCGGCCTCGACACCGTCGCCTTCCACACCTCGGACACGATCATGCGGATCGACGCCCTGCCCGCGTCCATGCTGGTGCTCGGCGGCGGCTTCATCGCGGCCGAGTTCGGCCACGTCTTCGCTTCGTTCGGCGTGGACGTCACGATCGTGCAGCGCGGGCCACGCCTGCTCATGGCGGAGGACGAGCAGGTGTCGCAGCGCTTCACCGAACTCGCCTCACAGCGGCACCGTGTGCTGCTCGGCGCCGAGATCACCTGGCTCGCACCGAAGGGCGACGGTGTGGCGGCGGTGGTGGCGGGTCCGGACGGTGAGCACGCCGTCGAGGCCGACATGCTGCTGGTGTGCGTCGGCCGCAGGCCCAACACCGACCGGCTGCGGGCCGTCGACGGCGGGCTGGAGCTGGACGAACACGGTCACATCGTCACCGACGACGCCTACCGCACGTCCGTGCCCGGGGTGTGGGCACTCGGCGACGCGGTGAACCACTTCCAGCTCAAGCACGTCGCGAACGCCGAGTCGCGGGTGGTGCGGCACAACATCCTCCATCCGCGGGACGTGCGGACGCTGCCGAACAGGGTGGCGCCGCACGCGGTGTTCACCAGTCCGCAGATCGCCAGTGTCGGTCTCACGGAACAGGAGGCGCGGCGCCGCGGCATCGACCGCTTGGTGAGCGTTCGCGACTACGCCCAGACCGCCTACGGATGGGCCCTGGAGGACACCACCAGTTTCGTCAAACTCCTCGCGAGTCCGGCCGATCGCATGCTCCTGGGCGCGCACATCATCGGGCCCCAGGCCGCGACGCTCATCCAGCCCCTGATCCAGGCCATGTCCCTGGGACTGACGGTGGACCGGATCGGGCACGACGTCCTGTACATCCACCCGGCTCTGACGGAGGCCGTCGAGCAGGCGCTGCTGGACCTGTAGTCAGCCCTGGCGGAGGGGAGGCACCGAGGGAGCACCGTCCGGAGCGGACGCCCACCCCGGCGGACGCGTGCCCGGCAACGGACCTGGTGCCGAGATCCACCGTCACCACGGTCGCGCCCCGAGAACCGCACGGCACGCGACCTGTATCTGCGGGACCCGCGCGGCCCCCGGCATGGCGTGGCCGGCGGCCTCGGCCATCGCTCGCGAGGCCGGACCGCCGTGACCGTACGGCCCCCGCGCGAGGGGGGAGCCGGGTCCGGCGGTGACGGCGAGGACGACGATCAGGCGGCGACGTCGAGGACGACGCGGAACCGCGCCTTGCCGGAGAGCATCCGCTCGTAGGCGTCCATGGCCCGCTCGAAGGGCATCGTCTCGATGGCGGGGCGGATGCCGTGGGCCAGGGTGAAGCCGAGGTTGTCCTCGTTCTCGATCGACGAGCCGGTCAGGCTGCCGACGATGCTCCGGGTACCGAAGATCAGGTCGGCGGTGGACACCGACAGCGGGTCGGGCGCGGCACCCACGACGACGAGCTTCCCACCGGGGGCCAGACCGCGCAGCAGCGGGTTCATGGACGCGCCGCTCGACGCCGTGGCGACGACGAGCGAGGCGCCGCCCAGGTCGGCCAGCGCCGAGCCGGGGTCGGTCTCCGAGCTGTCGATGTACTCGTGAGCGCCCAGCTCACGGGCGAGCGGCTCCTTGTCCTTGCCGCGAGCGACGGCGACGACCCGGTATCCGAGGCTGCGCGCGTACTGCAGGGCGAGGTGTCCCAGGCCGCCGATGCCCTGCACGGCCACCAGACTGCCCGCCCGGACGGAGTCCTGCTGGAGCGCCGAGAAGGTGGTCAGTCCGGCGCACAGCAGCGGGGCGGCCTCGGCCGCGGACATGCCGTCGGGGATGCGGACCAGTCCGCTGGCACGCGCGTAGGTCACCTCGGCGTAGCCGCCGTCGATGTTCGTGCCGGTCTGCCCCTGGTCGAGGCAGTTGACGAAGTCGCCCCGGCGGCACGGCTCGCACTCCCCGCAGTGTCCGTTCAGGAAGCCGACCCCGACGCGGTCGCCGGGGTGCCAGGCGGTGACGCCGGGCCCCACGGCGTCGATCACGCCGACGATCTCGTGGCCGGGCACGATCGGACTCGACGGGTCGGCACGCAGGCCCTCCACGGCGAGGACGTCGGTGTGGCAGACGCCGCAGGTGTGCACCCGGAGCCGGACGTGTCCGGGCGCCGGGTCGATCAGCTCGCGCTCGACCAGCTGGAGGTTGTGGACTCCGGTGGCCTCGAAGGCTCGGTAGGTGGTGGACATGGAGGGCTCCTTGGTACCGCCCGGCCGGCACGGGCCGGCGGGGTTCGGTGTGGCGATGTCACTTTCAATATGACCAGTCGTCTTAGACGGCGTCAAGCCCGGCCGGGCAAGCACACGGGCCCCGCGACCCCGGCTTGACAGCGCCTAAGACGACCGGACATATTGAGGGGGAGGTGATCAGAATGGCACGCGCATCGAAGCGCGAGGAGATCGCGCAGGCGGCACTGGAGCAGTTCCGCACCCGGGGCTTCAACGCCACCGGCATCAGCGACATCACCTCGGCCGCCGGCGCCCCGAAGGGTTCTTTCTACAACCACTTCGCGAGCAAAGAGGACTGCGCTCTGGAGGCGCTCGACCGCTATGCCGCCGGTCTGCGCTTCGACATGCTCGACACGGCCGGGCGTCCTCCGCTGGAACGGCTCCGGACGCACTTCGAGTTCATGGGCTCGGACACGATGGACAGCGGCTTCGTCCGCGGATGCCTGGTCGGCAATTTCGGCGCCGAGGTGGCCGACCACTCCGACGAGATCCGCTCGGCGGTCCAGCGCGGCTTCCAGCAGTGGGCCTCGCACATCGAGCGCGTGCTTGCCGAGGCCCAGGAATCGGGCGAGGTCAGCGCCTCGCTCGACGTGCCGGCGACCGCGCTCTTCGTCCTCAGCGCCTGGGAAGGTGCCCTGATCGCGGCCCGCGCCGACAAGTCCTCCTCCCCCATCGACGCGTTCTTCCACATGGTGTTCGACGTCGTGCTGCGCTGAGCCTGCCCGTCATCGTCACGGCTGCTCCGGCGGGGCGCTACTCGTCGTCGCCGTCTCGCCGTCCGCCTACGACCGTGGGCGACTACTCCAGATGACGCTGCGCTGCTCGCATGCGAAGTCGGATCCGACGGGGTCTTCTCCGCCACGCTCAGCGGTAACGGTTCGGCACAGTACAAACCCTGATCCGCTCCTGGATCGCAGGACGACAGGCAGATGGATCTCTCTGCCGGACGGGCTGGTTCCGGAGAATCCGAGAATCTCCTCGGCCTCGGCCATGCTCGCGGAGCAGAGCTCGATCGACTTGTAGTGCTGGACCAACTGCATGGCACTCACACCTTCGAAACGCAGGTCCAGGCATACGGTATCCACGCTGTCGGGAACGGCCCGAAGGAGCAGTTGAGAATGGCCGACCCCATAACGCCAGACCCTGAAGGTCCGATCGGATTTGAACATGACGACGGAACGCGCGCCACTCTTCGAACTCGTGCCATTATTCGAAGGGGTTGGCATCTCCCTTTACCTCCCTCAAGCCAGGTGTCCCATCCCACACCTGCGGAGACTGACCCATTTTGCAGAGCTCCCGGTTCGTCAGTATTTCGAAGCCGCTCGAATCGACCGTCCTCCCTACAGGCCGCACCGACAGGTCCGTCGAGGGCCGATGAGGAGCTGACACAGATGGGACATCCCGTCCCGGGACGGGAACCGGCCCAGGTACCGGCACCGACTCCTACCGCCTCGCCTCGCCACCAGCCCAGCCCAGCCCCAGCCGAGAACACCGCCAGTCGGCCTGTCCCGTCGTTTCCCATGCCCCGCTTCGAGACGGGCTACCCCGATGACCAGGGAACGCTCCTCTGGATGACGGCCGGGCGGACATCGACAAGATCGAAGCCGTCCTCGCGGCGCAGGAGGTGTTGGACCTGGCCCAGGCCGGAGTCGCGGACGAACCCGACCCACCCTTGTGTGGTCGCGTGTCGAAGAAGCCACCCGACGACGTCCATCGTCACCCCGAAATCGTCCTCGTGGACGCAGGTCCGGACCGTCAGGGCCCACGGTTCGCCGCCGTCCGTGTTCGGCCTGTCCACGGCACGGACCAGCAGGGAGACATCGGCCCCGTCGAACGAGTGGCTCGCCGAGCCACCGGCGAAGGCCTGCCAAGGACCGCCCCATGACTCCCAGTCGGTCGACTTCAACTCTGTCGGCACGTCCCCCTGCCCGAGGAGCCACCTCAGTTCCAGAAGTACCGGCTCGGGCAGGTCCGGCGGCAGGTCCACCGCCAGGAACAGGTCGTAGTAGTCACTCACACCAGGGACCCTAGCCCCAGCCGGTGACAGCGCCTCGCGGGCCTGGCGGCCCCCCCATCCGGGAGAGAACAACCAGCACCGCACGGTCCGCTCCCGAATACTGAAGCTCGCAGGTGTCGACTCGGGGATTGAGTGGCTGACGGTCGAGCAGATCGCCCGCCTGATCGACGCCACGCGCCACGCGCGGGACCACTTCCTGGTGCTCCTGCTGTGGTGCACCGGCATGCGGATCGGCGAGGCGCTCGGGCTGCGCCGTGAGGACATGCACCTCCTGGCCGACTCGCAGGCCTTCGCATGGGCTACTTCAAGGTGTCGATGGAGAAACGCCGCAAGGCCGTCGAGACGATGCGCAAGCACGTCGTCGACCGCTCCGGCAACCCCACACCGACCGCGTCCGCGACCGCGTACGAAGCGCGCTCGGTCGCCGTACCGTTCGGCAACTGCACCGAGCCGTCGAACGTGAAGGCCGGCGGCGGGCGTTGCCCGATCTGCTTCCAGTGCTCCGGGTGCGCCTTTTACCGGCCCGACCCTTCCTTCCTCCCTGCGGTCGAGGACCACATCCGGGCCCTCAAGGCCGACCGCGAGATGGCCAGGGCCTTGGGGACCGCGGAGTTCGTCGTCCGCAACTTCACCGATCAGATCGACTCCTTCCAGAACGTCGTCGCCAGCATCCGCCGCCAACTTGAAGCGATACCCGACGATGAACGCCGCCACCTCGAAGAGGCGTCCGCAGTCCTGCGGAAGGTCCGCGCCGCAGCACCTCCACCTGTCCTGCCCGTCCCCTCCATCCCTGCCCGGAGAAGCACCGATGAGTGAGTCCCGCACCCCCGCCCAGGTCCTGCGCGAGACCCGGCAGAAGGACTCACGCGACAAGCGCGCCCGCGTCCTGTCGGTCGTCGACCAGATGCTCGCCGACAACGAGCCGGTCACTTTTACTGGCGGGGCCCGCGCCGCGAAAGTCTCCCACTGGCTCGTCTACGCCGAAGGTGTGCGCGAGCACGTTGAGGCGGCCCGCCGTCGCCAGGACCGCGCGGCGACAAATTACGCGCGCGCTGGCGCCAAGGCGCCGGCCTGGTGGAAGGTCGAGCAGCAACTTCTGCGGGAGGACAACCGACGCCTACGCGAAGAGGTCGAGCGCCTGGGTAGCGCTGTCCGGCGCAGCCTCGGTCAGCAGGTCGAGCAATTCGGCACCGCCGACCTCGGCGCCCGCGTCGACGAGCTCACTGCCGACAAGCAGCAGTTGGAGGGCGACCTCGCACAGGCGCTAGCCCGCGTCGACGAACTGACCGGACAGCTCAGCGAAACGCAGGACGACCTGGCGGCGGCCCGCGCCAGCCTACGGCGCATGATCCGCTCCGAGGACCAGAACTGACTGCACGGGCAGTGGCAGACCGAAGTCTGCCACTGCCCCGGGACGGCGACAGCTTCACCCGGATTCCGCTGACGTGGTTCGGTCAGGTTGTCAAAGGAATGCTGCGAACGGGAAGTTGGCCTCGGTGCCGGCGAAGTCCGAGGGTCGGGTGTTTCAGCTCGGCCGAGAACAAAATCTCGACCCGGTGCTCCTTCGCGGGGTCGTACTCGATCAACACTGCCAGCGGGTGATCACCAACGAGTGGGTGATGCTTGGTACTCCGGAAGCGCCAGCGGAGCTGAGATTGGTTCTCCCCGTAGCCCTGCACGATCCAGTCGTAACCTGTGGCGGAGCCTCCTAGCGGATGCTGCACCCCAGCGCCGAACAGCCCTGCGTTGAACGAGAAAGATACGGTGGAAGGTACCGAGTTCACCGGCCGTGTCCGTTCCCCGGGATCGATACGACGGCCGATGGCCCTGGGGGGTGTCTCACCTTCCGTCCTGAGGGACAGTGCAAGTTTACCCTTTTCCATGATCCACGAACTGTCCGGTTCCTCGGGGTGAAAAGAGCACACCATGGCGAGTAGCCGGAACGTACGCGCATGGGCGAGTCCCTCAGCGTAGGAACACCACTCTGGGAAAGCGTAAGGCTCGGCTACGGGCAGGATGTCCTGGCCGAATGACAGCCTGTGCGCCAGTTGTTGGGCGGTGGGCGTGCCGAGGGTCCGCTCTGGGACAAGTTCGACGTCCTGCAGGGGAATGGTCCAGCCGTCTGTGTTGGTCACATCGCCTCCAGCGTGGTGTGGTGCCAGCCTTGAAGAAATGTGAAGGCGCCCCAGTCCCGGTAGTCGGGGCAGCAGGCCCGTGTGGCGAATTGGGCCCCGCGGAAGGCCTCCAGAGGTGTCGAGCCCCGCGCGATGCGCTGGTGCACCTCTCCGAAGAAGTGCGTCGCAGGCTCGGGTCTTACAGGCCACAGGCAGCCGATGATTGCCTGCGCTCCGGCGAGGAGCAGCGCCGCTGGCATGCCGCGCAGGTTGTCGTTGATGTCGTAGCGGCCCAGCGCGGACTCGCAGGAGGCGAGCGTGACGAGCCGGACCCCTCGGAGGTCGGTCGCGAGGATGTCCTGTGCGAATACCCGGCCGTCGTCGTCCTCGTCCGGGCTCAGGTAGAGGCAGTGAAACCAGGGCGCTGCCGCGTCCTGCGTGCCGTGGGCCGCGATGTGAACCACGTCCGCCGTAGACAGCTCTTCGAGCAGTCTCTGCCGCGTGGCAGCCGGACCCACGACCGCCGATGCGCCGATCAGGTCAGCGATATCGGCCGCGTGCTCCTCTAGAACAGTCTCGCGGGTCAGTCCGAACGCCTCACCGCCACTGGCTGCGGCCAGGACTGCGGTTCGGGGCGGGCGGCGTGCCGCAGAGCCCCGTGGGGAGGACGTGCCTAGCCCGCCGATCAGCGACACCGTGAAGTCGTCGGCAACAAGCCGCGCCTCGGGGCCGTACGTGAGCAAATGGAACGGAAGGTAGTGCAGGGGCCCATGCGCCCAGATACGTAGGTGGTCCTTGCCCTGTTCGCGCCACTCCTCCAGCCATTGGGGCGGGATCAGCGGACGTGCCAGCAGGTCCGCCGCCTCCGGTGTGACATGATCAAACTGAGGATCGTCAGTTACCTCGACCCGTATCTTGTCCACCGTGTCAGCCAAGAGGTGGTCGTGCGGTGGCGGCATCCTCTCGTCTCCATCATGGCCTTCAGCGCCTGAGTTTCGGGTGCTGGGGCCAGAATGTACGAACGCGCCGGTTACCGATTCCTGCGTGATCGCGAGGACGGCATAGTCGGTTTCGAATCCGGGCGTCGCCGGAACGAACCAGCTGAGGAACACCGTTTGACCGTCCAGGCTCTCTTGCACGCGGTCCCAGTCGGTCTCCGCGTAGGAGCCGTTGACACCAGCCTGCACTAGCACCCGGTTGATCATGTCGTCGATGTGGCGCCTGACGTTCTGCTCGATCTCGGCCCCAGTCCGCCCCGGCGCGATCTCCTGGTCGGACAACGGCACAAGAAGGTCTCCCAGCGACGTGCCCGGCAGGCCGACGTCGTAGTCACCCTCGTTCGAGGCATAGGGGCCGGCCTCTCCGCGATCAGCGATCGCCCGCAACCGCGTCAGTTGATGCATGACGGCCTCCGGCATCTCGAAGGGTTCCCGGATGCCGTACCACTGGGAGAACGTGGCGCCCTTGGCCGCGTGATGCAGCGCCATCAATGCTGCTAAGGACACCCCTTCCGCTTCCATGGAGGCGCGCAGTGTGGTGGCGTGCACGACGTCCCGGCAGATCCGGGCGAGTGCTCGGTCCCGGATCGGGTAGATCACGGGCGTGGTTGCCGCGACAGCCGATGCGACGGCGGGGAAATCGTCGTCGGAGGAATCCTGGACGTGCTCCAGCACCTGAATTAAACAGGCCCGAGCCAGCCCGTACAGACCGAGCAGCGAGTACTTCTGTGCCGCCTGGCACAGAAGGAATCCGGGGCCCTGCATGTCCAGGTCGCCCCGCGGCGTCTGGGGAAGCGCCGGGCACGTTGTGGCCGCCTGGTAGTGCAGGTCGGCGTAGAGCAGGGAGTAACTGTGGCCGAGGGTGCGTATCGACTCGAAGGGAGGCAGCAGACGCAGGCCGAGTTCCGTCTGGCCCTCGGCCAGGGCGTGTGCAGCGAGATGTGTCCGCGCCGCCGCCTCGCGGCGTGTCCTGTGAGAGGAGGACAGAAAGCGCGGCCTGGAGGAGAAGAGCCGGCCTGCTAGGGCGTCGAGATCGGCTCCTCGGGGCGGACATGGGGTGCTGTCGTCGGGGAGGCAGTGCAGTCTGGCTTCCAGTTCCTGCCGGACGTGGGCGTCCGACAGCGGTTCCGGCAGTTCGTCGGACCAGGGCAGCATCCGGTGCAGCAGATCCCGCTCCCCCAGAGCACGCGCCATCTCGATACCTTGGGACAGGAGGGCGCGGGTGCCCGGTTCGCCGTAGGCGTCCACGACAGACTCCAGCGGACGTGCGAAGAGACCAGCAACGGCACCCGAAGGCATGTCCTCCAGCAGCCGGGCGAGGAACAGGTCGACAACCGGCCCTTCCGCACCGCGAAAACAAGATCGGGCTTCCCCCGCGAGAGCCCGGATCTGCTCTCCCGACAGGGAGTACGGCTGGTCTCGCGGAATCCCAGCCTGGATGCGCAGAACAAGCGCACGCGCGCGTGCCCGGCCCTGGGTGGTCTGCAGCGCCTCATCCAGGAAGGCGTTCGCGTCGGATATGTGCGTCCTGATGTCGGGCGGCTGAAGACCGTCCTCCTGGGCCAGGTACGCCTGCGACACCAGCTCGGCGGTCGTGCAAGGCAGGCCGCTACGTGCGTACTGGTCGCCACCTAGATGAAGCGGGCCGAGCAGAGCGAGCCGCAGCTCGGCCGCCGCGATCAGCGCGTCGTCGAGGGGCTCAATGAGGTGCTGTGACCGAAGGAACGCAACGCGCCGCCGGGCCAACTCGTCCGCCTCCTCGAACGCCGCCCTATCGCCGGTGACGGACACCAGATGAGCGGCGGCCTCAACGGCGGGGGCAGCGGCGGCCAGCCAAAGCGGCGAGCCTTCCGGTCCTCCTCGGGCGTCGGCGATCTCTACGAGCAGGCACAAGTAGTAGTAGTGCTCCCGCAAAGCGTGCTCCAGCGGCATGGGGCCGCTGGGCAGGGTCACGGCAGCGATCTCCCTGTCCGTCATCTCCCGCAGCAGCTCCCTCGGGTCGTCCCCGGGGCGCATCGTCAGCGAACCACTCATCAGAGTGCGCGCTGAGTCGCCACCAGGTACCGCTGGTGGATTGGGCCGGTTGTCGGCTTTCCGCTGCTCGAAAGTGATCCAGCCAACTTGGCGCGCACGAGACTTCGCCTGATCCAGTGTCAAGACCCGGTCGGCCACGAGCTCAGCCAGTTCCACGAGGGCGTCGGCTGGCGCTCGGACGAGGGTGAGTGGAGGCGGAGTGTCTTCCTCCAGAAGGGCAAGACCCGAGTCTGGCTCCGCTGGCACCGCAGACTCGACGAACTCGATCATGCCGCCGTGCAGCAGACCATGGGTCGCCAGTCCAGTCAGCGCATCCGCCAAGTCGGCGCCAGACCCGGCTGGATAGTCTTTGAGGAAGTCGGTGACCAACAGCAGGACACGCCCTGCGGTCACAGCCGTCTCCCGCCAGCCGGGCGGCAGCGGCGGTACAGCCCCGTGGCAGAACCGGGGATTGACCGGCGAGGTGACGTACAGCTCCTCCATCACCGGGTCCAGCCGGGCCGCCCAGCCGGGCGGCGCCTCAAGGGTGAACATCTCGCGTCCCATTGCCGGTATACGCGGGAGTCTTCCTTCGTACGCCTGCATGAGCATGCTGGGCGAGCGGCCGCTCACTGGCGCGACGGACCACTGCACCGGAGTGCCCACCACGAGGCCCGCGCAGGTCGCGCCGTCGATCTTCGACATGGTCGCGATGACTCGAGTCTCTTGTGACTTGCGCATGCCCCCCGACTCCCCCCATGGCGCCGTGCAACCCCCTGGCGGCACCGCGTAGGTCTGGCTTTCCCTCGTGAAGCCGGTCTACGCCCCGTGCACCATTTTGAGGCTTAATGATTGATATGGACCGTTTGTGCGACAGTCCGGTCATTGCAGGTGTTGGGAGCGAGGCCGGCTCTGGCACATCATGGCGTGCCCCATCACATGTCTAATGTGCCTGCGTCGCTATGGTTCTCTCCACCTGCGCAAACATTTGCCAGGTAGAGATAACGGGCCTGCTCACCCGCCGCTACGGCGACGTCGCCGGGTTGGAAGCGCTGCTGGCCTCGCCGGGCCCGGCCGGGCGGACCCTCTCCCTCGACGCACGGCAGACGGAGCGCTACCGCGCCGGTGAAGTCCCTCTGATGGTCACGGAGTTCGGCGGTCTTTCCGTGGGCGCCGAGGAGGACGAGTTCTCCTACACGCGGACCAGCTCGGACACGCAGTACGCCGCCCTGCTCGGCGAGATCTTCGGGGTACTGCACACGAGCCCGATCGTCGCGGGCTTCTGCTACACGCAGTTCATGGACACCGCCCAGGAGACCAACGGCCTCCTCTACACCGACGGTTCGCCGAAGCTGCCGCTGGAGACGATCCGCCGTATCGTCACCCGCACCGAGGCCGCCCCCGAGGAGTAGCCCTGGTCCCCGCCCCTGGCCGACGAGGGGTGATGACGAGGGCTACCAGGCCCTGCCGCCAGGCACGACATGCGCGGCAGGGCCTGCACCAGTCCCGGCCTTCTACTTGTACGCGACGGCCGTGGCAGCCCGGATATCGTGCGCGGGTGTGGTGATCCGCAGTACGTGGGTGTCGGCGTCCCAGTGCCAGGCCGAGGGGGTCAAGCGGGTGCCGCCCGCCGTCACCTCCGTCGGTGGTTCGTTCACGCCGAGGAAGGACACGGTCCAGGTTCGGTGGGCCGCCTGTCCTCGGAAGGTTCCCTTGGCAGGGGCGATCTTCAGCAGGTGTGCGTCCTTGTGCTCGGTGTAGCGGATCCGGGTGGTTGCCGTACGACCGGCATGCGAGGTGGTGCCGTCGTCCTCGTAGAGGGAGAACGCGCCGGATGCTCCCGGGGCCACTGTGATGCTGACCTTGTCGAGCGGGCTCTGGGTGTCGTTGGGCACGTTGTCGGACCGGGTGGTGACGATGCCGCCCGCCCGGACGAAGACCGGCATGGTGTCCAGGGTGGTCGTGATGTCGTACGTCGCTCCGCCGGCGGGTGCGGTGTAGGTGCGGCCGGTGAAGTAGTCCGTCCACTGCCCGGGAGGGAACCACACCGACGTGGTGGTGTCGGTGCCGGGTGTGGTGACGGGTGCGATCAGCATGTCGGGGCCGTAGAGGTACTCGCTGTCCGCCTTGGTGTAGGCGTTCTCCTCCTCCGGGTACCGCAGGTACAGCGGGCGGACGATCGGGGCGCCGGTGGTGTTGGCCTCGTGCGCCAGGGTGTACGTGTACGGCACGAGCGCCTCGCGCAGCCGGAGGAACTTCTCCGCGGAATTCCGTGCTTGGGGGCCGTACTGCCACGGCAGGCGGTCGCTGTGGTTGCTGTGCAGACGGTCGACGGGCTGGAAGGTGCCGAACTGCACCCACCGTGCGTACAGGTCGTCGGGCAGCTTGGTGGTGCGGTGGGTCTGGCCGTTCGAGGTGTACGTCTCGGCTCCGGGGATGCCGTATCCGTCGTTGTGGCCGCCGATGTCGTGGCTGACGGCGGCGAGGCCGGTGGCGGCCGACTCCCCCGGCGTATAGCCGATTTCGGCGCGCAGGGTGCCCCAGTTCGACGTCGTGTCACCGGTGAAGTGGAGCGTACTGCGCTTGTCGGCCCAGGGGCCGGTGGGCAGGCCTACGCCGCCGCTGTAGCCGCCGGCCTGGAGGGAGCCGTAGGCGCGGGACAGGACGAAGCCGCGGTCGCTGGTCTCGGAGGTGAGGTCGGCGTACCTCTGGTTGATCCATGCGTCCGGGGTGGCTCCGGAGCGGGAGGAGCGGGAGGCGTCGCAGCACCAGTCCAGCCACCAGAAGTCGTTGCCGGCCTGGTCCAACGGACGGTGCAGGTCGAGGTAGGCCTTGAGCTGGTCGGGATCGCCGAAGTCGAAGGTGTAGCAGTCCGAGCCGGCGCTGCCTGCGCAACCGCCTTTCCTCAGCTTGCCCTTGGCCGTGCTCTGGGCCTTCGCGAACTGCGGGTCGGAGCCGAGGATGCTCGGGTGCACGTTCAGGGTGTTGTGCAGCCCTTGGCCGGTGGACCAGTCGAAGAAGGCCTTGGCGTCGGGGAACTTGGCCGGGTCGAAGTTCCAACCGCTCCAGGTGTTCGGCGACTTGAAATCGGTGTCCGTGACCAGCACGTCCAGCGGGACGTCCGCGGCGCGGAACGCGGGCAGGATGGTGTTCTCGTAGTCGCTCGCCGTGCGGTCGATGTACTCCGAGTACCAGACGCCGTAGGCCCAGCGGGGCAGCAACTGTGACGGCCCGGTCAGCGTGGCGAGGTCGGACAGACCCTGCTGGTAGTCGTGTCCGAAGCCGAAGAGATAGCCGTCCTGGTAGGGCCGGCCGCCGTGGGCGGGGCGTGGAGTGGCCTTCTTCGTGCCGGTGTCGTAGAGCGCTGAGGGGGTGTCGTCGAGCAGGTACCAGCCGTCCCGGTGCAGGAGTCCGGGCGTGGTCCAGGGGGTGGGTTCGGTGTCGCCGTTGAGTCCGTCGAGGCTGCGACGGTAGCCGCCCAGGGCGAGGTGGGGTGCGGGGGCGGCCTCTCCTTGCCGGCTCAGGGCGAGGGTGTCCAGGTTGACGTGGCAGCTGGTCGACTCCGGGCAGTTCAGGGTTACTTGGTCGGTTCCCGACTTCAAGTGGACGGGGACGGAGGCCGACTGCCAGGTGTCCCAGTTGTCGGTGGCCGGGAGGGTGAGGGTGTGGGAGGTCCCGTCGCCGGTGCCGACTTCGATCGTCCGTGGCTGGTGCAGGCCGTCGCTGCCGGTGCCGTTGGCGTAGCGCAGGTTCAGCAGGTAGGTGCCGTCGCCGGGTACGCCGGTGATCCGGTCCGAGATACCTGATCCCTGGTTGAGTTCGGCGGTGAAGCCGTAGCCGGCATGACTCCTGTGATCGGTGGCGATGACGGCGGAGCCCGACAGGAGGGCGTCCTCGGCTTCGCAACTGGTCCCGAACCGGCAGCCGTTGACCGTGGTCTTCGCTCGGGTGGGGTAGGTGGCACCGGAGGTGAGGAGGGCGAGGCTGTCGATGTTGACGCTTCCGGAGTCGGCGGCGGCGCGGTGCAGTCTGACGGTGTGCGGTCCGGCGCCGAGCGTCAGCGGCAGGCGGGCCACGCCCCAGGTGTTCCAGTCCGTTGTCGTGGGAAGCGTGAACGTCCTGTCCGCGCCGCCGTCCACGCTGAGGCTGAGGGTGCGTGCCTCGTGGTGTCCGTCGCCGCCCACCGCGTTGGCGTAGCGCACGGCGAGATCGTAGGTAGCGGCGGACGATGCCTGCACGTCCGTGGCCAGGGAGTTGTTGTCGACCTCGAAACCGGCGAGGAAGCCCTTGCCGGTGAACCCGCTGTGATCCGTGGCCAGACCCGGGCCGTCGTACAGCTGGTCCTCCGCCTCGCACAGGGCACCGACGGCGCAGATGTCGTGCTGCCAGGGCGCCGCGAGCACCGGCGTCTGCCCTGCCCTGAAGGTGGTCGTCAGGTTGTCGGCGTCGAAGGGTCCGGAGCCCACCCGGTAGCGCAGGGTCATGGCGCTGGTGGTGATGGTCAGGACACCGCCGCTGACGGACGAGGTGTAGGGGGGCGGTGTGAAGGCGTCCCGGCCGACGGCGTTGAAGGTGGGGCTGTCCTCGAAGCGGCCGTCGCCCGCGTACTCCGTACGGATCAGTGTCGGTGACAGGACTTCGAAGCGGGCGTCCTGCACCGTGACGGCGGAGGGGCGGTTCGGCCGGCTCCCGGTGTCCGCCGCCCCCACGCCCGGGGTGACCAGGCAGAGCCCCAGCGCCGCGATGGCCACCGTCCCGACGACGGCGCGGCGCCCCGGCCTGCGGCGGGATCTCGACAAGGATGATTTCACAGCACTCTCCGTCTCCGGCCCAGCCATGTCTGGGCAACCACCACCACGGCCAGGAAGGCTCCGCTGACGACCTGCTGGTAGGCGGAGTCGAGCGAGCCGATCTGGTTGATCACGTTCTGGATGACCTTCAGCAGCAGCACCCCGACGAGGGAGCCGCTGATGAAGCCGAAACCGCCGGTGAGCAGGGTGCCGCCGATGACCACGGCCGAAATGGCCTCCAGCTCCATGCCGCTGCCGAGAATGGTCACGCCGGACAGCAGCCAGGCCGCGTTCAGCGCGCCGGCGAGCCCGGCGCACAGGCCCGACAGCGTGTAGACGGAGATCTTCGTACGGGCCACCGGTGCGCCCATCAGGGCCCCCGCGTCCTCGTTGCCGCCGACCGCGTAGACGTACTGGCCGAATCTGGTCCGGCGCAGCACGACGGCGCCGAGCGCGAACAGTGCCGCGGTGATCCACACGGGTACTCCGATGCCGCCCCAGGAGCCTTGTCCGAGGGTGGCGAAGAAGGAGTCCTTGTCGACGAGATACGTCTTCGAGCCTTCGTCGGTGATGGCCAGCAGGATGCCCCGGGCGCCCAGCATCGCCGCCAGGGTGACGATGAACGGCGCCAGCCGGACGTGCGCGATGAGTACTCCGTTGACCAGGCCGATCAGTCCGCAGACGGCAAGGGGCAGCAGCAGGGCCACCGCCGTGCCGTACTGCGAGCCCCAGGCGGCGAGGACGCCGCCGAGGGCGAACAGCGAGCCCACCGACAGGTCGATGCCGCCGGTGACGATCACGAACGTCATGCCGAGGGCGACCACGGCGAGGAACGCCGAGGACAGCGCCATGTTCTCCAGGTTGTCGCCCGTGCGGAAGGTGTCGAAGCTCAGCGACGCCACGGCCATGGCGACCACGAGGGTGACCAGGGCGCCGTGTTGCTGGGCGAGCCCGCTCAGCCGCTCGGAACGGTTCATGTGCCCGGGACCGGCGCCCTTGCGGCTCACGGTGTCGGTCGGCATTCCGGCCTCTTCGGTCTGCGTGGTCATCGCCTGCCTCGTTCCCGGGCCGCGTAGACGGCGAGGACGATCACCACGGCCTGGGCGATCTGGGTCCACGACGGCGGCAGATCGTGCTTGATGAGGGTGGTGGTGAGCAACTGGATGAGCACGGCGCCCGCGACGGTGCCGCCGATGCGCACCCGTCCGCCGCTGAGCGGGGTGCCGCCGACGACCACTGCGGTGATGGCGGACAGTTCCATCAGGGTGCCGAGGGAGGTGGGGTCGCTCGCGGCGAGACGGGCGGTGGCGAGCACGCCCGCGATCGCGGCGAGGGCGCCGGAGCAGACGTAGACCACGACCAGGACCCGGCGTACCGGGAGTCCGGCGAGCCGGGCCGCCGGCCGGCTGTCACCGATGGCCAGGACCTGCCGCCCGAAGGTGGTGCGGCGCATCACGAACGCGACCAGCACCGCGAGCGCCGCGGCGATGAGGACCAGGTAGGGCACGCCCAGCACGTCGCCGGAGCCGAGTGCCGCAAGGCCCGGATCGCGTACGTCCTTGAGCTGGGGCAGCAGGACCAGGGCCAGTCCGCGTCCGGCGACCATCAGGGCGAGGGTGGCGACGATGGGCTGGACGCCGACGAACGCGATCAGCGCGCCGTTCGCGACGCCGACCACGGCACCCGCGAACAACGCGATCAACGCGGCGACCCAGGGTCCGTAGCCGAGGTAGAGCGAGAGCAGGGAGGTGGCCAGGGCCATCACCGAGCCCACCGACAGATCGACGCCCTCGGTGCCGATCGCCAGCGCCATGCCCAGCGCGACGACCAGGACGGGGGCGACCTGGACGGCCTGGGTGCGGAAGTTCTCCGAGGAGGCGAAGTGGGGGGTGAAGGCGAAGTTGAACAGCAGCAGCGCCAGGACGCCGGCGTACACGCCGTAGTCCTGCAGCAGGCGCAGCAGCCGGGTACGGTCCAGCGTGCCACGGGCGAAGGTGAGTTCAGTCATCGCTTTCTCCAGCGGGTACGGCGGCGATGGCGCGCATCAGCTCGCCCTCGGTGACGGCGTCACCGGTCAGCTCGCGGACCACGACGCCGTCCTTGAGGACCACCACACGGTCGCTGCCCTCGATCAGTTCCTCGGTGTCGGAGGAGATCAGCAGCACGGCGAGTCCGTCGTCGGCGAGTTCGTCGATGAGTGCCTGCACCTCGGCCTTGGCGCCGACGTCGATGCCGCGGGTCGGCTCGTCCAGGAGCAGGACCTTCGGGTGCAGGGCGAGCCAGCGGGCCAGCAGGACCTTCTGCTGGTTGCCGCCGGAGAGTTCGCCGACCTTCTGGTGCGCTCCCGCGGCCTTGATCCGGAGCCGTTTCATGAACGTGTCCACGATCCGGTCGACGCGGGCATCGGCGACGAGGCCGAAGCGCGACAGCCCGGGCAGCGCGGCGAGCGCGATGTTCTCGCGGACCGACAGACCCGGCAGGATGCCCTCGCTCTTGCGGTCCTCCGGCAGCAGGCTGATGCCGGCGCGGATCGCGGCGGCGGTCGAGCCCGCCCGTACCGGGACGCCGGCGACGGCGACCCGGCCGGTGTCGGTGGGCAGGGCCCCGGCGATGGCCTTCGCGGTCTCGCTGCGGCCGGAGCCGAGCAGGCCGCCGAGGCCCACGACCTCGCCGGGCCGTACCGACAGCGACACGTTCCGCAGACTGTGACGTACCGTCAAATCGGTCGCGGTCAGCACCGGTTCGGCGTCGGTATCGTGCGAGCCGGAGAACTTGGTCATGCCTTCCGCCCGTACCTCGCCGATCTCCCGGCCGAGCATCATCGCCACCAGCCGCAGCCGGTCGAGCTCGGCGAGCGGGCCGGTGTGCACGACGCGTCCGTCGCGCAGGACGGTGATCGTGTCGCAGAGTTCGTACAGCTCGTCCATGCGGTGGCTGACGTAGACGACCGCGACGCCGCGCTCGCGCAGCATGCGGATCACCTCGAACAGGGTCTGGACCTCGCGTGGTTCGAGGGAGGAGGTCGGCTCGTCCATGATGACGACGCGGGCCTCGACGGCGACGGCGCGGGCGAGCGCGACCATCTGCTGTGCGCCGACGCTGAGTTCGCGTAGCGGTCGGTGCACGTCGACCCGGATGCCGAGTCCGCGCAGTGCCTCGTCGGCCTCGCGGTGCATGCGCCGGAAGTCGATCAGGCCCAGCCGGCCCAGCGGTTCGCGGCCGAGGAACAGGTTGCGGGCCACGCTCATGAGCGGGACGAGGTTGACCTCCTGGTAGATGGTGGAGATACCGGCCTGCTGGGCCTGCAGCGGTGTGGTGAAGCGGACGGGCTCTCCGTCGTACGTCACCTCGCCGTGGTCGGGCCGGTACACCCCGGTGAGCACCTTGATGAGCGTCGACTTGCCCGCGCCGTTCTCGCCGACGAGCGCGTGCACCTGTCCGGCACGCGCGGTGAAGTCCACGTCGGACAGCGCGCGCACGCCGGGGAAGGTCTTGGACAGCTGGGTCACCGAGAGCACGTCAGTAGGCCTTGCCGAGGTCCGACCGGGCGTTGCTCTTGTCGTAGGCGCTGTCCTTGATAACGATGTCCTGCCCGACCTTCTCGCCCTTGGTGAAGGTGTCGAGGGTCTGGAAGGCGAGCGGCCCGAAGCGCGGGTTGGACTCGATCACCGCGTAGATCCATCCGTCCACGATGCTCTGTACGGCGTTGCGGGTTCCGTCGATGGTCACGATCTTGACGTCGCCGGCCTTCTTGCCCGCGCCCTTGAGGGCGTTGACGGCGCCGAGACCCATCTCGTCGTTCTCGGCGTAGATCCCGGTGATGCCGGGCTTGGACTGGATGAGGTTCTCGGTGACCGACTGGCCCTTCTCACGGGCGAAATCGCCGGTCTGACGGAACACGACCTTCAGGCCGGGTGCCTTCTCCTTGATGCGGTCCTCGAAGCCCGCGGTGCGCTCGGTGGTCACGTTGTTGCCGGCCGCGCCGAGCAGGATGGCGATCTCGCCCTTGCCGCCGGTCGCTTGGATCATCTGGTCCGCGGCCCGTTTGCCCTGCTCGACGAAGTCGGAGCCGATGAAGCTCACATAGTCCTTGCAGGCCGCTGCGTTGATCTTGCGGTCGATGGTCACGATCGGGATGTGCTTGGCGGCCGCGGTGCGCAGCACCGGCTCCCAGCCGTCGGAGTTGAGCGGGGCGATGACCAGCAGGTTCGCGCCCTTGGCGATGAGGTCCTGGACGTCGCTGATCTGCTTGGAGAACTGCGACTGGGCGTTGGCGGTGAGCAGTCTGACGCCCTGGGCTTTGGCTTCGGCCTTGATGGAGGCGGTCTCCGCGATCCGGAAGGGGTTGGCCTCCTTCTCGGACTGGGAGAAGCCGACCGTGGCGCTCTTCAGATCGAGTTTCCGGCCGCCGTAGGCGTCGATGGTGCAGGTCGGGCCGGTGGCGGCGCCGGGCGAGGCGACCACCTGGCCGGCGTCGTCCTGCTTCGAGGTGGCGGGCTTCGTGCCCGAGTCGTCCTCGGACCTGGTGCATCCAGTCGCGAGCGCGAGGCTCGTGACAAGGCCGGCGGCGAGAAGTGTTCGAGCGGAGGTGCGACGGGCAAGTGCGGTGGGCTTCATGAGTGTCCCCAAACGGCACGGCCCCGGAGCTGAGAGCGCTCTCGGGGAGGCTTGCTCTTGCGTCAACTCGGCGTGCTCGTCGTTCAGGGGAGGTTTTTACATCGTTGGAAGGGGCGTGTAAAGCCTTCCGTCCGAAATCTCGTCACCGTCGGCCCAGGGTGCTCTCCCGCTCGACGAGTTCGAACTTCGCGGTCAGTTCGCGGCCGCCGGGATCCTCGCGGCCTGACAGGCTGCGCAGCAGCGAGGCCACGGCCATCCTCGCGATGGCCTGCTTGTCCGGCGACACCGTCGTCAGGGTGACAGCACCGAAACGACCCTCCGCGATGTCGTCGAAACCCACCACCGCCACGTCCCAGGGCACCCGCAGACCCCGCTCGTGCAGCACCCGCATCGCCCCGATCGCGATCAGGTCGTTGAAGGCGAAGACGGCGTCCGGACGGACGCCGGAGTCCAGCAACTCGGCCATCGCACGCGCCCCGTCGTCCCGGTCCCAGCCGCCGACCGGCACCACCAGGCTGTCCGGCGCGGGCACCCCGGCCGCCGCCAACTCCGCTCGCCAGCCGTCCAGTCGGAGGTGGGCGGGCTGGTTCACGGAGTCGGTGCGCACGCCGAGGTAGGCGATCCGGGTCCGGCCGCGGCCCAGCAGATGACGCACCGCGCACCGGGCCGCCGCCACGTTGTCGATCGCGATGTGGTCGAAGGGCAGGCCGTACTCGCGCTCGCCGAGCAGCACCAGCGGTACGTCACCGGACCGGCCCCGCAGATCCTCGGCCTCCAGGGTCAGTGGACTGAGGATCAGCCCGTCGATCACACCGCCCCGGAAGCCTCGGCTGACCAGGATCTCCTGTTCGCGCTCGCCCCGCGTGTGGTCGAGCAGAACGGTGAACTCGTGCTCCGCGGCCGCGTCGATCACGGCGCCGGCCAGCTCCGCGAAGTACGGGTTGCCGAGCTCGGGAACGGCGAGGGCGATGATCCCCGTCCGGCCCTTGCGCAGATGTCGCGCGGTCAGATTGGGCCGGTAGCCCAGCTCGTCGATCGCCGCCTGCACCCTGGCGCGCATGGCCGGGGTGACGTGCGGATAGTTGTTCACAACGTTGGACACGGTCTTGATCGAAACGCCCGCGCGTTCCGCCACGTCCCTCAGGCTGACCCGCAAGGGATCTCCTCAGCGTCGACGAGTGCCCCGTACCCCGGGGTTTGTCATGGCCCTGGACAGAGGTCGAGAGCCGTGCTCTCATGCCAACTGCCGTTCCTTCCAACGTTGTACAGACTGAAGCAACGAGCCGCCACCCTTCCTCACCCAAGGAGGATTCGTGCGCATCAGACCTCTCGGACAACGCCTCGCCCTGCTGCTCGCCGCGGCACTGGGCCTTGCCGGCCTCACCGCGGCACCCGCGGCCACCGCGGCCGACGATCCCGTCGAAGTCCACGGCCTCAAGGGCGAGTACTACACCCAGTCCGCCCCCGGCGCCTTCGACTTCCACGAGCTCAAAGCCACCGGGTTCGACCCGAACCTCGACTTCGACACCCTGGAGCCGCGTCTGAACTTCGCCACCGGCCAGTCGGACGACGTCAGCGTCCGCTGGACCGGGAAGATCGTCCCGGAGAAGTCCGGCCCTACGACCTTCTCGATCATCGGCGACAACGGCTTCCGGCTGTGGGTCGACGGGAAGGCGGTCATCGACCACTGGGTGGACGACTGGGACCGCGAACAGACCGGCCAGCCCGTCGAGTTGACGGCGGGCAAGGCCTACGACATCAAGGTCGAGTACTTCGAGCACTACGGCGGCTCCAACCTCCACCTGCGCTGGACCGCGCCCGGCGGCACCAAGACCGCCGTACCGCAGTCGGCGTTCCGCCTGCCCGACGGCTACGACTACGACGGAGCCGTCTCCACCGCCGTCCTGGCGAGCGGCCGTACCCTCGCCCTCGAGTTCGCGCAGCCGCTCAGCACCCCGCCGACCGGTCTCGGCGAGCACCTCGACGCCGTGATCGGGGGCGCCGCCTGGCCCCTGGGCGATGCCCGGCTGGACTCCACCGACCCCCGGAAGCTGCTGATCACGCTGAAGGAGCCCGTCGTCGGCAACAAGACCGGCACCGCGTCCGGCCTCGCCGACCTGCGCTACGACGGTCAAGGCGGCCTGACCGGCACGAATGGCAACGTTGTCAGCTCCTTCTGGAGCAGCGGTGCCAACAGGTCGACGTACGAGTTGCGCACCAAGTGGGCCGACCAGGTCGGGCCGGGCAACGCCCACCCGGAGTACCCGAGGCCCCAACTCACGCGAGGTGCCTGGCAGAACCTCAACGGCACCTGGCAGTTCGCGGCGGCCACGGCGGGAGAACAGCCGCCCGTGGGCAAGAGGCTCGGCGAGAAGATCCTCGTCCCGTATCCCGTCGAGTCGCAGCTGTCCGGGCTCGAACGGCACGAGGACCGCATGTGGTACCGGCGCACCTTCACCGTCCCGGCCGGCTGGAAGATCGGCTCCGGCAAGAGGCTGCAACTGAACTTCGGCGCGGTCGACTGGCGGGCTGAGGTCTATGTCAACGGCACCAAGGTGGCCGAACACCAGGGCGGATACGACAAGTTCAGTGCCGACGTCACCGACGCCCTCAAGCCCGGCCGAACTCAGGAGCTGATCGTCGGCGTCTACGACCCCACCGACGCGGCCGACGGCGAGAACCCGCCGGTCGGCAAGCAGCGCCTGGACCCCAGCGGCATCTGGTACACGCCGACCTCCGGAATCTGGCAGACGGTGTGGATGGAACCGGTGGCCGCCGACCACGTCGACCAGCTCAAGCTCACCCCGGACGTCGACGCCGGCACTCTCACCGTCGAGCCGCAGGGCGTCCGCGACGGCCTGCCGGTCACGGCGACGGCCTACGAGGGCAACCGCGAGGTGGCCACCGTCACCGGTCGCAGCGGCACACCTCTGACCCTGCGCATCCGGAACCCGCGTCTGTGGTCGCCCGACGACCCGTTCCTCTACGACCTGAAGGTGAGCGTCGGCGCCGACCGTGTCGGCAGCTACTTCGGGATGCGGTCGATCAGGGTCGAGAAGGTGAACGGTGTCCCGCGCACCCTCCTCAACGGCAAGCCGGTCTTCATGATGGCCACTCTGGACCAGGGGTTCTGGCCGGACGGCCTGTACACCGCCCCGACCGATGAGGCGCTCGCCTACGACCTGAAGATGCACAAGAGCATGGGCTTCAACGCGGTGCGCAAGCACATCAAGGTCGAGCCCGACCGCTGGTTCTACTGGGCCGACCGGCTCGGCCTGATGGTGTGGCAGGACATGCCCGCGATGACGGCCGGAGTGAACCCGTCCACTCAGGCGCGCGCCGAGTACGAACGCGAGATGAAGCAGATGATCGACGAGCACTACAGCAGCCCGTCGGTCGTCATGTGGGTCACCTTCAACGAGGGCTGGGGCCAGTACGACATGGCCCGCATCGCCGACCAGGCCAAGTCCTGGGACCCCACCCGGCTGGTCAACTCCATGTCCGGGCTCAACCTCGGCGACGACGGAGGCACCGGCGACATCATGGACGAACACGGCTATCCCAGTCCTGCCCTGCCGCCCCACCCCGACGGCCGACGTGCCCTGGTCAGCGGTGAGTACGGCGGCCTCGGCCTGGCGGTACCGGGACACGCCTGGTCCGTGCAGCAGTCGTACGTCGACGTCGACCCGGCGACCTACACCGACGACTACCTGGCCAAGCTCGCCGAGGTCCACGCGCTGGCCTGCGAGGGCGGCAACGGCGCGGTGTACACCCAGATCTCGGACGTCGAGGGTGAGCTCAACGGCCTGCTGACGTATGACCGCAAGGTCGTCAAGCCCGATGTCCAGCGGCTCAGGACGGCCCAACAGGCGCTGATCTCCGACGCCTCACGGGCCACCCCGGCCGGGTGCGCCTGACGGCCGCCCGGAATCGGCGAACGCCTCCCCGCGCCGCGCCGAGTGTCCTGCGCCGTGTGTGAAAAAGGGTGCGGTCCGCCGTCATCCATGAGAGGGGTACGGTTCGCCGCCGTCTTTCGGACGGCGGCGGACCGCATTCCCGCCGCTGTCACCGGGTTCATCACCGGACTACTTCGGGCGGACTCCGTCCAGCAGGTTGTTCACGAGGCCGATGATGAAGTCGTCGGTGACGGGTTCGTCGGGGATCAGCAGCCGGTGGTAGACGGCGCCCCAGAGCTGGTCGACGAGGATCTGCACGTCGACGTCGGTGCGGATCTGGCCGAGCTCCTGGGCGCGGTGGAGGCGTTGTCCCGCCAGCCGGCGCCGCTGCGACGAGTACAGCTTCCGGTAGGCCGTGGCCAGGTCCTGGTCCGTCTGTGACTCGCCGATGAGCTCGGCCAGTATGCGACCGCCCGGGGTCTGGGTCATGACCTGGGCGAAGGCGCGGAGCTGGGCGAGCAGGTCCGCGCGGATGTCCCCGGTGTCGGGGAAGGCGAGCGTGTCCTCGACGGCGTGGAAGTAGCCGTCCAGGGAGAGCGCACCTCTGGAGGGCCACCATTTGTAGAGGGTGGTCTTGCTGACGCCCGAGGCCCGGGCGACACGTTCGAAGGTGAGGTCGCCGACGCCTTCGCTGAGCAGCAGGTCCCCGACGGTGCGCAGTACGTCTGCCCGGACCTCGTCCGCGGGCCGGCGCCCCCGTCCGCGAGCGTTGCCCTCCCCGGCGGCGGGTCGGTTCGCGTCGTTCGCCATGTGTGCTCCTGTTCGGTTGCCGGGGGCGTGTCGTGTGGCTTTCCAGGTGGGGTGGGCGCTGCCCGCGTCGAGTCCGCGTGGGTCATGTCGCGCGGTCACGGAGCGATGCGCAGGCTCGCGATCAGCCCGTCGCGCAGGCGGAACGTCATGGGGCCGGTGCCGTTGTAGCCGTTGCCGGTCACGGTCAGGGTGGCGACATAGGTGTCGGATGACGTGCCGGCCTCGATCGCGTCCAGCGCGAGGTGTGCCTGTACGCCGATGTTGTCAGTCCGGTCCCAGGCGCGCACGCCGTCGCGGCCGTGGTAGTCGCGACCCCAGTCGTTGAGCTCGGCGTCGTGGGTGAAGGCGGCGGCGAACGCCTCGGCGTCGCCTTGGTTGGTCGCCTCGACGAAGGTCTGGATGGCGGCGGGGATCTCGATGGTGCTCATGGTAGGTGCCTCCTCCGTGAGTAGGTCGGGGACGCTGGGCCTGACGTCCCTCCTGCCGTCCCGGGCCAGGGGTTTTCAGCTCTGAACGGTGAGCAGGTCGGCAAGGCCGATGCGGGTGAGGAAGCCGCGGCGAATACGGTCTGCGGTCTCGGAGACCTCCTCGGATCCGTCGTCGGCGGGGTCGATGTGCACCCGGTAGGGGCGCTGTCCGGCGGGCAGGGCGACGATGCGGACGATCTCGTCGGATACGAGCGACGCGGGCGCGTCCTCGGGGGCGAGGGCGGCGAGCTTTGTCGCCACCTGGTCCATCAGGCCGGGGTAGCGGCTCTCGTACTCGGCCTCGACGGTGGTGTCGTCGGGGTGGCCGGAGTGAGCGAAGTGGTTGGTGCCGCTGGTGAACGAGCCGGGGACGACGATCGAGGTCTCCACGCCCCAGCGGGCGAGTTCACCGGCGTAGGACACCGCGAGGGAGTCCATGGCGGCCTTGGCCGCGAAGTAGGGGGCGAGGTAGGGCGGGGTGCCGCCCTTGACGCTGGTGCTGGACACCCAGAGCACCAGCCCTTGCCGGCGCCGGCGCATGCCTGGCAGCACGGCGCGGTTGACGCGCTGGGTGGACAGGACGTTCACGTCGTAGAGCTCGGCGAGCTGGTCGGGGGTGAAAGCCTCGGCCGGCCCGGTGACCATGTGGCCGGCGTTGTGGATCAGCACGTCGATGTGGCCGTGCTCGGCTTCGATCCGTGCGACGGCGGTGTCGACCGAGAGCTGGGAATTCACGTCGAGCTCGATGGACCGCAGGTCGACGTGGTGCTCGTCGGCGTAGAGGGCGGCGGCCTGGACCTGGGGCGCGTTGCGGCCGGTGGTCTGGCGCATGCCGGCGTAGACGGTGTGGCCGGCGTCCGCCAGCGCACGGGCGGTGAGTGCTCCGAAACCGCTGGAGGCGCCGGTGATGACGACGACGTTGCCGGTGGTGGACATGGACGTGGTTCCTTTCCGCGGTGACGGTGGAGGGGCGGGGTGGTGCGGGTGCGGCCGGGGTCAGGCGAGTCCGCCGTTGGCGTAGAGGACCTGTCCGTTGACCCAGCGCGCGGGGCCGGCCAGGAACGAGACGACGTCGGCGATGTCCTCGGGCCGGCCCAGCCGCTCGAGCGGGGTCGCCTTGGCGAAGTTGGCGATGGTGGCGTCGTCCTTGCCGTCCAGGAACAGCGGCGTGGCGGTGGGGCCGGGCGCGACGGCGTTGACGGTGATGTCCCGGCCGCGCAGCTCACGGGCCAGGATGAGGGTCAGGCCCTCGACTGCGGCCTTGCTGGCGACGTAGGCGCCGTAGCCCGGCAGCTGGGTACGGACCACCGAGGTCGAGAAGTTGACGATCGCGCCACCCTGGCGGACCCTGCGTGCCGCCTGCTGGGAGACGACGAAGGTGCCGCGGATGTTCGTGCGGTGCATCCGGTCCAGGTCGGCGAGGTCGAACGTCGCGATCGGTGCCAGGACCATGATGCCGGCGGTGTTCACGACCACGTCGATGCCGCCGAGGGCCGACTCGACCGCGTCGAACGCCGCGCTCATCGCACTCTCGTCGGCGACATCGCCTCCCACGGCCAGGGCCCTGCCGCCGGCGGCGGTGATCGCGGCGACGGTGTCCTCGGCCCTGGTCCTGTTTCCGGCGTACTGCACGGCGACCGCGAAACCGTCCTTGGCGAGTCGCTCGGCCACGATGCGGCCGATGCCGCCCGAGCCTCCGGTGACCAGTGCGACACGGTCGGTGGTGGGGGTGCTCATGGGGGTCTCCTTTTCTGGCTCACTCATATGAACGACTCGTTCATATAACCATGAAATGAACGCGCCGTCCATATCTGAGGGCAGGGACCTTCCCGAACGCGGGGCGCGGCGAGCGCCGCGGCTTCGAGTGAGCCGTGCACGGTACGCGGAGATCGCGGAGGCCGATGCTCGCTCATAGGGCGGGACATGAGGGTGTGTCGGATGTCAGACAGGGTTTTCCGCCAGATGTCCGGCGCTTCACTCACGGGTCTTCGTGTCGGCGTGGGATGGCGGGGCGGTGCGGGTATGACGGGTGGCGCCGCACAAGCGAGTCGTACGTCGGGAGAGGCATGTCTGTCAGAGCCGAGACGTTCGGGTGTGCGGTACGGGGTGTGCGCCGAAGGGCGGGACGGGGTTTCGTGCTGGGGACCGTGCTGGCCCTGGTCGCGTTCGTTCCGCCGGCCGACGCGAGCGCACGGGCCGGGGACCCCGCCGCGGATACCGTCGCGTGGGCCACTCGTTACGTGGCGCCCGGGGTCGAGGTCCGTACCGGGGTGCTCAGTGACCCTCGGGCCGCCGGCGTGTGGACGGTCACCGTCCAGGCTCCGGCCGTCAACCGCCTCACGGGTGCCGCCACCTGGGCCCCGCTGGGTGACCGCGGCTGGGCCGACACGACCGCCGGGCAGTTGCGGGCCGCCGGGCTCACACCGCGCCTCGAACGGGTGACATGGGACCAGTACACCGACACGCCGCACGGCACGATGGGGTGGCAGGTCAGGGTCGGCCGGTACGCCACGCAGGCCGAAGCGGTGACGGGGGCCTCGGCGATCTCGGCCGCCGGTTTCCGTACCTCCGTCGAGTGGACGGGCTACGACGGACGCCGGCGCGCCGACGCGGAACGCATCCACGTGGCCGTCGTCGATCCGGCCCGGCTGCGCGGCACCATCGAGGTGAGCGACGGCGGTGACGCCGCCGACCGCGAGAAGACCTCGACGGTGGCCGCCCGGCTGGGCTCCCTGGTCGGCGTCAACGGCGGATTCTTCGTCACCTCCGACGCGGACGGCGTCCAGGGCACCTCGGCCGGGCTGTCCGCGGTGCACGGTGAGTTGCAGTCCATGGCGGCCGGTTCCCGTGCCGCGCTGATCCTCGCCGACGGTGGACGGCACGTCCGGGTCGCGGACCTGTCCACCACCGTGACCGTCCGTTCCGGCTCCGCCGTCCGCGCGGTGGAGGGCATCAACCGGGTTCCGGGCAAGGTGCGCAACTGCGGCCGCCCCGGCGCGGTGCCCACCGAACTCCCCCGCCAGGACATCACCTGCTCGCTCGCGGACGACCTGGTGAAGTTCACCTCCGAGTTCGGGGCGCCACTGCCGACCGGCGCCGGCGTCCAGGTGGTCCTCGACCGGCGTGGTGTCGTCGTCTCCCGCGGTGACCGGGGCGGCTCCGTGCCCGCCGGCGGCTCGGTCCTCCAGGGCACCGGGGCCGCAGCCGCCTGGCTCGCCGAGCACGCCGGAACGGGCAGCCGGCTGGAGCTGCGCGAGACGGTGCGGGACGCCTCGGGCAGGCAGGTCCGGCTCGGTCCCGACGACAGCATCGCCAGCGCGGCCCCGACTCTGGTCGAGGACGGCCGGGTCCACATCGACGCGGCCACCGAGGGCACACTCGACCCGCTCGACCTCTCCTTCGGGTTCGCCTGGTCCAACGTGCGCCAGCCGCGCACCCTGGCCGGCATCGACGGTCGCGGGCGGCTGCTCCTCGTGACCGTCGACGGCCGGCAGCCCGGTGTCAGCGAGGGCTTCACGCTCGCCGAGGCCGCCCGGTTCATGCGCTCACTCGGCGCGGTACAGGCACTCAACCTGGACGGCGGCGGCTCCACCGCCATGGCCGTCGAGGGCAGCCTCGTCAACGTCACGTCCGACGCCACCGGCGAGCGTGCCGTCGGCGACACGGTCCAGGTCCTGCCGCGCGCCGGACGGGACTGACCGCCCACGCGCGGCACCGTCGGGGCGCCGTGTCACCACCCCGCCGTCCCGCGACCCGCGGGGCGGCGGAGCCGCGCGCATCGGCAGTGAGGCCGCCGGCCCGGGCTGAGCTGAGCATGTGAAACAGGCACTCACCCGAAATACGTCGCCCGGCGTGTCTCACCAAGGTGCCGGGGCCGGTGGCGGGGCCACCGGGGGACGGTCGTCGCAGGTGATGGTGTTCGGCAGTTCCCAGGACGCCAGCCAGGGGCCGGTCGCGCCACCTCCGTCGTTGCCGCCGAGGTCGTTCACCGCGAACTCGGAGCCGGAAGGGGGGAAGTTGAAGGATCCGCAGTTGTTGATGCCGACCGCGCCGACGTTACGGGCGTCCACGTTCTCGAAGGACGCGGATCCGGCGGAGCGGGCGCTGAGCACGGAGGTACCGGTGCCGTCCACGCGGATGTCCTTGAAGCGGACGCCTCGGATCGCGTACTTGTCCTTCACCGGGAAGTCGGAGACCAGCATGATCGCGTTGTAGGTGTTGTCAAGGAAGTGGTCGCCGGTGACCTGGATGTCGGCGTCGATGTCCCGCTCCAGGGCGTAGAACCAGATGGCTCCCAGGCCGATCTTCCAGTTGAGCTCGAACGGCCCTGAACGGACTGTGGTGTTGTCCGTGATCTTCAGACGTCCGGTGAACGGCTGCGCGCCGAACCGGGAGCCGACCTGGATAGCGCTGCCCTCTCTGATGGGGTCGGCTATGAGGTTGCCGGTGACCGTGTTGTCGGTGCCGCCGTACAGGGCGATACCGTTGGCGAGGACCGGGGTCTGCACGGTGTTGTGGGCGAAGACGTTGCGCGCGTCGCCCGTCTTCTCCGACCACATGGCCAGACCGTCGTCGCCGGTGTTGCGGACGAAGGTGTTGGAGACACTCGAATCGGTCACGCCGGTATGCAAGTTGAGGCCGTCGGCGATCTGGTCGGCGATCACGGTGCGGGTGACGCGCAGACGGGTCATCGGGCCGTCGAACCACATGCCGACCTTGGTGTGGTGGAGGTAGAGGCCGTCGATCGTCGAGTCGCTGAGTGCCCCGCCGAGGGCGTTGACCTGGTCGGTGTCGATGCGTTCGCGTACGTCGCCCTCGACGGCGAAGCCTGACAGGTGGACGTCGTGGCTGCCGCCGTCCGCGGCGTCCTTGCCGTAGAAGCCCACACCGGTGTGCACCGAACCGTCGGGAGCAGGGGTGTCGAGGGTGACCTGGTGACCCTTGACGATCGTGTACCAGCTGCCGGCCCCGGCGATCGTCACGTCGTCCACCGTTATGTGACGGTTCACCTGGTACGTCCCCGGCGGCAGGTACACCTTGAGGTGCCGCTTCTCGGCGTAGGCGATGGCCCGGTCGAAGGCGTCGCCCGCGTCACGCCGGCCGGTGGGATCGGCCCCGAACGCGATGACGTTGGCGGCGTGCTTCTCGACGTGTGGCGCGCCCACGAGTTGCGTGTCGAGCAGGTCGATCACGGTCCAGGCCGCGGTGCTGTTCTTGGGCGCGGTGAGGCGGACGGTGTCGCCGGCCGCGTACCGCTTGCCGAGCAGCAGTCTCTGCTCGTCGTAGAAGTGGCTTGGCCTGAACGGCTTGTCGATGGTGGGTGTCGGGCTGGTGGCGGCGGGAACGCAACCGCATTCGGTGATCCACCAGTCGGGGTGCAGCAGGTCGCCCTGGGGGTCGTTGCTGAACGGGTACTGGTTGTAGAGCCAGGAGTACTGCGAGGTGAGGGTCATGGTGGTGTGGCGGCCGCCGCCGACGGAGACGTCGAGGGGCGCGGTGATGCCGCCGCCTTCGGGAGCGTCGGGGATGCTGTACCGCACGGTGAGAGCGTTGGCCGCGCGCGGCAGGGTGAACTCGACGTACTGGCCCGGCTCCAGGCGCACCGCCGTGCGGCCGGATGCCTCCGAGGGCAGCGTGTAGGCGGTGCGGTCGGGGCCGATGACGGTGCCGTCCGTCGCCGCGTTCTCCGCCTCCTGTTCGTCGAAGTCCACCGCGGCGCCCCGCCCCGCGACAAGGGCGGGATCGAGCCCGGCCCGGGTCATGGTGGCCGGGGTGCCCTCCCGGCCACCGTGCCCTGACGCCGCCGGGGCCGGAGCGCCGAGCCCCAGCACGAGTCCGGCGGCGGTCGCGGTCAGGGCCGCGAGGGTCCGAGCCGGTCTTCGCGCACGGCCCCAAAGCCGCTCCGCAGCCACGTGGTTGGTGTCCCGCGCCATCGGGTTCTCGTTTCTCTGGGAGCGGAGGTCACCGAGGGCAGCTCGGTGCACGGCGGCACGGCGGTAACGGGCCGTGCCGCTGCGTACCGGGACATTAGGGCGCGGCAGGACGGCCGGACAAGACGTCGGACACTTCTTTCCATCTGTCAGTACAGATCCTGCAAGCGATTGTCGATTCCTTGCATGGTGGCGGCGGCACCAGCACGTCGCTCTCTTTCCCTGCGCATGCCCGATGAACGGGACGGATGGCCGTTCGGTACTCGCGCCGTCAGCGCCGGGATGAACCCGGGACATGATCTCGCGCAGACCCTCTAGGCGTACCGACTAGTCGGTACTAGCCTCTGGCCACGCTCTCGGAGCCAGGCCTCCGCGCATGGTCGTCACACCGATGCGAACACCTGGTTCCGGGTATCCCTGGGAGGAGCCGTATGTCCGCCGCCACGACACCGTCCGACGCCGACAGACCGAGCAGCACCGAGTCGGCCACCGCCGCGCCCGATGTGCCCTCCGCGGACGCCCGCGGCCCGCTGGGCCGGCTGTACCGCCGCGAACTGGCGGACTACCCGCCCACCGCTCGCCGTATGGTCTATCTCGCGATCGTGGTCGTCACCACTGTCGTCCTGTACTACATGCTGTACATCCAGTACGCGGTGGCGACGTCGATCATCACGCACTTCGGTATGACGTACCGCTACTTCATCTGGGTCTCGGTGATCGGCAACGCGGTCGGGGCCTTCGCCTCGCTCGTGGCGGGTCTGGCGGACCGCTGGGGCCGGGCGAACCTGGTGGTCTACGGCCTGCTGATCGCCGCGCTGCTGGTCTTCTTCGGGTTGCCGAACGCGGCGAACAAGACCACCTATCTGGTGCTCTTCGCGCTCGTCAGCTTCATCGAGGGCATCGTGCTGGTCGCCACCCCCGCACTGATCAGGGACTTCTCCCCGCAACTCGGCCGGGCCACCGCGATGGGGTACTGGACGATGGGCCCGGTCATCGGCTCCCTGGTGGTCACCACCGTCACCAGCAACACCCTCGACAGCGCCACCTGGCAGGACGAACTGCGCTATTCGGCGATCGCAGGGTTCGTCGTCTTCATCGCCGCGGTCTGCGCGCTGCGCGAGCTGTCACCGGCGCTACGCGACCAGATCATGGTGACGCTGCGGGACCGGGCGCTGATCGAGGCACGCGCCAAGGGGCTGGACACCGAGGCGGTACGCCGCGGCGAGTGGCGGCAGATGATGCGCCTGGACGTGCTGGGCTCGGCCTTCGCCATCGCCGTGTTCCTGCTGCTGTACTACGCGGCGGTCGGTAACTTCGTCGTCTACTTCTCGACGGTCTTCGGCTACAGCGAGCAGCGCACCAACGCGCTGGCCAACTGGTACTGGGGGGCGAACGCCATCGCCCTGGTCCTGGTCGGCCTGGTCTCGGACCGGCTGAAGGTGCGCAAGCCCTTCATGATCGTGGGTGCGGTCGGCTCCGTCGTGGTGACCGCGATCTTCGCCACCCGCGCCACCCACCTGACGACCGACTACTACACCTTCGCCTGGCTGTTCATCGGGATCGGCGTCTTCAGCGGCATCGCCTACGCCCCCTGGATGGCGAGCTTCACCGAGACGGTGGAGAAGCACAACCCGGCGGCGACCGCGGCGGGTCTGGCGGTGTGGGGCTGGACGGTGCGCATCGTGGTCGCCGTGTCCGCCGCCTTCATCCCGGTACTGGTCACCTCCGTGACCCCGCTCGTGGAGCACGGCGCCGAGGTCAAGGTCGCCTCGGCGCAGGCGGCGCCCGCGCTGGCCATCGTCAACGCGCACCCGGATCTCTTCGCCGAGTTGAACAAGTACACCCCGGCCACGGTGCCGCCCGCGTTGGGTGCCCGCGCCGCCAAAGAGGTCGGCGCGGAGAACCTCGCGGTCGTGCAGAAGGCGGCGCCGCAGCTGAAGCTGCTGCAGGAGTACGGCGCCGAGGTCCAGAAGGCGTCGAAGGACGGGCCCGGCGAATGGCGTACCTGGTGGTGGATCTGTGTCGGCGGCCAGGTGCTTTTCCTGCCCCTCGTCTTCGTGATGGCGGGTCGCTGGAGCCCGAAGAGGGCACGTCTGGACGCTGAGGCACACCAGGTTGCCGTCAACCGCGAGCTGGCCGCCCTCGCCGCCACGGAGTGATCGGACGCGGAACCGGCCGTCCGTGGACGGGGCGGCCGGACGCGGGATGGGGTGTCTGACATGCGGCACGATGCGATGCGCCGGATGCCGGTTGCCCGACCCGACGGCCTCACTCATGAAGGGCGCGCGCTGCGACTGACCGAGGACCCCTTCGTCCGCTACACCCTGGTCGGCCTGTGACCGTTCCACCTCCACGGCCTGATCCGCTCCGCGGTGCAACCCTACGCTGCCGAGCAACTCGCGCTGGTGCCAGGTCAGTTCAGAAGCAGGCACCGACCACTACGACCACCGGTCCAACCCGCCGTACGGGCCGGAACGCCTAGAGCCTCCAGGTACGCAGTTGGTCGGCGACGTCCTGGACGCCTATGCGGGTGTCGCGAACCTTGCGGACCAGGTCGGACAGGGCGCCGTAGGGGGGATCGATGCCTTCGCCTGCCTGAGCCATGTACTGGGCGGCGATGAACGCGGCGTACAGGCTGTTGCGGTGCGGGAGCGGCTCCAGGCGCACGATGGTGTGCAGCAGGGCCGCCGCGCGCCAGGCCGTGTCCGGGTCGGCTGCCGCGAGGGTGGGCAGCCGGGTCTTGTGGCGGGCGACGGCGGCCACCAACGCCGAGTAGTCCGCCACGGTCAGGTCGTCGTGGCCGAGCGCGTTCTCCTGGACGTCCAGCAGCCAGGAGACGTCGACGTAGAGAGGCGGCATCAGGCGGCCGCGACCCCGTTGCCGCGTTCGGCGGGCGGCACTTCCTCGGGGAAGGCCTCGTCGAACTCGCCGCGCAGTCGCTCGGCCCATTCGGTCGCGCCGGAGACGAACCGCTTGCGCTGCATCTCGCGGATTCCGAGGTCGTGCAGGTACTGCTTGAGGCTCTTGCCCTCGGCGGCAGCCGCGGCCCGCACACCTTCGAGTTCCTCTTCGGTGAAGGACACGTTCAGGGATGGCATACCTGTGATGGTACCTACTAGGTGCCACGCGGGTACAGCGGGAGTGGGCGCGACGGGGTCTGCGGGGTCGAAGCGCGCCACCGCCCTCGGACCGACGTGCTGAAGCGGTTATCTCACTCATGAGAAGGGTTCACCACCCGCATGTACATGGCGATCGGGAGGGGGAGGAGTTGCACGAAGGTAATGACGTGCTGCTTCAGTTCTCTCGGGAGCGGCGTGATCAGGCCCGAGTCGCTCCCGGGCTGGGGCTGGAGGCCGACCGGCAGGGCGCACGCGAAGGCCACCGGCGCTGGCACCGGGTGCTGTGGCGAGTCCGGCTGCGCGGGCTGTGGACGCTGCTCCATCTGGGCATCGCGTCGGCCGGGGCTGTGCTGACGGTGGTCATCGCGGTCTGATCCTCGCCGCCGGTCCGAGCAGAGCGCCGACAGGCGGTAGAGGTCTGGCCCGCCCCCACGGGGGAAAGCGACGGGCCGGCGCATCCAGCCTGTCACAGCCGCAGCCACCTCCTACGGCGGGAGAGGGATGTGACGTGCGCGTGGCCGCTGTCGCCTGCCGGCGGCCACGCGCATGAGGGTCTCGGTCTAGTGCAGCGGGAACCGGGTCATGGTGATGCGCGGGCGGGCGGCCTGCTTGGCCTCTGCCGTGCCACTGGTCACCCGGATCGGCACGGCCGGCTCATTCGAGGGCGGGGCCGGCGGCCGCGGGCTGCAGCAGGGGTTGTCGCACGGCATGACGACCAGGCCGATGACATCAGCTCGGATGCCGTATCGGGTGCCGTGCAGGAGATACACCAGGCCGGGGCGCTGGACGCGGACGGGCCAGGCTGTCGGGCCGGCCGGCGGATTGTGGTCCGGCGCGGGCGGGCGGGGGCTAAAGTGCATGGCGGACGTCTCTTTCTGTATGGCGTCGAGGTGGGGAGTCCGCCCGGCCGGTGGCCTCGGAACCGGTGGCCGGAACGGGACTCCCCTCCTTTCTTTTCTCTTCCTGGTGCTCGGGCCCGGTTCAGCGGCCGGCGGCGAACTCCTGGAGCTGGTCGACCAGTTGCCGGTCGGGCCGGGCGACGATGACGGAGCGGCCGGGTGCGCGGGCGGCGAGCCGGTCGATCTCGTGCTCCAGGCGGCCGGTGGGGGCAACGGCGGTGGAGCCGTTGGTGCGGACGTAGCGGGCGAAGAGTTCGAGTCCTTCGAGGAACGCGACGTCCGGTGGTGTGGTGTCGGCCATGGAGTGGGTGAGCTGGTGGAACCAGTGCCGGGCCCGCTTGGATTCGCCGACGGCGAAGTGGTGCAGGTGCAGGCAGTAGGCGGCGGCGCGGCTGCCGGCGCCGGCGGCGAGCTGCCACCAGAACTGGGCGGACTCGGGGTGGCGGGTGAGGTAGAGCAGGCAGGCGAAGGCGAGGGCGCCGTCGACGTCCAGATGTTCCTCCGCGAGCGGTCCCCGGTCGGGGCCTTCGGCGATTTTGGCGACGTGGTCGGCGACAGCCGGTTCGTTGAGGACCCACCGGCACACCACGCCCAACCGCTGGCCGGCCTGTGCGGCGCGGGCGATGTCCGTGGTCGGGGTGCGGCGGCGGGCGTCGGCAGCGAGCCGCCGCAGACCCGCGGCGACGTCGAACCGGCTCGGCGTCGTGACGGGCAGCCGGACCTCGTCCAGCAGGGCGTCGAGAGTGGTGGTCACGTCCGTTCCCCTTTCTGGTGGGGCTTTTTGCGGTCGTCGGGCAGGCCGAGCTTGATGCGCAGGCGTTCCTTGCCGCGGCGCAGGTGGTGGCCGACGGTGCGTTCGTCGATGCCGACGTACCAGGCGACCTTGGCGGTGGGGTAGCCGAGGATGTAGCGCAGCACGATCACCTCGAACTGGCGGTTGGGCAGTTCGGCGATCGCTTCGTACAGGCCGCTGGTCGACTCCATCTTGTGCAGCTTGTCGCGGGCTGTGGCGAGTGCCGGGGCCAGCGCCTGGGTGATGGGCCCGTTGATGACGAACGCGGGTGCGCGGCCTTCGCGTTCGAGGCGGTCGTGCACGGCCCGTCGCATGATCGCCCAGGCGCCCTGTTCCAGGGAGCCCGAGCTGAGCAGCTGCGTCCAGCCGGCGTGGATCTGCAGGAATACCTCGTGTATGACCTCTTCGGCCAGCTCGCGGGTCCCGAAGTGGACTTCCGCGTAGGCGTGGAACGGCTCCTGGTGCCCGAGGTAGAACGCCTCGAAGTCGATCGGCAGGTCCAGCGGCTGGTACATGTCCTGCGACAGCCTCATGCCCTGGTCTGGGGCTGGGGTGTCCTCTGGGGCGTCGTCATGACTCACGCGGACCTCCCGGCGGCACGGCACATGGGCAGGCTCTCCCTCTTCATCGGGGTCGGCTGGGACCGGCGCCAACTCGTGTGCGCCGACGGCCCGTTGGGCCTGAGACCTACCTAAGTGATTCACGCGTCCGATCACTCATGCACACGTGGAAAAAATCACCGAGCGTCCCGCCCCGCAGCATCCTGCAATCTTCAACAAGCACTGCTAGTCACCCTCGGTAGCCTTCTGATCAGGGCTAACCCGAGAGAGGGATGCCCCGAACAGACCTTCGCATCTCCATCGTGTTCTGCATCACACCAGGTCCACCAATCGGCGCACGACCGGCACGCACCGGCAAGCACCCACCACATGCACACCCCTGAGCTTCACCCATCGTGACCACATGGCTGCCTGTTGAATGCGGGTACGGGGGCGGCCGGCATGCCCCGGGGAAGCAGGGTTCACGTATGAGACCGTTGCTGGTGGGAAGGTCTGGTTCCACTTGCGGTCGTCGGCCAGCCCCTTCTGGCTGGGTCTGGCAGGCCCGAATCGGAGCCTGAACCGCGTCACGTGCGCCTTGTGAGGGTGCAGGCTCGGCGTCGTACAGCGAGCTCCAGGTCCTGCACCGCACTCAGGGCATGCGAGGACGGGAACGGCGCCTGGGAGTACGGGGTCTGGGAACGGTTCGGCAACGTCACGGCGGTTTGCGCAGTTCCAGGCGCGGGACCGGCGTTTGGGCCAGGTGGGCGGCTGCACCGTCGTCCAGGCATTCCAGGAACGGGCGGGTGCGCTCCACAGGGATACCGAGGTCGCTCGGTGCGCGGATCTCCCGCACCAGCCGTAGGTCGTGCGCGTCGTACTTCCCGCGCCGGACACGGCGACGGCGAACGGGATGCCGTGGGCCTCGGACAGCACGTGCAGCTTGCTGCCGTTCTTGCCGCGATCGACCGGGGTCGGCCCGGTCGGCGATCTCCCCTCGTGGCGCGAACGGAGGCCGCGTCGACGATCGCCGAGGTCCAGTCCACCTCGCCCCGGGCCCCGAGTCGCCGTGGGATTCGCTTCCGTCCGGGCAGCGGATCGCCGCGCGGCTGCCCGGAGTTGTCGCGCCCGAGGTGCGGGCGATCGATGACGTGCGGCGAAAGCGGGCACGGCCCGTGGACGCCGACCCCGACCTCGCTCACCTTCGACAAGCGCTGAGTGTCACCCCGGCAGCCGGGTGAGCTTGGCGGCCACTGCGTCGAGGACCCAGTCCAGGCCGGTTGCGAAGGACGTCTCGGCGTCCACGTGTGTGCCGTCGTGCACGGCCTTGGCCAGCGCCGGGAAGCGGCCCGTGGCCAATATTCTCGTCACGTGCGGGCCGGAGGCACGCTGCCAGTCGCGCTTGGACAGGCCCGTGGCGCGCTCAGCCCGCAGGTTCGCGGTCTCGCGCCTGATCGCCCCGATGAAGTAGGCGCTGACGGTCTCCACGGCGCGCATGACGGTGTCGACATCGGCGAGACCGTCGAAGGCGGCCAGCGTGGCCTCGGTCACGGCAAGGCCGTTCGGACCCAGGGCCGGGCGACCGCCGAGCAGGTCGGCCAGCCATTCGTGACGAAGAGCGGCCTGCCTGGTGCGCTCGGCGAGGACGCGCAACGCCTCCCGCCAGTCACCGGCCTGCTCCTCGGGTCGGATCTCGGCTTGGACCTCGTCCACCATGAGGTCGAACAGCTCCTCCTTGGTGGAGATGTATCTGTACAGCCGCATCGGGCCGGCGTCCAGGCGGGCGGCTACCTTGCGCAAGGACACCGCCTCCAGCCCACCCTCGTCGGCCAGCGCGATGGCGGCGGCGACGATCCGCTCCCGGTCGAGCGGCACGGGTTGAGTCGGCGGCTCCGGCCGGTCCCACACAGTCATGATCCCACCGTACCGTTGCGATGCATCGTCATGAACCAATACAGTGTATCGACATGAGACATCGTATCGCAGTGGTCGGCAGCGGTCCTGCCGGCGTTACCTTCGCCCGCGTCCTGCACCGCCATGATCACCCCGTCACCGTCCTCGAACGCGATCCCACCCCCGACGCCCGTCCCCCGGGCGGCACGCTGGACCTGCACGAAGGGATGGGCCAGCTCGCACTGGACAAGGCGGGGCTGCGGGCGGAGTTCCAGGCGCTGTCCCGTCCCGAGGGGCAGGCCATGCGCATTCTGGACACGGACGGGACCGTCCTGCGCGACTGGCGACCCCGTCCAGACGACCAGGCCAATCCCGAGATCGACCGCCGCCAACTCCGTGACCTGCTGCTGGGCCCTCTCGATGTCCAGTGGGGCCGGGGCGTGACGCAGGTGGTGCCGGGGACCCGGGATGGCGCACGGGTCCATTTCGCGGACGGACGACAGGAGACGTTCGACCTCGTGGTCGGCGCGGACGGCGCCTGGTCCCGGGTCCGCCCGGCAGTCTCGTCGGTGACGCCGCACTACACCGGCGTCACCTCGATCGAGACCTCCCTCGACGACGTCGACACCCGCCACCCTGACCTCGCCCGGTTGATCGGCGACGGTTCCATGGCTGTGTATGGCGTGAACCGAAGCCTCGTCGCCCAGCGCAACAGCGGCGGTCACGTGAAGGTGTACACCAAATTCCGTGCGCCGCTGGAGTGGCACACGAACCTGGACCTGGCCGACGTCGAGGCCGTGCGATCGTACCTGCCGGCTCTGTTCGACGGCTGGGCCGCTCCCGTCCTCGACCTCCTCCGCAACGGCACGGCTTTCGTCCACCGCCCCTTCTACGTCCTGCCCGTGTCCCATACCTGGACCCACGTCCCCGGCGTGACGCTCCTGGGCGACGCCGCCCATCTGATGCCCCCACTGGGGGCGGGCGCGAACCTGGCGATGCTGGAAGGTGCCGAACTCGCCGAGGCCATCGCCACCGGCCCTGGAGATCTGGACGGCACCGTCCGCGCCTTCGAGGCACAGATGTGGGCACGGGCGGCCAAGTGGGCGAAGATCACGACGGCCGGTCTGGAACGCCTCGTGAGCCCGGACCCCGCCGAAGCCCTCGCCGTCTTCGACCAGGTCCAGCCCTCCTGACCGCCAAGCCTGCGAGCACCAGCACCTGTCGGCCCAACCACCCTGGCCACTGTTCGTTTTGCGGCAACTTGCCAAGCCGCCCAACGACTCACAGTCGTCGCCCCAGCGCGCACTCGTCACGGAAGCTGAGCCAGAGCCGGAGTTGTGAGAGCGAGGCCAGCGGTAGGTTGGCCGCCATGACTGAACTACAGTCCCTCACCTGGCCACCTGCCCCGGTCAAGACCGAGCGGCTCGTGCTCCGCGAGCCCGAGGCCCGGGACCGTCCAGTGTTCATCGAGCTGCTGGCGTCGCCAGAGGTGCACACCTACCTCGGTGGCCCCAGGCCTCGTGACGAGCTTGAGCGCGAGCTGCCCGAGGCGCCCGAGCGGTGGCCCGGGAGTTTCGTCGTTGATCTCGACGGGGCGATGATCGGCCAGATCCTGCTCAGGAGAGCAACGGAGCACCGTCGCCCGGCTGCCGTGGGGAAGGTCGAGCTCGGCTACCTGTTCCTGCCGCGGGCGTGGGGGTTCGGGTACGCCGCCGAGGCGTGCGCGGCGGCACTCGACTGGTTCGAAGGCGTCCTTCCCGGCGAGCCGGTGGTGCTCACCACCCAGACCGCCAACGTCGGCTCGATGCGGCTCGCGGCAAAGCTGGGGTTCACCGAGGTAGAGAGGTTCCGGGCCTGGGGCGCCGAGCAGTGGCTCGGCCTGCGGTCCTCGGTCACGCCGGCCGCTTGAGCCCAGGGTCGCCCGGTCGGTAGCCCGAGGGGCTACTCCCCCGGGCTACCCGTCAGTGGTCACGGTCTGCATGACGGGCACACCTCATTCGATGTCGTCAGGGCCCGGCAGCGGGGAGAGGGCCTCGGCCGTGGGGCCGTGACGGCGGGTGGTTACGGCGATGGCGGCGAGCAGCACGAGTACGACGGCGGTGAACCAGGTCGTCGCACTGGTCAGGCTCATGGAGCGGCTGGCGACGCCGAGGCCGACGGGCAGCAGGGCCAGGCCGAGGTAGGAGGCGAGGAACAGGCCGGCAAGGGCCTCTCCACGCCCGGCCGGGGCGGCCGTAGCGGCCACATGCCCGATGGCGGACTTGAACAGCACCCCGGCTCCGGCCCCGGCGATGATCCCCGCGAGCAGAAAGACGGGCAGGCTGGCGAGGTGCACACCGAACGCCAGGACGGCCATGCCCACGGCCTGGGCGAACAGCCCGGCGTACCAGCGCGTGCGGGCGCCGAGGCGGCCTGTGCCCGTCTGGGCCGCCGCGGCGGCCGCGAACACCGCGAACACGATCAGTCCGGTCAGTGCCCGGGACGGGTGGTGCAGGGTCCCGCCGACGAAGCCGGGCACCACGGAGGTGAACAGGCCGAACACGGCCATGGACGTGAATCCGGCCGCGCCGGCCACAGGATATCCAGGCACTCCGTGAGTGGCTCCGACCCGCTGGGGGCGGTAGGTCGGCCTGACGTCGGGCCGACGGACGGTCTCGGGGGTCAGCGCGATGGCGACCGCACCCGTCAGCAGCAGAACGGCGAAGACCGCGTACGGCACCCGCAGCGGCGCTCCCAGGTACTGGGCGAGAACGCCCGAGGCGACGGTGCCCAGGCCGAGCCCACCGATGTTGGCGACGGTCGACACGATCTCGAACCGCCGCATCGAGGAACCGGGCCGGTGCGCGCTGTGCAGTTCCTGCAGATACGCGGTGGCGGTCGCCGTCAGCATGCCGACGCCGAGGCCGGTGACCAGCCGGGCCACGATCAGCACCGGCAGCGACGGCGTGGCCAGGAACAACGCGGCGGCGAGCAGTTCGAGCGCCAGCGCCGACGTCATGACCTTCTTGCGGCCCAGCCAGTCCGAGACGTGCCCGGCGAGCAGCAGGCTCGTCAGCACGCCGAGGGCGTAGACGGCGAACACGACCGTGACCGTGAACGTGGAGAACCCGTCGTGCGCCTCGTACAGCGGGTACAGCGGAGTGGGAACGGTGGAGAAGGCCATGGCCGTCACGAACACCCCCGCGACCATCCAGAACCCGGCACCGTACCGGCCGGCAGCGAGCAGTTGCTCACCGACTCGGCCCTTCCGAGCAGATATACGGTCTGTACGCAGACCCGTGGCCGACGTGAGCGACATCGGAAGCCCTCCGATCCTTGTCGTTGGTTTCCGTCGGCGGCCGGACCACACGGCCCTGCATTCACCGCCTGTGATGACCAACGAAGGAGCCGAGCCGTTGTTTCCCATTCGCCGGAGATAGTCCAAGATGATGGTTATCTTCATGAGAGATGGAAGAGTCGGCGGCCGTGAATCTTCGTCCGATGGAGGTCGTCGGAGCAGTCGCCGAACAGGGCGCGTTCAGCCGCAATCGGCGCCAGGTTCAGACCGCCGTACCGCACGGCGCCCACGGCGGTGTTCGGGCCGGAGCGTCAGGTCCACCGGAGGCATCACCGGGCCGTCCGGGCAGAGAACGGCATCTGCCAGCTCGAACAGTTCATCACGACGCTCGGTCAGGCAAGGATGGAACTCCTCCCGAAAAGCGTGACGCTTCCGCTAACGCCTCCCCGCCGTGAGAGTCCAGAGTGCCGGCGCGCGCAGTCGGGATGCCTCATGGCGATGGCGGCCTGAGAACCACCCGGGTAAGTTAGCGATCTTCGGGTGGCAGATGCTTCCGGAGTCCCTGAATGCGAACGCCATGATGAACCCCCACCAGCCCCCAGCACGACTTCGCCTCGCTACCGCGCTTGACGGCCTGGCCGCCGCCTTCAGCGGGATGACGGCCCACCCCGACGAGTACAACTGCGAGTGTCACTGGGGCAGCGCCGAAGAACTCGCGCAGCTCAAGGTGCCGGATACGGAGCTGGACCTCGACCTCCTACACCGCACCTGGCAGGCCCCCGACTGGAGCGACCACGCATCCGTACTACGCCGGATCCTGCCCCAGTTCGCCACGGCCCTGGTCGAAGGCTCCGTCGAGCCGCTCTTCGCCTTGGCGGAAGCCGGCCGTTCGATTGCCCGCGGTCACTGGCAGCAGTGGCCCACCGTGCAAGCCGAAGCAGTCAGGGACTTCCTGCACGCCTGGTGGACCCACACGCTCACCGATCCCCATCCCGCAGTACCCGCGTACGAGGTGCTGGCATTCATCACCGAGGCATCCGCCACGCTCACCCCGTGGCTCGCCACATGGGCAACGCTGACCGACCGCCCGGCCGACCACCATCTGGCCTTGGCTACGGCACAGTGGGAGTACGACCTGCTCGGAGACCAACTCCCCTGGGACTCTTGGGAGAACGAGAACGGGGAAGAGACACGCACCGAGCTGACCGCCTGGCTGGTCCGCAATGCCCCGGCCCGGCTCCGGGCTCACGGCGTGTCAGGGGAACTGCTCCACCGAATACGGCTGCTCGGCCTCACCGGCGACGCTCGTTGGGAGGACCCTCACTGGCCCGGCCACCGCTACTGATCCACCGAACCCTCCGGCGCTCCCTGCCCTCGTTTCGGATTGTTCAATGTGTCGAGACCGGAAGGCAGAGAACAAGCTCAGCTTTTCCTCTGCCTCCGGCCCGTTCTCTGGACGAATCCAGCGTGCCAGGAGCTCTCGGGAGGTGCGTGGTGCGTGCTGACAGACTCCTTGTCCATGAGTGGCCTGTGGTGGTAGCCGCCGCTGCTGCCGACGGGCACCGCACGGGTGGACGCTCCGGCTTCTATCAAGGGGCTCTCAACGGGTTCGGGCTGCACGCCCTGGTACAGCTGAATCTCAGGCTTCCGGTGCAGGGCGGGGTTCGTCCTCCGACCGCAGGAACGCCAGAACGGCCTTCGTGAACTCCGTCGGTTCGGACTTATGGATCAAGTGCCCGGCCGGAATGGTGACGACCTGCCCATGCGAAACACGGCGGGCCAACTCGGCGACACCGTCCTGAGGCACGTGACTGCGTGGCCCGCCAGCCACGACAAGGGTCCTCGCCGTGATCCTGCCAAGGCGCTCCAGCCATCCCGCATCCGGCGTGTCGATCTGCCGCCTGACGGCCATCACCATGTCCCAGTCGAATGCCAGCTTTCCATCCGGCCTGGTCGGAGTGGTCTGTTCCCGAGGGCGTGGGATCGGAACGTCCTCCAGGACGAGCCGGTCCACACGCTGCGGACAGTCCTCAGCAAGCAGATAGGCAACGACCCCTCCCATCGAGTGCCCCACCAGATCCACCCGGTCGAGTGCCAGTTCATCCAGAAATCCGAGCACGTCGTCCCGCATGAGTTGCAGCGAGTACTCCCGTGGCCAATCGCTCCGGCCGTGACCGCGAAGATCGAGAGCATAGACACGCCGCCTGCGGACGAAGGCAGGTGCCACGATGTCCCAGTCCGTGGCGTCCTCACCCAGCGCATGCAACATGACGAGCGGCGGAGCGTCCGGCGGTCCCGAGACCTGATAGGCCAGCCGGACGCCTCCAACGTCAATCACGTGATGATCAGCCATGCCGGGAAAGTATCGGGGCGCCCGCGGCGCAGAAGCACCGTTCACCCACAGCCGAACCGACCTCTGCCAGCGGCGGTGACAACACCCCCTGCTTTGTGACAACTACCGTGCTGCGGCTCAGGCGGTCATCTGGGACCGTGGCCGACCTGGGGACCCAGGTCATCGGAGCGGTCCTTGCTCGTCGACGAACACAGTGGGCGCGGACAGGAACACGTCGATGTTCACCGGGCCGTGGGCGATGTTGAACGTGTCGAGCCAGTACGACCGGTCCCGTATCCCGGCCCCGCTGCTGAAGCGATAGTTGAGTTGCCGGCGCACCCACTGGCCGGGGCCACGTCGCACTGCCGGAGGCCGACTTGGTCGGGGCGGCAGCCCGAACAGGGGCTGCACTCGAGGAAAAGGCGGCCGCGCGGAAGAGATGCCGTTGATGCCGCATACCCGACCGCAGGCCGGCTCTCGCCCATCAGATCGAGGCGTCGCCGGCCGGCGAAGGCACGGCGCGCGGACGCAGGACCAGGAGCGAGTCTTCCAAGGTCGCCACCATGGCGAAGGGGAACCGGTCGACCTCAAGACAGAGCGCAACGTCATCAGGATGGACTCCTTGACGCACCCCCTCCGCCAGTTCGGCGGCGGCGCGCGACTCGGCAGCGCGGCGGAGGAACTCAGTAGCATCCGTCCCAGCCTCGGTGACCCGCCGAGCGATGTATTGAGCACACGCCAGATCTTCATCGGCCTGCCCATCTTCGCCCGTGACCACGAACGTGACACTGCCACTCCTGCCCGTCCGCAAGAGCCGAGCCGTTGCCTCCGCCACCACGAAGCTCGCGCACAGCACCAGCGACGCCTCCTTGGCCGCAAGGGCGCCAACCGTCCCTGCCGTGGTTTTCTGCACAACGGTCCGTCCGCGAACGTCCATGGACCGCAGCAGGCCCGGCGAGTTGACGGTGTCGAACCCGGGCGCGGGCGGACCGTCTTTGAGGGCCACCCAATCCGGGTGGCGAGCCTTGAGCGCCAGGGCTTCGTCCAGCGACTCAGCAAGAACGATCTTTTCCGCCCCCTGGGCAAAGGCCCAGGCAGCCACGGTGAAAGCACGCATGACGTCGACCACGACCGCCACGGACGGGGCTTCGACCAGATCAGCGATGCCAAGGAAACGAGCGTCCATTCCGATCATGATCGCGCATGCCCGACCCGAAGTACCCGGACAGTGATTCGCGTCACATCGGGGGTCTCGGAAGGCGACGCCTCCGGCTGCCTGCGTCGCGAGAGCAGTCCGCGACGACACGCCTGCTCAATCGCCACACGGGGGTCACCCGCACACGGCCTCTGCCACCTGGCTCGCGACCGAAGGGCTCACCCTGAGCACCTGGTGAGATGAACGGTCGCCCGCTGATCAACCCGTGCCCCAAGGCCAGAAACAAGTTCGCCTCGACGCGCGAGGCGGCTTCCTAAGGATGTCGGCCGTCCGGCGGGGCTGTCGGTGATCTGGATCTCGTCATGGGAAAGGATTTCTCGGCAGCATGTCGATCGAGGGGTCCCCCGTTCGACGCTTGAGTGGAGGCGCGATCCGCTACGCGGAATCCGGACGGGCCGGGGCTCTGTGATCAGCAAGTGCTGTCCATTCGTCGAAATGCGTCGGGCTGTCGGCTGCATCGCCGGCCGCCGGACGCCCCGAGGAGAAAACATGCAGATCCGCGCCCGTATGAGCATGAGTGCCGATGGCTACGTGACCACACCGAACGGGTGGCCCGCCCTGACTGCGGACCCCGCGTTCGTCTCCGGCGAAAGCCACGGTATCCGGGAGTTCCTGGAAGGCTGCGAGGCGGCGCTGATGGGCCGCACCACCTTCGAGCCCGCGATGGCCAACAACCGCTGGCCATGGCCGGACCTCGACGTGTTCGTACTCGGCTCGCACCGTCCGGACGGCACCCCTGACCACGTCATCACCGACAGTGACCCGGTGCGGCTGCTGGAGAAGCTCCGCTCGACCAACCGCGGTGGCGACGTCCACCTCATCGGGGGCCCGCAGACGATCGGGACGTTCCACGCCCTTGGCGCGCTGGACACCCTCGAACTGGTCGTACTGCCGATGCTGTTCGGCGGTGGGATGCGACTGACACCCATGCTCAGGCCCGACACCGGGCTGACCTTCCAACGCGAGCGTGCCCTCCCCGGCGGTTCAGTGGAGATCGTCTACACCTGCCGGGGCAGTCGCACTGAACTTCCAGGCAAGCCTGCCAGCCAACGCTGATCTCGGCAAGAAGCAGGTGGCACACGTGGGAGATGCCGGGCCTACGGCTGCTGTGGATCGGAACCGGCCACCGGCGGGGCCGGGAGACGGTCTTCCACGCCCGGACTGCAGGACTGTTCCACCGGGGCAGGTCATGACCGTCGATGGCAACCGGCTGCCACTTCGAGGGCCGCACCCGGCGCGGCTGGCACCACCACGTCACCCTCGTCGCCGCCGCCCAGGCCTTCCTCTCCCGGCTGAGAAGCGCCCCAAAAGCACACACGCCGGTCCCACCCTTTACAGGTACTCGGCGCCTTCAAGACCTGCCGAAATGTTGGGTCGGCACTTGCACCGCCTGCGGCCGTCCCCTGCCCGGAACCTGACGAAGCAGTACTAGGCAGATGCGTGCGCGAACCGTACGGCGATGGACAGACCGCCTTCGGGGCGTGCGCCCGTGGTGGGGGTGGGGTGGTGGGCGTCGGTGACGGCATTGACGATGGCGAGGCCGAGACCGTAGCCGTCGCCGCGGCCGTGACGATCGGGCGGGCGGCGGGCGGCGGGCGAGGATCTTCCGCCGCGCGGGTCCTTCGCCGGTCCGCGTATTCCCGTCAGTGGTCAGCGGCCCGTGGCGGCGGGGTGGTCCCGGGCCGGGTCAAGGCCGAAGGTCTCGCGGTCGGTGATCGGGCCGGCGGTCAGCGCGGGGTCGGCGAGCCGGGTGCGCAGCGCGTCCCAGACGCGGGTGTCCGGCCAGGAGCCGGGGTGGTCGTCGGGCGGGCACTGGAGGTAGTAGCGGCTGCTGTGCGGTCCGCGGGGGAAGTGCGCGGCGAAGCCCTGCGGGCTGACGGCCAGGAGGGGGTGGGGGGAGCATCGAACGCTCGGGCTTGGCATGGCGATTCACGCTGCGCCGGCCGTCGTGCAGGATCGCGGGCGTCCCGGTCGTGGATCCAGATGTCGGCTCCGGCCTCCTGGAGGGTGGGGGCGGGCCAGGCCGGTGGGGTCGAGGTGGCCGTGGGTCAGGAGCACGGCACGGATGTCGGCGACGGAGCGGCCGAGGCCTGCCGGCAGCCCGTGCGACTGGTCCAGATGCGCGGGCACGCCCGCGTCGATCGGGGTGAGACCGTCGGGGCCCTCGATCAGGTAGAGGGTGATGCCGTGATCGCCAAAGCGGTGGACGCCGGACGCCACCTGCGTGGGCACGGGACGGGCATATGGACCTCCAGCAACCTCGGGGCCGGACGTCGGGGAGGTGCTGGAGGTAGCCGAACGGGAACGGCTCACCGCCGTCACCCCGTTCGTCACCCACCTCGACGAGACCGGTGCGCCGGATCCGGAAGCGGATCCGACGCACCTCGCGGACGGCCTCTGGGCGCTGCCCGGCCCGCAGCTGTACACGCAGCTCACCGGGGCGGGGCTGGTCGGCCGACACGTACCAGGAGTGGCTGGCCGACACGCTCATCGCCACTTTGCCGCGGTCTTCTCGCCCGAAGCAGTAGGCCTTCGGCGGCTTCGGCAGGGCGGCGGAGCAGAAGAGGTCGTGCCTACGCGGCCAGGGTCTCGTCCTTCCGGGTGCTGCCCTCGCAGCCGGAGCGGTAGCCCTGCAACAGGCCGTCAGCCACGTGCAGGGCCTGCTCCGCGTCGGCCGCTCCGGTCATCACGCACAGCGTGTACGTGGCGTCCTCCAGTAGGCGGCTGGTGCGCCCGGTGGGGCGTACGTCGTGCTCGATGCGTGCGTCGGCGAACCGGGCCAGTGCGGCACGCAGTTCCTTCTCCGCCGGAAGAATCATGAGATTCCCACTCCCCCAAGCTCGGCTCGCGGACACGTCGGTGCCACCGCGAGGCATAGGTTGCACAGGTGGCGTCCTACGCCACCCTTCGACGCGGAACCGCGCCGACTGCACCTCCGACTGCCCCGCATCCAGACGTCCATACCTGCGTGGTGAAAGAGGCCCGCCGCGACGGGGTGGACGGTGACACGGACCGGTCTTCTGTCCGAAGTGCCGGAGGGCGATGTCCCGGCCCGTACGGGCGACACGCTTCCGTGCCGGCGAGGGCTTCGCCGCCGGCCCCGAACAGGCCTTGGCGGAGGAGCACGGCGAGGCCGTGGGCGGCGGCCGCACCACGCGCCGTCTTCGCCCTGAACGAGGCGGAACCGGCTGTCCGATCGCTCGATCGCACCCAACGCCCGATGCGGTCGCGCGAGTGCTGGTGCCCGCGGCTGCGATACCCGGCCAGGACCGGTGCACCCGAACGCCGGACGAGCGGCAGCGGGGGCACCGGCCACATCTGTCATGCCCACATCTTGACGACGTTGGTATAGACCTTTAGCTTTCCCGATGTCAGGTCGTCCCGACGTGCGTCCTGTCGGTGTCCGCCACACCTACGTGCCACTTCGGAAAGGCTTCCCCACCCCCCATGCCTACTCGCTCTCCCCTCCTCACCACCGCGTTACGCGGTACTCCTCTCATAGCCCTGCTGGCCTTGTCGCTCAGCCCGTTGACCGCGACACCGGCGGCCGCTGCGACCGGTACGGTCACGGGCCTCGCCGGCAAGTGCCTCGACGTCGCCGGCGCCAGCTCCGCGGACGGCACCCCGGTGCAGCTCTACGACTGCAACGGCACCAGCGCCCAGCAGTGGACCCAAGGCGCCGACAACACCCTGCGCGCCCTGGGCAAATGCCTCGACGTCACCGCCAACTCCACCGCCGACGGCGCCAAGGTCCAACTGTGGTCCTGCACCGGCGCCGCCAATCAGCAATGGACCGTCACCGCCGCCCACGACATCGTCAACCCGGCGGCGAACAAGTGCCTCGACGTCACCGACCGCTCCTCCGCGAACGGCGCGCGGATCCAGATCTGGACCTGCACCGGCTCCGACAACCAGAAGTGGAGCGCTCCCGTGGAGCAGGGCGGCGAACAGTGCTGGGCCACTCATTACGGCCCCCAGCCGCCCGGCGCCCTGACCGCCAGCGGCGAGGTCTTCGACAACAACGCCGACACGGTCGCCACCTCCCTCTCCCGCCAGCCTCAACTGCCCTTCGGTACGCGCGTCCAGGTCACCAACGTCGCCAACGGCCGGTCCCTGACCGTGCGGGTCAACGACCGCGGCACGTTCGTCCAGACTCCGCAGGAGCCCAAGTGCCTTGACCTGACCGACGGCGCGTTCAGCCGGCTCGGCGGCGTCCTCGACCCCGATGCCGGGCACATCGTCGTGACCCAGCAGGTCCTCGGCTGAGACGTCTGCCTCCGCAGGCCGGTCACGCACTCTCACCCCCCTCGTCCCACGTCAGGAGCAGCTCTCCATGCGCCTTCCTCACCCGATGTCCCGCCTCCGCGGGCGCAGTGCCCTCGGCCGGCTGACGCTGGGCGTCGTCCTCGCCGCCGTCCTGTCCGCCCTGTTCACCGTCGTCCCGGCCCAGGCGGCAACCGGCCAGATCACCGGGCTGGCCGGCAAGTGTGTCGACGTGGCGGGCGCCAACAGCGCCAACGGGACCGCCGTACAGCTCTACGACTGCAACGGCACCGCAGCCCAGACCTGGTCCAACTCCGGCGACGGCACCCTGCGCGCGCTCGGCAAGTGTCTGGACGTGACCAGTGGCGGCACCGCCGACGGCACCACGGTCCAGCTCTACGACTGCAACGGCACCGCAGCCCAGCAGTGGGCCGTCAGCTCGGCCAACGACATCGTGAACCCGCAGGCCAACAAGTGCCTGGACGTGACCGGCAACAACTCGGCCAACGCCACCCGGCTGCAGATCTGGACCTGCTCGGGCGGCGCGAACCAGAAGTGGAGCGCCCCCGCGAGCGGCGGTGGCGGCGGCAATCCCTCGGGCTTCGTGGTGAGTGAGGCCCAGTTCAACCAGATCTTCCCGAGCCGGAACTCGTTCTACAGCTACAGCGGCCTGACCGCCGCCCTGTCGGCCTACCCGGGCTTCGCGAACACCGGCTCCGACACCGTCAAGAAGCAGGAGGCCGCCGCCTTCCTCGCCAACGTCAGTCATGAGACCGGCGGGCTGGTGTACGTGGTCGAGCAGAACACCGCCAACTACCCGACGTACTGCGACTGGAGTCAGCCCTACGGCTGCCCGGCCGGACAGGCCGCCTACTACGGGCGCGGCCCCATCCAGCTGTCCTGGAACTTCAACTACAAGGCAGCAGGCGACGCCCTGGGCATCGATCTCCTCAACAACCCCTGGCTGGTGCAGAACGACTCGGCCGTGGCCTGGAAGACCGGCCTGTGGTACTGGAACACCCAGTCCGGCCCGGGCACGATGACCCCGCACAACGCCATGGTCAACGGCGCCGGTTTCGGCCAGACCATCCGCTCCATCAACGGCTCCCTCGAGTGCGACGGCCGCAACCCCGCCCAGGTCCAGAGCCGCGTCGACGCCTACAACCGCATCACCTCCATCCTCGGGGTCAGCCCCGGCAGCAACCTGTACTGCTGATCATCTCGGTGCCTCCCCGCACGGCGGACCGGTGGAATCCCCCACCGGTCCGCCGGTGCTCCCGCGGCCGGTTCTCGCGGTGGGTAACCGCAGCTGATACCCCCCTGGGACGACCGGTGCCCAACCGGCGCGGGCAGGCCGGGTAACGACCCGCTGGTGCCGGACGATGCGAGCCGGCCCGGTGGCCGAACGTCGAACCCGGCCCCAGCCGCCCGAGACACCATGCGCTTCCACCGACCGATCTGGGCGCCACCCTGCTCGACGCCGTCGCTGCGCTCATCGACTGGGCAGGCACTCCCCCAGGACGGCGTCTGCGCACATCGCGCCGCCTTCGACGAGACGGCACCCGCACCCCGGGTGTGCTGACCGAGGGCGGTGTCGGTGCAGCGAGTCTTCGGCGAACGGCCTTATCGCATACGAGACATGGACGCACCGACGACGGCGCGGACTCCCCCCTTGACCGGCGCCCTGGGCGTGCACGGTCGCCTTACACAGCGGCGTACGAGCCTTCGATGAAACGATGCGCCACCCTATTGACGCCGCTCATCAACTTTCATACATTGCCACCGCATTAACGCTTTGAAACGATTCAATGACTAGCCCGCCACCGTGACCGGCCGGGAGCTCCCGTCCGCGTCCGCCGCTCACCGAGCCGTTCTGCTTCGCCCGACGCGCGTGAAGGAGTACTCCGTTGGCCAGTCAGACCACACCCCCCTCCCCCGACTCATCAAGCTCACCCGGCTCACCCGACTCCGCCTTGCGCACGCCTCTCGAGGAATCCCCGGTCAGCCGACGCGGCTTCCTCGGCACTGCGTCGGCGCTGGCGGCGGGCGCTCTCGCCGCGGGAGCCGTCGGCGCGTTCGCCGGCCACGCGCAGGCGGCCACCGGAACGCCGTCGGTCGGACCCGTCGGGCTGGCCCCGGCCCACTGGATCTGGTACCCGGAAGCACATCAGGGCTCCGACACCCCCGCCGGACACCGCTACTTCCGTACGAGCTTCACCGTCGCCGAGGGCGAGGTGACCGACGCGCAGCTCGTCGTCACCGGCGACGACTCCGTCGACGTATGGCTCAACGGGAGACCTCTCGCCGGCTCCCCCAGAGTCGCCCGGTCCTGGCGCGAGGCCCTGTACGTGGACCTGCGGCTCGCCGTGACCGCGGGGACCAACACCATCGCGCTGGCGAGCCGGAACGAGGGCGGCGCGGCCGGTGTCATCGGCCGGATTCGTGTGCAGACCAGCGGCGGCACGACCGACGTCGTCACCGACGGCCGCTGGTCGGCGGGCAAGGACGTGCCCGCGGGATGGGAACAGCCCGGCTTCGCCGACGACGGCTGGCCGGCCGCCCGGGATCTCGGCGCCTACGGTACGGCCCCCTGGTACTCCCGGGTCGCCGACCCCGACCTCTCGTCCCCGTCTCCGCTGAGCGTGGCCGCCTGCACCGTGGAGCACCGCGCCCTCCCCCTGGGCGTGGACGCGACGCACCCGCGCTTCGGCTGGGTCCTCGACTCGACGGAACGGCAGCAGCGCCAGGGCGGCTATCGGATCCAGGTCTCGGCCACCGCCGACGGCTCCGGTGATCTGTGGGACAGCGGGCGTGTCGCGTCCGACCGGCAGATCGACATCGCCTACGCCGGCGAGCCCCTGAAGAGCCTGACCCGCTACTTCTGGCGGGTGCGCGTCTGGGACACGCAGGGCCGGGCGGCCGCCTGGAGCAAGCCGGAGTGGTTCGAGACCGGGCTGCTGGCGCCCGCCCAGGAGTGGTCCGCCGCGTTCATCGGCCGGCCGCCGGGCCCGGATCTCTCGGGGGCGAGCTGGATCTGGTATCCGGAAGGCGATCCGGCGTCCCAGGCACCCGTCGCGACCCGCTGTTTCCGGCGCACCTTCACGCTGGCGGAGGCACCCGCCGCCGCGAGCCTGATCGTCACCGGGGACGACACCGCGGACGTCTGGGTCAACGGAACCCAGGTGAGCACCTCACGACGCGTGACCGACTCCTGGAAGAGCGCCGCCATGGTCGATGTCACCGCGTATCTCCGGAGCGGCGCCAACACCCTCGCGGTCGCGAGCCGGAACACGAGCCTGTCCCCGGCCGGGCTCATCGCCAAGCTCACGGTGACGGGCGGCCCGACCGTGGTCACCGACGATGCCTGGAAGACGTACCAGGACCCGCCCACGGACTGGCGGAGTCCCGGATACGACGACAGCGCCTGGCCCGCCGCCCGCGCGCTCGCCCCGTACGGGAGCGGTCCGTGGGGATCGAACGTCCAGGTCGTGGGGCCGGCGCCGATGCTGCGCAAGAGCTTCAGCGTGCGGGGGCGGGTCGCCTCGGCACGGCTGCTGACCACCGCACTCGGTCTTCACGAGACCCGGCTCAACGGCGCGAAGGTCGGCGACGACGTGCTGGCCCCCGGGTGGACCGACTACGCGAAACGCCTTCAGTACAAGGTGTTCGACGTCACCGCGCGCCTCCGGCGGGGGACCAACGTGCTCGGCGCGTGGCTCGGCAACGGCTGGTACTCCGGCAACCTGGGCTTCGCCGGCAGCCGGCACTACGGCGCACAGCCGTTCTACGGCGCACAACTGCTCATCGCCTACACCGACGGATCCACCCAGCTGGTGACGACGGACCGCAGCTGGAAGACGGCCACCGGCGCGATCACCGCGGACGATCTGTACCAGGGGGAGACCTACGACGCGCGCCTGCACGTCGAGGGCTGGGACTCGGCGGGTTTCGACGACAGCGGCTGGACCGCCGTCGCCATCCACGACGGACCCGCCCCGCGGCTGGTGGCACAGGTCGACGACGGTGTCTCCGTGCAGCGGGAACTCCGTCCGGTGTCGGTGGCCGAGCCACAGCCGGGCGTGTGGATCTTCGACATGGGGCAGAACTTCGCCGGCTGGAACCGCATCGCGGTCCGCGGCGACGCCGGCACCACGGTCACCGTCCGGCACGGCGAGGTCCTCAACCCCGACGGCACGCTCTACACCACCAACCTGCGCGCCGCCCAGGCCACCGACTCCTTCACCCTCGCCGGCACCGGGAGCGTGGAGACGTACGAGCCCCGGTTCACCGTCCACGGCTACCGTTACGTCGAACTCAGCGGCCTGCCGTCCGGTTTCCGGCCCGACGGCACCACCGTCACCGGTTGCGCGGTGTGGACGGACGCCCGGCAGCCGGGCACGTTCAGCGCGTCCGACGCGCTGCTCAACAAGCTCCAGCACAACATCGTGTGGGGCGAGCGCAGCAACATGCTCTCGATCCCGACCGACTGCCCCCAACGGGACGAGCGGCTGGGCTGGACGGGGGACATCGCCGCCTTCTGCGCGACCTCCACCTTCAACCTGGACACACATGCCCTCCTCACCAAGTTCGTCGACGACCTGGCGGACGCCCAGCAGGCGAACGGCGCCTTCACGGATGTCGCGCCCGCGGTGATCGGCGGCTCCGGCACGGCCGGCTGGGGAGACGCGGGAGTGGTCATTCCCTACACGTTGTGGCAGCGCTTCGGCGACCTCACCGTCGCGGACCGGCACTTCACGGCGATGGCCCGGTGGGTCGACTATCTGCGCGCCACCTCCGGCAGCGACCTGATACGCGATCAGCAGACCTACGGCGACTGGCTCAACGTCAACGACAACACGGCCCAGGACCTCGTCTGCACGGCCTACTTCGCCTGGTCGGCCCGCCTGGTGTCGCGCATGGCGGCCGCCACCGGCCGCAGCGCCGAGGCCACCGCCTACGGGCAGCTCGCCGACCAGGTCGCAGCCGCCTTCCGCGCCCGCTTCGTCTCGGACGACGGCACGGTCCGGGGCAACACCCAGACCGGCTATGTGCTGGCCCTGGCCTTCGAGTTGCTGCCCACGTCCCTGGCCCGGCCCGCCGCCGACAAACTCGCCGCAAAGGTCGCGGCCACGGACGGACACCTCAGCGTCGGCTTCCTCGGCGTGGAGAACCTCCTGCCCGTGCTGGCGGACCACGGCCACGTCGACACCGCGTACCGGATCCTGCTCCAGCGCGACTTCCCCGGCTGGGGCTACATGATCGACCACGGGGCCACCACGATCTGGGAACGCTGGGACGGCATCCGCACCGACGGCTCGTTCAACGACCCGGGCATGAACTCCTTCAACCACTACGGTCTCGGCTCGGTCGGCGACTTCCTCTACCGCCAGGTCGGCGGCCTGGGCCCCGCCGGCCCCGGCTACGCCTCCCTGCGCATCGCGCCGCGACCGGGCGGCGGCCTGACCTCCGCCATCAGCACGTACGACACCCCGTACGGCAGCGCGACGAGCAACTGGGCCATCTCCGGCGGGCGGTTCAGGCTCCACGTCACCGTGCCGGTCAACACCTTCGCCGACGTCACCGTGCCCACCTCACGGCCGGAGTCGGTCGTCGCCCCGGCACAGGCCGTCCCGACGGGCCCGGCGAACTACCATCTGCCGGCCGGGCACTACACCTTCACGGCGGTCGTCTGACCACGCGGAACATGTGCGGGGACGGGCGCACCCGCCGTCCCCGCACAACCCCCACGGCTCGCTCCGCGAGGCTCTCTTTGAGAAGTGACACCGATGAATGCGATGCGTGAGCTGTTGGACTCGGGAATCGAGCCAGGGCACAGTAGGCACGTTCGCCCCCCGAACAGCATGAAACCCACTGTCACCTGCGGAGATCCCCATGAACCACGTCGCGGACCCCGAGCGGTACAACGGCACGATGCGCTACCGGCGCACCGGGCGCTCGGGTCTCGACCTGCCCGTCCTGTCCCTGGGCTACTGGCACAACTTCGGTGACGACCGGTCGTTCGACAGCCAGCGGGAGATCGCGCTGCGCGCTTTCGACCTCGGAATCACCCATCACGACCTGGCCAACAACTACGGGCCGCCCTACGGCTCCGCGGAAGTCAACTTCGGGCGACTGCTGAAGCGGGACCTCGCGCCGTACCGGGACGAACTGGTCGTCTCCACGAAGGCCGGCTGGGACATGTGGCCCGGCCCCTACGGCCAGGGCGGTGGCTCCCGCAAGTATCTGCTGGCCTCCCTCGACCAGTCCCTGCAGCGCACGGGCCTGGACTACGTCGACATCTTCTACTCCCACCGCCTCGACGCGAGCACGCCCCTGGAGGAGACGATGGGCGCGCTGGACACCGCCGTCCGCCAGGGCAAGGCCCTGTATGTCGGAATTTCCTCCTACGACGCCGAGCGCACCCGGCAGGCCGCCGCGATCCTGCGGGAACTGGGGACGCCCCTGCTCATTCACCAGCCGTCGTACAGCATGGTGAACCGCTGGATCGAGACGGACGGGCTGCTCGACGCGGCGCAGGAAGAGGGCTTCGGCGTCATCGGGTTCACGGCGCTCGCCCAGGGCCTGCTCACCGGGCGCTACCTCGACGGCATCCCGGAGGACTCGCGGGCCGCGGCCGGCACGTCGTTCGACACGGACTGGCTGTCGGACGACATGGTGAACAGGCTCCGCGCGCTCGACGCCATCGCCCAGCGCCGTGGCCAGACCCTCGCGCAGATGGCGCTCGCCTGGGCACTGCGTGACAAGCGGGTCACCTCGCTGGTCATCGGCGCGTCGCGTACCGAACAGCTCGAGCAGAACGTCGCCGCGCTGGAGAACCTGGAGTTCACCGCGGAGGAGCTGGCCGAAATCGATACGTACGCTGTCGACGGCGGCGTCGACCTGTGGCACGACGCCCGGACCGGAAAGATGGGCTGAGGCCCTACACGCGTCGGCCGACGGCCGACGCGACCCTGGCTTTGGCGGCCTCGTCGGCGTGCGGTCAGGCGAAGGCGAGCGAGCGGAACGTGTCGCGGATGTCGATGAGGGATCCGTAGTCCCCGGTGCAGTAGCGCGTATTGGTCAGCAGGACCGCCCAGCGGCCCTGCTCGGGGGCCAGCCATGCGCCTGCCGCGCCGTCGCCGTAGTGCTCCCAGATGTCGTCGGTCCCGGGGGCCGTTCCCGGGGCCGGGCGCCAGAACAGTCCGCCGACGGGTGTGAGTTCTCCCGTCTGGATGCGCAGCGACTCCTGGATCCAGGTGGTGCCGAACCCAGGTTGCCCGCCGTCATGTCTCGGCCGGAGCAGGTGGCGAAGGAAGGCCGCGAGGTCGGGGAGGACGGAGAACACTCCTGAGGTGCCGCAGACTCCGCCGAGCAGGCGTGCCGGCAGTCCGTGGGCGGTGCCCCGCAGGCGAGCCCCGGTGATGTCGTCGAGTTCGGTGGGCGCGCACCGGGCGGTCGCCTGGTCGGGCAACGGACCGTAGCGGGTGCGTGTCATGCCGAGGGGCTGCCACACCTCGGTGGCCGCGAGGACGTCGAGGCTCTGGCCGGAGATTTCCTCGGCGAGGTAGCCGAGGACGAGGGCGGCGCGTTCGGTGTACTCCACGGCCTCCCCCGGCGGGCGGAGTACGGCCTCGTGGAGGACGCCGTCGCGAATGTCCTGGGGGTCGGTGCCGTACAGGTTCGACAGGTCGGTCCGGACCGGGAGGCCCGCCGTATGGGTGAGCAGGTGGCGCGTGCTCACCCGGCCCAGCGGGTGACCGCGCGCCTCGGACCAGAAGTCACCCAGTGGCTCGTCGAGGTGCAGCTTGCCGACTTCGACAAGGGCTCCGACGGACGACCACACCGCGAGGACCTCCGTGAGGCCTTCGACGTCGAAGACGGTGTCGTGCCGCATCGGTTCGTCGGGCTGGTCGGGATCCAGGACCCCCTGGGTGCCGAAGGTCATGCTTCCTGAGTGGTCGCCGACGGCCCAGACGGCCCCCGGGTAGACCTTGGCGCGGGCGCCTTCGCCGACGACATGGCGGATACGGTCGATGTCGAGGTCGAGGGCCATGGTCTCCCGATCTGTCCTGGGCCGTGTGGTCTCCCGTCGCTCAGCGTAGTCAGGCGGGCGGGAAGGTAGTGGCTGCGCCACGGCGAGCCGGCCGTGCTGTTCGCCGAGGTCGCGCGCCTGCCGCCGAGCCGACGAGCGCGCGCCGCCCGCCGACCGGCTGAGGTCGCGCCGCCAACCGGCGGTTTCTGCGTGCCGGTCGCCCGAAGGCCTGCTCCCGCGGGGGTAGGCATCGACCCGGGCATGCGACGAGCGGAGCGCACATGATCCGGGTGCTGGTGGTCGACGACGAAGCTTTGATCCGTACGGGTTTCACGCACATCCTCGAAGCGGCGGACGACATCGAAGTCGTCGCGGCGGTACCCGGTGGCCAGGCCGTGCGGACGGTGCGGGAACTGAGCCCCGATGTCGTCCTGCTCGACATCCGGATGCCGGACGTGGACGGGCTCACGATCCTGGCCGAACTGCGCCGCATGCCGAAGGGCCCGGTGGTGGCCATGCTCACCACGTTCGACACCGACGAGTACGTGGCGACCGCCCTGCGTTCGGGCGCCGCCGGATTCCTGCTCAAGGACACCGATCCCGAGCAGCTTCCCTACCTGGTGCGCACCTTGGCCGAGGAAGGGACCGTGCTGTCGTCCAAGGTCACCCGACTGGTGGTGGGCGGCTACCTCGACAACAACGTTCGTGAGCCCGGCGCCGTCCGTCTGACCGCTCGCCTCACCGAGCGTGAGCGGGCTGTGCTGGTCCTGATGGCCGAAGGACTCGCCAACAACGAGATCGGCGAACGGCTGCATCTGAGCACCGGCACCATCAAGGGCCATGTCACCGGCGTGCTCGGCAAACTGCGGGTGAGCAGCCGTGTCCAGGCGGCGTTGATCGCCGAGCGCGCGGGCCTGCTCACTCACGCACCGGACGAGCGCGCCCGATGAGACGGCGACAGCCGCGGGCCGCGCTCATGGACCTCGGTCTCGTCGGGGTGGCGCTCGCGGACGCGTGGGCTCACGTCGACATCGAGGACCGGCCGACCACTGCCTGCGCGTTGCTCGGCGCCGTCGCCCTGGTGCTGCGTCACCGGCTGCCCCTGACGACCTTCGTGCTCACGCTCCCCACCGGCCTGGTCACCGACGCGGTGGTCGCCCCCACGGTCGCGCTGTACACGTTGTCCTCCCTGAATCGCCACCGTTTCCTGTTGGGCGGCTGCGCGCTGCTCTACGCGATCATCGACTTCCTGCCCTGGCCATGGTCGTCCCTCGACGCCACCGAGCTGTCCCAGACGAACAGCCTGTTCCACCTCAGCTACACGCTGGCCACCGCCGCCGCTCCCGTTTTCCTGGGCCAGCTCGTCCAGGCCCGACGCGAGCTCTCGCTGCGGCTCGCCGACATCTCCGAGGCCCGGAGGCAGGAACGGCTGCTGACCGCTCAGAGCGTGCTGGCCAAGGAGCGCGCCCAGCTTGCCCGGGAGATGCACGACGTGGTCTCCCACCAGGTCAGTCTCATCGCCGTACAGGCCGGAGCGCTCCAGGTGGGCGGCCGGGACGCCGAGACGCGACAGGCCGCGGCCACGATCCGCCGGCTGAGCGTGCAGACCCTGGAGGAGCTGCGGCACATGGTCGGCGTGCTGCGGGCCTCCGGCAGCAGGCCCACGGAGCTCACTCCGCAGCCTTCGCTCGCCGACCTGGAGCACCTGCTGGAGGCCGGCGGCATCGAGGCGAAGCTGGAGACCGATGTGCCCGAGGAGCTTCCGCCCACGGTGCAGCGGGCCGTCTACCGGACCGTCCAGGAAGCGCTGACCAATGTCCGCAAACACGCCCCCGGCGCCGCCGTGACCGTCCGCATCGGGCTCAGGGAGGGTGTTCTGCGCGCCACGGTCACCAACACCGCCCCCACCCGAAGCCCGCTCGCGCTGCCCAGCGCCCACCACGGCCTGGCGGGTCTGGCCCAGCGGGCGGAGCTCCTCGGCGGCACCGTCACGTCCGGCCCCACGGATCAGGGTGGCTACGAGCTCCGGCTGGAACTGCCCCATGAGCCCGACCGGTGAACGCCGCGCCGAGACCGACCGCCCGCGCGTTCACAGGCCGCGCGCCGGCACTCCACCCGCCACCAGACCACGGTCCGCTTCGGTGCCCGGCCGGGCGAAACGCGACCGGTGGCCGACGCCTGGTTCGGGCCGGGTCGGGCCGCAGGGACAGGCCGGCCGGTCGGCGGGGTGGTTTCGGACACCTGGCGGATGGTGCCGCGGAGGGGCCCGCACCGACTGTGGAGCACGTGAGGCAACGTGCCGGCAGCCGTCCACACCGTCTGAAGCCACGCCCGGCCAGGAAAGAGGTAGGTCCCATGTCGATCCACCTGACACTTCTGTGCGCGCCCGGCGGTGACCCCACTCTGGATCCGCTCCTCGGCGACGCTCATCTGAGCGAGGACGGCATGCACATGGCAGGGGCTGCGAGAGCGGTGCTCTCTCCCCGCGAGCCGGCCATCCGGGCGCCGTCGATCCGTTGCTCGGAGACCGCTGACGCCATCGGGCTCGTGGCATCGGCCGAGCGCATGCTGCGCGATATCGACGTGGGCAGGTGGTGCGGCCGCACTGTCGGCGAAGTCGCCGCGACCGACCCCGACGGGTTCACCGCCTGGCTCACGGATCCGGATGCCACGCCGCACGACGGAGAGTCGGTACGACAGCTCTGCCACCGGTCGGCGGACTGGCTGAGCAGCATGGCGCCGCACACGGGCCACGTGGTGGCCATCACTGAGGCGGCCGTCATCCGGGCCGTGCTCATCGATGCTCTGGCCGTACCGGCAAGAGCGTTCTGGCATCTCGTCGTGCCGCCCCTGTGCACGGTCTTCCTCAGCTGGCGCGGCGGCTGCTGGGACGTCCAGTTCGGCGGCGTCTCACCGCAGGAGCCCCGGCGTCGCCTTTTCTCTCAACGTGCACCGCTCGCGGTGGGTAGGGCCTGACCAGCGCGGGGGCCGACCGGCCCGGGTGCACGCGTTCCCCTGTGTCCCGGCCCACCGCTCTGGACCCACGGGAACGCGCCACACCGAAGCACACGAGCGGGGCTGTCAGCTCCCCCGCCGACGGCTCAGGTCGGCAGTCTCCAGTTCTGGGCCGCCTTGCCGTTGCAGGTCCACAGCTGGATCAGTGTGCCGTTGGTGGTCCCGCTGTGATCTGCGTCCAGACACTTGCCGAGGGCCCGGATCGTTCCGTCGCCGGCGATGATCCAGTCCTGGGCGTACGTGTCGTCGCAGCCCCAGATCTGGACGTGGGTGCCGTCGGAGGTGCCGGAGGACGCGTCGTCCACACACAGGCTTGAGGCCACCGCCGAGGTGAGCGGACCGACGCGCGGCGAAGCCGGGGCGGTGGTGTCCCCCGCGTACGAGGGTGGAGCCGCGGTGGCCGCCGTCGCCCATGACGTGTTGAGATCGTCGTTGCCGTGGGCCGGGCCGCCCGGGGTGTTCGACCAGATCTGGTCCTGGATCGCCCTGACCGTGCCCTGCGTCTTGTCGCGCACGCCGTCGCATTACCGTGGGGGCGCCGCCGCGCTCGTCCGAGGTGCAGATGTGATGGCATCTCCGGCGGCGGTCCGGCTTGACCGAGGCCGCCCGCCGGACCGAGCGGCAACCTACGGTGGCGCACCGGCGCCGAGGGAGGCAGTGCATGATCGACGTCGTCTTCGGAGTGGACGTTGGCACCTCCAGCACCAAGGGCGTGGTGGTCGACACCGCCGGCCGCATCCTGGGCGAGGCCGTACGCACTCACGTGGTCGACCGTCCCCGGCCGGGGCACGTGGAGATGGACGCACACGTGTGGTGGGACGAGTTCGTCTCGCTCGCGGCCGAGTTGCTCGATCGCGACGACGTCGTGGTCCGCGCCGTCGGGGTCAGCGGCATGGGCCCGTGCACCCTGCTGGTCGACGACGCGGGAGAGCCGCTGCGTCCGGCGGTGCTGTACGGGGTGGACACCCGCGCCGAGGAACAGATCACCCGGCTGAACCGGGAGTTGGGGTCGGACACGGTCTTTCGCAGGTGCGGTTCGGCGCTGTCGTCCCAGGCCGTCGGGCCGAAACTCGCCTGGATCCGCGAGCGGGAGCCCGAGGCGTGGGCACGCGCCCGCCGCCTCTTCATGCCCGCCTCGTGGCTCGCCCACCGGCTGACCGGCGCCTACGTGCTGGACCTGCATTCCGCCAGCCAGTGCACCCCGCTGTTCGACATCCACGAGCAGCGCTGGATCCCGGAGTGGGCCGAGCACATCGCACCCGGCATCGAACTCCCCCCGCTGTGCTGGCCGGGCGAGGAGGCCGGCCGGGTGAGCACGCCCGTCGTGGGCGTCCCGGCCGGGACGCCCGTCATCGTGGGGACGATCGACGCCTGGAGCGAGGCCGTCAGCGTCGGCGGCCACGGTGTCGGCGACCTGATGCTGATGTACGGCACCACGATGTTCCTGGTGAACACCGTCGACCGGCTCGTGACCAGCCCGTCGATGTGGTCCACGGTCGGCGCCCTGCCCGGCACCCGTTGCCTGGCCGGCGGTATGGCCACGTCCGGAGCCGTCACCGACTGGCTCGGGCACCTCTTCGGCGACGTCGACCTCGGCGTGCTGTTCGACGAAGCGGCCGCCTCGCCGCCGGGTGCGAACGGCCTGGTGATGCTGCCGTACTTCGCTGGGGAACGCACGCCCGTCATGGACCCCGACGCCCGTGGCGTGATCGCGGGTCTGACGCTGAGTCACACCCGGGGCGACCTGATGCGGGCGGCGCTGGAGGCCACCGCCTACGGTGTCCGGCACAACGTCGAGACGATGCGCGCGGCCGGCGCCGACATCCGGCGGGTCGTCGCGGTCGGCGGCGGCACCCGGGGCGGACTGTGGCCTCAGATCGTCAGCGACGTCACCGGTCTCGAACAGATCGTGGCCCGCACGACCATCGGTGCCAGCTACGGTGCGGCCTTCCTCGCCGCCGGGCTGATCGGCCGACCGGACATCGCCGCCTGGAATCCGGCGGAATCGACGGTCCGGCCCGATCCCGCCACATCGGATGTCTACGACCGCCGGTTCACCCAGTACCGGGTCCTGTACGAGAGCACCACCGCGGTCACCCACGCCCTGGCCCACGACCAGCACACCGACCGTGCGGAAGACACCTCGTGACGTCGCCCTACGGCCTGCCCGCCCCCTCCGCGTCCGATCCTGAAGCGGGACGGCGAGCACCAACGCCGAGCCACCGCCGACCGGTGACGAAGCGACCTGACCTGGCCCGACCTCGGCCGCGAGCATCGACCGCGCGGACCGGCGCGTTCGTCGACGTGCGGTGGCCGGTCCGCGCTGGTGTGCGAGGTCTAGAACTCCTCGACGAAGTAAGGCTCGACGGTCATCCAGCCGTTGCCCGAGGCGCCGTTCAACCGGCCCGAGGAGCTCTGGGCGAGGGTGTACCAGGACTCCACGTAGTCGGGGTCGTCGGTGAACCAGCTGTCGGGGATCGCGCTCAGGACCGCGTTCACCAACGGGATGTAGGTGCCCTGGTCGGTCACGGTGAGCAGCGCCGTGGTGATCGCCTGCGCCAGCGCACGGTAGTTGGTGCCGTCGTCGTCCTCCATCATGACGACGTCGGCCAGGTTGTACTTGTAGGTCGACCAGTTGACCAGGATCTGGTTCGGGTAGTACACGGTGCCGTCGTCGTCCAGGTAGGGCATGTCCACCGAGTCGGCGCGCGCCGTGCCGTCCTTGCCGAATCCGGTCACCAGCGAGAACATCTCGGCGGCGCCCTTGAACCAGGGCTCCTGGTCGTCGTTCACCTCGACGGCCGTGACCTTGGTCGCCCACCAGCCCGCCGTGCTCGCGGCGTAGCCGTTGTTCGCCGCCTTCGACGGGAGGGAGGTCAGTCCCTTGGCGGCGAAGGCCTTCCCCAGCACCTGCAGGCCGGCCCGGTGCGCCTTGGTGACGTCGATGTCCAGGACGTACAGCGGGCGGTCGGGGACGCGCGCGGTGTCGATGGCGTGGGCGTGACCCCGACTGTCGTACGCCGTGATGGTCCGGGCGTCGTCGTCGGCCGCGGCGACGGCGATCCAGGGAGTGACTTCGGCGTTCAGGTGCGACCGCATGGACGGCGCGCCCAGCCGAAGGCGCAGCAGCGACCCGGTCGACGCGGGCAGGCCCTTCAGGCCCGCGATGCGACGGTCCGCGACGGAGACGGAGGTGCGCAGCTTCCTGCCCTCCGGAGCGGCGGTCCCGCCCGTCAGTGCCTGGAGGTCCACGTCCTCGGTGCCGAGCGCGGCCGCACGGACCTGCTCGCGCCACTGCGGGTCGCGCAGCGAGGCGGACAGCGCACGCGCGATCTCCCGCTCGGTCGACCGCACCGGAGACTTCCGGAACGGTGTGGCCTGGTCGCCCGCGTTCCGAACCGGCGCGGCCATCGCGGGCTGGACGGTGCCGCCGATGACCGCGGACAGCATCACACCGATGAGGACGCCGCGTCTCTTGCTTGATCTGCTCACCATGCTCCTTGTGTTGTCGGTCGCCGCCGCGCCCACGGTGAACGGGCGGCCGTCCTGGGGGTGAGGGGCCCGGATTACCCCGGGCTCCCGAGGGGTCGCAGCCGCGTACCTGGTGCCGCCTCGCCGGGCGTTCACCAGGGCGCGCAGACATGACCCGTACATGACAGACAAGCAACACGAACGGACATTCGCGCATGATCGGGGCCACGCCTAGACGGCCGGGCCGCTGCGCCGCACACCTCGCCCCGGCGGGAGCCGGCGGGCCCGGGGTCGTGGCCGGGAAGCGCGGTTACCGGGGGCTGTCGGCGGTCGGCCGCCCACGAGGGCTGCTCAGCGAACCGAGCATGATCTTCTCCGTGCCGGCTAGGTACGCCTCCGCGGCACGCCTCGCCTCCTCGCCGTCCCGGTCGACGACGGCCCGTACCACCGGGGCGAGCCGGTCCGTCGCCCGCGCCGCGTCCTCGAACGGCGCCCGCAGCGCGGCACGTACCGGAAGGTAGGCGTTGAACAGCGTGTTCGTGAGGAGCAGATAGACCCGGTTCCCGGTGGCCCGCGCCAGTTCGCGGTGCACTTCCGCGTCGGCGAGCTGAACGGCGTCGGCGTCGGCGCCCTGCGCGACTTGACGCAACAGGTGTTCCAGCCGCCGAGCCTGTCGTTCCGTGCGCCGGTCGGCCGCGCGGCCGGCGATCAGGGTGCCGATCTGCCGTCGTACCTCGAAGACCTCCCGCAGCCACGTGGGGTCCTGCGCGGCCAGCATGGGAAGCAGGTCGGCGCCGCCGACCCGCAGGTAGTCCAGGATGCGCGTGCCGATGCCGTGCCGGGTGCTCAGCAGTCCCGCCTGCTCCAACCGGGTCAGCGCGTGCTTCAAGGTCGTACGGGTGACCCCGTACCCGGCGGCCAGCTCCCTCTCGGGGGGCAGCAGGGATCCGGGTTCGTGCGTGCCGCTCAGGATGTCGTCACGCAGCCGTGCTTCCAGCAGGTCGACCACGGTTCGGCGCGGAATGCTTTCGACGGCCACGGAGGATCTCCCAGGCTTCGGTCAGTGGTTCAGCGGCTCACTGGTCTGATGGCCCACTGGTTCAGCGACTTCTTTGGTCTAGTGGCTCAGCCACTGCCTCAGTGAAGCAGTCACCCGGCCGCCACGTCAATTACCTGACGGCACAGAGGAGTTGTGCAGAGGTACGCGCGTAGACGTCCGGGGCGCGGACGGGCGGTGTGAGGCCTGCCCCTCAAGGAAACCGGGTGGACCGGCCGTTGGGAGATCGTCTCTCGTGGTGTGCGGGGGATGTCCCACTCACGCCGCGGCGAGCGTCGACCTGCCGTGGTCGGCCCGGGCTTGCGCCGGTCTGGAGACGCCCGTCCCCGCACGACATGCTCCGCGGCAGCCGCACGTTCAGACCTGGCGGTGTGGCCGGTCTTTCGTGGATCCGCCATCTCTTGGTGTATCCGCCGACCTCGCCGCCGCGCTGTTCCGTCCCGTCCGAGTCCGCCTCAGACTGGCGCAGCCGGCAACGCCGCCGGATCGATGAAAGGTCAGCACGATGCCGATGTTCAACGACGGGATGTCCGAGACCGAGCTGCCGGCCGACTCGGCCGTCACGACCGACGTCGTGGTCGTCGGTTCCGGCCCCGCGGGCGCCTCCGCGGCGCTGCTGCTGGCGACGCTGGGCGTCGACACCATCATGATCACGAAGTACCGGTGGACGGCGAACACCCCCCGCGCGCACATCACCAACCAGCGCGCGATGGAGGTCTTCCGCGATGTGGGCATCGAAGGGCAGGTGCTGGCCGACGCCACGGACCACTCCCTCGTCGGCGACACGGTGTTCTGCACCAGCATCACCGGTGAGGAGATCGGCCGTATCCACACCTGGGGGACCCGGCCGGACCGGGAGGCGGACTACCGGCTGGCGTCCCCCTGCCTCACCGGGGACATCCCGCAGACGTATCTCGAACCGATCCTGGTCCGCAACGCGACGCAGCGCGGCGCGCAGACCCGGTTCTCCAGCGAGTACCTGTCCCACACCCAGGACGCCGACGGCGTCACCGTGCGGGTGCTGGACCGGCTCACCGGGCACGAGTACGGCATCCGCGCGAAGTACCTGATCGGCGCGGACGGTGCCCGCTCCAAGGTCGCCGCGGACATCGGGCTGCCCTTCGAGGGCGCGATGGACATCGCCGGCTCGATGAACATCACGTTCAAGGCCGACATCAGCCGCTACGTCGCCCACCGGCCGTCCGTCCTGTACTGGGTCGTCCAGCCGGGCTCGAACGTCGGCGGCATCGGCGCCGGGCTCGTGCGCATGGTGCGCCCGTGGAACGAGTGGCTGATCGTGTGGGGCTACGACATCGCCGGGGAACCCCCGGTCGTCGACGAGGCCGCCGCCGTACAGATCGTCCGCAACCTCCTCGGCGCACCCGACCTGGAAGTGGAGATCACCGGCACCAGCCTGTGGGGCAACAACGAGATGTACGCGACGCGGCTCCAGCAGGGCCGGGTGTTCTGTGCGGGCGACGCCGTGCACCGGCACCCGCCGAGCAACGGCCTGGGCTCCAACACCTCCGTCCAGGACGCGTACAACCTCGCGTGGAAGATCGCGGCCGTGCTCAAGGGGCATGCGGGGCCTGCCCTGTTGGAGACCTACACGGCGGAGCGGGCTCCCGTCGCCGAGCGCATCGTCAAGCGCGCCAACAAGTCCAGCCGCGAGTTCGTGGACATCTTCGAGGCACTGGGCGTTCTCGGGGCGCCGGACGAGGCCGCGATGACGGCCGCCATCGAGGAACGCAAGGCCAACACCCCTGCCGGGGCCGCCAAGAGGGCCGCGCTGGTGCGCGCGATGGAGCTGAAGAACTACGAGTTCAACGCGCACGGTGTGGAGCTCGGCCAGCACTACACCTCGACCGCCGTCGTCTCCGACGGCAGCGAACTGCCCACGCCCGCCCGCGACGCCGACCTGTACTACGAGATGTCGACCGTCCCCGGCGCGCATCTTCCGCACGCCTGGGTCGGGGACAGCGCACACCGTCACGCGCTGATGGACCTGGCGCCGTACGACCGTTGGACGCTGCTGACCGGCATCGCGGGCGAGGAGTGGGAGCAGGCGGCCGAGAGGGTTGGCAAGGAGCTGGGCATACCGCTCACGACCGTCGTCATCGGCCCGGGACGTGAAGTGACCGACCTCTACTACGACTGGGCCAAGCTGCGCGAGATCGACGAGAGTGGTGTGCTGTTGGTGCGGCCCGACAAGCACATCGCGTGGCGGGCCATGGAACTGCCCGAGAACCCCGAGGATCAGCTGCGTGCTGCTCTGCTCTCCGTCCTGGGAAGGGACTAGTCCATGCGGTTCGTCCACGACACGCTGCCGCAGCGGGTGCGGTTCGCCTCCGGCGCGGCCGAGGAGGGCCTGGCCGCGGAGGTCGCCGCGCTCGGCGCCCGGCGGGTGATGGTCATCGCGGGGGCGACCGAGCGGGAGTTCGCCGATCGTGTCACCGCCGGCCTGCCCGTGGTCCACCGGCACGACGACGTCGTCATGCACGTGCCCGTCGAGGTCGCCCTGCGGGCTCGTACGGCGGCCGCCGACCAGGACGTCGACGCCCTGGTCAGTGTCGGCGGCGGCTCCACCACGGGCCTGGCCAAAGCGGTCGCGCTCACCACCGGGCTGCCGATCGTCGCCGTCCCGACCACCTACGCCGGCTCGGAGGCCACCGCCGTATGGGGGCTGACCGAGGACTCCGTGAAGACCACCGGTACGGACGCGAAGGTCCTGCCGCGTGCCATCGTCTACGACGCCTCGCTGACGCTCTCCCTTCCGGTCGGACTGAGTGTCGCTTCGGGTCTCAACGCGCTCGCCCACTGCGTGGACTCCCTGTGGGCACCGCGGACCGATCCGATCAACCAGGCCCTCGCCGCCGAGGGCGCGCGGGCCCTGCGGGCGGGGCTGCCGCTGGTCGTGAAGGACCCGCAGGCGCTGGACGGCCGGGAACAGGCTTTGTACGGCGCCTACTTGGCCGCCGTGGCGTTCGCCTCCGCCGGGTCCGGACTGCACCACAAGATCTGCCATGTGCTGGGCGGCATGTTCAACCTTCCCCATGCCCAGACCCACGCGGTGGTCCTCCCCCATGTCCTCGCCTTCAACGTGCCCTTCGCCCCCGACGCCGAACGGCGCCTGGCCGCGGCCTTCGGCTCCCCGACCGCTGTCGAGGGGCTCGCCGCGCTCCGTGACCGGCTCGGCGCGCCGCGCTCGCTGCGCGACCTCGGGATGCCCCGGGACGGTGTGGAGGCCGTGGCCGAGGCCGTCGTGGCCGCCGCGCCCGCGGGAAATCCGCGGCCCGTCACCCTCGACGCGATCACCGATCTGGTCCGGAACGCCTGGGAGGGCCGATGAGCGACACCCCCACCCCCCGCGCCCCCGTCCCCGCCGAGCAGCAGGAGCGCGAGGAGCAGATCACCCGCCAGGTGCTGGCGTCCTTCGGCGACTGCACCGACCCTCGGCTGCGCGAGATCATGCAGTCGCTGGTCCGCCACCTGCACGCGTTCGTCCGAGAGGTCCGGCTCACCGAGGGCGAGTGGAGCAAGGGGATCGAGTTCCTCACCCGCACCGGTCACATCACCGACGAGCGCCGTCAGGAGTTCATCCTGCTGTCGGACGTGCTCGGAGCCTCCATGCAGACGGTCGCCGTCAACAACGAGGCGTACGGCGACGCCACCGAGGCCACCGTCTTCGGCCCGTTCTTCGTCGACAACAGTCCCGAGATCGCCCAGGGCGGCGATCTCGCCTTCGGGGCCGCCGGGGAACCCTGCTGGGTGGAGGGCACCGTCACCGACTCCGCCGGAAAACCCGTGGCCGGGGCGCGGATCGAGGTGTGGGAGGCCGACGAGGACGGCTTCTACGACACGCAGTACGGGGACGACCGGATGGCGGCGCGGGCGCACCTGTTCAGCGACGCCGACGGCCGCTACCGGTTCTGGGGGCTCACCCCGACGCCGTATCCGATTCCGCACGACGGGCCGGTGGGAGCACTGCTGGCGGCGACCGGCCGATCGCCCATGCGCGCCTCCCACCTGCACTTCATGGTGAGCGCTCCGGCACTGCGCACGCTGGTCACGCACATCTTCGTCCGCGGTGACGAACTGCTGGGCCGGGACTCCGTGTTCGGGGTGAAGGAGTCGCTCGTCAAGGACTTCGTGACGCAGCCGGCGGGTACACCCACGCCGGACGGACGCGACCTCGGCGAGCGGTCCTGGTCCCGGGTCCGCTTCGACATCGTGCTGGCGCCCGACGGCACGTGATCCCGCATCCCGCTACGACCTGGAGCGCGCCTCGCGCAGGACGTCGGTGGCGCGCAGGCCGTAGCGTTCCTTGAACCGGTGGGAGAAGTGGGCGGCCGACGCGAACCCGCAACGCGCGGCCACCTCGGCGACGGTCGCCTCTCCCCCGGCGTTCAGCAGCGTGCGGGCTCGCTCGAGGCGGCGGTGCAGCAGGTACCGCGGCACGCTCGTGCCACCCGAGGCGAACACCCGGGACAGATGGCGCTCGCTGATCCCGATGCCGCGGGCGATGCGGGCCGCCGAGAGCCCCAGATCGGCCAGGTGGTCGTCGATGTAGGTCTTCGCGACGGTCAGGTGGACGGTGGAGAGGGAGGGGGCGCGGCCGCTCGCGGCGGATACGAGCAGGTCCAGCACGGCGTCCTCGTCCACGCTCGCGGCGACGGAGGACTCCGGAGGCAGTGCCCGGGCGACGAGGGTGGCGAGCGTCCTGATGTGGACGGCGCCGGCGTCGATGACCAGCGGTTGCGGCAGGGAGGCCGGTCCGCCGAGGTCACGCCACACCGTGTGGGGGATCTTGACCGCGAGTTCCTCCAGGCCGTGCGAGAAGCCGCGGACGAAGGGCTGGTCGGCGTCGCAGACCAGCAGCTGTCCCGGACGCAGTAGCCGTACGCCGTCGTCGTAGTAGAAGAAGGCGTCACCGGCCAGTGTCAGATAGCAGGCCACGGCGTCCGAGGGCACGCGGCGGATCTCGGCGTCGGGTCGTTCGACGACGTGCGGGCTGCCGAGGACCCGGGCGAGATGCGCGCGGGAAAGCTGGAGGTTGATCTCCGTCGCGTCGAGGGCGGTGTCGTGCAGGGAACGGCAGCGCAGCCCGATCAGGGCCTCGGCGTTGTGTTCTTCCCACAGGGCGATGCGCTCCGCGTCGGGAAGGCCGGTCGTGCTGAAGCGCACCGGAGCACCGGTTGTGCCGCTCGTCATCCCTCCAGCGTAGAGGGCGGGGCGTCCCCGTGTTCAAGGCCGTCCACGCACTCTTTGATCACGGAGGCGACCTGATCGGTCGCGGGGGTGGCGCGCCGGGCATGGCTCGCGAGGACCAGATCGACGGATTCCGTCTGGGTGAGGGGCACGTAGGCGACGCTGGCGAGGCGGAGGCTCTGTACCGGTTCGGGAACGAGGGCGACGCCGTGTCCGGCGGCCACGAAGACGACCAGTGTGGCCGTCTCGCCGACCTCCATCAGTGAGGTGGGCTGGAATCCGGCGCGCCGGCACGCGGCCAGGACCCGGCCGTACATGGAGGATCGCGAGGAGTGGACGACGAACGGCTCGTCGGCCAGGGCCTTGAGCGAGATGCGTCGCCGGGCCGCGAGGGGATGGTGCGAGGGGAGCACGGCCACCAGGGATTCGGAGCGCAGGGGTGTGGTGCGGATGTCCTCGTGGTCGGCGGGGCCGCGCAGGACCGCCAGGTCGTAGGTGCCGGCGAGCAGCCCGTCGACCAGGTCGGGGGTGAGGAGTTCGCCGCGCAGGTCCATGGTGATCCCGGGCAGCCGGGCTCGTACGGTGCGTGCGACCTGTGGCAGAAGGTCGTAGGTGGCGGTGCCGATGAAGCCGGTCGAGACGCGTCCGACGTGGCCGTCGGCCAGCTCTGCCATGTGCCGGCGGGCGCGCTCCTCCTCCGCGACGAGGGTGCGGGCGTGCTCCAGGAGGTGGTGTCCGGCCTCGGTGAGGGCGACGTGCCGGGTGGAGCGGGTGAAGAGTGTGGTCCTGAGCTCCTTCTCCAGCTGTTTGATCTGCTGGGAGAGGGCCGGTTGAGCCACGTGCAGGCGGGTGGCCGCCCGTCCGAAGTGGCATTCCTCGGCCAGCGCCACGAAGTACCGGATCTGCCGCAGCTCCATGCCCCCGATTTTATAGGATCGACTTATCAATCCATACAGATTGAGTCTTGGACGCGCTGTAGTCCGCGCTCCTACCGTTGACGGCATGACCGACAGTTATCTCTACTCGGCGGTGCGAACCCCCTTCGGCCGCTTCCGGGGCGCGCTCTCCGAGGTCCGGCCCGACGACCTCGCGGCACAGGTCATCGGCGATGTCCTCGCCAAGACCCCCGCTCTCGACCCGGGACGCATCGACGACGTCGTCTGGGGCAACGCGAACGGCGCCGGGGAGGACAATCGCAACGTCGGCAGGATGGCCGTCCTGCTGGCGGGGCTGCCCACCTCGGTGCCCGCGACCACCGTGAACCGTCTGTGCGGATCGTCCCTCGACGCCGCCCTGATCGCCTCACGCCACATCGAGAGCGGCGACGCGGACATCGTCCTCACCGGCGGAGTCGAGTCGATGACCCGCGCCCCGTGGGTGCTGCCCAAGCCCGGGCGCGGCTTCCCCGCGGGAGACGTCACCGCCGTGTCCACCACGCTCGGCTGGCGCCTGGTCAACGAGCGCATGCCCAAGGAGTGGACGGTCTCCCTGGGCGAGGCGAACGAGCAGCTCGCCGACCGCTTCGCCATCTCCCGCGAGCGCCAGGACGCGTTCGCCCTCCGCTCCCACCGTCTCGCCGACGACGCCTGGAACGCGGGCTTCTACGACGACCTGGTCGTCCCCGTCTCGGACGGCGGGCGCACCGTTCTGGAACGCGACGAAGGCATCCGTCCCGGGTCCACCATGGAGAAGCTCGCCACGCTCAAGCCCGCCTACCGCGCCGACGGCCTCATCACGGCCGGAAACGCCTCGCCGCTGAACGACGGCGCCTCCGCGGTACTGCTCGGTTCGGCCGCGGCCGCCGACCGCATCGGCGTGGATCCCCTCGCCCGCGTCGCGGGCCGCGGGGTGGCCGCGGTGGATCCGCAGATGTTCGGATACGCGCCCGTCGAGGCCGTGAACAGGGCGCTGAAGCGCGCGGGCATCTCCTGGGCCGACGTCGACGCCGTCGAGCTGAACGAGGCGTTCGCCGTCCAGGCGCTGGCGTGCGTGGACGCCTGGGATGTCGACCCGGGAATCGTCAACGCCAAGGGCGGGGCCATCGCGCTCGGCCATCCCCTCGGTGCCTCCGGCGGCCGCCTGCTGGGCACCCTCTGCCGCCGCCTGCAGGAGTCCGGCAAGCGGTGGGGCGTCGCGGCGATCTGTATCGGTGTCGGCCAGGCCCTCGCCGTGGTCCTGGAGAACGTCGCCGGGGGCAGCAGGTGACCCCACAGCTGTGTGCCAGCGCGGACGAGGCGGTCGCCGGCGTCCAGGACGGTTCCACCGTGCTCGTCGGGGGCTTCGGCATGGCCGGCATGCCGGTGGCGCTCATCGACGCTCTGATACGGCAGGGGGCAACGGACCTCACTGTCGTCTCCAACAACGCCGGCAACGGCGACACCGGTCTGGCCGCGCTGCTGGCCAAGGGACGGGTCCGCAAGGTGATCTGTTCCTTCCCCCGCCAGGCCGACTCCTGGGTGTTCGACGGCCTCTACCGGGCCGGCCGGATCGAACTCGAGGTGGTCCCCCAGGGCACTCTGGCGGAACGGCTGAGGGCGGCGGGGGCGGGCATCGGTGCCTTCTTCTGCCCCACTGGAGTCGGCACGCTTCTCGCGGAAGGCAAGGAGGTGCGCGAGATAGACGGCCGTCTCCATGTGCTGGAGTACCCCATCGGCGGAGACGTCGCGCTGATCGGCGCTCATCGTGCCGACCGGATGGGCAACCTCGTCTACCGCAAGACCGCGCGGAACTTCGGTCCCGTCATGGCCACCGCGGCCACCACCGTGATCGCCCAGGTCCGCGAGGTCGTCGAGACCGGTGAGATCGATCCCGAGACCGTCGTGACGCCCAGTATCTTCGTCGACCGCGTGGTGCAGGTGGCTGATCACTCATGACACAGACTTCCCCGACGACCGGCGGTCAGGGCCCGCTGGGCAAGCACGACATCGCCGCCCTCATCGCCCGAGACATCCCGCACGGATCCTTCGTCAACCTGGGGATCGGCCAGCCGACCCTCGTGGCCGACCACCTCTCCCCCGGTTCCGGCGTCGTTCTGCACACCGAGAACGGCATGCTCAACATGGGCCCCGCCGCTTCGGAGGATCAGATCGATCCGGACCTGACCAACGCGGGCAAGGTTCCCGTCACCGAACTGCCGGGCGCCGCCTACTTCCACCACGCGGACTCCTTCGCGATGATGCGCGGCGGTCATCTGGACATCTGCGTCCTCGGCGCCTTCCAGGTCTCCGCCCGCGGCGACCTGGCCAACTGGCACACCGGCGCACCCGACGCCATTCCCGCGGTCGGCGGAGCCATGGACCTGGCCATCGGGGCGAAGAAGGTCTTCGTGATGATGAATCTCTTCACCCGGGACGGTGCACCCAAGCTGGTCTCCGAGTGCGGCTACCCGCTCACCGGCCTGGCGTGCGTGGACCGCGTCTACACGGATCTAGCCGTGTTCGACATCACCTCGGACGGGGTCCGCGTGCGGCAGACCTTCGGCATCGCCGTACCCGAACTCGCCGATCGCCTGGGCCTGCCGCTGCTGACCGGCTCCCCTGAGCAGCCCGCCTGAGACAACGCCTTGCCCGGGCCGCTACCGAGGCGCACCGGGGAGGTCGGGGTGTGGCCGGCCTCGTCCAGGGTCAACCTGGGCCACCCGGGAACGTCGGGCGCACGCGCCCGACGTTCGCGTCGCGCAACTCGACGCCGTCGTGGGGCAGCCGCCGTCGGTCACGCTTCGACGGTGTTCCTCACGGTCGGCCGTCGGCTCCGGTGAGTGCGTCAGGACCGGTGCTCGTTCACTGTGCGCGTTCGTCGCGTGATCCGCTGGTGTGGGCGAAGCGGGCCCCGGTGATATTCAATGAGGTGTGCGGTCAGGGATCTCGGGGGCCCCTCGCCGGGTCCGAGCACGGCTCCGGCGCTGCGTCGGCGATTGCTGAGAGAGCCTCATGGACGCCACACCATCCTCCTCCTCGTCTTCGCCGTTCGACATGGTCAGCAGCGCCCTGGGGCGTTACGTCCCCCGTGGCGGAGCGGAACCGGCCGCCGGGCGCGGCGAACGGGGCACGGGTCTACGCGTACCCGACGGCCCGGCGGCCGGCCGTCAGGACCAGATACTCGGCGTGATCAACCTGGACAGGGATCTGAGAGTGCTCGGCTCCAATCTGGACGCCCCGGTATTCGCCGGTCTGGACGCCGTGTCCGGGAGTGCTTTCGTCGATCTCCTGCCCCCCGGGGACGTACCGACGGTCACCCGCCGGTTGCGGCAGGTCCTGGAGACCGGTGAGGCGCATGTCGCGCGGATCCAGCGCCTGCGGCGCCGCGACGGGTCGGAGCTGGTGGTGTCGCTGAGCATCCTGCCCGCCGCGGCGCCTCAGGAAGGCCTGACCGTCTCCGTGATCGCCATGGCCAAGAGGCTGCACCTGTACGCCGCCGAGACCGCGATCGGCACCTCGCTGGACATCGGCGAGACCGCGCAGTCACTGGCGGAGTCCCTGCTGGCCTGGGGAGACGTGGCCGCCGTCGACCTCGACTTCACCGTGTGGACGGGCGAGGGAGTCACCGGGCAGGCGCAGGGGCGCATCCGGCTGCGGCGGGCGGCCCTGGTGCCGAACCGGGCGTGGCCCGAGGGCTATCTCACTCCGGGCGACGATCTTCCCGGCGACGCGAGTCGCCTGCTGGCGCAGGCGGTGCGGCGGGACGACGCCCCGCAGGCCATCGTCATACCCGACCGGAAGGCGGTCGAGCGGGTCCTCGGCAGTCCGCGACTGATACGTGCCCTGGTGCCCGGCGACCGGTCGGCGGGGGTGGCGTGCATACCACTGGTCCTGGACGGCGCGCCGCCCGTCGTGCTGGGCCTGGCGGAGATCTGGCGGCGGGCCGACAGCCCCTTCCGCGACAGCGAGCTGTTCGACCTGCAGGAGCTGGTCGCCAGGACCGTCCATCACGTCGACCTGGCCCGTCAGCACCAGCGCGAGCACAAGCAGGTGCTGGCGTTGCAGCGCCGGCTGCTGCCCCGCACGGGCGGCGACACCGTCGAGATCGCCAGCGTCTACCAGCCCGCCACGCCCGACAGCGCGGGGGTCGGCGGTGACTGGGTGAACAGTTTTCCGCTGCCGGACGGCCGTACCGCGCTGGTGGTGGGTGACGTCGTCGGACATGGCCTGGGAGCCGCGGCGACCATGGGGCAGCTGAGCATGGAAGCCCGCGCACTGCTGTCCGCGGGGCTCGCGCCCGACGAGGTACTGGAGCACCTCGACGAGACCGTGACGCTGCTGGACGACACGGAGTCCGGGTTGGCGGCCGGCTACAGCGCCCTCGGTTCGACCTGCTGCATCGCCCTCTACGATCCGGTCAGCCACAGCATGACGCTGTCCAGCGCCGGCCACCTCCCCCCGGTCCTCGTGTCCCCGGACGGGCGAGCCGGGCCGCTCGCGATCCACCCGCATCCCGGCCTGGGCGCCGAGTTCGCACTGCGAGAGCCGTTTGACGTACACAGGTTCGACATTCCCCCTGGTTCCCTGCTCGCCCTCTACACGGACGGCCTGGTGGAGGATCCGACCGTGTCGATCGACGACGGCATCGGCAGGCTGGCGGACGTCATGTCCACCGTGCACCCCTGGGACGCCCTCCAGCAGGCCGCACGGCACGTGGTGTCCGCGCTGGCACCCGCGCACCAGCGCGACGACGTGACCCTGCTGCTGGCGCGGATGATCGGCCACCGCAAGGGGGACACCGCGACCTGGCGGCTGCCCGCCCGCGACGACGCGCCCGCCCGTGCCCGCGCGCTGCTCTCCGCCCTGTTGCGGCAGTGGCACGCCAGGGACGACACCCGGGACAACGTGGTGCTGCTGGCAAGCGAGCTGGTCACCAACGCGGTGCGCTTCGCCACCGGCCCCGTCACGGTACGGCTGATCAGGACCGGACACAGCCTGCTGTGCGAGGTGGGCGACACCGGCAACGGCAGGCCGCGTCTGAGGCGGGGCGGCCGCTACGACGACCGGGGTCGCGGCCTGTACGTCGTGCACAGGCTCACCACGCGGTGGGGCGTGCGATGGACGGACACCGGCAAGGTCGTCTGGGCGGAGGTCGCGAGGTGACGCGGGGACGGCCGTGCGCCGCACGGGTGGCGCGGCCTCGTACTGGCCGCCACCCCTCCTTCCCGTCCTTCCCGTCCTTCCCGTCCTTCCCGCTACAGCCACTCCCCTTCCAGGGCGGTGGCGGTGAGGCCCGGTGCCGCCGCGTACAGGACGGCGCGGCTGCCCGACTTCTGCCCGGCGTCGTACGCCCGCCGCATGATGTCGAACACGGCGGCACCTCCGCGGTTGCCGCTGGTGTAGCTGTCCCGGCTGTACTCCAGCAGTCCCGACGGCCACGCGTCGGGCATCGTCTGCTCCATGTACTCCAGCACCCGGGTCCCGCCGGGGTGCGCGAGCAGCACGTCGGGGTGCCAGGAGTCGGGGTCGTCCCGGTAACGGAGGCGCAGCCACTCCCACATCGCGGTGACCGTCTCCTGCACGGCGCGCGGTCCACGCCGGTCCATCACGAAGTGAGTGCCGTCCGCCCGCGTGTCCAGGCGGTGCAGGTCCTGGGTGCCCGGCAGGGTGTGGTGCCAGGCGGCGTCCAGCCGTAGCACCGATTCGCTCCTCGGGCGGCCCGTGACCACCGCGGCGACCGCGGTGTCCGCGAACAGCAGCCGGACGATCAGGGACTCAAGAGTGTCGTCCGCGGGCTGGTAGGTGGTGCTCAGCGCCTCCGAGATCACGACCAGGACCACCCGGTCAGGGTCCGCGGCCACCAGATCCGCCGCCAGCGCCAGGGAGCGGGTTCCCGCGATGCAGGCCCACTGTGTGGCCGGCAGCAGCATCACGTCGTTGCGCAGCGAAAGCCTGTTGGCCAGGGCGATGTCCAGCCCCGGCAACGCGGGGGTGGTGGAGTGACTGGTGATCAGGCAGTCGACGTCCGCGGCGTCCAGCCCGGCGATCTGCAGGGCTCCGCGCGCGGCATGCTCCCCGTAGGACCGCACCGCCTCCCAGGCCGGCGCGGTGCGCTCCTGGACGGTCTGCGGCGCGGGTATCGCCTCGAGTGCGGCGATCACGCGATCCACGTCCTCCTGGGTGAACCCTTCGCGCGCCAAAGCCTCTTGGGCCGGCGCACTTCCGACAGCCTGCAGGCCACCGCCCTTGCCGGGCGCGACGGCGGCCTCCAGCGGCAGCATCCATCCGCGGGTCTCGATGCCCGTGCTGGCCGCGATGCCGTCGATCCGCGGCGTCCACGCGGCATGCGGATGCCGGTCGCGCACCTCCGCCACGATCTGGCTGGTTTCCACAGCGTGCTCGCCGTGTATCACGGCAGGAGGACAGAGGTAAGCGGCCATGGTGAAGCACCTTCCGGAAGAAAAGGGGTAAATGTCACGAAAGCCGTGTCATGGGTCACTTTTGGACTTCGCGCCCAAGAGGCTGACGATGGGCTCCACTTCGGGAGCCGGTTGCCGCTTCGAGCATGGACGCCAAAGGGACATTTCCGCTGTGATGCAGACAACTCAGACCGCATGTGTCTGCCGTGACAAGTCACACACCTCTGGGCCAGGGACGCCCGGAACGGTTCCGGGCGCCTTACCTGACGTGCCGTCAACAGAACCGTCCGGCAGGCCGCCGCAGGCGGACGGGCGCACCGGCGCCGGCCGGTCCGGCTCACACGACGGCGCCGTTCCGGTACGCGGTACGGTCGAAGCCGGTGGCGCTGTGGCAGCAGCAGCCCGTGGCGTCCGGTGCCGGGAGACCGGCTGGTCCGATGAGGGCACCGGGCCGGGGGTGAAGTCGCGCGATGCATGTGCGGCTGTTCGGCTGCGGTGATAATCGGCACGTGAGCGGCGATGAGTCCACTGAGGCGTCCCAAGGACTGGCCACGCAGAGCAAGACGCGCTGGCGTTCCTTCGTACAGACCGAGACAGGCAGTGCCGTCCTGCTCCTCGGCGCAGTGGCCGTCGCGCTGTTGTGGGCCAACATCGACATGCACTCGTACGAGGCCGTGTGGCAGGCGCACTTCACGATCGGCTTCGACACGAAGCACCTGTCGCTGACCCTGCACGAGTGGATCAACGCCGGGCTGATGAGCCTGTTCTTCTTCGTCGTCGGACTCGAGGCTCGGCATGAGTTCGACATGGGGGAACTGCGTGACCGGCGCTGGGTGCTGCTGAGTGCGGTGGCCGGCCTGGGCAGCATGGTCGTTCCGGCGCTGATCTACTTCGCGTTCAACGCGGGCCGGGACTCGGTGCACGGCTGGGGTACGGCGATGTCGACGGACACCGCTTTCGCGCTGGGCATCCTGGCCGTACTCGGGTCGCGACTGCCGGCTTCCCTGCGGGCGTTCATCCTGTCCATCTCGGTCGTCGACGACCTGGTCGCGCTGCTGGTGATCGCGGTCTTCTACAGCGACGACATCCACCTGCCCGCGCTGCTGGTGGCCGTGGGCACGCTGCTGGTCATCACGCTGCTGCGGATGGCACGGGTCCGTAAGGGGCGGTACTGCGCCGTGCTGTCGCTGGTGGTCTGGGTGGCACTGCACGAGGCCGGGGTGGACCCGGTCGTGACCGGACTCGCCGTCGGCGCGCTGGTCGTCGCCTACCCGGCACCGCGCGAGGATCTGGAGCAGGCCAGCCGTCTCTTCCGCCTGTTCCGGGAACAGCCCACACCCGAGTTGCAGCGCTCGGCCGTACTGGGCCTGACCGCGGCGATCTCCCCCAACGAGCGGCTGGAACAGAAGTTCCTGCCATGGGTGAGCTTCGGCATCGTGCCGCTGTTCGCGCTGGCGAACGCCGGCATCGAACTGAGCGGCGGGAAACTCGCCGAGGCGTTCACCTCGCCGATCACGCTGGGCATCGTGTGCGGCTGTGTGGTGGGCAAGATGATCGGGCTCGTCGGGTCCATGGCAGCCGCACGACTGCTGTCGGGCGGGAGGCTACGGCCCGGCGTCGGCTGGGGCTCGGTCACCGCCGGCGGAGCGATCGCCGGGGCGGCCTTCACGGTGTCCCTGCTGATCGCCTCACTGGCCTTCGAGGGCGAGGAACTGGACCAGGCGCGCATCGGCATCCTCGCCACCCTGGTCGGCGCCTTCGCGGTGAGCTGGGCGGTCACCGGGGTGATGAACCTGCTGCCGCCCGCCCGCCGGGCCCGGGCGCTGCTGGGCAACGCCGATCCGCTGACCGACCTCGCGGTAGCCGTCGACGCGCGCCATGACCGTATCCGCGGACCCGAACGGGCAGCGGTCACGCTGGTGGAGTACGGCGACTTCGAATGCCCGTACTGCGGCCAGGCCGAGGCGGTGGTGCGGGAGTTGCTGGGCAGCGACACAGACGTCCGCTACGTGTGGAGGCACCTTCCCCTGACCGATGTCCATCCGCACGCGCAACTGGCCGCGGAAGCCTCGGAAGCCGCCGCTCGCCAGGGGCGGTTCTGGGAGATGCACGACCTCCTGCTGGAACGGCAGGACGCTCTCCAGGCACGCGACCTGCTGCGCTACGCACAAGAACTCGGGCTGGACATGGAGCGGTTCCGGCAGGACCTGGAGCGGCACCGTGGCGCCCCCCGGGTGGCGGAGGACATGGACTCCGCGGACCTCAGCAGCGTCTCCGGTACGCCCACCTTCTTCATCAACGGCCGACGCCACCACGGTGCCTACGACATCCAGACACTGGCGGCGGCCGTCGACTACGCCCGGCAGCGGGCGCTGGCGGAGCATGCGATCGTCAGCCGGCCGAAACCGGCTACCGGCTGAGCGGCCTGTGCGCACCCGTACGGCGCGGGCGGCCTGAGCGGGCGGCCTGAGCGGGCGGCCTGGAGCGGTCGGCCTGGAGCGGGCGGGCCGGTCGCGGCTGCGCCCGCGTGGGTGACTCCGCCGTGCTCACCGCGCGGCAGCCGGGATCCGCCGGGATGATGTGATGATCATCCTGATGTGACGACCCCTGACGGCCCCCGGGCCGCGCACCCCGCACGCCGCACGGCGCTCTCCGCCGGACTCGGCGCCCTGTCCCTGCTCTGCCTCGCGTCCCTGCCGGCGGCGCCGCCCGCGGCCGCGCACACCGGGGCGGTCCCAGGCGTGCCCCGGCCGACGACGGCCGCGGAGGCGCGTACGGCCGCGTATCTGGAGTCGATCCGCAACGACCCCAGGCTGCTGCACGGCTTCTTCCGGCACCTGCCCAAGGGCGGCGACCTGCACAACCACCTCTCCGGGGCGGTCAGGACCGAGTACCTGATCGAGCTGGCCGCTGAGGACGGGCTGTGTATCGGCACGGCCACGCTGGCCGCTGTGGTACCGCCGTGCGGCCCCGGCACCCGCCCGGCCGCCGACGCCCGCACCGACCGCGACTTCCATGACGCGATCGTGCGCACCTGGTCGATGCAGGATTTCCCGCCGGACCAGAACGGTCACGACCATTTCTTCGACACGTTCAACAAGTTCGGCGAGGTGCCCTGGCGTCATCGCGGAAAGCTGCTCGCCCAGGTCGCCGACACGGACGCGGCGCAGAACCAGTTCTACCTGGAAACCATGATCACCCCGGCCTCCGACGGCACCAGGCAGCTGGCCGCCGAGGTCGGCTGGGACCCCGACCTGGCCGAGCTGCACGCCAGGCTCGTGGCCGGCGGCAGGCTCGACAAGGTCGTGGCCGACGCCCGCAAGGAAGCCGACGACGGTGACGCCGAGTTCCGTACGGCCGCCCGCTGCGGCACCAGCCGTCCCCGCCCCGGCTGTGCGCTGACCGTGCGCTGGATCTCCCAGGTCAACCGCGGCAGTTCGGCGGAGCGCGTCTTCACGCAGTTGGCCCTCGGCATGCGGCTCGCCGAGCGCGACTCGCGGTTCGTCGCCGTCAACCTCGTCCAGCCCGAGGACTGGGACAGCTCGCTGGCCGGCTACAGCCTGCAGATGCGCATGCTCAACTACCTGCGCACCGTCTACCCCCACGCCCATGTCACCCTGCACGCGGGCGAGTTGTGGCCCGGGCTGGTCAAGCCCGAGGACCTCAAGTTCCACATCGAGGAAGCCGTGAACGTCGCCGGCACCGAACGGGTCGGTCACGGCGTCGACCTGGTCCACGAGGACGACTGGCAGCAGACGGCCCGTACGATGGCCGCCCGCCAGATCGCCGTCGAGGTGCCGTTCACCAGCAACGCCCAGATCCTCGGCGTGCGCGGCGCCGAACACCCCTTCACCACCTACCGTTCCTACGGCGTACCGGTCGTCCTGGCTACCGACGACCCCGGTGTCTCCCGCGTCGACGTCACCCACGAGTACCAGTACGCCGCCCAGACCTACGGCCTGACCTACCCCGAGCTCAAGGACCTGGCCCGAGCGTCCCTCGAGTACGCGTTCCTCCCCGGCCGGAGCCTGTGGCGGGGCAACCCCACCCGCGACGGCTACCGCCCCACGGCCGCCTGCACCGGACAGTTGCCCGGCAGCGGCCGTACCCCGAGCGCGGAGTGCCGCCGGCTCGTCGCCGGCAGCCCGAAGGCCGGCGTCCAATGGCGGCAGGAGGCTGCCTACGCCTCCTTCGAAAGGTGAGTCACCACGCCCCCGGGCGGATGCGCACCCCGCGGGTGTGCGCCCATATGCCGCAAATTCCGTTGAACAGGTGTCGGGCGACACATGGGGAGTCATTCATGTGGGGCCCGAACCGTTCAGGACGGCGGCACCAGCTGTCGTACCGATGTCCTGTCGTCATCGCCGACCCCGACGGCCCATGCGCGAAGGGTTGCAGGAGAGACCGTGCTCACCGCGTTCGTCAATGCCTTCAAGACGCCTGACCTGCGTAAGAAGCTGCTCTTCACGCTGGGCATGATCGTGCTCTACCGGGTCGGTACCCACGTCCCGATCCCCGGCGTCAACTACCAGGCCGTCCAGACGTGCGTGAACGAGGCCTCCGGCAACCAGGGCCTGTTCGGACTGGTCAATCTCTTCAGCGGGGGCGCGCTGCTCCAGATCACGATCTTCGCGCTCGGCATCCTGCCGTACATCACGGCCAGCATCATCCTCCAGCTGCTGACCGTGGTCATCCCGCGTCTGGAAGCCCTGAAGAAGGAGGGCCAGGCGGGCACGACGAGGATCACCCAGTACACCCGGTACCTGACGGTGGCCCTCGCCGTCCTGCAGGGCACCGGCCTGGTGGCCACCGCCCGCAGCGGCGCCCTCTTCTCCGGCTGCTCGGTCGCCTCCAGCATCGTGCCGGACCAGTCGATCTTCACCACCGTCACGATGGTGATCTGCATGACCGCCGGCACGGCCACGGTCATGTGGCTCGGTGAGCTGATCACCGACCGCGGCATCGGCAACGGCATGTCGATCCTGATGTTCATCTCGATCGCCGCTTCCTTCCCGTCCGCGCTGTGGGCCATCAAGAAGCAGGGCACCCTGGCGGGCGGCTGGATCGAGTTCGGCGCCGTGATCCTCGTCGGCCTGGCCATGGTCGGCCTGGTCGTCTTCGTCGAGCAGGCCCAGCGCCGGATCCCGGTCCAGTACGCCAAGCGCATGATCGGCCGCCGGTCCTACGGCGGCACCGCGACCTACATCCCCGTGAAGGTGAACCAGGCAGGCGTGATCCCGGTCATCTTCGCCTCCTCGCTGCTCTCCATCCCGGCCCTGGTCGCACAGTTCTCGGGCGGCGACTCCGTGTGGAAACGGTGGATCACGCAGAACCTGACCAAGGGCGACCACCCGATCTACATCGCCCTGTACTTCCTGCTCATCGTGTTCTTCGCGTTCTTCTACGTCTCCATCTCCTTCAACCCGGAGGATGTCGCGGACAACATGAAGCAGTACGGCGGCTTCATCCCGGGCATCCGGGCCGGGCGGCCGACCGCGACGTACCTGTCGTACGTGCTCAACCGGATCACCTGGCCGGGTTCGCTGTATCTGGGGGTGATCGCCCTCGTCCCCACCATCGCCCTGGTCGGGTTCGGTGCGAGCCAGAACTTCCCGTTCGGCGGCACCAGCATCCTGATCATCGTGGGTGTCGGCCTGGAGACCGTGAAGCAGATCGAGAGCCAGCTCCAGCAGCGCAACTACGAGGGCTTCCTCCGCTGACCCGGGCGCCGGAGGCCCGCGGCTTGACGGAGCCATGGTGACGGACATATCGGTAATATCAGTGCAGTGCGTTATCCGTACCCCGACTTCGGTCGTTCCGTCGCCGAAGGATCCGTCACCGAAGGAGCGGACATGGGTGAGCCTGAACCGATCAGCGCCGAGGGTCGTCGCGCGCTGGAGCAGCAGCTTGCCGATCTCCACACCGAGCGGCAGGGCGTCGCCGCCACGCTGCGCGGCGACGATTCCCCCGGCGACCACGCGGACGAGGCCGACGAGTTGCAGCGGGCCGACGACCTCCGGCGCCTGGACGCCCGCATCGAGGACATCACGCTGCGGCTGCACCAGGCGGCGGTCGCCGGACCGGCCCCCGCGGGCGTGGTCGGTGTCGGCAGCACCGTCACGGTGCGGTTCACGGACGGCGGGGTGCAGAGCGTCGAGATCGGTGAGATCGCCTCCGCCACGGACGAGAACCTGGTGACGCAGGACAGTCCGCTGGGGCGCGCGCTGCTGGGACACCGTGTCGGCGACACCGTCAGCTTCGAGACGCCCCAGGGATCCGCGAACGCCACCGTGGTGTCGCTGGGCGGCGCCTAGGCCGAGACAACGTCCGCCTCCGGAGGCGGACGGTCCTGAGCAGGGCCCGTGACAGGGTGGTCACTCCTCTTGGCCGGCGTCCGGCCGGACCGGGGCCGCCTGCTCGCCCGGTGCGGTCGGTTTCCCGCCCCGCAGGGAGCCGTACCTGGCGGACAGGTGCCGCACCGCGCCGGTGGCCCAGGCCGGGGTGCGGGCGCGCAGGTAGCGGCGGGCGCGGATGCCGGCGCGCTCCATGGCCAACTGGGCGTTGACGCCCGCCTCGGTGGGGCCGAGATCGTCGGTGAGGGAGATTTCGAGGCCGCCGTTGTACGGGGCGGTCAGGTTGTACAGGAAGGTGGTCAGGGCTGCCAGACACGAGCCCAGGACGACTTCGAGGATGATGACGGTGAACGCGACGGTCAGGAAGGTGCTCAGCCGGGGCAGGGCGTCCGGCGCGAGGATCGCGGCCAGGCCCCAGGCGGCGGCCGAGGTGACGACGGTGAGGACGCCGAGACCACCGAGGAGCAGGAAGCTCATCACCGTCACGGACCAGGGTTCTGCCTCCGATATGCGCATGCGCAGCGTCCGCGGCCGGGGCGAAGGGCCCTGTGCGGGGCGGTGGTCCGGGAGCGTGTCGCACGCGGTCGGGCGGCCTGCCGCATCGGGCAAGGACGCGTCGGGCAGGGACGTGTCCGGCGAGGACGTGTCAGGCCGTGAGCCGAGTGCCCGGACGGGCCGGGACGCGCGCTTGTCCGCAGCCGGGCCGCCCGGCGCCGCCTCATTCTGAGCGGCGGTCGTCGCCGCGGTCTCGCCGCGACCAGGAGCGCCGGCGTGCTCCGGCGGCACTCGCCCGCCGCGGTGTGCCGGGACAGCGGGGGGAGCCCCTTCGTCGGCGTCCTCACCGTGTGCCGCGGGCCCCGGCTCGTCGACGGACCGGGTCTTCCTCGTGGTGCGGACGGTGCCGTTGGGCCCCGGTGCGGCCCGCTTGCGGGAGGTGTTGCGGGACCTGCGCTTGGCGCGACTCATGCGTGTCTCCCTGAGTGGCCTGGCAGTCTCGCAGGGGCTCTTCCCGCGTCGAACGGGCCTCCGTCGACCGCCCGGCGGCCTGTGGGGGCCTGCTGGTCGTTGCCTTCGACGGTATGGGCTCCCGTGGGACCTTGCATTCCTGGCGACGCACCCGGGGGTACCGGCGGCCGGCCGGTTTTGCCGGGCGCCTCTCCACGCACACGGGCGACACCGAATCCGACGTTGCGTGCCGCGTCGGCGACGCTCATGCCGCCGGCATACGGGGTCGGGGTCGGACCTCGCGGCCGCCTCGCAGGCACCCTCTTCTCATCCGCTGCCGGACGCTCCGGAGGGGCGTAGGCCTGGCCGTGGTGGGCAGGAGGGCCGGCCGGCGAGGTGTGCGTCCCACCGTCTCGCCGGCCGGCGTGTTCACCTCGTCGCGCAGCCGGAGCCGTTGAGGGTGAAGACGGTCGGGGCGGTGTTGGTGGCGCCCTTGTTCGCCAGGAAGCCGGCGGTCACCGAGCCGCCGACGGGGATGGTGGTGGTGTAGGAGGCGGGCGTGACGGTCACCGCGGCACCGGTCTGCTGGGGCGTGCCGCCCCACATGCTGGTGACGGTCTGGCCGTCGGTGAAGGCGAAACCGAGCCGCCAGCCGTTGATCGCGGTGGTGCCGCCGTTTCCGATGGTCAACTCGCCCTGGAATCCCCCGGGCCACTCCCCCACGACGCGGTAACCGACCGAGCAGGAGAGGTCGGCGCCCTTGGCGGTGGTGACGTTCACCGTGGCCGAGCGGGCCGAGCGGTTGCCGGCGGCGTCACGGGCGTAGACGGCGAAGGTGTACGCGGTCTCGGCGGCCAGGCCCGTCACGGTGACGGTGTCGGTGGTGGAGGCGGCGACCGTGGTCTCGGTGGCACCGCTGACGCGGACGACGTCGTAGCCGGTGACGCCCACGTTGTCGGTGGCGGCGGGCCAGGTGAGGGTGGCGGAGGTGGCCGTGACCGCGGAGGCGTTCGGGGTGCCGGGGGCGGTCGGCGCCTGGGTGTCCGGGCTGCCGCCCCCGAAGACGCTCGCCTCCTTCGCGGTCTGGGCGATGCCGTTGACACCGTTGAAGACGCGCCGGCCCCACGAACTGAGCTGATTTTGGTCGAAGCCGAGGGCGAGGTCGAGGATCGGGTCGGTGTTGCCGCTCCAGGACCAGGCCAGGTACCCGAGCCTCAGCTGCTGGGCCGCGGCCATCATGGTGTCCTCGTCGGGGTCGCCGTACTGGTCGGCGGGGCCGCCGAACTCACCGATCAGGAGGGGCAGTCCGGCGTCGACGAAGGCGTTGAGATAGTCGGTGATCTCCTGCGCGGTGTCGAAGACGCTGTACATGTGGATGGAGAAGATCAGGTTGCCGGTGGGGTCGGCGGCGTAGACGGACCGGGCGTTGGCGCGCATGACGCCCTGCCAGTCCTGGCCCCAGTTGGGCGCGTCGACCATGAGGGTGTGGGCTAGTCCGGCGTTGCGCAGCTTCTTGACGGCCGCGATGGTCGGGGCGGTCCAGCCGTCGGGGGCGGTGTTGCCCCAGGGCTCGTTGCCGACGTTGATGACGACGTAGTTCTCCTGTCCGGCGAGCACGTCCTTCAGGCCGATCCAGTAGTCGGCGGCCTCGTCGAGCGTGCCGGCCGCGCTGTCCTCGCCGTAGCCGGTGGTGTCGTGCACCTCCAGGACGCAGAGGAGCCGGTTCGCCTTGCACTGTGCGACGACGTTCGCCACGTCGGAGGCGCTGTTCGCCGCCCAGCGGTGGCCGTCGGCGAGCACCACGCGGACGGTGTTGGCGCCCAGCGCCTTGATGTCGGCGAGGGACTGCTCGGTGCGGCCCGGGTACCAGGTGTGCGCGGCGTTGACGCCCCGCATGACGAAGTCGCTGCCGTTGCCCTCGACCAGCCGGCCGGCACTGATGTGCAGACCGGTGGCCTGCACCCCGGGTGACTGGGCACGGGCGGCGGCGGGGGAAGCGGTGCCCGCGAGGACGAGCCCCAGGAGGGTCGCCAGGGCGGCCAGCAGGCGGGGTAAGGGGTGCTCTCGTGACGTGCTTGTCGTGCTTCTTGTTCTTCTCACTGCGGCTCCAGGAAGTGAGCGCCAAGAAACTCAGGCAGCGGACGGATAATGTGGGAGCGCTCCCATGAACCCACTTCGGCGAGTACACGTCAAGCCGTGCGGCCGGGCCGTCGGCACCGTTGTGCCGACGGCATGCGTGCGGGCCCGGCAGCCTCGCCTCAGGCGCTGTGGACCCCGACCTCGTACAGCGAGTACCCCCAGTCGGTGCCGCGTGTGAGGCCGTGGACCCGGACATAGCGGGCCGGGGTTCCGGTGAACCGGGCCGTGTCCAGGCCGCCGTCGCCGGAGGTGGTGGACCAGGCGGTCCCCCAGTTCGTGCCGTCTGTGGAGAGCTCGATGCGGTACGACCTGCCGTAGGCGCGCTCCCAGTCCAGCGTCACCCGGGAGACCAGGTGTGTGGAGCCCAGGTCGACCTGCCACCACTGGTCGTCGCTCCAGTCGGCGGCCCAGCGCGTGGAGTCGTCGCCGTCGACGGCACGGTCCGGCCGGTAACTGGTGAACGGGTTCCACTCGGACGAACTGGCGCTCGCCTGGCGTCCCTTGGCGAGGTTCACCGTGGCCTGGTGCTGTTCCGTGGCCCGCCAGGTGCCGAGGTAGGACTCGGCGCCCCGGAACAGGTCGTTCACCACGTCCTGGCCGCCCACCTGCCGGATGTCCTCGATCCAGTCGGGGATCATGCCGGCATGGGCCGCACCGTCCGTGTTGATGTCGAAGGTGCGCTCGCCGGAGGTCTGCCGGTCGATGACGGAGCCGCCGTCGACGCTCTTGAAGGGGTACGTGACCTTGTTCGGGATGTCCGCGCCGCGCGGGGCGGGGTGGTCGCCGACGCCGTTGAAGTCAGTGCCGAAGCCGTAGCCCACGCCGTACTTGTCGCGCAGCGCGTCGGTGCGCGCCGCCTCCGCGACGAACCCCTCGGAGCCGTGCATGTACTGGGCTACGAAGCCGCCGAGGGAATAGACCCGCTCGGTCCAGTTCAGGTCCATCCAGCTGTGCGAGGAGATCACGCCGGGGTAGGACTCCGATTCGAGGATGTCCAGCGCCTGGCCGACGGCCTTGACGCCCATGTGGTCGATCTCCAGCATCATCTTGCGCTTCATCATGCCGCGCACCGCGTACTCGCCGAGCTCGGTGAGACCGCGCTTGTTGCACTGGGCGTCCGCGTCGTACGACGGGACGGTCACGCCCGCCGGCAGGTCCGCCTCCGCCGCGGACGACGCGCTCCCGATGGGGTTGTCGTGCTGCGGGCCGGTGCACTTCTCGGTCCCCCAGAAGGTGCCGGTCGACAGGAACTGGCCGACGTTGATGGCCGTCCCGAGGCCGCCCGAGTCGAAGCGGACGCCGCACAGCGCGTTGTCGAACTTGTGGCACAGGAACATGGAGCGGACGCCGAGCGCGTACAGCTCGTCGAGTCCCTTGTCGATGTCGGCCTTGCCGCACTGCGGGATGTCGAGGATCTGCTTGCAGCCGAAGGGTTCGGAGGTCTCGACGCCCAGGACGACGGCGAGTTTGCCCTGCTGGACGACCTCACGCGCCTGCGTGCTGTCGGTGACGATCCGGAACCAGCCCTTACCGGTGCCGCCGTACATCCTGTCGATGTACGCCTGGAGGTCGTACGTCATCCTCGCCTGCAGCCGGATCGACGTCATCTCGTCGCAACCACGGTCCTTGAACGGGTAGATCGAGCAGATCATGCCGTTGGTCACGAGGTCGTTGACGAGCACGCGCTGCCCACCGCGCCAGGCCCGCTCCACCCAGGCGTAGTAGTCGGCCTGATGGGTCATCGAGTCGTACGCGGGCCAGTCCTTGAACGTCGGCCAGCCGACCGGGTCGTGCTTCCCGTCGCCGCCGTGGGTGATGTAGTCGAAGAGCGCGAGCGATCCGTCGGGGTAGTGCTCGGGGCAGTCCTTCAGGGCGGCGGCGACACCGGCCTCGGAGAAGACCTTGCCGCAGATCAGCCGGCCGCCGAAGGCCTCGTTGCCGAACAGGTGGTTGTGCGCGTCGACGAACCCGCGTACCTCGCCCGTGGAGGTGGTGCCGGTGAACGGCTCGCCGGTGACGTCGATCCGGACGTCCGGGGCGGGCCGTGCGGTCGGCGTCCACCAGTCGTTGCCGGCGGCCGAACTCGGGGTGGGCCCGAGGGCCACGCTCAGCACCAGGAGCAGCAACGACAGCAGGGTGACGTTTCTGCGTCTGCGGTACGAGCGTCGAGTCTGCGTCACGGGCCACGTCCCTCGGTCGGCGGAAAGGCGCGGTTGGCCAACCCTTGAAGTTGTCATGACCCGCGCAATGCCTGGGACGAGGATCCGGTTGTGTGCCTACCGAGTCAAGGGGCCGGAACGCTTGACCTGATCACTCAACAGTGCTGCTCCCGGGCCCGGTCACCCGGCACGGGGACACGCTTCCCGGCGACGTGCTCGCAGTCGGCCGGGGCGTTGTAGGCGCCGGGGCGTTGTAGGCGCCGGGGTGTTGTAGGCGCCGGGGTGTTGTTGGCGTGGGCGGAGGAACGGCGCCGAACGAGCCGTCGCGCAGGTGTCTCAGCGCCGGGTCCGGCGACCACGCGTCGGCGGCGGCTCCGCCGCCGGGCAGCAGCAGGGGGTACGGCGCGGGGGCCACGGCGGGGCCCTGCCGCCGGACCAGGGGCCGCCGTCGAGGCGCGGGCGGGTGCGGGGAACTCCGGGCCGCCCTCTCAGCGCGTTGCGGCGCTCACTCCACGGGCCATGTGTGGGCCGCCGCGTTCAGGTGCATGTAGTCCATGTACGTGGTGGTCATCCGCCGCAGCGCCTCGCCGCGGTCGCAGGTGCCGGTCCGCTCCAGGTGGTGGACCGTCTCCGCCTGCCACAGGGCCCCGTTGCGGGCGTTCACGCAGCGCTGCTCGATGATGCCCAGCATCGGCTCACGCCAGGAGGAGTCCAGGCCGGCCAGCTCCAGGCCCCGGTGCGCCAGCGGCAGCAGGCGCCTCAGCACCAGCTCCGTGACCGGTACCTCGCCCACCCCCGGCCAGTACAGGCGGGCGTCGATGCCGTCGCGGGCCGCCGCGTGCAGGTTCTCCTCGGCGACCGCGAAGGACATCCGTGACCACACCGGACGGTCCTCGTCCACGAGGGCGCGCGTCAGGCCGTAGTAGAAGGCGCCGTTGGCGATGGTGTCGGCCACGGTGGGGCCGGCCGGCAGGACGCGGTTCTCGATGCGTAGGTGCGGCCCGCTGTCGGTGACGGCGTAGACGGGGCGGTTCCAGCGGTAGATCGTGCCGTTGTGCAGCGTGAGTTCCCCGAGCTGTGGCACACCGTCGGCGTCGAGGACCTGCCGCGGGTCCTCGTCGTCGCACAGGGGCAGGAGCGCCGGGAAGTAGCGCACGTTCTCCTCGAACAGGTCGAAGACACTGGTGATCCACCGCTCTCCGAACCACACCCGCGGCCGTACCCCCTGGGCCTTGATCTCCTCGGGGCGGGTATCGGTCGCCTGCTCGAACAAGGGGATGCGGGTCTCGCGCCACAGTTCCCTGCCGAAGAGGAAGGGCGAGTTGGCGGCGAGGGCGATCTGCACGCCCGCGATCGCCTGGGCCGCGTTCCAGTAGTCCGCGAAGTCCTTGGGGGCCACCTGGAGATGGAACTGGGTGCTGGTGCAGGCCGCCTCGGGGGTGATGGCGTCGGCGTACATCGAAAGGCGCTCCACGCCCTCGAGGCCGATCCGCAGGTCCTCGCCGCGCGCCGCGAAGATCTGCTCGTTCAGCAGCCGGTAGCGCGGATCACCGGACAGGGACTTCTCACCCACGTCCGGCTCGCCCAGCGTCGGCAGGATGCCGATCATGATCAGGTGGGCGCCGACCGTCGCGGCACGGTCCTCGGCATGGTTGAGGGCGTCGCGGATCGTCTGCTCCCAGGCACCGGGGCCGCCGGAGGTCAGCTCCCGGGGCGGGATGTCGATCTCCAGGTTGAAGCGGCCCAGCTCGCTCGACCAGGCGGGGTCGGCGATCGCCCGCAACACCTCGGTGTTCCGCATCGCCGGCAGCCCGTCGTCGTCCACCAGGTTGAGCTCGATCTCCATGCCCACCTGGAGGCGCTCGCTCTCGAAGCCCGACCCGCGCAGCATCTCCGCCAGTACGTCGAGACAGGTGTGCATCTTCTCGCGGTACCGGCGCCGGTCGTCCCGCGTGAACACCCGGGCCGGCACATCACGTCCCATCGGGCCCTCCCGAGTCCCCTCGGCGGATGCCTGTCGGTCCCAGCGTCGCACCTCCCGGGCGTCCCGGACACTCGTCGAGCCGCCGGGTCACGAGCTGCGCCCGGCAGGGCTGCGCAGCGTGACCGGCCGCGCCTTCCCGCTTTTAGCCCAGGCATGCCAAAACATCGTGGTTCGGCTGTTCCGAGGCGGTCACAGGTGCGGCGGGGACACCGGCCTCCGTGGTCGGTCCCCGTCGCCGGTGGCGTGGCGGTCGCCGGGTGTGCGGACGAGGGGCCCCGATGGCCGTCGAGGCTCATGCCGGGCCGCCGGACGTCGTCGGCGGCCTGTCGCGCCGCCTCGGGGTGGACGGTCCCGTGGCGGCGGGACCTCTGGCCGTCGTTCTCCACGGGCTCGACCTGAACGGCGCCCGGCGGCCCGACCGGCCGTGCCCGGACGCCGTCCGCCCGGTCCCGTACCGGCGCCTTGGGGGAGCGGTCCGGAGCACGACCCGACTGCCGTCGACACCTGCTCGACAGGGCGGTGCACACGACCGTGCACGTCAGTCGCGGTCCGGGCGGACGGCGAGTTCGGTCTCCACCAGCCGGTTCAGATGCCGGCGGGCGTCCTGGGTGCTGAGCGGCGGCGTCTGGCGCAGCCGCTGGAGGGCGAGGCCGTCGGCGAGGGCGGCGAAGCGGACGGTGAACCCGTCGAGGTCGTCGACGGCGAACTCCCCGTCCGCGACACCCCGTTCGACCAGCGCACGGATCTGCTGGTGCCAGGCCGTGTAGCGCTGGGCCTGGCCACGGGTGAACGCCTCGTCGGTGTCCGGGTCACCGGCGTTCCAGTAGTCGAACCACATCCGCCAGTGCCGGTCGGTGTCCTCGGTGAAGAGCGCGTCGACGAGCAGGCGCAGCGCCTCGGCACCACTGCCGGCCTGCTCGGCGGCCTCGCTGAGCGCCGTGTAGTACCGCTCGATGTGCAGCACCATGGCCTCGGACAGGATCTCCTGGACGCTGCCGAAGTGATAGGTGACCGTCCCGACGGAGACCCCGGCCGCCGCCGCCACGTCCCGGACGCCCACCGAGGCGTAGCCGCGCTCCGCGATCAGCGGAACGGCCGCCTCGACGATCAGCCGGCGGCGGACCTCGGTGGGCTGACGGGTGCGGTCGGCGGCGGCGACGGCACGGCGCGGGGTCTTCGCGGAGCGCTGCGGCTTGGCGGCGGTCATCCGGACGTCCTCGCGCTGGTGTGGTGCCAGGAGCGCTTGGCCACTGTCTCTCCGTTCGCCCGTGCCTCGATACGGCTGTCCATGACGAAGTCCGCGGCCGTGGCGCGCAACTCCGTACGCGTCATGATCTCAGCGTCGTAGTCGTCGCCGCGCCGCAGCCGGATCCGCCACTGGGACACGGCGCTCGCCGACAGCGGGTCGGCGCCGCGGATGCGGTACGTCTCGAGTGCGCTCTCCTCGTAGCGGAGTCCGTCCGGATACGTCCGTGATCCGCCGTAGTTGGGGTCGACCTCCAGGGTCCACTCGCCCGCCGCCACGTCGTGCGTGACGAGCCGTTCGGGCCGCGGCTCGGCGGGCCGGTCGTAGCTGACCGGCAGCGGTGACGCCTGTTCCGGCTCCTCGAAGAGGATCGGCGGTTCCTCGACGGCCGCCCGCACGGGCAGGAGCAGGGCGCTGTCCCCGGGTACGACCCGCAGCTCGCCGCGCTCACCGTGCGGCCACACCCACGGCCAGTACGCGTCGGACACGGCGACCCGGACCCGGTGGCCGGGCGGGAAGGCGTAACCGATGCCGGTGAGGTCCACCTCGACGTCCTCGTAGGTCCCCGGGGTCCACTCGACCGCCCGGTCGCGACCGTACCTGCTCAGCAGGTTGAGCACTCCCCGGGTGACCAGCGTCGAGGAGCCGTCGGGAGCGACGTCACACAGCCGGACGATCACGTGGGCGCGTGGGGTGGCGCTGTCCAGGCGCAGCCGGACGCGCGGCCGGCCGAGGATCTCGACGCGCTCGGCGAGGGGTGCGGAGTCGAAGTACACCGAACGGCCGTCCTCCTCGCGCTGGTCGGGCGGCAGGTCGCTCGCGTTGCCGAAGGGGAAGAACCGGCCGGCGTCCAGGCCGGTGTGGAGTGGGGAACGGACCAGGACCGGGGTACGGCAGTCGGGGGCGAGGGCGCGCTCGCTCCATGTCACCTGCGGGGAGGGCCAGTTGCTCTCGCCCACCCAGCGGCCCGGCATCGTGTCGTACGAAGTGGCGGGCGGGACCGGGTCGTTGATCCAGGCGCGCAGCAGCGGTTCGCGCAGTACGCCGGTGTCGGTGTCCTTGAGGTGCTGGTCCCACCAGCGCAGGGTCTCCTGGAGGAAACCGATCGCCGGGCCCGGCGGCAGCCCGCGGTCCGGGTACTGGTGGGACCAGGGGCCGATCAGGCCGCGCACCCGGTCGGCCGGGAGGTGCTCGACCAGGCGCAGCACGGTGTCGCGGTAGGGGTCGTGCCAGCCGCCGACCGCCAGGACGGCGGCGTCGATGGCGGTGTAGTCCTCGCAGACGCTGCCGTGCCGCCAGTAGGCGTCGCGCTCCTGGTGGTCGAGCCAGGTGTGCAGGAAGGGCTGGAGAGCGTCGAGGCGTTCGCGCCACATGGGCAGCCAGCGGTCGGTGCCGACGCTCGCCGGGTCCGGGGGGCGGGAGGCGAAGGCGAGCATGGTGCCGGCCCAGGCGACCATGTCGATGCCGAGGACGGCGCCGCCGGTGTAGTGGACGTCGTTGTCGTAGCGGTCGTCGGTGGAGCAGACGGTGACGACCGCCTTGAGCGGCTCGGGGGCGAGGGCCGCTATCTGGAGGGCGTTGAAGCCGCCCCAGGAGATGCCGAACATGCCGACCTTGCCGGTGCACCAGGGTTGCGCGGCAAGCCAGTTGACGACGTCGACGCCGTCCGCGAGTTCCTGGGCGTCGTACTCGTCGCCGGGGGTGCCCTCGCTGTCGCCGTGGCCTCGGATGTCGACCCGTACGGAGGCGTAGCCGTGGCCGGCGTACCAGGGGTGGCGCTGGGCGTCGCGGGGCGCGGTCCAGTCGCTCTTGCGGTACGGGAGGTATTCGAGCAGCGCGGGCACCGGGTCGGACCCGGCGTCCGCGGGCCGCCAGATGCGCGCGTGCAGCCGGGTGGCGCCGTCCCGGGTGGGGATCCAGACGTCCTCGCGGACGACCTGGCGCTCGAACTGGTCGCGGTACTTCACGAAACTCCTTCGGCCACGGGGGCGTCGACGGGCTGCCAGCGGCGGATCCGATGGCCGTCGCCGAGGTCCGTCCAGGTGTCGTCCGCCTCGGCGGCGTCCGCCCAGTCGGGGGCCTCGCCGGTCAGGGGCGGTGCGTCGGGGTCGGGTTCGAGGGCGGCCGCCATCAGCCGGCGGGTGTAGGGGTGGCCGGGTGCGTCGAAGACGGCTTCCGTGGGGCCTTCCTCGACGACGACTCCGTGCCGCAGTACGACGACGCGGTCGGCGATGCCGCGTACCACGGCGAGGTCGTGGCTGATGAACAGGCAGGCCAGGTCGCGTTCGCGGCGCAGGTCGTCGAGGAGGCGCAGCACCTCGGCCTGGACGGAGACGTCCAGGGCGGTGGTGATCTCGTCGGCGATCAGGACGTCCGGTTCGCCGGCCAGCGCCCGTGCGATGCCGATGCGCTGGCGCTGTCCGCCGGAGAGCTGGGCGGGCAGCCGGTCGGCGAGGGCCGGGTCCAGGCGTACGTCGGCGATGAGCCGGCGAGCCTGTTCGGCGGTCTCGGTGCGACCGGTCGCGGTGCCGAAGAACCGCAGCGGGCGGCGCACGGCGTCGCCGACGGAGCGGCGGGGGTTGAGGGAGGTGTCGGCGTTCTGGAAGACCAGCTGGACCCGGCGCCGCAGCGACAGCGGCCGCTGGGGCGCGGGGCGGGCCAGGTCCCCGGCCTCGTGCGTCATGGTGCCGCCGGAGGGGGTGCGCAGGCCCGCCAGGGTCCAGGCCAGGGTGGACTTGCCGCTGCCCGACTCGCCGACGAGGGCGAGGACCTCGCCGCGGCGGACGTCGAAGGAGACCCCGTGCACGGCGCGGGTGCTGCCGTAGTCGATGGTGACGTCGTCGGCGGCGACCGCGACCGGTGAGCCGTCCGGGACCACGGCCTTGGCGCGGACCGTCCGTTCCCCTTCCTCGTCCACGACCGCGAGACCGGCGTCGTCCAGCCGCGGCACGCTCGCCAGCAGCCGCTTCGTGTACGGGTCCTGGGGCGCGGCGAACAGCCGCCGGGTGGCCGCGGACTCCACCACGCGGCCGGTCTTGAGGACGCACACCTCGTCGGCCAGGTGGGCGACGACGCCGAGGTCGTGGCTCACCAGGACGGCGGCCAGGCCGAGTTCGTCGCGCAGCGCGGCGATCAGGTCCAGGACGCTGCGCTGGGTGATGACGTCCAGGCCGGTGGTCGGCTCGTCGAGGACCAGGACCTTGGGGCGGGCGGCGACGGCCATGGCGATGGCGACGCGCTGCTGCTGGCCGCCGGACAGCTCGTGCGGGTAGCGGCGGGCGAGTTCGGCGGGGCGGGGCAGCCGGACCTGCTCGAGCAGGTCGACGACCGGTATGTGCCCACCGGCCTCCTCGATCTGGCGCCCGATCCGCATGGTCGGGGTCAGCGCCTGCCCGGCGTTCTGGGCGACCATGGCGACGGTCCCGCCGCGCAGCCGCCGCAACCGCGGTGCGGGCAGGGCGAACACGTCCTGTCCGTCGACGTGGACGCCGCCGCCGGTGATCCGGGAGCCGTGCCGCAGATGGCCGAGGAGGGTGGCGGCGACCGTGGACTTGCCGCTGCCGGACTCGCCGACGAGGGCGAGGGTCCGGCCCGGCGCCACCTCGAGGGACACCTCGTGCACGACCGGGACGTCGCGGCCGCCCGAACGGTAGGCCACGGAGAGCGAGTCGACGGAGACGACCGAGGTGACGGGGCCGGCGGAGACGACAGAGGTCATCAGGAACCCTCCCTGATGCGGTCCACGCCCCACGCCTTGGAGAGGCCGTCGGCCGCGAGGTTGAGCCCGACCACGAGGGTGGCCAGGGCGAAGATCGGTGCGAGGCTCGCCATCGGGACGACGGTGATGGCGGTGCGGTTCTCGGCGACCATCAACCCCCAGTCGGGGGTCGGCGGGTCGGCGCCGAAGCCGAGGAAGGACAGCGAGGAGATCAGCAGCACCACCCAGGAGGCGCGCATCGCGAACTCCACGCAGACCACGTCGGTGATGTTCGGCAGGACCTCGCGGCGCAGGATCGCCCAGGTGCTCTCGCCGCGGGCGCGGGCGGCGGTGACGTAGTCCATGGGGACGACGGCCAGCGCGGCGCCGCGCACCACGCGGACGACCTGGGGGACGTAGACGACGGCGATGGCGAGGACGATCACGGCGGGCCCGGTGCCGAGCGCGGTGACGACGACGAGCAGGGCGAGGATCGACGGCACGGACAGGATCGCGTCGAGGACCCGGCCTAGCAGGTCGTCGAACCAGCCGCCGCGCAGGGCGGCCGCGCAGCCGATCACGGTGCCGAGGGCGACGGTGATCAGGGTGGCGGCGACGGAGACGCCGAGCGCGTACCGGCCGCCGTACAGCACCCGGGCCAGGACGTCGCGGCCGTACTGGTCGGTGCCCGCCCAGTGCTCCCAGCTCGAGCCGAGCAGGGCGTGCGAGGCGTCGTTGGCGATGGGGTCGTAGGAGGTGAGGAGCGGGGCGAGCAGTGCCACCAGGATGTGCACGGCGACGACGGCCAGGCCCACCAGGGCGGTGCGGGAGGAGCGCAGGCCGCGCCAGGCGCGGACGGCGGAGCGGGGGGCGGCCGGAGCGGTGGCCGGGGTGGCCGGGGTGGTGTCGAGCGTGGTCATCGGGTCCTCCCTCGGGTGCGGAGCCTGGGGTTGAGGGCCATGGCGCCGAGGTCGGCGGCGAGGTTGCAGACGACGTAGATCACGGCGCTGACGAGGGCGATGGCCTGGATGACGGGCAGGTCGCGGTTCTGCACGGAGGAGAGCATCAGCTTTCCGATGCCGGGGTAGTTGAAGACGTTCTCGACGACGGCGACTCCGCCCGCGAGCCAGGCGACGTTGAGGGCGATCACGTGCAGGGTGGGCAGCAGTGCGCTGGGGAGTGCGTGCCGGGTGACGACCCGCCAGGTGGACAGGCCCTTGAGGCGGGCGGTGGTGACGTACTCGCCGGCCAGCACGTCGATGACGGAGGTACGGGCCATCCGCACGATGTAGGCGGCCATGACGACGGCGAGCGCGAGCGCGGGCAGCCACACGGCGGGCAGGAGCCGGCCGACGCTCGCCTCGGGACCGTAGAGGACGACCGCGGGGAACCAGGGCAGCGCGACGGAGAAGCACAGCACCAGCACGGTGGCGACCACGAACTCGGGGACGCTCATGCCGACCAGGCTGACGGTGGAGATGAGGTGGTCGGGCCAGCGGTCCCGGTACAGGCCGGCGAGGACGCCCAGGAAGAGGGAGCCGGTCACCGCGAACAGGATCGTGACGAGGGCGATGAGCGCGGAGTTGCCGAGGTACTGGGCGACTTCGCCGCCGACGCCCTTCCCGGAGACGAGCGAGGTGCCGAAGTCGCCGTGCAGGGCGCCCCCGACCCAGTCGAGGTAGCGCTCCCAGGCGGGCCGGTCGAGGCCGAGCTGGTCGCGGAGGGCGGCGACGGCGTCCGGGGTGGCGTCCTTGCCGAGGATCTGGGTGGCCACGTCGCCGGGCAGCGCCTGGACGGCGAGGAAGACGAGGACCGAGGAGAGGAACAGCGTGCCGACGGCCGAGGCCAGTCGGCGCAGGATGAACGACAGCATGCTCAGGCCCCCTTCACGCCGATGTTGAGGTAGTCGAACTCGAAGCCGTGCTCGGCGTAGCCGCGGACCTTGCGGGAGATGCCGACCAGCCGGTCGGCGAACATCGGGGTCATCGCCCCGCCCCGCTCGATGACCAGGCGCTGCGCCTCGCCGTACAGTTCACGGCGCTCGGTGTCGTCGGTCTCGGCGCGGGCCCGGTCCAGGACGGTGTCGAACTCCTTGTCGGACCAGGCGGTCTCGTTGTAGGAGGAGCCGCTGCGGAAGATCTGGGTGAAGAGCTGGTCGACGGGCCGCCCGGTGAACCAGTAGGTGGCCATCAGCGGCTTCTTCATCCAGATCTGCGTGTAGTAGGAGTCCGCGGCGGCCGTCTTGACCCGGACCCGGATGCCGGCACGCTTGGCGGAGTCCTGGTAGGCGAGGGCCATCGGCGTGAACAGCGGGTCGTAGGACGAGGTGTAGAGGTCGACGGCCAGGCCTTCGTGGCCGGCCTGCTTGAGGAGATGGCGGGCCTGCTCGGGGTCGTGCGCGGGGTGCGCGGCGATGTGGGCGGGGTCGGTGGGCGGTACGGGGTTGTCCCAGCCGGCGCTGCCCGCGCCCTGGAGCGCGACCTTCACGACGTGCTCCGGGTCGTAGGCGAGCTTCATGGCCTGCCGGACCCGTACGTCGGTGAAGGGCTTCTCGGTGGTGAGCATCGGCAGCACGTACCACTGCGCGTCCTTCACCCGGGCGATGGTGGCCCGGTCGGAGGCGGCGACGACGCGTGCGGTGGCGAAGTCGAGGTTGGTCTGGGACAGCAGGTCCACCTGACCGGCGAGCAGGGCGCCCGAGCGGGCGGACATGTCGGCGACCGAGTAGAAGGCGATCGCGTCGAGGACCGGGCGGCCGGCCCAGTGGTCCCGGTACGCGGTGACCCGGCCGGGGCCCGCCGGGGTGAAGGACTCCAGCTTGAAGGGGCCGGTGCCGATGCCGGTGCGGCCGATGCCCTGGGCGCTGCCGTCCGGGACGACATAGCAGTTGTAGTGCGTCAGCAGGCTCGGGAACTCGGCGTTCGGGGTCTTCAGCGGGACGACGAGGGTGTGGGCGTCGGGGGTGCGCAGCGTGCCCGGGTCGACGAGCGGGGCGAGGACGGCGGCCTGGGGTGAGGCGGTCGCCTTGGCGAGGATGTGCCGCAGCGTGTAGGCGGCGTCGGCGGAGGTGAAGGCACGTCCGTCGTGGAAGGTGACGCCCTTGCGGAGCCTGAAGGTCCAGGTGCGTGCCTTGGCGTCGGGCTCCCACGACTCGGCGAGGTCGGGTGCGAGTTCGCCGTCCGCGCCGACGCGGATCAGCCGGTTGTACAGGGCGCCGAGATATTCGTACGCCGACAGGGAACTGGCCGGATCGAGGGTCTCGGCGTCGGAGGCCGGGGGCCGGGCGATGCGCAGGGTGCCGCCCGCGTCGGGGGTGCCCTTCAGAGCGGCAGCCGTCAGGTCGGGGGCGGCGGCTGCCCCCGTACAGCCGGTGAGCAGCCAGGACGCGCCGAGCGAGGCCGCGCCTGCCATGCCGGCGGCGAGCACCGAGCGACGCCCCGGCAGGTGGATGTCGGACATGGACCGACCGTCTCTCTCGCTATTCGTTCACTGGAACGATTGAGTGAAGTTCGTGAACGATAACCAGGAGCCGACTTCCAGCCAACCCTTCGGACGCGGAAATTAACCTCGCGAAACCGATCGGTAACGAGATCGCGCGAGGCGGGGGCCTTGCAGACGGCGCGGCCACCCGGCGCGGTCGGGGCGCGTCGTGCGGGCCGGCGCCTAGTGCCGCGACCGGAAGGGTTCACCGGCTCGCGACGCCCGGCACGGCACCTCGCCGCGGTGTCGCACCAACCGAGTACATCCAGCGAGTACATCCGGTACGCGGGTGATGCTCCGCCTTGCGATGCACCGCACCGGACGCCGCGAGCTTCCCGGCAACCCTTTCCGGTCACAGCACTAGACGTCTTCGGACGACGGGATCGCCGGGCACGGGCGCGCCGCCGACTCGCGCTCGCCCCGCCGGGCACGGACTTTGCCGTCCGCCGCCTTCGGACGCCAAGTGAGGGGCGCGGTGGGGGTGGTGTTGAATACGGCTCCATGAGCGAGAGCGGGCGTGCGGCGAGCCGGACGGCGGTCCTGGTCTGCCAGGGACGGGCGGCGGCGGACGGGAGGATCGCCGCGGGCCGGTTCGCGGATCCGGTGGCGGTACGGCTGCTGCGCGCCGCGGAGCGCGCGCCCGTGGACGAGGTACGCGCGGGCACGGTGCCGGAGGGCTGGCAGGCGCGCGTCACGTACGAGAGTGTGCGGGCGTGCGCCGAGGTGGTCGCGCCGCGGACGGTCGCGATCGACGGGGCCCTGCGCGCCCGCCCGACCGGCCAGCTCGTGATCCTCGGCGCCGGCCTGGACACCCGCGCGTGGCGGCTGCCCGAGCTCGCGCGGACGGATGTGTGGGAGGTCGACCATCCGGCCTCCCAGCAGGACAAACGCGCCCGCCTCGCCGTCGCCGAGGAATTGCCGGCCGCCGCCCGTTCCGTACAGTTCACGCCGGTCGATCTCGCTGTCGATGATCTCGGTGCGGTGCTGGATGCGGCCGGGCACGACCCGTCCGCCCTGACGACATGGCTGTGGGAGGGCGTCGTGCCCTACCTCACCCGCGACGAGGTCCGGGCCACGGTCGCCGCGCTCGCCGCCCGGTCGGCCCCGGGCAGCACGCTCGTCGTCAACTACCAGGCGCCGTCGGCACGGGCGTCCGTGGGGCGGCTGCTGGCACGCCTGCTCGGCAGTTCCGTGACGTCGGGCGAACCGTGGCGTTCACTGTGGCGGCCGCGGCGGATGGCCGCGCTGCTGGCGGAGTTCGGCCTGCGGGTGGTGTCGGACGACGATCTCCTCGCGCTCGCGCACACCTTGGGCAGCCCGGCGCAGCGGCGGTCGTCCCTGCGGTCCGGTCGCGTGGCGGTCGCGGAGTACCACCGCGGGTGAGCCCGCCGGTAGCGGGCCGACGGGCCGATGCCGTCTTGCGGAGGATGTCCGACGGCGTTGCCGTGCCGGGTTCACCGCCACGGACCTCGGCGGACACGGCGCTGCTCACCAGGGGCCGCGTCCGGCACGGGGGCGGTGCCGGGCTCTGGTCACGGGGGACGGAGTGGGCGGAGACGCGCGGAATGCCCCGGGCACCGGACCTGAGGTGACCACCGGACCTGCCGTGCCCCTCGGGGCACGGCAGGTTCCCGCTGTGCCGGGGCGGCCGCTACGAAACGTCGGGGGTGCTCATGGCCCAGCGGATCGTGCGGGTGAGCAGCTGCCCGGCCGGGCGCACCGTGACGTCCTCGACGACCGCGAGACGGGGCAGCCGCAGCAGCGACCTGGCCCAGGAGGGCAGCAGTGTCACGGCGTTGGCGGCGAGTACCCCGTACACGGGACGGACCGGCAGGGGCAGCGGGGGTTCCAGGAGCAGGAAGCGGGCCGCGGACCGGGCCTCGGGCGTGGCCCTGAGCTCGGGCCGGTAGCCGGTCAGCCGCGCGGACAGCTCCCGGCGGTCACGCGGCGGATCGATCACCCCGAGTGCCTCGGCGACCCGCGCGGTGTCGGCGACATAGGCGTCATAGCCGGCCCGGTCCAGCGGAGCGGAGCCGAAGCGTTCGTGTGCGCGCAGGAAGCACTCCGTCTCGGCCGCGTGCACCCACCCGAGCAGGTGCGGGTCGGCCGCGTGGTACGGCTCGCCGTCCGGCGTCGTCCCGCGCACCTTCTCGTGGATGCCCCGCACCGCGGCAACGGCCGCCTGGGCGTCGTCCGCCACGCCGTAGGTGGTCACCGCCAGAAAGGCGCTGGTGCGCTGGAGCCGTCCCCACGGGTCGCCGCGGTATCCGGAGTGCGCCGCGACGGCGGCCATGGCGAGGGGATGCAGGGACTGCAGAAGAAGGGCGCTCAGTCCGCCGACGAACATGGAGGCGTCCCCGTGGACGACGCGGATCGGACGACCGGGGGCGAACCAGCGGGGGCCGGGTGTGCCGTGGATACGGGCACGGGTGGCCGGACCGTCGGGGCCTGCCACCCGGCGGAAGAGCATCGCGCCCAGAAACGCACGGACGTCCGGCACCACGGCTGCCACCTTTCTCGCCTCTCGCATCGTGTCACCGACCGGCGGGCCCGTCACCCCCGGTGGTTCCGTGGCCCGGCCCGGCCGGGCTCGCCCGGGCCGGATGAGGGCGACGGCCCAGTGCCGCGGCAAGCAACGTTTGCCCTTTCGAGGAGCGGCGTCCGGTGCGTGCTCTCGGCGTGCCGGGTGCGAGCCCTCGTACTGGATGCACTTGGGCTTGCGCCCGGTGCGGCGGGTGGGGGTACCCCCCTCTGGGGGAGCGTGCCGGGCGTCGCGACGGCGAACGTTGCCTGCCGCGGCACTAGCCGCAGGTCAGTGTCGGTGTCCCCCAGTCTCCGTGGTCGTTGCCGTTGCCGTCGCCCGCGTCACCGACCTTGAGGTCGATCACCTGGGCGCCGCTGACGTCGACGTCGATCGGCACGGCGGCCTGTTTGCCGCGGATCGTCGGCGTGGTCACGAGGGTCCTGCCGTCGGCGATCACGGAGAACGTCACCGTGCCCGCACCGCCCGTCTCGTCGTCGACTCCGACGTCCGCCGTGAAGCGCGAGCACTGTCCGGCGAGGTAGAGCTGGACGTCGCTGACGGAGTTGGTACCCAGGCCCTTGGCGTGACCGACACCGGCGATGGCGATCGGACGGCCGTCCCCGGCGGCCTGCTCGCCGACGCTGCTGTCCCGCTCCACCGGACCCCACCCGTTGGTGGACGACAGGAACGCCAGGTCGCTCACCTCGCTCTTGCCGGCCGGCGGAGCGGGCGGGATCCCGCCGACGATGCGCTCGTCGGCGCCGGTGGCCTGCCGGCCGCTCTGCCGGTAGCGCACCGTGGCGGTGAGCGTCGAGGCGGACGGCAGCGTCCCGGCCGGCGGCTGGACCTGCCAGGTGAAGGTGGCCGCATTGCCGGGTCGCAGGCGGTCGACCGATGTGGGGCTCGTGGCGCTCACGCTCCAGCCGTCGGGGGCGGAGAGCGAGGCCGTCAGCCCGGAGGCGGACGGCCGGTTCTTCGGGACCTCGACCGTCGCCTTGGCCGTGAAGGCCTGTCCCGGCTGCGCGGTGTCCGGCACGTCCAGGGTGACATCCGCTCCCGGGCGCTTCGGCAGGGCGTAGGTCCGGGCGTCGTAGCGCGGGCTGTCGTTCTGCGCGACGCGCAGGGACGAGGCGTAGCTGCCGTAGTCGGTGAGCGAGACCTTGCCGAGGCCGCCGGTGCTGCCGTCGAGGTTCCACACGGCGATGGCGATGCTGTTGTGGCCGTTCGGGTTCAGGATCCCGTCGGGGACCGGGAACGTGTGCTGCGGACCCAGGTAGTTGACGTAGTTGCCGACCTGCCAGCCGTTCACGAAGATCGTGGCACGGTACTTGCGTGCCGGGTCGTCGGTGAACGTCAGCCCGAGCGAGGTGTCCTGGCCGTGCGGCAGGGCGAGGTCGACGTCGGTTCGGTACCAGGAGACCCCGGGACGGGTGTCGGTCGTCGGCAGGGACACCTGGTTCCAGTTGTGGTCCGGATAGCCGGGCAGTGACCACCCGGCCCGTTCGCCGTACAGGCCGCCCGTCGAGAGCGGTCCGCGCACCGTGTCCTGGAGGTCCTCGCCGCCCCGCACGCCCTGCAGCCGCCAGGTGACGGAGGTCAACGGTGCTCCGACGAGGGAGGCGCTGGTCAGCCCGCGCGCGGTCTTGTTGCCGTTGGTGGAGTTGTAGTCCTCCTCGTGCCCCATGTTCACGGTGAGCACGGAGAGGACGTTGTCGCCCGCGGACTTCACGGCGCCGGCCGGGAAGGCGAAGTCGCCGCTGCCCGTGGTGGAACTGCCCAGGAAGGTGCCGTTGAGCCAGGCGGAGAACGCCTGGGCGTTGCCGCCGGAGTCCGAGACCAGGTGGATGCCGCTCTCCTTGCCGGTGGCGTTAAAGCGGCCGCGGTACCAGGTGTTGCCGGTGTGGAATCCGTAGTCGTCCGCGTAGAGCACCGGCAGTGAGTTGGCGCCGGAGACACTGTTGGTGGTCGCCTTGTCGGCCACCTGCCAGCTGGAGTCGTCGAATGCGGGCGCCGCTTCGGGGGATTCCTCGGCATGCTTCCAGTTCGTCAGCGCCGGCAGGTGTATCGAGGCGGCCACCGGGATGGTGCCGGTCAGGCTCCCGGTGTCCGTCGCCCTGTTGCACAGAGTCCTGCCGTTCCAGGTGACATGGGCGGCGGAGGTGAACACCTCGATGTTCTTGTCGTCGGCGTTGTCGCCGGTGAGCGCCACGGTGCGGCCGCCGTCCCGGCTGGTCGCCGTCCGCAGCAGATGGGTACCGCGTACGAGTACCGGGCCGGCCGCCGTGTCCTGGCGCCAGAAGGTCTCGGCCGTGGCCTTGTCACCGACGAGCAGCAGCAGCGGGCGCTTCCCGCCGTCGCTGATACTGATGCGGACGAGACCCTTGTGCGTGTAGTTGAGCCGCAGGTCGCCGGTGGCGGCGTCCCAGGTGGTCGTGACGGTTCCGCCGGTGGAAGTCACGGTGGGCCTGGCCGCGGAGCGAAGGACGGTCTCGCCGTCGCTGCCCTGGTCGCCGTAGAGCACGGCCACGTCCCGGTCGCCGATCGTCGCGCTGGTCATGATCTCCGAGGTCGAGTACTGCAACTGTGCGTCCCCGAGCCGGTAGTTCGCGACGATCACGTGGGAGTCGCGTCCGTCGAGCGTGATCGCGGTGCCCGGCTGCTGCGGCACGACCGGGTAGGTCGGCTGCGTGGCGTCGGCCGTCGGGACGTCGATGGCGTCGATGGCCACGTAGTTGTCCGTGGAGCCCGAACCGTGGTTCCCGTCGACGACGATCTTCAGGGTGTGTGCGCCGGGCGCCAGGCCGGTCTTCTGGAAGAGGACCGCCTGGCTCTCACTGCCTGAGTCGTCGACCGTCGCCACCTTGGTGCCGTCGAGGTAGACGTCGGCGTTGCCGTGGTTGTTCGTCTTCGATCCGATCCAGCGGATCGCGGTGCCGTCGAAGGGGACGGTGACCGAGTCACCGGCCTTGTTGGAGAACGACTCGGTGTGCTTGTAGTCGCCGCCGGTGTAGCTCGTGTTGGCCACGTGCGACCACGAACCGGTGTATTGCAGCGCGGAGTCGGGGTCGTCCCAGGTGTAGGTGGTGTCCGCGGACGGCTGGGCGTTGAAGTCCAGCGAGATGTGGGTCTTGTCGACCGCGGTGGACGTGGAGTTGCCGTGCCGCAGGACGTGGAACTGCGTCTTGGTGCCGGGGTTCATCCGGGCGGTGTCGACGATCGCCGAGTCGTCCGGCGGGGTGGCCCTGATCGCCTCGGTCTCGGTCAGCGGGGCGACCGACTGCGTGAAGTACCCGATCAGCTTGTCCTCGTAGTACTTGGGATCGAGCTGGCGGGTCTCGCGGATCGCGGCCCCGTAGTCGTACGAGGTGTAGTTCTCGGGCATGCCGAGCCAGCCCCAGTTGGTGCCGCCATAGGTCATGTAGAAGCTCTGCGCGGTGGCGCCGACGCCGATGTTCTGCTTGTAGAACACGTTGGCGAACTGGTCGTTGATCAGCTGGGCGCACTTGTCGTAGCCCGGTCCGCCCCAGGGGTCGAAGGCGCCGCCCTGGAACTCCGGTGAGTACAGCGGTTTTCCGGCCGGGTGGTCGTAGCTGATGTCGGGGACGCCGTTCCACTTCGAGGGGTTCGAGCAGTCGAAGCCCTGCGGGTAGGAGTCCGGGCCGTCGACGTCCAGGGCGCCCGTACCGGAGTTGAAGGTGCCGTTGTTGTTGCCGGTCAGCGGGACCGTGATGCCGTCGGCGCGGGCCTTGTCCTCCAGGTGCTGCATGTAGGAGCGGCCGGCGGCCGAGCCGTTGTAGTACTCGTTCTCGACCTGGTAGGCGATGACCGAGCCGGTGCCGTTGGTCAGCTGGTGGCGGGCGATGATGCGGTCGATCTGCGTCAGCCACTCGTCCGCGTACTTCAGGAACTGCGGGTCGTCGCTGCGGTTGTGCCCTGCCTTGGTGGTCAGCCAGCCGGGCAATCCGCCGCTGTCGACCTCCGCGTTGATGTACGGCGCCGGGCGGGCGATGACGTAGAGGCCGGCCTCCTGGGCCATGTCGAGGAGCTTGTCGACGTCCCGCACCCCGGTGAAGTCGTACACCCCCGGCTTCGGCGAGTGGTATCCCCAGTCGAAGTACAGGGAGGTGGAGTTGAAACCGGCGGCCTTCATCTTCTGGAAGATGTCGCGCCACAGGTCCTGGCTCGGGAGCCGGAAGTAGTGGAACTCGCCGGACCACAGGTAGGTGCGCTTGCCGTCGACGAGGAACGAGTAGCCGTCGAGGCTCACCGTGTGCGCCTGCGGACTGACGGCGGGTGCGGCGGCGGGTGCGGCGGCGGATGTCTGCTTGCCGGCGTCCCGCGCCGCGGCGGGCGCGGTCACGCCCATGGCCAGAGCTATGGTCGCGGCCGTCGCGAGGAGCACCCTCCCCCACCGACGGCGACCGGGTCTCGCGACCTCTGAACGGATCCCACTGCCTCGCACTGCGGCCTCCATCCGCCTGAGCAATCAGCATCGAACAGACTCAGGCAAAGCCGAACAGTAAGGGGCCACAAGGTCCAACACAATGGGGCGGGAGGACATGGCCGAGGCGGCGGAGGTCCCGACCTTGCTTCCCTCCCGCACGGAAGCGAGGCGTTCTGTCGCGGCGACCGTCTCGGCGCCCGGCGACCGATGGTGTTCAGGATTGTCATCCGGTCGCCGAAACCGTCGGCGCGGTCTCCGGGTCAGGTGCCCGCGGCGACTCTGAGGGGCCGGCCGCCGTCGACGGCCAGGCAGGTGCCGGTCAGGAGGGTGTTCGTCGGGGCGAAGAGGACGGCGTGGGCCACGTCCGCACGTGGCTCTGCGCGGCTCCTGCTCCTGTCGACGCAAGGCAGCCGGACCAAGGGTGAGGAGGTCAGCCCTGGGTCTCCTCGTGAGGCTCCTCCTCGACCGGAAGGCCCTCCGGGCGGCGGCCCCGGGGCTGTTGGGGCTCGGGGTTGACGGGTGCGGGCGGGACTCGGCGGTCCACCGGCTCGTCGACGGTGATGGTCAGTGGCTCCCCGAAGTGGAGCACGATCAGCGGTTCGCCTTCCATCAGCCGGTACCGCACATGGGTCTGCCCGATATCGACCTTCAGCCTCTGCCCGAGTGCCTGCACCGTGAAGGCCACCCTGGACAGCGCCTCGGGCAGGCGCGGTGCGAACCCCACCAGACCCGGCCTCCCGTCGTCGTCAAGGTGTCGCCGCATGCCGCCGAAGCCGGCGACCAAGGCGATCCATGTCCCGGCGAGGGAGGCGATGTGCAGACCGTCACGGGTGTTGTGCTCCAGGTCGTCGAGGTCCATCAGCGCGGCCTCGGCGAGGTAGGCGTAGGCCAGCCGCAGATGCCCGGTCTCGGCCGCGAGGACCGCCTGGCAGCACGCCGACAAGGAGGAGTCACGGACGGTCAGCGCCTCGTAGTAGGCGAAGTTGCGTGCCGTGTCCTCGTCGGTGAAGGCCCACGGGCACTCCAGCATCGCCAGCACGAGGTCGGCCTGCTTCACCACTTGTTTGCGGTACAGGTCGAAGTAGGGGTAGTGCAGGAGAAGTGGGTAGCGCTCGGGTGGGGTGGCCTCGAAGTCCCAGTGCTGGAGGCTGGTGAATCCGGCCGACTGTTCGTGCACGCCGAGAGTCTCGTTGTACGGCATCGCCATGCGGGCGGCGGCCTCGCGCCAGCCGGCGGTCTCCTCCTCGTCGACCCCGAGTTCCTCGGCCCGGTCCGGATGACGCGCGGCCACGTCCGCGGCGGCCAGCAGATTCTGGCGCGCCATCAGGTTGGTGTACAGGTTGTCCCGCGAGATCGCGCTGTACTCGTCGGGTCCGGTGACACCGTCGATATGGAAGACGCCGTCCGCGTCGTGGTGGCCGAGGCGACGCCACAGTCGGGCGGTTTCGACGAGGAGGTCGAGCCCCTCGCCTCGCTCGAACTCCTCGTCTCCGGTCACCATGACGTACCGGACCGCGGCCATGGCGATGTCCGCGTTGATGTGGAAGGCGGCCGTCCCGGCCGGCCAGTAGGCGGACGACTCCGAACCGTCGATCGTCCGCCAGGGGAACATGGCCCCCGCCAGATTCAGCTCACGGGCGCGGTCCCGCGCCGCCGGCAGCATCCCGTGCCGCCATCGCAGTGCCGACGCGACGGCCTCCGGAGCGGTGAACGTCAGTACCGGCAGCACGTAGGACTCCGTGTCCCAGAAGCAGTGCCCGTCGTACCCCGTCCCGGTCAGCCCCTTCGCGGGAATCGCCCGGTTCTCGCCACGGGCGGCCGCCTGGAGCACGTGGAAGAGAGCGAATCGCACCGCCTGCTGGATCTGCGCGTCCCCCTCCACCTCCACATCCGCTCCGGCCCAGAACCGGTCCAGATAGGCCCGCTGCCCGGCCACCAGCCCGTCCCAGCCGGTGCTGACCGCGGCCGCCACCGCTCCGTCCACCTGGTCGTGCACGGCCGACAGCGAACGCTCCGCAGACCAGCCGTAGGCCACGAACTTGAACAGCCGCAGCGGCTGCCCGGGCGTCAGGTCCGCCGTCACCGTCAGACGACTGACGTCAGGCTCGCTCTCTGCGGTCCAGCGGGTGCTCTCCGGTCCTTCGATCAGATGGTCGGCCGCCGCTCCCACCCGCAGCGCGCTGCGGTCGGTGCAGTGCAGCAGCCGTAGCCGGGTTCCCTGCGCGAAGCTGTCTTCCGACCTCAACGGGGACTCGATCGCCGCGGCGACTCGCGGATCGCCCACCAGGCGGGGCAGTTCTTCGTTCGCGACCAGTTCGGACTGCACGGCCACCGTGGCCGGTCCGTCGACCGGTTCGATCTCGTACACCACCGCGGCCACCGCCCGCTGGGTGAAGGACACCAGCCGCCGCGAGGTGATCCGGACCGTACGACCGCCGGGCGAGGTCCACTTCGCGGTGCGGCTGAGCACACCCGTACGGAAGTCCAGCACCCGCTCGTGCTCCAGCAGCCGACCATAGCGGAGGTCGCACGGGTGATCGTCGACCAGCAGCCGGATGATCTTGCCGTCGGTGATGTTGATCATCGTCTGGCCGGACTCGGGGTACCCGTAGCCGGCCTCCGCGTAGGGCAGTGGATGCCGTTCGAACACGCCGTTGAGGTAAGCGCCGGGCAGCCCGTGGGGCTCCCCCTCGTCGAGGTTTCCCCGCCATCCGATGTGCCCGTTGGACAGGGCGAACACCGACTCGCTCTGGGCGAGCAGGTCGAGGTTCAACTCGTTTTCACGCAGGCACCATGGTTCCACCGTGAAACTGGGATGAGTGATCACCGCGACTCCAGGATCTCGGCCGGACCAGGGACCACGACGTCCGCCACGCGGACGTGGCGGAACGGGTCCTCGCCGGGTTCCGCCCCCTCCGCACGGATCCGGCGGCGCACCAGACCGCTCACCCGCTCACCCGATCCGCGGGTGGATGCCGCGCGCGACCAGAAGCATGGACGCCCCAACCTCACGGAGCCAGCCGTCCATGCGTTCGTCGTGGTCGTCCACCACCTCGAAGGGCACAAAGTCAGTCGCCTCACTTGTGACGCGTTTGCGGAGATATTCGTCGGGCATCCTGTTCCGGGCAGCCGCACACAGCTTCACGGTCCGGGGGGATACGGCGACGAGGCTAGGCGGTGCCCACCGCCGACGGTCCGCACACACTGCCCGGCACGCCGGAAGGCACCCGCTCGGTCGAGGCGGGCCCGGCGACATCCGCGACCCACATCACCGCGGCGCTGCCGAGCGGTTCCGAACAGAGCAGGCCTCCAGCCGGGCTTCTCCCGGAGCCCGTCGCACCGTCCCCGTCTCCCGGGGGGGCCTTTGCCGCTCGACACCCCATCGACGCCATCCCGCGTGATCTTCGACTGCCTCTACCCTGACCGCTCACCGCGGATCGACACGGTGGGCGCCCCGACCGGCTCTCGGGCGGGTGTGAGGATCCACACTTCCTCCGGGATTGCGTCGGCCGGTCCGGCACGCCAGAGTGTTCCAACTGCCGAATCCAGCAAGCGAGATGCTTCCGTCGGACACCGCACACGGAGGCGCGGGCGAAGAGGACGGGATGCACGTGAGCCCCATGCCGTTGAGGGGGTTGGCGGTGGCCTCCGCCACCGCGGTCACCGCTGTCGGAAGCGTCGTCGGTGTCGCCTCCGGCAGTAGCGCGCAGAACAACGACGCGCAGGCGCCGGCGACCGATGCCACCCTCCTCGCGGACCTGCCCCCGGGCCAGCAGGCGCAGGTGCAGACCGCGTCGCTGACGCGGCAGGCCGACGCCGTGGCCGTCCAGGCGGACGCGAGCGCCAGGAGGAACGCCGAGCAGACCGCCCGGGCGGCGGCGGCCAAGACCGCACAGGCCAAGAAGGCCGCCGCCGACAAGGCCGCCGAGGACCGTGAAGAAGCAAAGACCACGGCCGGCGGTTCCGCCTCCACCTTCCCGGTGCGGAGTTCCTACACCGTGGCGCAGCTCAAAGCGATGGCCGCGCAGATCGTGGGCAGCAGCCAGTTCCAGTGCTTCAGCAACATCGTGGACCACGAGTCCACCTGGAACTACCTCGCCGTCAACCCGTCCTCCGGCGCCTACGGGCTCGTGCAGGCCCTGCCCGGCTCCAAGATGGCCTCCGTCGCCGCCGACTGGCAGACCAACCCGGCCACCCAGATCAAGTGGGGCCTCAACTACATGAACACCACCTACGGCAGCCCCTGCCAGGCCTGGGCCTTCTGGCAGGTCCACCACGCGTACTGACGGCCCTGCACCAACAGACCCACTGTCCTCAGGACCTGTACGGCGACCGTGGGCTCGACACCGACATGCGGTCCACGTGGCGTGTCACAGGCCGGTCGTGCCAGGCGCTTTCACGCCCGCCCTGGGGCATGTCATCCGCCGGCGGCGTCCTCGGCCTCCCAGCGCAGGAGGTCGCCCGGCTGACACTCGAGTACCTCGCAGAGCGCCGCGAGCGTCGCGAAGCGTACTGCCTTGGCGCGGCCGTTCTTGAGTACCGCCAGATTGGCGGGCGTGATCCCCACCCGGTCGGCGAGCTCGCCCACGGACATCTTCCGCCTGGCCAGCATCACGTCGATGTCGACCGCGATCGGCATCAGATCACCTCGTCCAGCTCGGCCTGCATCTGCGCCGCTTCCACGTCGCGCGCGACGGCCTGGGCGAGCAGCATCCGCAGCACCAGCACGATGAGCGCGACCCCGAGGATGGCCAGGCCGATCCCGCCCATGATGACCGAGACGCCCGGGTCGTCCCGCTGACCCGGCGCATTGATGCCCGTGACCGCGAACCACAGCAGGGCAGCCGCCGCGATCGCGCCGATCACGCGGTCCACGTACCGGAAAGCGGCGTGGGAGAACACGGTTCCGCGTCGCACCATCGTCACCAGCCGCCATACGGAGACCACGGCGACCTGGGCCGACACCATGCCCAGGATCGTGATCACCCGCAGCGGGGTCAGCGGGAGCGACCCGTCCTCCGGATCGGTGGCCAACGCCCACACCATCCCTGCCTGTACGAACACGGTGCCGGCGAGCACCACCGCGAGCACGGCGCGCAGCGCACGCACGGTCAGCTTTCCCACAACCCATCCTTCCATCGAGCAACGATGGGAAACTATCGATTTTCGATAGATCGGGCAAGGGGTGACCGCCGTGATCCTGGATCCGTGGTGCCGACGGATCGAGGACGTGTCGTCAGGAAGGACCCTGGTGGCCGTCGTCAGGAAGGACCCTCGTGGCCGCCGTCTGGAAGGACCCTCGTGGCCGCCCTCAGGAAGGGCCCTCGTGGCCTTCCTCTGCCCGCACCGGACAGGTGTCGGCCCAGAACACTGTGCTGGCCATGCCGGGAGGCATCCCGCTCCTCAGTCCTCGGCGATCCGGATGACGGTCCTGCCGGGGACGCGTTGCCCAGGGGCGAAGGCCGCGACCGCCTCGGTCAGCGGGCGCACCGCGCCGACGCGCACCCGGAGCCGTCCGTCCCGCAGGCGCTGCGCCAGGTCCGTGAGGCGTGTGCGGTCGGGTTCCACGACGAAGAACAAGGCCCGCCCGTCCTCGGGGCGGACCGTGGGCGGCTGGGCGATGGAGACGAGCGTGCCGCCGGCCCGTACGAGCGCGGCCGAACGATCGAGGACGTCCCCGCCGATCACGTCGAACACCAAGTCGACCTCGCCGGCGTCCGCCAGCCGGCCGGCGCCGAGGTCGAGGAACGCGTGCGCGCCGAGCGCGAGGACGATGTCGCGGTCGGCGGACCGGCCGGTGCCGATCACGCGGGTGCCCGCTTCCCGCGCGAGCTGCACCGCGAGCGAGCCGACGGCCCCCGCGGCACCGTGGATCAGGACGGTCTGGCCGGTCACGATCCGCGCGTGGTCGAACAGGCCCTGCCAGGCCGTCAGACCGGAGATCGGCAGCGCGGCCGCCACCGTGTGGTCGACATCCGCGGGCAGCGGGGCGAGGTTGCGGGCTTCCACGGCGACGTACTCGGCCAGCGAGCCGTCGCGGGCCCAGTCGGTCAGACCGAAGACCCGCTGGCCGACCGTGAGACCGGTGGTTCCGTAGCCCAGCTCCGCCACGACACCCGAGACCTCGTGCCCGGGCACGCTCGGCGTCCGGTCGCGGCCCGCGCGATCGGTCCACGTTCCGGGCCAGGCGAGCTCCCCCCGGGTGAATCCCGCGGCATGCACCCGCACGACGACGTCGTTCTCGGCGGCATGCGGATACGGCCGGTCGGTGAGGATCAGTCCGCTGACTCCGGCGTCGCGGTCGGGGGCGGTGATGGCTTGCATGAGCGTTCTTCCTGTCTGGTCGGTGAACTCGCCGGTGAGCCGGTCTGCGACCGGCCTCTGTCTGGTTTCCCGCAAAGTGCGCATATCCATCGCATCAGGCGACCGGCGGTTGCGTGGAGAGGTGACCGTCCGACGTGGACGAGGGCGACCAGGGGGGGCCGAGCGCCGGCACGGTGAAGGCGGCCGGCCGGCCAGGACGACGACGGCTGCGGCTGCGGCGGAAGCCGCTGGTGTCGTCGGTTTTCCTTGGGCGCCCTCGATGTCAATTCGGCCAGGGCGCTTCCATGATGCGTTCGACCATGGTCGTGCGACGGAAACCCGGAACGAAGTGCTCCAGCACGTCCGCGTTGACGGTTCCGTAGGTGGTGTCCGGACGGTTCTTGAGTCCCTCGACGAATGCCTCCAGGAATCCCTTCTTGAATTGTCCACGGGGATGGGCGGCAAGGATCTCGTCCACGCGGTCGCGATGCAGCCGCTCCAGTCCCCAGCCGATCGCGTCGGTCAGCACGCCGTAGTTCGTGGCGGCCGTCTCCGGGCCCATCCGGCCGGGAATCCCGGGCGTCGTATGCAGTGCGATCGCCGTCCACACGACGTCGGCCGCGCTCTTCGAGAAGCCGCGCTCGAGCAGGAACGCGTGCGCGTGGTCGGCGCCGTCGAGCTCGAAGCGCTGCTCCGTGTCGGAGAACGGGGTCGAAAGCCCCGTGTCGTGGAACATCGCGGAAATGTAGAGCAGCTCGGGATCGGGCCGGAGACCGAGCGCGCGCGCTTGCAGGGAACCGAGGAGGAAAACCCGCCGGGAGTGGTGGAAGATGAGTGGGCTGGCCGTTTCCCGGAGGAAATCCGTGGCCTCCGTCACTGCCGCGGTATCGGGGATTTTCACACCCGCGATGATGTCGGACACGATGTTCTTCCTTTCGATGCGCCGATAAGGAGCAGTCAGTTCCTTCGTTCTCCACGATGGCGGCCGCGCTGCTCCGCCGCCGCCCTGGTACGGCCAGGAACCCCTCGAATCGAGACACCTGAGGAAGGGGACTGCGGGCTCCGGAACACATCGGGTCGCGATCCTCGACGACCGGTGCCGACGTCGCCTCGTCGATCGGCATCCGGATCGCCGTCGACGACAGCCCCGCCGCCGCCCCGGTCCCCGGCACTGCGCACAGTCGTGGACATGGTGACGGCGGCCCCTGCGGGAGACCACCCCCTCGGTGAACTCGCCAGGCATCTCGACCTCAGCCCGCCCGCCATCTGACGCGGCTGTTCCGGGAGGAGCCGGCCACCGCACCGGCCCGCTACGTCGAGTCGAGCCGGTTCGATCTCGCGAAGGCGCTGCTCGACCAGGGGCACACCGCGACCCAGGCCGCCGCGTTGGCCGGGGTCCCGGGCTATGAGAGTCTCCGGCAGGTCTTCGCAAGGGAGTTGTCGATCAGCCCGGCCGCATACCAGCACCGCTTCAGCACCGCCCGCCGCACTCCCTGACCTCGACGACGCCCTCGCCGGCTTGCCCGGTTCGTGGTGGCCGTGCCGACCGGGCTTGTTGGCGAGGACGTGGCCGTCGAGGGCGACGAGGAGGGGAGGCCGTCACGGCGCCAACCGCACCCGCCAGGGGTTCCCGGTGGTTCAGAAACCGATGGCTTCGCGCAGCAGCAGGACGGTGCCGCGGCCGGCCTGATGTTCTCCGTTGAGGATGAGAAGGCGGTTGACGGCGCTGGGCCACCCGTAGGCTTCCTGGGTGCGGGCGCTTTCCAGCGGAAGGCAGTGGTCTTCGACGCGCCGTAGCGCGGTGTCCAGGTCGGGTACCACCTTCTGCGCCCCGACGATCCAGATCGCACGGGCCGCGCCGCCCGCGTAGCCGGGCAACTGGCTTCCGCTGCCCGAGGCGACCACGAGGGAACCGGTCTCGGTGACCGCGGCGACGCTGCCGACGATGACGTCGGGGCCGGCCAGCAGCCGCCGGATCTCGTCGGCGCCGGTGACCCGGTCCATGGCCAGGACGCGTGGCTTGATGGCCTGGTACCGTCCGCCGGCGTTGATGTCCTCGTCGATCCCGGACCGCCGGAGGGTCTCGCTGGCCCCGGTGAACACACTGGCGCCCTCCGGTATCAGCTCTTTGACGCGGGTACGGGCGGCAGCGGCATCGTCGAGGATCTCCACGGTGAAACCGTGGCCGGTCAGCGCGGTGGCCGCCCGCTCCAGGCGCTGCGCGGGCGCCGGGTCGGTGAACGGTGTTGCCGGCACGGAAGTGGTCATGGTGTCCCTGAGCTTCCTGTTCGCTGGATGATGTGTCCGTCTCGTCGGTTCGACAGCACAGCCCGCCGGAATGTGAGGCGGGCGCGGCCCTCACATTCCGATGCGCTGTCTTGTCGGACCGGTGAGGGCGGATACGACCGAGGGAGCAGTCGCCACCATGACCACCCGATCCGGGCAAGGACACGCACAGGCCGATCCGGGCCTGGACGCGATCATGAGCGAGCGGCGTCAGCTGATGAACATCGCCTACCGGCTCCTGGGCTCCCTGGCCGAGGCCGAGGACGCCGTCCAGGAGACCTACACCCGCTGGTACACGATGTCCCCGCAGCAGCGGGACGCCGTCGTGTCCCCCGGCGCCTGGCTGACGACGGTCACCAGCCGCATCTGTCTCAACCTGCTCGGCTCCGCCCGGGCCCGGCGGGAGACCTATGTGGGCGCATGGATCCCCGAGCCGCTGCCCGAACGTACGGAGTGGACCACCGTGCGGCCCGGCGGCACCACCGCCGACCCGGCCGACCGGGTCACCCTGGACGAATCGGTCAACCTGGCCTTCCTGGTCGTGCTCGAATCGATGACCCCGGCCGAGCGCGTCGCGTTCATCCTCCACGACGTCTTCTGCCACTCCTTCGCCGAAGTGGCAGAGATCGTCGGCCGTACCCCGGCGGCCTGCCGCCAGCTGGCCTCCTCGGCCCGCCGCCGTATCCGGGCCGCGCAGCCCTCCGCGACTTCGGCTGCCGAGCGCGCCGGCGTCATCCGGGACTTCAAGCAGGCGTGGGAGGCCCAGGACATCGACGCACTCATCGGCCTGCTCGACCCCGATGCCACGGCGATCGCGGACGGCGGTGGCCTCGCCGTGACCTTCCCGCACCCCATCGAAGGCGGCGAGCAGATCGCGTACGCCTGGATGGAGATCGCCCGCCACAGGACCGGCGACATGGAGCTCCTGGAGCGTATGGTCAACGGTCAGCCCGGTCTGGTGGCCGAGCAGGACGGCGTCACCGTGACGGTCTTCGCGTTCGACGTCGCGGGTGACCGGATCACGCGCATCTGGGTCGTACGCAACCCCGAGAAACTCCGTCGCTGGACGAAGGCGGGCTGACCCGCGTCTCCCCACCGCCGGTCCGGTCCCCCGGGCAGCCGCCACCCGGCGGTGGTACACAGCCCCATCGGCGACACCTCGAGAGGGCTCTCGGCGGCAGACACGTCCTGGGCGGCGGGCCGGTTCACCGGCCGCGCTGACGGTCCTTGCCGTTTGCTGCACCACGCCCACGACCCCGTCCAGGCTGCGCTCGCGGGATCGGTCACGACGCTCAGGGACGCCGGGGGCGCGCCAGGCGGCGGCCCGGCGCACGGCCTCCCGTCGCGCAGACCGGGGTACCGTTGCCGCCCCTGCCCGAGCACGTCTTCCTTGGCCGCCCAGGCGCCGATCGCATCCGTGTTCCGTACCGGGCCGGGCCGGGCCGTCCCAGACGAGCAGCGATACGGACGCTCGTCATATGTGACCGGCCCTGCCCGCCCGGTCAGCCCTGGGCGATTCGGGAGACGTGCTGCCAGTCGGCCCAGGTCTGCAGGCGCTCGGCGTAGAGGGGCGCGATGATCTCGATGGGTTCGGTGCCGAAGAGCACCCGCAGCGGCGGGTTCTCGGCGTCGACGATCTGGAGCAGGGCGGTGGCGGCATCGGCCGGGTCGGCGTACCGGGCGTCGCCGAAACGGGCGGCAATGGCCGCGCGGACCTCGTCGTAGGCGGGGTTCTGTTCGACGTGCGCGCTGGAGGAGCCGCCCCAGTCGGTGGTGAAGCCGCCCGGCTCGACCACGGTGACCTTGATCCCCGCGCCGGCGACCTCCTGGGCGAGGGCCTCGCTGAAGCCCTCCAGCGCCCACTTGGACGCGTGGTACGCGCCGAGCGAGGGGAACGCGGCGACGCCGCCGACGGACGAGATCTGCACGATGTGGCCGCTGCCCTGGGCGCGCATGACCGGCAGGACGGCCTGGGTGACCCAGAAGGCGCCGAAGAGGTTCGTCTCCATCTGGTCGCGCAGCTGCTGCTCGCCGATCTCCTCGATCATGCCGAACAGGCCGTAGCCGGCGTTGTTGACGACCACGTCGAGGCGGCCGAACTTCTCCTGCGCCGCGGCCACCGCCGCGGCCACGGCCGCCTTGTCGGTGACGTCCAGCGCGACGGGCAGCACGTCGTCTCCGTATGTGGCGACCAGGCCGTCCAGCGAGGCGGCGTTCCTGGCGGTCGCGACGACCTTGTCCCCACGCTCCAGGGCGGACTCGGCGAACGCGCGGCCCAGGCCGCGGGACGTACCGGTGATGAACCAGACCTTGCTCATGGTGTTCTCCTTCGGATCCGGCGTTCCCGGGACATACCTCCCGGGGCCGACTGCACTGTAGCCCGAAACTTAGATGAGTCCAAAAATAGAGGAGTCCAGAGTTCGGCACGTAAGATGACACCGACAGAAAGAGGTGCGATGAACCTGCGGGAGCGCAAGAAGCTCGCGACCTGGCATGCCATCCGGTCGGCCGCGCTGCGGCTGTTCGACGAGCAGGGCTACGAGGCCACGACCGTCGAGCAGATCGCGGCCGCGGCGAACGTCTCGCGTGCCACCTTCTTCAACTACTTCTCCGGCAAGGAGGCCGTGGTCTTCGACCAGGACCCCGAGGAGCGGCAGGCCTGGCAGGCCCTGATGACCGGCCGCCCCGCGGACGAGCCGCTGTGGGACTCGCTGACCGCGATCCTGACCGGCTTCCTGGAGAGCCTGCGGGACCGGATGCCCCTGCAGCGCCGCCTCAAGGCACAGTCGCCCGTCCTCGCCCAGTCGGGCCAGAACTTCGGCGAGCGGTTCTTCACCGAGCTGAGGGAGTGGGTGACGTCCCGCGCCGCCCACGACGACGAGCTGACCGCCACCCTGCAGTTCAACCTCGCCCTGGCCGCCGCCAACACCGCGTACCAGACCTGGCCCGACGACGATTCCTTCGACGGCTTCCTGGAACGCCTTGAACGCTGCTTCCGCGAGGCGCGCCCCGTCAGGGCCACCGACTGAGCGGCGGAGCCACCGGTCGCCGCTGCGGCAGGCCGGTCGATCGCGGCGCAGACAGCCGAGGACCTTCGTCTCCACCTCTTGCCGCAGCCGGTCGTCGCCGATGTCGGCGAGCACGGCGGCAAACTCCGAAGTGGCAGACGTGGCCGGACAATGACAAGGCGATCGTGCGCGGCGACCCCGCCACCGACGGTCCGCTCGCCGCGGCGCGTTCCACCGTCCCAGCCTGATCGAGGTCACCGACCCCGACGCCGTCCTGGTCCATGCGGAGATCCTCGCCCCGGTCGCCACCTTGGAGGCCTTCGACGACGAGGCCGAGCACGGATCCGCACAACGACCGGCCGAGGTCATTCATATACGTGAACATCATGCACATGGGTGTACACAGGTCGAGCAGACATGCCACACTCCTTCAACTCCCGTGCACCAACAGTCCAGTTGGAGAGGCAGGCAGTCATGTCCATCTCCCGGCGGGCCGTGCTGGCCACGGCAGGCGGCGCCGCGGTCGCCTACGCCAGCGCACCTCTGCCCGCGCATGCCGAGGCCGGGCACGCGCCGGCCGCCACCACGCACACCCTCAGAGCCGCCGCCGACTACGCGGTCGAAAAGGTCCGCACCGTCGCACCCGGCGTCACCGGCTTCCCCGTGGTGACCAGGTTCGAGAAGTGGACCTACTCCCAGAACGGCGACTGGGTCGGCGGATTCTGGCCCGGCACCCTGTGGATGTGCTGGCTCCACACCGACGACGACCGGTTCCGCACCCTCGCCCTCGACTCCGCACGCAAGCTCGCCCCCCGCCGCAACGACACGACCACCCACGACCTCGGCTTCCTGTTCACCCCCTCCTGGGTCACCGCCTGGCGCCTTACCGGAGAGGAACAGTGGCGCACCGGCGCCATCCAGGCGGCCGACTCCCTCATCCGGCGTTACAACCCCCGCGGCCGGTTCCTGCGGGCCTGGGGCGCGCTGGACGACCCCGCCAACGCGGGGCGCATCATCATGGACACGATGATGAACCTCGATCTGCTCGCCTTCGCCACGCAGCAGACCGGCGACACCACCTATCTCGACATCGCCGTCGCCCACGCCGAGACCACCCGGCGTCTCTTCCCGCGGGCCGACGGCTCCACCCCGCACGTCTGGGACCTCGACCCGGCCACCGGCGCCCCCATCGGCCCCAACACCGTCCAGGGCTACAGCCCCACCTCCTGCTGGTCCCGTGGACAGGCCTGGGGGATCTACGGATTCACCACCCTCTACCGCCGCACCGCCGATGCCCGGTTCCTCGCCACGGCGACGCGTCTGGCCGAGTACGCCATCGGCGCGCTCACCCCCGACCACGTCCCCGTCTGGGACTACCGAGCGCCCCAGCACCCCCACGACATCAAGGACGCGTCCGCCGGAGCCGTCATGGCCTGCGGGCTCCTCGACCTGGCCGCCGCGACCGGCCGCGAGAAGTACCGCGACGTCGCCCTGCGACTGCTGACCGCGCTCGCAGAGACCTGCCTGACCAGGGCCTCCACCCGTGCGGACGCAGTCGTCGCCCGCTGCACCCGCAACCGGCCGGCCGAGGACGGCATCGAGGTCTCCCTCCCCTACGCCGACTACTACCTCCTCGAGGGCATCCACCGGGTCCTCCACCCCCAGGCCCTCGACCGTGCCATCGACCTCACGATGCCCTGACCGACGGCGGAGGTGCGAAGGCGCACAGCCGCGAAGGCGCCGGTCGCGAAGGCGCGCAGCCGCGACGACGGCAGGCCGACGCGTTCGGTGGTCCACCCGGCACCGGTCGGCTTCCCGCAGTTCAGTGGCTGTTACATGGACCGCTGTCCGCCACGCCGGCGAGCGGTGAGATGATCACGCCATGGGGACGGAAGAACTCGTTCGGCGCCGGACGCGCCGAGCCGTCACGCCGCAACCCGGCGTCCCAGACCACCGAGTCGACCTTCCGCACCCCGAAAGGGGAAGTACCGTGTCCGTGTTCCAGCGCATCCTCGTCGCCGTCGATCCCAGCCCCGCCCGCCGCTCCGCCGTACGGCTGGCCGGCGAGCTGGCGCGGCTCGCGAACGCCGAGGTCCGCGTCGTGCACGTCATCGCTTCCGCCGCCTCCGTCGCGGCGATCGTCCCGCTGGAGGAGGACACCGAGGCCCAGGCCGTCCTGGACGAGGCGCTCGCCGCCCTCCGGGACCAGGGCGTCAAGGCCGAGGGAACCCTCCTGCGGGGGCTCACCACCCAGGTCGCGGCCGCCATCTCGGAGACCGCCGAGGAGTTCGACGCCGATCTCATCGTGCTGAGCCCGCACCACCGCAGCGCCGCGCAGGCGCTGTTCGACCCGCGGGTCAGCGATGCCGTCGCGCACCGCACCCACACCGCGATCCTGCTCGCCCCGGAGGCGCAGGACCAGGGCTGACCGGACATGAGCCCCGGGGCCGCCGCGGATGTCCGTGTCCGTGGCCACCCCGGGGCTCACCCATGCCCGGCCCCTCGGCGCGGCGGACGCCGTCTCCTAGCGTCGGCGCCAGGGCAGTGCCTCCTGCTCGTCGCCATCGGCGTCCATGCGCTGGAGCGCGGTGTTGATCGACTCACCGATGGCGGCGAACTGGGTCACCTGCTCGGGGGTGAGAGCGTCGAAGACGGCTCGGCGAACCGCCTCCACATGGCCGGGGGCCGCGCGCTCCAGGAGGCGCATGCCCTCCTCGGTGAGAACGGCGAACTGGGTGCGGCGGTTGCCGGGATCCTCGCGGCGGTCGACGTAGCCGGTCTCCTGAAGCCGGGTCACGGCGTGGGTGAGGCGGCTTCGGGTGATCTTCAGGCGTTCGGCCAGTTCGGACATGGTCAGGCTGTGGTCCTTGACCGAGGACAGGTGGACGAGCAGGGTGTAGTCGGCGTGGGTCATGCCCGCATCACGCCGGAGCTGGCGGTTCAGGTGGTCGGACAGGTGCGTGGAGAACTGGACGTAGGCGAGCCACGCCCGTCGCTCCTCGGGGTTCAGCCAGCGTGGCGTCGTGGTCATGCGCGCACTGTAACCAGTTACGTTTGAATGTTCAAACCTCTTGCGGGTGGGTGTTCCGGCGCCGCGGCCGAGCTCTCTGCGATGTCCCGGAGCGGCACGCGGGAACCTCCGATGGGGGTTCCCGCGCTCCGCGGCGGGCTGAGGGGGTGTCAGGCGCCGACGTATTCCGCGAGGTGCTCGGCGGTGAGGGTCTTGCGGGCGGCGACCAGGTCGGCGGGGGTGCCCTCGAAGACGATCCGGCCGCCGTCGTGACCGGCGCCGGGGCCGAGGTCGATGATCCAGTCGGCGTGGGCCATGACCGCCTGGTGGTGCTCGACGACGATGACGGACTTGCCGGCGTCGACCAGCCGGTCGAGGAGGCCGAGGAGTTGCTCGACGTCGGCGAGGTGCAGGCCCGCTGTCGGTTCGTCGAGGACGTAGACGCCACCCTTGTCGGCCATGTGCGTGGCCAGCTTGAGGCGCTGGCGTTCGCCGCCGGACAGGGTGGTGAGCGGCTGGCCGATGGTGAGGTAGCCGAGGCCGACGTCCTGGAGCCGCTGGGCGATCCGCTGGGCGGCCGGGACGTTCGCCTCGTCCGCCGTGAAGAACGGCACGGCCTCGTTCACCGACAGGGCCAGCACCTCGCTGATGTCGCGGCCGTGGAGTCGGTAGTCGAGCACCGATCGCTCGAACCGCTTGCCGTCGCAGTCCTCGCAGGTGGTGGCGACGCCGGCCATCATCGCCAGGTCGGTGTAGACGACGCCGGCACCGTTGCAGGTAGGGCAGGCGCCCTCGGAGTTGGGGCTGAACAGGGCCGGCTTGACGCCGTTCTCCTTGGCGAAGGCCTTGCGGATCGGTTCGAGAAGCCCGGTGTACGTCGCCGGGTTGCTGCGCCGGGAGCCGCGGATGGCGCCCTGGTCGACGGAGATCACGCCGGCGCCGGCCGGGATCGAGCCGTGCACGAGGGAGCTCTTGCCGGAGCCGGCGACGCCGGTGACGACGGTCAGGACCCCGAGCGGGACGTCGACGTCGACGCCCTGGAGGTTGTGGGTGCTCGCGCCCCGGATCTCCAGCGCCCCGGTGGGCTTGCGGACGCTCTCCTTCAGGGTGGCCCGGTCGTCGATGTGGCGGCCGGTGACGGTGCCGGCCTTGCGCAGGCCTTCGACGGTGCCCTCGAAGCAGACGGTGCCGCCGCCCGCACCGGCGCCGGGGCCGAGGTCGACGACGTGGTCGGCGATCGCGATGACCTCCGGCTTGTGCTCGACGACGAGGACGGTGTTGCCCTTGTCGCGCAGTTGCAGCAGCAGGCCGTTCATGCGCTGGATGTCGTGCGGGTGCAGACCGGTGGTGGGCTCGTCGAAGACGTAGGTGGCGTCGGTGAGCGAGGAGCCGAGGTGGCGGATCATCTTGGTTCGCTGGGCCTCGCCGCCGGACAGGGTGCCCGCCGGACGGTCCAGCGAGAGATAGCCGAGGCCGATCTCCACGAACGACGCCAGGGTGTCGTGGAGCGTCCTGAGGAGCGGTGCCACCGACGGCTCGTCGAGGCCCTCGACCCATGCGGCCAGGTCGCTGATCTGCATCGCGCAGGCGTCGGCGATGCTGATCCCGGAGATCTTCGAGGAGCGGGCGCCCTCGTTGAGGCGGGTGCCGTCGCAGTCGGGGCAAGTGGCGAAGGTGACCGCGCGCTCCACGAACTCGCGGATGTGCGGCTGCATCGACTCCTTGTCCTTGGAGAGCATCGACTTCTGGATGCGCGGGATCAGACCTTCGTAGGTCATGTTGATACCGGCGATCTTCATCCGGGTCGGCTCGCGGTGCAGGAAGTCGTGCAGTTCCTTCTTGGTGAACTTCCGGATCGGCTTGTCCGGGTCGAAGAAGCCGGACTCGGCGTAGAGGCGGGAGTTCCAGCCGCCACCCTTGTAGCCGGGGACGGTGATCGCGCCCTCGTTGAGGGACTTGGTGTCGTCGTAGAGCTGGCCGAGGTCGAGGTCGGTGACGGCGCCGCGGCCCTCGCAGCGCGGGCACATGCCGCCGGTGATGCTGAAGCTGCGGCGCTCCTTGACCTGCTGTCCGGCGCGTTCGACGGTGACCGCGCCCGCCCCGCTGATGGAGGCGATGTTGAAGGAGAACGCCTTGGGCGAGCCGATGTGCGGCTTGCCCAGGCGGCTGAAGAGGATGCGCAGCAGCGCGTTGGCGTCGGTGGCGGTGCCGACGGTGGAGCGGGGGTCGCCGCCCATCCGCTGCTGGTCGACGATGATCGCGGTGGTCAGTCCGTCGAGGACGTCGACCTCGGGGCGGGCCAGGTTGGGCATGAAGCCCTGGACGAAGGCGGGATAGGTCTCGTTGATCAACCGCTGCGACTCGGCGGCGATGGTGTCGAACACCAGCGAACTCTTGCCCGAGCCGGAGACTCCGGTGAAGACCGTCAGCCGTCGCTTCGGGATCTCGATGCTGACGTCCTTGAGGTTGTTCTCTCGCGCGCCGTGCACACGGATCAGGTCGTGGCTGTCCGCCACGTGCGGCGCGGACACCTGCGTCTCGGTCTTTCTGGCCATGCTCAAACCCGTCTCCATCCGCTGCGCGGGGCCTCCGTCGACGGCCGCCACGCTAGCCGGGGTGGAACAGTAGCGCTTCTCCATTACTGACCGGTCTTGCCGCCCGCCCGGCCGTCGGCGAGCCGGGGTCGGGGGCCGGCGCGGTGGGCTGCCTGGTCAGCGACGCCGTGACCGCGCCGGCGGTGACGGGGTGGGCGAGGCGCGGGGAGCGGTGGGTGGCTCTCCCCCACCTCGAGTGAACGACGGCAGGCCCAGGTCCCAGGTGTGTTCGGTGATCGGCCGGGCGGTGGTGTGCAGGGCGCCGGTGCCGAGTCGTGCCCGGGGCAGCGGCGGCGGGCGGACCGGCGGGAGGTCAGGTCTCACCGCGGAGTCCCCCTCGGCCGCGCCTGCGGGATGCCGCCGGGCCGGCCCAGGCGTTCGGGCGGCCCGAGGCCGGGCCCTCGGCCACCGCTGCCCCCGGGCGCCGCACTCCCACCGGCCGCACTCGGCTCGGCCGCACTCCCACCGACCACTCTCGGCGCGACCGCCCTCTGCCCTGCCGGGTTCGCCTCGACCGCCCTCTGCCCTGCCGGGTTCGCCTCAACCGCCCTCTGCCCTGCCGGGTTCGCCTCGGCCGCCCTCTGCCCTGCCGGGCTCGGCTACGAAGATTTTGCGTTCTCGCGGGATGCCCATGAACCGGCGCCGACCTGCCAGGAGTCCGCTTTGTCCGACCCTACGGCCCCCAGGTAACGGCGAGTTCACCATGCTTCTCTTCCTCGGCAGTCTACGCGCGTGGTGTCATGCCCACGCTCACCCACCCCCCACGTGAGCGTCAACTCGACTAGGAGTCACGCATGCTGTCGAAGCTTCTCGGTCGCGCGGGTGTCGCCCTGGCGGCCAGTGCGGCCGTGGTCGCCGCCGCGGTCCCCGCGAACGCCGCGAGCTACACCGCGTTCGCCTTCTCGCTCAGCGGCAGCGAGCCCACGATCTACGACTTCATCAACTCGGCCACCAGCTCGCTCGACATGACGATGTACGAGCTGGAGGACACCACGGCCGTGAACGACCTCATAGCCCTCAAGAACAAGGGTGTCACCGTGCGAGTGGTCCTCGACCGGGCGCACCAGAGCGCCAACAGCTCCGCGTACAGCGCCTTGACCAATGCCGGCGTGGGTGTGGTGTGGTCGCCGTCCAGCTTCGTCTACACGCACCAGAAGACCATCACGGTGGACGCCACCAAGTCGCTGGTCCTGACCGGCAACCTGACCTCGCAGTACTACTCGACCGGCCGGGACTACGGGGTGTTCACCGACGACACCCGTGATGTCGCCGCGATCGAGAAGGTGTTCGCCGCCGACTACGCCGGCACCTCGGTCACCCCCACCGACGGCGACCACCTGCTCTGGTCCCCCACCGACTCCCGCAGCCGGCTGCTGTCCGTGATCAACGCCGCCACCAAGACGCTCGACGTCGAGGAACTGGAGTTCAGCGACAGCACGGTGGGCAACGCGATCGTCGCCCGGGCCGAGGCGGGCGTGAAGGTGCGGGTGGTCCTGGAGACACCGGACGACTACTCCAGCGAGGTCTCCGACATCGAGGACGCCGGCGGCACCGTCGTCGGCTACTCCGACCCCGACGGCTTCTACATCCACGCCAAGGCCATGGTCGCCGACTACGGCCTGTCCACCCAGGAGGTGGAAGCCGGCTCCATGAACATCAGCAGCAACTCCCTGTCCAACAACCGGGAGCTGGGCATCATCCTCACGGGCACGGGCGTGGCGCAGTCGGTGGCCACGACCGTCGAGACCACGTTCAACAGCGATTACAAGGGCGGCACCGCCGCGTAGCGACCGGGCCTCCGCCCCGGCGGCGCGTGCGCGGCCGGGGCGGAGGCCTGCCCAGGCGGGGGGGGGACCGACAGGGATGTTGACGCGACAGCGCGGCGGGGGTCCCTCCGCATGCCCGGCGGCGGGAACGGCACGATCCTGCCGTACGGCCGCGGCTCGACCCGGCCCACCGCCGTGACCAGTACCGGAAGCGAGATCGCGCAGCCCGTCGTACGTCCGCCGGGTGGCCGTAATCTTGCGCACGTGAACGCCGTGACCGTGCCAGAACCCCTGGACTCCCCGCAGGCCCGTCCGCAGTCGCTGCTGCTCGCCTTCTTCGGCAACCATGTGCTGGAGCAGGGCCCGCTGGGCGTGTACTCGGGCAGCATCATCACGGTCCTGGGCCGGGCGGACGTCGGCGAACAGGCCGTGCGCTCCACGCTCACCCGCATGGTCAGCAGGAACCTGCTGCGACGGCAACGGCAGGGGCGCAAGACGTACTTCGGCCTGACACCGCTCGCCACCCAGATCCTGCACGACGGCCGGCGGCGCATCTGGCAGACGGGTGCGGTCAACGACGACTGGGACGGCTCCTGGACCCTGCTCGGCTTCTCGCTGCCGGAGTCCTGGCAGCGCCAGCGGCACGATCTGCGCTCGCGGCTCGGCTGGTCGGGGTTCGGGCCGCTCTACAGCGGGCTGTGGATCGCGCCCGGCCGGGTGGACGTCTCCGCCGTCGTCGCCGAACTGGGACTCTCCGCGCACGTCAAGATCTTCCACGCGCTGGCCGACGCGGCGACGGACATCGACCTCATGATCCGCGACACCTGGGACCTGGGGTCGATCGCCGCCCGCTACGAGGACTTCCACACCCGCTGGGAGGCGTGGCGGGCCGGCTCCGGTGATGACCCGGTCGTCACCCGGCTGCGCCTGGTCAGCGAGTGGCTGGGCGTCATCCGCACCGACCCCCGGCTGCCCGTCCGGCACCTGCCGCCCGGCTGGCCGGCCCACCGGGCGGAGACCACGTTCCACCGGATCGCGGCCGAGACCGAGGCGCCGGCCCGCCGGATGGCCGCGGATCTGCTGGACACCACGCCCATGTGACCCCGCCCGCCCGGTCGGCGGCCCCGCGGCGCGCCCGGAATCCCCTGGTCAGCACGGATCACCGCCGATCTATGCTTCTTGGAGCAGGAGGTTCGCCGGACCGTCGAAGGAGAGGATGCCCGGGTACGGCGACGCTCTCCGTCCGGCATCCATACCGTGTCCGTCTCTCCCGAGGAAGCCCCCGTTGAACTTCTGGTCGATCTATGAGCATGGCTTCGCGCGTGTCGCCGCGTGCACCGGCCACACCGTCATCGCCGACCCGCGCGCCAACGCCGAGGCGGTCCTGCGCCTGGCCCGCCGCTGCACGGAGGACGGGGTCGCCGTGGCCGTCTTCCCGGAGCTCGGCCTGACCGGTTACTCGATCGAGGACCTGCTCCTCCAGGACGTGGTGCTCGACCAGGTCGAGGAGGCCCTGGCGACGGTGGCGGCCGGTTCGGCCGGGCTGTTGCCCGTCCTCGTCGTCGGCGCCCCGCTGCGTCATCGCAACCGGATCTACAACTGCGCGGTGTTCGTGCACCGGGGCCGGATCCTCGGTGTCGCACCGAAGTCGTACCCGCCGAACTACCGGGAGTTCTACGAGCGCCGGCAGATCGCCTCGGGCGACGACGAGCGGGGCGGCACCATCCGGATCGGCGGTGAGCACGTGCCGTTCGGGGTGGACCTGCTGTTCGACGCGGAGGACGTCCCTGGTCTGGTGCTGCACGCCGAGATCTGCGAGGACATGTGGGTGCCGGTGCCGCCGAGCGCGGAGGCCGCGCTGGCCGGCGCGACCGTCCTGGTGAACCTCTCGGGCAGCCCGATCACGGTCGGCCGCGCGGAGGACCGCAAGCTGCTGTGCCGCTCGGCGTCACAGCGCTGTCTCGCCGCCTACGTCTACGCGGCGGCCGGACTGGGCGAGTCGTCGACGGACCTGTCCTGGGACGGCCAGACCATGATCTACGAGAACGGCGCGCTGCTCGCCGAGACGGACCGGTTCCCGCTGGACGACCAGTACGCGGTGGCCGACGTGGACCTGGACCTGCTGCGCCAGGAGCGGGCCCGGATGGGCTCGTTCGACGACAACCGGCGTACGCACGCGGCACGCACCGGCGGCTTCCGGACCGTCCCCTTCCGGCTCGACCCGCCCACCGCCGACCTGGGCCTGCGCCGCCGGGTCGAACGCTTCCCCTTCGTGCCCGCCGACCCCGAGCGGCTCGCCCTGGACTGCTACGAGGCGTACAACATCCAGGTCGCGGCGCTCCAGCAGCGGCTGGCGGCGATCGGTGGCCCGAAGGTGGTCATCGGGGTGTCCGGCGGCCTCGACTCCACCCACGCGCTGATCGTCGCCGCCCGGGCGATGGACCGCGCGGGCCGCCCGCGCAGCGACATCCTGGCCTTCACCCTGCCGGGGTTCGCCACCGGCGAGCACACCAGGGGAAACGCCCACCGGCTGATGAACTCGCTCGGCGTGACCGCGGCCGAGCTCGACATCACGCCGACCGCACGGCTCATGCTCAAGGAGATGGGCCACCCGTTCGCGGCCGACGAGCCGGTGTACGACATCACCTTCGAGAACGTGCAGGCCGGTCTGCGCACCGACTACCTCTTCCGGCTCGCCAACCAGCGCGGCGGCATCGTCCTGGGCACCGGGGACCTCTCCGAGCTGGCGCTCGGCTGGTGCACCTACGGCGTCGGCGACCAGATGAGCCACTACAACGTCAACTCCGGTGTGCCGAAGACGCTGATCCAGCATCTGATCCGCTGGGTCATCAGCAGCGAGCAGTTCGACCCGGAGACCGGCAGGACGCTTGCCGCGATCCTCGACACGGAGATCAGTCCCGAACTGGTGCCGGGCGAGGAGCTGCAGTCCACCGAGTCCAAGATCGGCCCGTACGCGCTGCACGACTTCACCCTTTACCAGGTGCTGCGGCACGGGTTCCGGCCGTCGAAGATCTCTTTCCTGGCCTGGCACGCCTGGCACGACCGGGAGGCGGGCGCCTGGCCGCCCGGCTTCCCCGAGTCCGACCGCAAGGCGTACGACCTGGCCGAGATCCGGCACTGGCTCGACTACTTCTGCCGCCGCTTCTTCGCCTTCGCCCAGTTCAAGCGCTCGGCCATGCCGAACGGCCCGAAGGTTTCGGCGGGCGGCTCCCTGTCCCCCCGCGGCGACTGGCGTGCCCCGTCGGACAGTTCGGCGAAGGCCTGGCTGCACGACCTGGCCCGCGTCCCGGAGGCGTAGCGTCCCTGCCCGCGATTTGGTGTCCGCCCTGTGGCCACGCTATGGTTGATCTTGCGCGCGGCACTCCAAATCCGGGTAACGTGCGATGCGTTGGTGGTCCAAGGAAAGACGCCCCACTTCCTGTGGGGAGATGCAGGTGCAAGGCCTGCCCGGCGCTCCGTCCGAAGAGCCCCGCCCCCGATCCGTCGGGGGCGGGGCTCTTCGCATGTGCGGCTCTCGGCGACGGCCGTACGCACCCGGACGGGCGAATCTTCCACCGACACCCGGAAGGAGCCTCGGGGCAGGGCAAAACACCTGGTCAGGGAGGGCCGGGCGGTACGGCGGGCAGGTCGGAGGCCGGGGCACCGGTTGCGGTGCCCCGCACGGTTTTCCACGGTGGGCGCAAGGACAGCAGTCTCGAAAGGAACCCCATGCGCGCCCTAGTCTCCCGCGGCCTCCTCGTCTCCCCCCTGGTCTGTGCCGCCCTGGTCTTCGGCCCGGCCGCCGCCACCGCTGCCGCCGCCGACGCCGGCCGAGAAGCCTCGGGAACCGGTGTCGCACACACGGTTCCGGGGCCCGGTACCGATGTCGCCACCCTCCTGGACCGCATCGAAGCGATGGACACGACGCGGTACGACCCGGCCCTGGCCCCCCTCCTGAACACGCTGCCCAAGCTCGTCACGGCGGACGGCAGCGCCCTCGACCCCGCTCGGGCCGCCGCCTACGCCAAGGAAGTGCGGGAGTGGAGCGACGCTCTCCAGAAGCGGCTGAGGCAACTGGACACCGACGGCACCAACCGCTCGGCGCGGACCGCCGACCCCGTCTCGGACCTGCTGAGCGCGATCCAGGCAGCCGTCAACAGCCTGCTGAGCTCACTGACCTCGCTCGACCTCGGCGGGGTACTGGACGCCGTCACCGGGCTGCTCGGGTCCATTCTCGACGCCGTCACGGGCCTCCTCGGCGCCGTGCCAGCGCTGCCGTCGCTGCCGTCGCTGCCGGCCGAGGGTGCGACCGCGTCGACGACGATCGTCGCTCCGTGAGGAACTGACCCGGAACAACCATGGTTCGCCGCCACGGCGCCCTGGAACACGGGCGCCGCGGCGGCGAACCCGTTCGGTACCGGAGCGGTCGGGTCAGTTCCCGTTCCAGCCCGGGACCGTCTGCAACACCTGCTCCGCGACCCGTTCGAGAGCCGTGTCGTCGGGCAGCACGTCGTCCTGCCGCCAGATCGCGACCTCGAACGTGCCCTTGCCGTCGTCCTTCGCGTGTTTCGAGACCAGGAGGCAGCGCGCCGTGCCGCCGGGCCCCGTGGTCGCCTTCCCGCCGCCGAGGTTGAAGCCGATGGAGATGGTCGGGCTGGAGTAGAGGACGGCCGGGTGCCCGGCAACGGTCATCCTGCGTGCGCCACCCATCAGGTCGCCCACTTCGGCGACGGACAGATCGTCGTAGGACGCCGACAGCTTCACGGAGTACGTCTTCAGGGTCACCGTGGCGTCGGGCGAGGGGATCTTGGTGCCCCCGGCGAGGGTGATCCAGTCCCCGCTGCCGCTGGCCGTCTCGGCCTGTTCCTGCGGTGTCCCCAACAGGGCCGGAAGGTCCGGGCGGTTCAGCGCCTCGCACAGCCGTGCGCCCGAGACATAGCGGCGCGGCAGCCGGTCGGTCGACTTCGAGCAGGCCGCCGGTTCACTGCTCGCGCCCTGCGGGTGGACGAACGCCTTCTGAGCCCACAGGACGCCCACCACGCCCAGGAACACGGCCACCGCCGCGATCGCCTGGACGACCGGTCTGCCTTCCTTTTCGGGCTCACTGAATCCTTCGGTCATGCCCCCACCCCCACTGTGCGTCCCCTGTGCGCCGTGGAGCCTAACTGATGTTCGCGGTACCGATGTTCACGGGGAGGGCACGGGCCGCTCAGCCTCCTCGGTGGCTGCGGCCTCCCCCGGCGGTGTTTGATGGCGGCAGCACGCACCGGGCCGGAGAAGCAGAGGTGGACGCGGTGACCGAAGGACGGGTCGTCGAGGCGGGTGGGAGCGCACTGGTGGTGCGTCGCGCACCGCGGGACCGGACGCGCGCGGCGGTGCTCGTCCTGCACGGCGGCCAGGAGAAGGGGCTCCGGCCGGCGCGCCCGTGGCATCCGCCGGCCCTGCGCATGCGCCCCTTCCTGAGCGCCGCCGCGTCGGTCTCCTCGCCCCGCGACGTCCTGGTCGGCCAGGTGCGCTACCGGTACCGCGGCTGGAACGACGCCGACCCGCTCCAGGACACCCTGCGCGCCCTCGACGAGCTGCGCGGCCGGGCCGGGGACGTGTCCGTGGTGCTGGTCGGCCACTCCATGGGCGGCCGCGCCGCACTGCGGGCGGCGGCCGACCCCGGGGTGCGCGGTGTGCTCGCGCTGGCGCCCTGGTGCCCGCCCGGCGACCCCGTGGACGACCTCACCGGGACGCGGATCGTCGTCCTGCACGGCGACCGTGACCGGGTCATCAAGCCCGCCGAGTCGGCCGCGTACGTACGGCAGGCCCGTGCGGCCGGTGCGCAGGCCGGCATGGTGCTGCTCAGGGGCGGGGACCATGCGATGCTCCGCCGCAGCCACGACTGGCACCGGGCCTCGGCCGCCGCCGTCCGCCGGCTGCTGCGCCCCGAACGTGATCTGGAGGGCTGGACGGCCGAGGCCTGTGGGGCCGAGGAGCCGCTTCTGCGTTGACGCCCGCCCTGATAAATTGCGGCGCCCCCACGCGGCATCCACTCCGAGGACGGCTGATGTCGATCAAGAAGTTTGTCAAGTTTGTCAAGTACCTGACAGCAACGCTCATGGTTTTCGCCCTGTCCGGCGCCGCCCCGGCGACCGCCGCACCCCGGTCCGCCGACCCGGCACCGGCCGCCTCCGCCACCGGCGCCTGGCAGCCACCCCTGTCCACCCGGGGCCGCTACATCGTCGACGCCGCCGGCCACCACTTCCGTCTGAAGGCCGCCAACTGGGACGGCGCCCAGGGCTCCTGGACCGGAAGCGGCAGCAGCACCGACCCCGCCGACCACCACGCCGGCCAGGACTCCCACGGCATCCCCCTGGGCCTGGACCGCGCCTCCCTCCCTCAGCTCCTGTCGGACTTCCAGGCGCTCGGCATCAACAGCATCCGGCTGCCGTTCTCGAACGAGATGATCCACACGACGGTCCCGGTTCCGGACGTCGCGGTCACCGCGAATCCGCAGCTGCGCGGGAAGACCCCCCTGGAGGTCTACGACGCCGTCGTGGCCGCGCTGACCGGCGCGGGCTTCGCGGTCATCCTCAACAACCACACCAACACCTCCCGTTGGTGCTGCGGCATCGACGGCAATGAGCGGTGGAACAGCAGCCAGTCGACCCAGCGGTGGGCCGACGACTGGGTCTTCATGGCCCGCCGTTACGCGGCCAACTCCCGTGTCGTGGGCGCCGACCTCTACAACGAGGTACGCCGTGACGTCCTGAACGACCCCAACTGGGGCATGGGCGACGACCACGACTGGTACGCGGCCGCCCAGCTCGCCGCCGACCGCATCCTCACCGAGGCCGACCCGAACCTCCTCATCGTCATCGAGGGCATCAACTGGACCGGGCTGCCGGTGGACGGCCTCCCGCACGACCGCCCCACCCTCACCCCCGTCCGCACCCTCTCCCACACCCTGGTGGACGCCCACAAGCTGGTGTACTCCGCCCACTTCTACGGCTATACCGGCCCCCGGCACAGCGGCGCCACCGGCATCGGCGAGACCAGTGACCCCCGCTACCAGGACCTGACCCGCGACGAGCTGTACCAGGTCCTCGCCGACCAGGCCTTCTTCGTCACCACCGAGGGCAAGCACTACACGGCGCCCGTGTGGATCAGCGAGTTCGGCGTCGGCGCCGGCGAGACGGGTACGGCCGCCCGCACCTGGTTCGGCAACATCACCGACTACTTCGCCGACCACGACACCGACTTCGCCTACTGGCCGCTGGTCGGCTGGGAGGGCCACGACGACTGGGCGCTGCTGCGCTACGACACCGCCGGGCACCGGTACGGCCTCCTCGACGGTGGCGACTGGCGGGCCACGGCCTGGGATCACCTCATGAACTCCCCCAGCCGCACCGGCTACATCGAGCGGGGGACGACCTGGCGGATGCTGGCCACGGACCACGGCGACGCGGTCCAGTCCCTGCGCGTACGGGCGGGCGGCGACTGGGACTCGGGCGCCTACAAGGCGGTCTGCCCTGACGGGCTGCGGCTGATCGGCCTCGCACACTCCGGCGGACGCGGCCTGTGCACCGACGCGACCACCGGCGACCTGCGGGCCACGGGCAGCGCCCAGACGGTCGTCACGGACGAGCGGTATGTTCCGGCGGGTGGCGACTGGGCCTCCGGATACACCAAACTCCAGTGCCCGGCAGGTCAGTTCGTGATCGGCTACAGCCGTCGCGGGGAGCGGGTGTCGGCGGTCCTGTGCGTGCCCGCACGTGCCGCGGCGAGCGCGAGCGGCCGGACGGTGTGGTTCGACCGGTCCGACAACCGCCCCGCCGACGGGGCGGGCGACGACTTCGCCTCCGGCGCCTACAAGGGCCAGTGCGCCGCAGCCGAGTACCTCGCCGGAGTCGCCTTCACGACCCGGGTGGGCAGCACGCCGGGGCCCGCCGCCGTGCTGTGCGCGCCGGTACCGTCCTGACCCCGTACGTCAACGGCGCCGCCGCCCGACCAGGTGGCGGCGGCGCCGGCCGCGCGCTCGTCGTCGCGCGCGTCCCAGCCGCCGCACGTCCATGACATCCCTGGGTCCGCTTGTCGTATGATTCGACCAAGTTTTGGCCAACGTGCGTAGATATCGTTTCCGGAGTCCACCCCGTGGGAGAGACTCACCCGCGGAGGGGGGACGAGCACGGCCGAGTCACGCCGGGCGTGCCACCCCGCAGTGTCGCGTCGCCCAGGGGAAGGCGGCGAGCAGACCAGCGGAGGGATCCATGACGCAGTCGCTTCCGGGGCAGCACCCTGCCCAGGAGCAGGCGTTCGCCGACCACGGGCGGCCACCGGTCGTCGTGATCGGAGCCGGGCCGTACGGACTGTCGGTGGCCGCCCACTTACGGGCGGCGGGGGCGCCGGTCCGCGTCTTCGGTGATGTGATGGGCAGTTGGCGGCATGCCATGGCCACTGGGATGTTCCTGAAATCGACACCTGCCGCCACCGATCTGTCGGCGCCGGAGCCGGGCGGCCGGCTGGCGGACTTCCGGCGTGAGCACGGCGAGCCGGAGCTGACCGAGCTGACCCCGATCCCGTGCGACGTCTTCGTACGGTACGGGCAGTGGTTCCAGAAGCGGTACGTCGGTGAGGTGGAGTCGGCCCGGGTGACGGCGGTCGAGCGGCCCGGGTCCGGCGCCGGCTTCTTGGTCCGGGCGGACGACGGGCAGGAGATGGCGGCCTCGGCCGTCGTGGTGGCGACCGGTCTGAACGGACTCGCCCATGTCCCGGACGAGTTGCGGCACCTCGCGCCCGAGGGGCCCGGCCCCCGGGCGCCGGTGTCGCACACCAGCCACCACACCGACCTGTCCGCGTACGCGGGCCGGCGGGTGGCGGTCGTCGGCGGTGGCCAGTCCGCGCTGGAGAGTGCCGCGCTGCTGCACGAGGCGGGCGCCGAGGCGCAGGTTCTGGTGCGCGAGCGGAAGGTGCTGTGGGGCATGCCCCCGGACCTGGCCCGGCCCTGGGTGCAGCGGCTGGCCAAGCCGGCCTCACCGCTGGGCACCGGCTGGATCCTGGCCGGGGTCTGCGTGGCTCCGGGCGCTGTGCGGTGGTTTCCGGCGCCTGCGCGGCTACTGCTCTTCCGGCGGGCGCTCGGCCCGTCGGGCGGCTGGTGGCTGCGGGAGCGGGTGGTGGGTGTGGTTCCGGTGCACACCTCGCGCCGGGTCACCGGTGCCGTGCTCTCCGGGCCGGTGGTGCGCCTCGATGTCGCCGGTCCCGGGGGCGAGCGGGAGACCCTCACCGTCGACCACGTGCTGGCCGCCACCGGTTACCGGCTGGACCTGGACGCGCTGCCCTTCCTGTCCCCCACGGTGCGCCGCGAGGTGGCCTGTGTGCCCGGTTCGAGGGCTCCCGCGCTGCGGGGGACGTTCGAGTCGTCGGTGCCCGGCCTGTACTTCACGGGCTCGCTCGCGGCGCCGATGTTCGGGCCGATGATGCGGTTCGTGGCGGGCACGGAGTTCGCGGCCGTACGGATCGCCCGGCACATCGGAACCTCCTGAGCAGCGGAATTCGGTTGCGGCGGGGCCCGTGAGCCCGGTGAGCTGGTTCCATGGACGGTGCCGTGGAGCAGGCGTGCCGGGCGAGGGCGGGTGGTGACCGCCTGCGTGTGCGGCGACCGGCCCGGTGGCACGGGCCGGTGCTGCTCGGCGCCCTGCTGCTGGCCGCCTTCGCGCCGAGTATGCCGATGTCCAGGCCGTCCCCTGCCCGTCCGCCACTCGGGGGCTCCGAGGCCGAGTCCCGGGTACCCAAGTAGAAAAACGGCATAGGCGGTTTGTCAAACCGAACACCGGTGACATTGTCGGCTCTTGACTTGGAGTCAGGAGTCGGAGAGGGCGGCGCCCGCGAACTCGCTCTCGCGCGCGGCCAGTTGGGGAAGCACCAGGGACCAGAACTGCTCGACGTGCTGCGGCGAGATCCGGTCACGGTCCGCCGCGCCGAGCACCTCGAACCCGATCGTCGCGGCGACTATCACCGCGGCCACCCGGTCCGGCGCCACCCCCTCGGCCAGCTCTCCTTGATGCTGGGCCCGCCCCAGTTGTTCGCACACCCAGGTTCGCCACCAGCAACCGAAGCCCATGCCGTTCTTGCGGGAGGGGTCGACGCTCAGCTTGATGCCCGCGCGCACGACGCCATCGGTGGCGACCATGACCAGCAGTTCCCGGGTGACCGTGATCAGCAGGTGGAGTGCGGAGGTTGCCGACGGACTCCGGTCGGCGACCATGTGCTCGATCGTCCGCCGGGCCGTGCCCTCCACCTCGGCCGCGAGAGCGTCCTTGCTGGGAAAGTGGAAGTGCAGCGCTCCGGCGCTCACTCCGGCCCGCCGGCTGATCGCGGGCAGCGACGACAGCGCGTAGCCGTCCTCCGCGAAGATCTCGGCTGCGGCATGAACGAGGGCCTGGCGGGTTCGGGCCGCCCGGAGCTGCTTGACCATCGCGTCCCCCTGTTGATCCGGGCGAATCCGGATTGGACGTTCCGATTCTCCCTGGTCCTACAACATTGCGATTCGAGAACCCTAACAAACAGCATGATTGGTAGGTTTGCGAGCGGTTGAAGAAGGGGCGCAGGACTCGAGGCCTCCCGGCTCCTCCGGAGCACGGCCATCCGGAGCACGCCGCTTCGCATAACAAACCTGCAAGGTGGTTTGGTCCGGGGCGGGTCAGGCCTCGGTGGCCACCAGCGGTTCCTGCTCCTGTCGGCGGCGCTCGACTTCCTGGACGACTCGGGCGCCCCGGTCGGGCGCGGTGTCCAGCCGGATCAGGGCCGCGGGAGTGGCTATGGCCGGCAGCACATGGTTGTAGAGGACGGAGATACGGTCGTTGAGATCCGTCCAGTCGGAGACGACCTCGGACATGAACTGGGTCCCGATCCAGGCCCCGAGGAAGCACTCCGCGGTCTCCTGGGGCGTGACGTGCGGCAGCACCTCGCCGCGCTCCTTGGCCTCCACCAGCTTCTCGGTCACCACCTCGGTCCAGGCCGGCCAGGCACTGCCGAACAGCGAGCGTCCCTGGAGGTCCGCCGACAGCCGTATACCGGCGAGCAGGATGACCTCCTTGGGAATGCGGTAGGCCAGCGTCATGCCGATGTCCACCCACTCCTGGAGCTTCAGCTCGCGCGGCACCCAGTAGTCGTCACTGATCTGGGCGTTGATCACGCCCCGCGCGAGGGCTTCCTTGGAGTCGAAGTGGAAGTACAGGGCCCCCTTGGTCACTCCGGCCCGCTCAAGGATCTCGGCGATCGTCGCCGCCGTGTATCCGCGCTCGGCGAAGACCGCGGCGGCGGCCTCGACAACAGCACGGCGGGTCCGAATCGCACGCTCCTGACGCGCCATGGGACCCCTCCTCGGTCAAAACAAAACCGGACGTGACGTACCTTACCCCAATCGGGGGTCGGTATTTCGGCCGCACCGGGCCGATTCCCGGCCGGTCCCGCGGCGGCGCCGCCGGGGCGTCGCCACGGTACTTGTCGGGCAGTTCACCAGGCGGTGCGCCCGCCGTCCACGGTAAGTGTGGCACCCGTGACGAAGCTCGCTCTGTCGCTGCACAGCCAGGCGGCGGCCTCCGCCACCTCCTCGGGGTCGGCGGCGCGCGCCTGCGGTGCGGAGCGGTAGGCCCGAGCCTCGTTCTCGGGCGACTTGGCGAACCAGTCGTCGATCATCTCGGAGCGGGTCAGGCCCGGGGCGATGGCGTTCACGCGGATGTGGTGCGGGGCGTACTCGACGGCGGCGGCCTTGGTCAGTCCGATCACCGCGTGCTTGGAGGCGATGTAGGGCGCGGCCGTCGAGGAGGCGACCAGGCCGCCCACGCTGCTGGTGTTGACGATGGAGCCGCCCCCGGTCTCCAGCATGGCCGTGATCTCGTGGCGCAGGCAGTTCCACACTCCCCGCACGTTGGTCTCGGTGACCCGCTCGTAGTCGGCGTCGTCGATGAGGTGCATCGGGGTCTTCGGCAGTGCGACGCCGGCGTTGTTGAAGGCGGCGTCGAGACGGCCGTAGCGCTCGACGGCGAACTCGACGGTCCGGCGCACCTCTTCCCCGTCGCGCACGTCCAGGGTGCGGTGGCTCGCCTCGGCGCCCTCGGCGCGCAGCTCGTCGGCGAGATCGCGCAGCCTGTCCGCGCGGCGGGCGGTCAGGACGACGGTGGCGCCCTGCCGGGCGAAGACCCGGGCGGCGGCCGCGCCGATACCGCTGCTGGCACCGGTGATGAGGGCGACCCGGCCGGCCAGCGCGGCTCCTTCCGCTGTGGTCACCTGGTCACCTCCGGGGCGGTGGAGAGGGAGTCGGCATCATGCCAGAAGATGTCGAGCCCGGCCTCCCGGTCCAGGGTGCGCAGGCGCTGTTCGTCGATCTCGGCGAGCCCGCCGACCAGGTGCCGGACGCCGAGTTCCCGCATCAGCTCACGCTGGAAGCCGTGCTCGAAGGTGCTGGGGTGCCCGACGAACGGCACGTCCAGTTCCTTGGCGTGGCCGGCGAAGCGGGCCACGTCGTCGATGAAGAGGACCTGATGGCGGTCGAGGCCGAAGTGGTCCTCGGCTATCTCCCGGATGCCGGGGCGGAAGTCGTTGGTGCAGATGTAGTGCGGGGCGGTGAACAGCCGCTCCCAGGCGCCGAGATGGCGGCGGAAGTGGTCCTCGTCGAGACCGCCGTAGCAGACGACGTCGAGGCCCATGGCGCGCAGCCGGTGCAGGAGTTCCTCGGCGCCGTCGAGGGTGCGGACGGGGTGGGTGCGCAGGTAGTGCTCGCGTTCGGCGAAGTAGTCGGCGATGGCCTCCTGTTCGCTCACGTCGGCACCGGTCTCCTCCAGCAGCACCCGGGCGGCGGCGAGGCGGGACTGGGAGAAGAGCCGCTGTTCCAGCTCCCGGGTGTACGCACCGCCGTACTTGAGGACGAGTCGGTGCAGGACGGGGCTGAAGCTGTCGTTGAGCAGGACGCCGTCGATGTTGACGGCGGCGAGGCGCAGGGTGCGCAGTGGTTCCATCAGGTCTTCCTCTCGCGGGCCGTTCGATCATCATGCAGTGGCTGTCGGGACCAGGGGGGCGGGTGCCTCGGCGGGCGGCGAACTCCCCCGTGGGAGATGGCCGAAAGAGACCGCTGGACCGGTTTCGACCGAGGCGGCCAGGCTCGTCACCCACCGATAACCAGCCGCCGACATCTGCCAGTTAGTCCGTTTTTCGCCGTGCCTTCGACTTGATTGAGCGCGAAAATACTTGGCCAAACCACCACGGAGCGGAGTCATGCATGGATGGAGTACCACCACACTTGGCGAATCCTTTACCTGGCGGCCGACCCGGGAAAACCGGTAGGTCCGTATCTTATAGGCGTCGAACAGAGCTTCGGCCAACGAAGAGCTTTCCGACGGGGGGTTGTCGATGAGCCTGTCCGCCAGCGAGATCGGAGTCGGTCTGCCCGCACTGCCCCGGCTGACCACCACGGTCCCCAAGGAGTACGTCCACCGGGCGTCCCTGGCCGAGGTGTTCCTCAGCGGCTGTACCGCACAGGACGACGGGCTGCGGTTCTCCCTCACCGGACAATGGCCACGCGCCCACACGTTCTTCAACAGCGCCGACGGTTCGAGTCACGATCCGCTTCAGGCCGCAGAGACGTTTCGGCAGGCCGGCATGTTCGTGACGCACGCCGAGCACGGCGTCCCGCTCGGGCACCACTTCGTCCTGTGGTCGCTCAGTTGCCACACCGATCTGGACCAGCTGCGGATCGGCTCCCGGCCGACCGACTTCGAGCTGGAGGTCACGTGCCCGGACACCGCGCCGCGCGGCAGGGCGTCCGCGCGCCGGATGGGCATAGGGTTCGCGCTGCGCCGGGACGGCCGGCCCGTGGCCCACGGAGACGGGCTGTACTCCATCGTCACGCCGTCCGTCTACGCGCGCCTGCGGGCCAACCGGCCCGGAAAGCAGGCGGCTTCGGCGGACCCGATGGTCGCGGCCGACCCGATGCCGCCGTCCGCCGTGGGCCGTACCTCCCCCGCCGACGTGGTGCTGACGCCCACGGCCAGGCCCGGCCGGTGGCTGCTCACCCCGGACCTGGCCCATCCGATCCTGTTCGACCACGGCGGTGACCATCTGCCCGGCATGGTCCTGCTGGAGGGTGCCCGCCAGGCCGCCTGCGCCCGGCTGGCTCCCCGTGCGCTGATACCGGCGAGCACCTCCACGACGTTCGACCGCTATGTCGAACTCGACAGCCCGTGCTGGGTGGAGGTGACCGAGGTGACTTCTGGGAGCGACGGCACGGTGACCGTCCAGGTTGTCGGCCGGCAGGGCGGCGAGACCGTCTTCACCTCCACCGTGCACGGGCCCGTCGTCGGCTGAAGGCGCCGCGAAACGGCCGCCGCCGGGCCCCGAACCGGGACCCGGCGGCGGCCGTCCGTCTCGTCAGTGCCGGTGGCCGAGACCACGCCGGTCATCGGCGTCCCGGCGGTAGTCGAGGGCGCGCCGGTCATCGGCCTCCCGGCGGTGACCGAGGACGCGCCGGTCATCGGCCTCCCGGCGGTGACCGAGGACGCGCCGGTCATCGGCCTCCCGGCGGTGACCGAGAGCGTGCCGGTCGTCGGCGTGCCGGTCGTCGGCGTCCCTGCGGTGGTGCAGACCCCAGGAGGCGGAGTCGACATAGCGCCCGTGGTCGTTGCGCAGGGTGGCGGTGTCGGCGCCGTGGTCCCAGACCGACTGGCGGCGGTCCTGGTACAGATCCGTCGAGGTGTCCCGGCCCTGTCCGGTGTGGACCCGGACCGTGGCGCGGCCGGCCAGCCGGTAGTGAAGGAAGGTGTAGCTGTGACCGTCGGCGTCCGACAGCGTCCAGCCACTCAGGTTCACCTCCCGGCGGGCGGTGTTGGTGACGTCCACCCACTCCCGGTTCAGGGCACGGCCGGAGAAGACCGCGCGTCCCTGCAGGTCGTGCTGGACGGCGCTGATGACGACCGCGTCGCGGGGCGGATTCGCGGAGTGCGTGGTGGCGGCCGCGGCGGCGGGCAGGGCCACCGCGCCCACCAGGACGGCCGCCACGGCGGTGACGGAACCGAGACGACGGCCGGTCGCGAAGACGGATACGGACACGAGGTCCCCCTTTTCGGGGTTCGGGCACACCCCGACGCGTGCCGTGCGAAGCCGCGGCCCGCGAGGGGGTGTGTGGTGCGAGGCAACGGCCGGGCGGCCGCGCAGCCACACCCTCCGACCGGGCGGCGGGACATGCGCGGCACGCACCGCCCCGTTACCGATCTCTCGCGCGGCTATGACGCTCGACTGTACTGTCCATTTATCAAGTGAATGCACCGATTTGCCCCGCCGTGCGACCCGTGTGCCGCGCAGACAGCGGGGCCGTGACACCTCTCCGGCGCCACGGTCGCCCGGCAAACAGGGTCCACTCACCCGAAAGTGAGTAACAGTCAGCGGCCGATCGGCCCACCGATAAAAGTTGATCTTCTGGTCGTCATATGGAATTCCCCGATTGGTCGGCCGCGACAGGGGTCCGGAGAAAGCGTTTGCCACTACGTTTTGGCTTGCATTCTTGGCATGCTCACACCCTCTCAGCGCACACCTCCCCGTAGGAGACACCCCCATGCGCAGACTCGTTGCCTGCCTGGCGGCCGCGGTCGCCGCCCTCGGCGGGCTCACGGCGACGGCCACTCCGGCCACGGCGGCCGGCTCGGGCACGTTCAGCGTGCTCACGTACAACGTCGCCGGACTTCCGGAGTCGCTGTCGAGCGCATCCACGCCGCGCGACACCAGCACCACGGAGATCGGCAGGCGGATCGCGCCGTACGACATCGTCAACGTCCAGGAGGACTTCAACTACCACGCGTACCTGTACTCGACGGACACCCACCCGTACCGCACCGCGACCAGCGGCGGCGCCGGTATCGGCAGCGGGCTCAACACCGTCTCCGACTACGCCTGGGACGGCGACGACTTCGAGCGGGTCGGCTGGAACTCCTGCCAGCTCGACTCGGGTGACTGCCTGACCCCCAAGGGCTTCACCTTCATGCGCGAGCGGCTCGCCGAGGGCGTCTACGTCGACTTCTACAACCTGCACACCAACGCGGGTACGAACGACGGCGACGAGGCCTCCCGGGCCGACAACCTCAGCCAGCTGACGTCGTTCATCAGCATCCACTCGGCCGGGAACGCCGTCGTGGTCATGGGTGACACCAACACCCGCTACACCCGCACCGCCGACACCATCGCGGAGTTCGCCTCGAACAACGGGCTGACCGACGCCTGGGTCCAGCTGATCCGCAGCGGCAGCGCGCCGGCCAAGGGCAGCGACACCCTGCTCTGCGACCAGACCGGGGCCACCGTGCCCAACACCTGTGAGGTCGTCGACAAGGTCCTGTACCGCGGCAGCAAGCTGGTCACGCTCACCGCGACCTCGTACAACAACGAGCACGCCAAGTTCCTCAACGCCGACGGTCTGATGCTCTCCGACCACGATCCGATCACGGTCGGCTTCTCCTGGTCGCAGAACCCGGCCTTCCAGCTCAGCGATCAGTTCGGCGGTCCGCACGGCGACTACTACCAGGATCTTCCGAGCGTCCCGGCCGCCGCCCGCGCCACCGGCATCTCGCTGCGCTCCGGCTCCCGGGTCGACCAGGTCGGCATCACCCTGGGCAACGGCACCACGCTGACCCACGGGGGCACCGGCGGCACGGCGTCGTCGCTGACGCTGGGCAGCGGCGAGTACGTGACCTCGGCGTACCTGTGCGAGGGCAAGTACAACAACACCACCCGCATCTTCTACGCCAAGTTCACCACCAACCTGGGCAACACCCTCGCCGGTGGTACGACGACCTCGGACTGCGTGACCCGCACCGCGCCGTCGGGCTGGCAGATCGCCGGCTTCCACGGCCGCTCCGGTGACGAGCTCGACAAGGTCGGCTTCATCTACACCAAGCGCTGACCGGGCCGTACGGCCGGCGAACCGTTCGTGAGGTTCGCCGGCCGTCGGAGCGGGCGGGCGCGTCGGTGATGACGGCCGGACGCCCATCCGTGTCGACGCGACCGATCTGCCGGGACGGTCCTGCCCGGCGACCGGGGAGAGCGGTTCCTCCGTGTACGACGCCCGTCATGTGCCCGTACAGCGCCGTGCCGGTGGTCCAAGGACGCCCCGGCCCGTTCGGCGGAACTCGCCGTCCCCCTCCCCTCCGGTGCGGGCGGCCTGGCCCGCACCGTCCTGGACCCCGTCGACCAGCCGCTGGGCGGCGCGGAGGTCACGGTCACCGCGCTCGACACCCATCAGGTGGCGGCACGTGGCACCACCGACCCGTTCGGTTTCTTCGTCGCCGCACTGCGGCCCGGGCGCTACAGCCTGCTGATCGTCGCGGAGGGTCTGGATCCGCACCGGGAGACGGTCGAGATCGTCGCCGACAGCTGTCCGGCGCCCGGGCGGATCCGGTTGCAGTCGGCCCGGCAGCTGCCGCTGCCGCCGACCGGTGGCTGGGTCTTCGATCCGCCGCACACCGCGATCCGGTTCATCGCCAAGCATGTCGGCATGGCTCATGTGCACGGTCGTTTCGAGCGGTTCGACGGCGCGATCAGCATCGCCCCGGACATGGGCCAGTCGACCGTGCGGGTCCGTATCGACGCGTCGAGCATCAACACCGGGAACACGACCCGCGACAACCATCTGCGTTCCGGGGACTTTCTGGACGTCGAGCGGTATCCGTACATCGACTTCGCCAGCACGCGCTTCGCCTACCGGGGCGGCAGCAAGTGGACGCTCGTCGGTACGCTCACGATGCACGGCGTCAGCCGCTCGGTCTCGCTGGACACCACGTACCTGGGCACCGTCAACGGTGGCTACGGCGAGGAGTTGCGCTGCGCCGCGCTCGCCACGGCGGAGCTGCACCGCGAGGACTACACCCTCAACTGGCGGTCGATGCTGGCCCGTGGCATCGCCGTGGTGGGTCCGACGGTGCAACTGGAGCTGGACGTCCAGGCGATGTACCGCTCGCCGGACACGCCCACTCCCCCGGAGTGACGATCACGCCGTCTCAGGGTACGCGCCGTGGGCTCCCGGCCGGGCCCGGCGGCAGGCGGCACTCCGCGCACCGGGTGCGCAGGAGTCCGTCGATCGTGCGTGTCATGGGGCTGCCCGCCTACGCGAAGACGATGGTGTGGTGGCCGTCGCGGATCACCCGGTCCTCGGCGTGCCAGAGCACGGCACGGGAGAGGACGGCGCGTTCCACGTCGGCGCCCCGGCGGGTGAGGTCGGCGGCGGTGTGCGCATGGGTGACGCGCACGACGTCCTGTTCGATGATCGGGCCCTCGTCGAGGTCCTCGGTGACGTAGTGGGCGGTGGCCCCGACCAGTTTCACGCCCCGCTCCTTGGCCTTGGCGTACGGCCCGGCGCCGATGAAGGCCGGCAGGAAGGAGTGGTGGATGTTGATGATCGGCACGCCGGCCCTCTCGATGAAGTCGCCGGAGAGGATCTGCATGTAGCGGGCGAGGACGACGAAGTCGACGTTGTCCTTGAGCAGCCGCAGGTGTTCGGCCTCGGCCGCCGACTTGTCCGGGCCCATGGAGGGGACGTGGAAGAACGGGATCCCGAACGGGCGGACCTCCTCGGCGAGGTCGGGATGGTTGGAGATCACCATCGGGATGCCGACCGTGAGCTGGCCCTGCCGGTGCCGCCAGAGCAGGTCGAGCAGGCAGTGGTCGGACTTGCTGGCGAAGATCGCGACCCGTTTGGGCACGGACAGGTCGCGCAGGGTGTAGCGCAGTCCGAACTCCTTGACGAGGCGCTCGTCGAGGTCGGCGCGCAGGGCGGGCAGGGTGGCCCGGAGTCCGGGGAGGGTGAAGACGGTGCGCTGGAAGAAGGCACCGCCCTGCGGGTTCTCGGAGTACTGGTCGAGGGAGACGATGTTGGCGCCGTGCCGGCTGAGGAGGGCGGTCAGCGCGGCGACGATCCCGGTGGCGTCGGCGCCCTGGACGATCAGCGAGGCCTGGTGGTCCGGTTCCTCGTGCTGCCTGACGGGGCGGGCCGGGGTGTGCTGGGCGAGGCTCATCCGTGGTGGTCCTTCCTGAACCGGGCGATCCATTCGGAGGTGGCCCGCAGCCCGCCGCCAGGGAGAAGTCCTCCAGCAGTGCGGTGCTCACCGCAGCCGAGGCCGTGTCGAGGGTGGTCATCGTGCTCCTTGCCGAACGTGAAACTCCGATTTTCGAACACCGGGGGTCGGGGGTCGCATCCGGGACTCCCTCACAGTTCACCCGCGCTGCCCTGACCGTCCGTCAGGAGGAACCCGTGACACGCACGTCCCACCACATGTCGGACCTGCGGCCCAAGGGCCTGACCACTACCACCTGTTGTCCGGTAGCGGCACCCACATCTTCGCGGGAGTTGTCCGGTACCGGCACCAACACCCTCGCCGGATTCGGCCCGATGACGGCGAAGCAGTTCCTCGCGGTCAACCCGGCACGGCTCGTCGCCTCGTCGACCCGGTGCGGCCGTACGGTGGATCCGGCAGCCCCCGCGAGGGAACGGCACGGGCCGACCACCGTCCGCCCCACCGTCTCCCGCTGTCCTTAGGCCGAGGACAAGCGCTGACTGTTTCGCCCGGCCGTACGGACCACCGGACGCCGGGGATCAACCCCCTGGTACGTGCGTTGACCACCGATGGTTTTGATTGAGATTTGCACCACTTCACTGGAAACCGCTTCACAAAACACCGGTCGGAGCCGATCGCTGGGTGTTAGAACTTGGCCACAAAGCGTCTGGCTGAGACGGCCCTGCGCACCCTCCCTGTCGTGAAGTGGATCGACCTTGCCCAAGTTCAGGCCCCTGACCGGCAACTGGCGCGTCGCAAGACGCCTCCAGGCCATTCTGCTCATCCCCGTGCTGGTCGCGCTCGGACTCGGCGGTGTCCGGGTGAAGAACTCGGTCGACACCCTGCGGGACGCCGACGACGCGGTGCGTGTGGCGGAGTTGGTGCAGGCGGCGAACGCCTATGCCAGTGACGCGATCAACGAACGGGACGAGTCGGTGATCCCGCTGCTGGAGGGCGAGCGGAACGCGCCGGCGGTGGTGGCGGCGCGCAAGGTGACCGACGCGGATGCCGAGGCGTTCGACCGGGCGGTGGCCCGCGCGCCCAGGACGGCGGGCCTCACCAGGCGGATCGAACTGGTCCGGGCGGGCGAGAAACAACTGCCGGTGGTACGAGCCAACGCGTTCACGGGCCGGCTGACGGGGGTGCAGGCCGAGGAGAGCTATCACGCCGTCCAGCACCCGCTGATGGAGCTCTCCAACGAACTGGGCTTCGGCAGCAGCAACCAGGCGAGCTTCGGGCGCACCCTCTACGCCGTCTCCCTGACCCAGGCGGCCGAGTCCCTCATCCGTTCCATCGGCACGCATCTGCTGGTCGAGGACCGCACCGCCCTCACCGAGGGCGAACTGCCGACCCAGCTGGGCTCGTTCAGCTCGTACGCCTATCTGGAGCAGGTCGCGCTCCAGGAGTACGCGGGCGCCGGTACCGCGCAGGACATGACCCGGCTGCGGGCCGCGTTCGCGGACGCCGAGAAGAAGGGTGCGGAGCAGACCGCGAAGGCGGCCGAGGAGGCCAAGGCGGCCGGGCGGGCGTTCGTGGCACCGCCGAACCTGGCGAAGATGATCAGCGAGATCGCCACCGGGAAGCCGACCGATCAGCTGGCCGCCGAGGGCATCACGCCGGAGTCGTTCTTCGCGGCGTCCACCCTCGCCTTCGACGCCTGCCGGGGCATCGAGGTCCACCTCACCGACACGGCGCTCGCCGACGCCCGGAGCGTCGCCGCCGACGCCCAGCGGGACGCGATCACCAACGGCTCGCTCGCGCTCGGCGCCGTTCTCGCGGCGCTGCTGCTCGCGGCCTGGGTGGCCCGTTCCATGAGCCGCGGCATGCGCCGGCTGAGTACCTCGGCGATGGAGATCGCCGAACAGCGGCTGCCGGCGGTGATCGCCCAGCTGTCCCAGGCCGTGCCCGGCCAGGTGGACACCAAGGTCACGCCGATCCCAATCACCACCACGGACGAGATCGGCGAGGTGGCCCGGGCCTTCGACCATGTGCACCGGGAGGCGGTCCGGCTCGCCGCCGAACAGGCCCTGCTGCGCGGCAACATCAACACGGTCTTCACCAACCTCTCCAGCCGCAACCAGTCGCTGGTCGAGCGTCAGCTGGCCCTGATCACCGACCTGGAGGGGCGCGAGGCCGACCCCGAGCAGCTGGCCAACCTGTTCAAGCTGGACCACCTGGCCACGCGGGTGCGGCGCAACGGCGAGAACCTCCTGGTGCTCGGCGGTGAGCGGCCCACCCAGCAGTGGGACCACCCGCTCCCCCTGGTCGACGTCATCCGGGCGGCGGCCTCCGAGGTGGAGCAGTACGAGCGGATCGAACTGTCGGGCATCCCGGAGACCCAGATCCACGGCCGGGCCGTCACCGACCTCGTGCATCTGCTGGCGGAGCTTCTGGAGAACGCCACCGCGTTCTCCTCGCCGCGCTCGACGGTCCGCGTCACGGCGACCCGGCTGCCCGACGCCCAGACCATGATCGAGATCCATGACCAGGGCATCGGCCTGATGCCCGAGGACTTCGCGCTGATCAATCACAAGCTGGCGAACCCGCCGACCGCCGACGCCGGTGTCTACCAGCACATGGGCCTGTTCGTGGTCGGCAGGCTGGCCGACCTGCACGGTGTCCGGGTCCAGCTGCGGCCGGCCGCCGGGGAGTCCGGCACGACCTCGCTGGTGATGCTCCCGGGCACCGTCCTGTGGCGCGACGTCGCGGAGTCCGACGCCGACACGCTGGCCCTGGCCACGGTCAAGGTGCGCGCCAGGCCCGGCCTGGCCATCGAAGCGCTGCTCGCGGCGGAGCCCGCCGACCCGTTCGGTGCACACGAGGCATGGGACGACGGCATCCCCGCCCCTGCTCCGGCCCCGGCCCCGGCCCCGGCGTCCGAGCCTGCCGCTCCGACCGGGGCTCCCACACCGTCCGGGCGGTCCCGCCGTGCCCCCAAGCGCACCCGTCGCACCGCCAAGGACGGCTGAGCCCCGGGGGCCGGGTCAGGGCGGCGCGGTCCGCAGGGCCCGTGCCACCGCCCAGACGACGGAGATGAACGGCACGGCCACGACGGCGCCGATCACCCCCGCGACGATGCTGCCCGCGATGACGGAGACGGCGACGACGAGGGGGTGCAGGCGCACCGCCCAGCTCATCACCAAGGGGTGCAGCACATGTCCCTCCAGCTGGCCGATGACGACGATCAGAACGAGGACGCCCACGGCGGTGAGCGGCCCGCGCCCGGCCAGCGCCACCACGGTGGCCACGCCCAGCGCGACCGGTGAGCCGACCAGCGGGACGAACGCGGCGAAGAACTCCAGCAGAGTGAGCGGCAGCGCGAGCGGCACCCGCAGCACCAGCAGGGCGATGCCGACGAGTACGGCGTTGACGGCGGCCACGATGATGATGCCCCGGGTGTACCCGGCGAACGTCCGCCAGGCGGCGTGCCCCGCCCGGTCCCAGGCGTTCCGGGCGCCGGCGGGCAGCAGCTCGCGGCTGGTCCAGGCCCACAGCCGCTCGCCGGAGTTGATGAAGAAGACGGAGGCGAAGAGCGCGAGCGCGCCCCCGGTGACCACTTCTACGAGCGTGCCGAAGCCGCTGAGCACCCTGCCGGCCAGGTTGGAGCGGTGGGCCTGGATGTAGTCCACGATCTGCTGCTGGAAATGCGACAGGGCGCCGGGGCCGAGCCGGAAGGGCGGGCGCTGGAGCCAGACCTCGATGCGATGGATGCCACCGCGGAACTCTTCGGCCAGGGTCGCCGACTCCTGGGCGATCGCGTTGCCGACCAGGGCCAGCAGCCCCAGGAACACGCAGATGCTGCCGACCAGGCTCACGGCCACGGACAGCGGCCGGGGGAGCCAGTGGCTGAGCAGGTCGGTGAACGGGCGCAGCACCGAGGTGATGACCAGGCCCAGGAACAGGGCGACGGCGATCAGCTGGAAGCGGCCCAGGACGATGAAGACGCCGTAGACGGCGATGCCGAGCACGATGAGCCGCCAGGCGTAGGCGGCGGCGATCCGCAGGACGGGTACGACGATCGCGCTGACGGAGGCGGAGGCACGCGGATCGCGGGCGCGCTTCGGGACCCACACCACGCGGGCGGACCTGGTGCCCCGCTTCGTGCCCCGTGCCGGGCGCGCCCGGCCCCGCCCGGCCGCCGGTCCGCCCGAACCCGCCACCGCGCCTCCCGTTGCCGGTCTCCGTCACCTCGGGTGCGCTTCAGAGCACCTCTAGTGCACGTTAGGGGCAACGCGGGCGGCGGGCGGGGTGTGCTGCGCCAAGGGGGTCAGTGTGCCGCCGTTGCGGTGACGGCCGTACGGGCGGCTCGTTCGACCAGGTGCACGCCGGCCGGCATGGACGCGTTGCCGTTGGAGAGGACCGCGACGAGGTAGTGGTGACCGCCGGCCGTGACGCGTCCGACGCTGTTGATGTCCCACAGGTCGGTGGTGGTGCGCATGAGCCAGCCGTTCTTGAGCGCCCATCCGGAGTCGGCGGCGGCCGAGACGCCCCAGGACTGATCGGCGGCGATCTCGGTCATCAGCGTGCCGATACGGCTTCGGGAGGCCGTGTCGAGCGGTGTGGGGCCGACGCCGAAGACCGCGCTCAGCAGGCGTATCTGATCGCCTGCCGTGGTCCGGGTGAGCCCCCAGCGGCCTCCGGTGCCGGGCGTGGTCGAGGTCAGACCCAGCCGCTTGTTCGCCGACGCCAGTCCGGGGGCGCCGCCGATGGAGTGCCACAGGGCGTTGGCGGCGTCGTTGTCGCTGTCGCGGATCATCACCTGTGCCAGGGCGCTCTCCCGCGCGGTGAGGGCGCGCCGGTGGTCACGCGCATGGAGCAGCAGCGAGGCGAGGATGTCGACCTTGACGATGCTCGCCGTGTCGTACGGCGTGTCGTCGCCGTAGACCACGGGTTCCCGGCCGGTGCCGTCCAGGTCGAGGACGGCGGCGGTCACTCGCGCCTCGGCCGGTGCCCGTACGGCCGTACGGAAGTCCGCGGAGCCGGTGGTGGCTCCGGCCGCCAGGGCAGCCGGCGCGGCGCCGGCGAGCAGGGTCACCACCGTGGCCACGACGGCGAGGGTGCGGTTGAGCATGCGGGAGCCTCGGCAGTTCAGGTCGGAGGGACACAGAACTGCGAACATAGACAAAATGCCCGGTCGGCGACGTGACCACCGCCACGAAACGGGCGGTTCCGGGCGAATTGTGAGCAGAGCAACAAGGCCGCAGGCAGGTCGGCCTTCCGGGATACGGAACATGGATTCCGCATGCCTCAACCGGAGCTTTGCGGGGGAAGAATGTGACCAGAGTGACGGACCGACCCCTGGGAGGTGCCATGAGCACATCGGCGGAACCGCGGGTGAGCGGTCTGGAGGTCCGGTCCATCGACTATGTGCCGCTGGACGAGCGGCACGGCAAGCTGTGGCATCTGGGGCCGCTGTGGTTCATGTCGAACGCGCAGATCGCCACCCTGGCCGTGGGGCTGATCAGCATCACGGAGGGCGGCAATCTGATCTGGTCGCTCCTCGCGATCGTCGCGGGGACCGTGATCGGAACGTTCTTCATGGCCTTCCACTCGGCGCAGGGGCCGCAGCTGGGGCTGCCGCAGATGATCCAGTCGCGGCCCCAGTTCGGCTACGTCGGGGCGCTGCTGGTGTGGCTGTTCGCGTACGTGCAGTACGCGGGGTTCAACGTGTTCAACACCAGCCTGGCCGGTGAGGCGCTGAACTCCACGATCCACGGCGGTGTGAAGCTGTGGGTGATCGTGGTCACCATGGTCGCGTTCGTCATCGCACTGGTGGGCTACGACATCATCCACAAGGCCGAACGGTTCCTGACCTACACCTTCCTGGTCATCTTCGGCATCTTCACCGTCGGTGTCCTGGTCACCCTGCACTACCCGCCGGGCTCCTTCGATCTCGGCGCCTTCAAGTGGACGCCGTTCCTGGCCCAGTTCGGCGTGGTCGCCGGCTACCAGATCAGCTGGGCCATCTACGTCTCGGACTACTCGCGCTATCTGCCGCCGGACGTGACGGTCCGCAAGACGTTCTACTGGACCTACTTCGGTTCGGCGCTCGGCGGTATCTGGCTGATGGTGCTCGGGACGCTGCTGGCCGCCTGGGCGGGCGACAGCTTCGACACGATCCCCTCGATCAACGCCGCCGGCGACAAGGTCTTCAACGGCTTCGGCGCGATCGTGCTGCTGTTCGCCGCCCTGGGCCTGATCTCCGTCACCGCGCTGAACATGTACGGCGGTTCACTGACGCTGATCAGCGCCATCGACTCGTTCAAGCGGGTGCGGCCGACGCTGGGCGTGCGCCTGATCACCATCGGCGTGACCGCGGCGCTCTCCCTGGTCGGCGCGCTGGCGGCGACCTCGAACTTCCTGACGAACTTCAACAACTTCCTGCTGCTGGTGCTCTATCTGTTCATCCCGTGGACCTCGGTGAACCTGATGGACTACTACGTGGTGCGCCGCGGCCACTACGCGATCGCCGAGATCTTCAAGCCGAACGGCATCTACGGCCGATGGGGCTGGCAGGGGATCATCTCGTACCTGGTCGGGTTCGCGGCCATGATCCCGTTCTTCTCCGTCGGCACGCTCTTCGTCGGTCCCGCCGCCAAGGCCCTCGACGGCGCCGACATCTCGCTGTTCGTCGGGCTGCCGGTCTCGGCGCTGCTGTACTGGTGGCTGACCCGCTCGATCGACGTCGAGGCGGAGACCCGCATCGCCGAGGCGGAGGCCGCGGCCCTGGAGCAGGCGGCGCACGAGCACCGGGAGCCCTTCTAGCCGGGAGCCGTCACCGCCGGCAGCTGATCTCCGTGCCGTCCTCGACCGGGAAGCCGACGCCGCGGTAGCCGTTCGCCGGGTCGTGCGTAGTCGAGGCAGGGCCGCGTCTCGCGTAGGTGGAGTCGCCGCCGACGACGAGCGTGCCGGGGGCGAGGGACGGCTCCAGCGGCTTCAGCACGGGCGGGCAAAGGTCTCTACAGCCGTCGCGGAGCACGCAGTCGGCCGGGAGCCGTGACCTGCGAGGCTGTCACGGGCGTCTGTCTCCACCACGGTGATCAGGTCGTCCAGGCCGGTCTCAGGGATTGCGGCCGCCTTCCGGGGCGGCCTCCCTGCCGGGAGTTCAGGTCGCGTTGCCTGGAGCCGCAGCACCGGCGCGACCGCGTCCTGCTGGAACGGGCCGTGGCGGCGGGCCGGTTGCCCGCCGGGCTCGTCCTGGACGCCGACGCGGGCCGGTTGGCGAGCCCGCTCTGCTCTCCTACCGCGTGCCGGGGTCGGCCGGGCCGTTCGGCGAGGAGTTCACCGACGCTCTTGCCGACGCGTTCCCGCCTCGGCACGACGGGCCGGGGTCGGCCCCGCTGAGTCGCCTCCGCGCTCAGTACGCGGAGTTGACGTTGTCGATCGAGCCGTACCGGTGGGCGGCGTAGTTGGCGGCCGCGGTGATGTTGGCCACCGGGTCGGTGACGCTCTTCGCGGTGCCGTTGACGTGGTACGCGTTGAAGGTGGGGTCGATCACCTGGAGCAGACCCTTGGAAGGGGTGCCCTTCTGGGCGTTGACGTCCCAGTTGTTCTGGGCGGAGGGATTGCCGCCGGACTCGCGCATGATGTTGCGCTTGAGGCCGTCGTAGCTGCCCGGAATGCCCTTGGACTTCATGATCTGCAGGGACTGCTTGATCCAGCCGTCGAGGTTGTTCGAGTAGCCGGACTTCTGGCTGTCGTTGCTGGAGGCCGTGACCGCGGTGGAGGAGTGCGCCTGCGTCGCTTCGGCGGCCTGCGCGGTCGTCGGCATCAGGGTGAGGGCGGCCGCCGCGGCACCGGTGGTGGCGAGGCCGGTGAGGCCGATGGTGCGGAGGCGAGCGATGCGGGTGCGAGTGGTCATGGTCATGTGAGCGAATCTCCGGTGGGGACGGCGTCGGCGCCGGCCGCTGTGTGCGGCGGCGTGGGGCGGAGCCCCGTACAACCGGCGGGAGTGGGCGGACCCGGCGGGGATCCGCTCGGTCCATCGCCCGTCTCCCGGCGACGACAGCCATGGTTAACGGCGGCCGCAGCAGGACGCAATGATGTGACGTACTACGTAACTTCGTATAAATCGCCGAAATGCCCCTTTTGATGCGGCTTGCATGGCGTTCAGGGCGTTCCTCGCCTACTAACCCCGATAGGATGTGATCTGGCTCCTATGGGTGGCGTCACGCCTCCGGGCCTCTTCGGAGGGCGAAAACCGAACGGTTCACCATGATCATCGGGCGGTCGTTCCACAGCTCGTGTACAGCCCGCCAGGAGAGCATCGGGGGCATGTGGTGCTCTCGGTGGCGGTCACCGCGGCGGGCCGGCGGCCCTTCGTGGCGGGGGACGGTTACGGCGCCCTGCGCACCGCCCGCAGACACAGCCCGCACGCCGTCGTGCTGGACGGCATGCTGCCCGATCTGGACGGGATCCAGGTACTGCGCCGGCTGCGGTACGAGAACGCCAGGCTGCCCGTGCTCATGCTGACCGCCCGGGACGCGGTGGAGCACCGGCTCGACGGACTGTCCTCCGGTGCCGACGACTACGTGACCAAGCCCTTCTCCCTGGAGGAGGTGATGGTCCGGCTGCGCGGGCTGCTGCGCCGCTCCGGGGCCGGCGAGGTCCCCGAGGAGGAAGGGGTGCGGGTCCTCGGCGACCTGGTGCTCGGCGAGAAGACCCGCGAGGTGCGCCGGGGCGGCACGCCGATCCCGCTCACCGCGAAGGAGTTCGACCTGCTGCGGTTCCTGATGAGCCACCCCCGCCAGGTGCTCAGCAAGACGCAGATCCTCGACCACGTGTGGAACAGCTCGTTCGACGGCGGCGGGAACCTGGTGGAGGTGTACGTCTACGGCCTGCGGACGAAGATCGACAAGGACCGCAAGCCCATGATCCATACCGTGCGGGGCGCCGGATACGTCCTCAGACCGGCGGACGACGAGGCATGACGGCGGTCCGCCGCGCCCTGGCCCATCTCCGCGGGCGCTCGCTGCGGGCCCGTATGGTCCTCGTCCATGCCGTCACCCTGGCCGTCGTCTGCACGGCGATGGCCGTCGCCACCGTGCTCGTCCAGCGCTGCTACCTGATCCGGGACCTGGACCAGCGGGTGACCGACGCCGCCGAGCACAGCCAGGGCGGCCGGGAGCACGGGCCGCCCGGCGCGAACCTCGGTTTCCTCAACGAACGGGGCCAGCACACCGGCACCCTGGCCGCTCTCGTCGACGGGGGCCGCATCACCACGGCCGAGTACGGCAAGGAGCTGATCCGCCAGCACTACCTGACGTCACCCCACCACCGGTAGTCCCTCCCCCAGGGGCTTCCACCGCAGGTGGACGCTCTCCCCCGCCGAGTCCGCCCGCAGCAGGGACAGGCGGGGGCGAACGGCGTCGGTGCGCGCGGTGGGCGGTTTGCGGCGCCCGGCCCCGAACTGGACCGGCCACTCGGCGGCCGGTCCCCGGTAGTCCTGGTCGGCGGCCGCGTGCAGCGTCCAGTGCGGGTCGTACAGATGGGTGCGTCCTACGGCGCACAGGTCGGCGCGGCCCGCCAGCAGGATCGAGTTCACGTCGTCGTAGGAGGCGATGGCGCCGACCGCGATCACGGCCGCACCGCTCTCGGCGGCCACCTCGTGCCGGATCCGGTCGGCGAAGGGGGTCTGGTACGAACGCCCGTAGGCGGGGCGTTCGTCCTTGGTGACCTGACCGGTGGAGACGTCGATGGCGGCCGCGCCGTGCGCGATGAAGGCGCGGGCGATCTCCACGGCGTCGTGCTCGGTGTTGCCGTCGGGGGCCCAGTCGGTGGCGGAGATCCGCACGGTCATCGGCCGCTCGGCGGGCCAGACGGACCGGACCGCGTCGAAGACCTCCAAGGGATAGCGCAGCCGGTTCTCCAGCGAGCCGCCGTACTGGTCGGTGCGCTGGTTGGCGAGGGGCGAGAGGAAGGAGGAGAGCAGGTAGCCGTGGGCGCAGTGGAGTTCGAGGAGGTCGAAGCCAGCCTCGGCGCCCCGGCGGGCCGCCTCGGCGAACTCGGCGGTGATGGCGTCGAGTTCGGGGCGGGTGAGTTCGCGGGGGACGGGCGATCCGGGGCCGTACGGCAGTCCGGACGGGCCCACGACCTCCCAGTTGCCGTCGGGCAGCGGTTCGTCCACGCCCTCCCACATCAGGCGGGTGGAGCCCTTGCGGCCGGAGTGGCCGAGCTGGAGGCCGATCCGGGCGGTGCTGCGGTCGTGGACGAAGGAGACGATCCGCTGCCAGGAGCCGCGCTGTTCGTCGTTCCACAGGCCGGTGCAGCCGGGGGTGATGCGGCCCTCGGGCGAGACGCACACCATCTCCGTCATCACCAGGCCCGCCCCGCCCATCGCCTTCGAACCCAGATGGACCAGATGGAAGTCACCGGGCACGCCGTCGACGGCGGAGTACATGTCCATCGGGGAGACGATCACCCGGTTCTTCAACTCCAGCCGCCCGATGCGGAACGGCTGGAACATCGCGGGCGCCTCGGTGTTCAGTCCCTGCGCCGCGGCGAAGGCGGCGTCGACGCGGTCGGCGAACTCCTGGTCCCGGGTGCGCAGGTTGTCGTAGGTGATACGCCGCGAGCGGGTCAGGAGGTTGAAGCAGAACTGGGTGGGTTCCTGGCCGGCGTACATGCCGATGTTCTCGAACCACTCCAGCGAGGCCTGCGCGGCCCGCTGCGTGGACTCCACCACCGGGCGGCGCTCGCTCTCGTAGGCGGTCAACGCGCTCTCCGCGTCGGGGTGTTCGTGCAGACAGGCGGCCAGGGCGAGGGCGTCCTCCATGGCCAGCTTGGTGCCGGAGCCGATCGAGAAATGGGCGGTGTGGGCGGCGTCGCCGATGAGGACGAGGTTGCCGTGGTGCCAGTGCTCGTTGCGGACGGTGGTGAAGTTCAGCCACTTGGAGTTGTTGGCGAACACCTGGTGCCCGCCGAGTTCGTCGGCGAACAGCTCCCGGATCCGGGCCACGGCCTGCTCGTCGGAGACCCCCGGCGCGAACACGGTGTCCTCCGTGACGTCGAAGCCGGCCCGGCGCCAGACGTCCTCGTGCATCTCCACGATGAAGGTCGAGCCGGTGTCGGAGTAGGGGTAGCCGTGGACCTGCACGACCCCCCACTCGGTCTCCTTGACGAAGAACTGGAAGGCCTCGAAGACCCGGTCCGTGCCCAGCCACATGTACTTGCTGCGCCGCCGGTCCAGGGAGGGGCGGAAGGCGTCCGCGTGGGCCGCCCGGACGGCCGAGTTGACGCCGTCCGCGCCAACCACGAGGTCGTGCGAGGCACGCAGCTCGGCCACCTCGGGCGCCGGGGTCGAGAAGTGCAGGGTGACGCCCAGCTCCCGGCAGCGCTCCTGGAGGAGGTGCAGCAGTTCCTTGCGGCTCATGGCGGCGAAGCCCTGGCCGCCGACGGTGTGGCTCTCGCCTCGGTAGTGGATGTCGATGTCCGTCCAGCGGGCGAAGCGGCGGGACATGGCCTCGGAGAAGACGGTGTCGGCGTTCTCGATGCCGCCGAGTGTCTCGTCGGAGAACACCACGCCGAACCCGAAGGTGTCGTCGGGGGCGTTGCGCTCCCATACGGTGATCTCGTGGGCGGGGTCCAGCTGCTTCAGCAGCGCCGCGAGGTAGAGCCCTCCCGGGCCACCGCCGATGATCGCGATCTTCAAGGCAGTTCCTCTCACTGCTCAGCGGTCTGTTCGGCTTCGATGATCTTGCGGAGCGCGAACCGCTGGAGTTTTCCGCTGGTGTTGCGCGGCAGGACGTCGTGGAAGCGGACGTCCCGCGGGTACTTGTAGGGCGCCAGGACCTGCTTGACGTGGTCCTGTATCTCCTTGGCCTTCGTCGGGTCCCCGGTGACGCCCTCGCGCAGGACGACGAAGGCACAGACGACCGAGCCGCGTTCGGGATCGGGGCGCGCCACCACCGCCGACTCGACGACGTCCGGGTGGGTGTCGATGGCGGCCTCCACCTCGGGGCCGCCGATGTTGTACCCGGAGGAGACGATCATGTGGTCGCTGCGGGCGTGGTAGTGGAAGTAACCGTCCTCGTCGCGGTGGAAGATGTCGCCGGTGACGTTCCAGCCGTTGACGACATAGTCCTGCTGGCGCTTGTCGTCGAGGTAGCGGCAGCCGACCGGGCCGATGACGCCGAGCCGTCCCGGCTCACCCGGGCCGAGCTCCTCGCCGTCGAGATCCAGGATCGTGGCGCGGTAGCCGGGCACGGGACGTCCGGTGGCTCCGGGCCGGATGTCGTCGCCGGCGGCGGAGATGAAGATGTGCAGCAGTTCGGTCGCGCCGATGCCGTCGATGACCTTCAGCCCGATACGGTCCCGCAGTTCCTGCCAGGTGGTGAGCGGTATGTGCTCGCCCGCCGACACGCCGACCCGGACGCTGCTCAGCTGCCCTTCCTTGCCGTCGCGCACGATCGCCTTGTAGGCGGTGGGCGCGGTGGCGAGGACGGTGACCCCGTGTTTCTCCACGAGGTCGGCGAGCTGGGCCGGGGTCGCCGTCTCGGTCAGCAGGGCGCAGGCGCCGGCCCGCAGCGGGAAGACGACCAGCATGCCGAGGCCGAAGGTGAAGGCGAACGGCGCGGTGCAGGCCACCAGGTCGTCCTCGCGCAGCCCCAGCAGGTGGCGGCCGAAGGTGTTGTCGATGGACAGGATGTCACGGTGGAAATGCATCGTGATCTTGGGGACGCCGGTGCTTCCGGAGGTGGGGCCGAGCAGCGCCACGTCGTCGGCGGCCGTCTCCACGTCCCTGAACTCGCCGGACTTGGCGGCGCACCGGGCGACCAGGTCGTCGGGGCCGGGCCCGCCGTACTCGACCAGCGTCAGGTCGGGCAGGACGGTGCGGATCTCGTCGGTGAAGCGGTGGTCCACCAGCGCGATGGCGGGCTTGGTGCGTTCGGCGATCGGGGTGATCTCGCGGGCGCGCAGGGCGGCCATCGTGGTGACCACGACCCCGCCTGCCTTCAGGACGCCGAGCCAGCAGGCCACCGTCCAGGGGGTGTTCGGTGCGCGCAGCAGGACGCGCCGGCCGGGGACCAGGCCGAGGTCCTCGGTGAGGACCTGGGCGACCTGGTTGGCGCGGGTGCGCAGTTCGCCGTACGTCCACAGCTCCCCGGCGGGGGTGCGCAAGGCGGGGCGGTCGGGGCCGTGGCGTTCTACGGCCGCGTCGATGAGCTCGGTGGCCGCGTTGAGGCGGGCCGGGTAACTCAGTTCGGGCGTGGTGAACTCGAGCGTGGGCCACAGACCGGCGGGCGGGAGATGGTCCCGGGCGAAGGTGTCCAGGTGTGAGGTCGGTGAGAGCGGAACAGCCAACGTGGGGTTCCTTCCGGGAGCCCGCCGGTGGAATGCGGCGGGCGGTCAGGCGGGGCGGATCATGCCCTCCTGGACGACTGTGGCCAGGTGACGGTGGTCGCGGGTGAAGAAGCGTCCGGTGCCGAGGCCGCGGCCCTCGTCGGCGGCCACCGCCTCCTGGGCGTAGAGCAGCCAGTCGCCCATCGGTGCGGGGCGGTGGAACCACATGGCGTGGTCGAGGCTGGCGGTGACCAGGCCCGGGTCGGCCCAGGCCAGGCCGAGGACCCGCAGGACGGGTTCGAGGATCGTGTAGTCGCAGACGTAGGCGAGGGCGGCGAGGTCGCGCTGGGCGTCGGTGAGTCCCTCGACGGGCCGCAGCGCGTCGAACGGCCGTAGCCAGACCGCCTGGTGGGGCAGCCGCTCGCCCTCGACGGTGAGGTAGACGGGGCCGGGGACGTGGCGCATGTCGAAGCCGCGGCCGCCGCGCCAGTAGGCCCTGGACTCGGCGGTCATGGTGCCGCCGGTGCGCTCGGCGAGGTACTCGGCAGAGCTGGGCAGCGTCTCGGGGCCGGGGATCTCCCCGGCGAACTCGGTGTGGAAGGAGCCACCCGGCTCCCCCGCCGCGAAGTTGGCGAGGCAGACGTAGAGCGCCTTGCCGTTCTGGTAGCCGCGGACCTGGCGGGTGCTGTAGCCGCGGCCGTCGCGCACCACCTCCACCTCGTAGCGGACCTCGGCGCCGATGTCGGCCGGGCGCAGGAAGTAACTGTGCATCGAGTGCAGCGACTTGCCGTCGGTCACCGAGCGCATCGCGGCCGCGGCGGCCTGGGCGACGAGGTCGCCGCCGTAGGCCTTGGGCCAGGGGCAGGGCTGGGTGGTGGCGGTGAAGGCGAGGTCGAAGTGCTCGGGCGCGGCCGGCTTGAGGGTGAGGGCCGCGGTGACGATCGCCGAGGTCGGGGCGGCGGTCATCGGTTCAGCCAGTCGCGCAGGTCGGTGTCGGCCACGTCGGGCAGGTTCACCACGATGTTCTCCGGGGTCCGGGTGGTCATCCACACCAGCGGCTTGCTCCGGGAGAGGTTGCACTCGACGTGCGGCATGAAGGGCGGGACGAAGACCCAGTCGCCCTCCGTCATGTCGACGTAGTCCTCGAACTTCTCGCCGAAGTAGATCCGGGCCCGGCCGGACAGGACGTATCCGCCGGTCTCGGCCTCGCCGTGGTGGTGGGTGACCGAGCGGTAGCCGGGCTCGTTGCTGACCTTGCCGTACCAGAGGCGGCGCGCCGGGGTGTGCTGGGCGCTGACGCCCGACACCCGGACGGCGCCGCCCGAGTCGGCGGTGTTCACGTCCTCCTGACCGGCCCGGGTGACGACGGGCGCGACGATACCGCTGGGCAGCCGGTACATCTCGCTGTCGCCTTCGAGTCGGTACTTGCTGAGGTCGGGCTCCATGGAACGGCTCCGTTTCCGTGGGCTTGCCGGGGGCGTCGGCCTGTCGGGGGCGTCGGCTCGTCGGGGGCGTCGGCTCGTCGGGTCCGGAGGAGGACCGCGCCCTATCTCGTATATTTCACGGTCGTCATTTATTGTCAATATGACCGGCCGTGCGGCCGGAGCCGGACACCACCGAACCGGAGGCCTCATGACTCCCGTCGCCGTGAACCCGCCCGAACTGCCCGCCCCGAGCGGCTACTCACACGGAACGCTCGCTGGCAACACGCTCCACCTGGGCGGCCAGACCGCGCTCGACGCCGACATGAAGATCGTTCCGGGCGGGATCGTGGAGCAGTTCCGTCAGGCGTTCGGCAACGTGCTCAGCACGCTGCGGGCGGCGGGCGGCGAGCCGGCGGACCTGGTGAGCGTGACGATCTATCTCACCGACATCCCCGACTACCAGGCCCACGGCAAGGAGATCGGCAGGGTGTGGCGGGAGCTCGCGGGGCCGGTGTACCCGGCGATGGCGGGCATCGGCTGCACGGCGCTCTGGCAACCGGAGGCGATGATCGAGATCCTCGGGGTGGCCGTGATCCCGGAGGAACGGCTGATCAGGCCCCAGGCCTAGGCGGTGTGGATGACCGCCAGGGCGTGTTCGCGGGCGGGCGCCCGGAGCGTCCTGTCGAGTTCTTCGAAGAGCGCGCCGGCGGTCTCACCGTGCCAGCCCTGCGGCAGCAGGGAGAGCGGCAGGCCGGGGTCGCGGTACGGGAGCCGGCGCCACTCGGTGAGCATCGGCAGATAGAGCCCGAACGCCTCCCTCGGCGCGATCCCGCCTGCGGCCGCGCGCTCGCGCACCGACCCGTACCGCGTGAGGAAGTCCGCGTAGAGCGCGGTGAGCTCGTCGAGGTCCCACCACTCACGGACCTTCGCCGACAGGTCGCCGAAGGCGAAGTGGTCGCCGGTGAAGATGTCGACGTACGGGGTCAGTTCGAGGCGTTGCAGGGTGCGGCGGGTCTCGTCGGCGAGGATGCCGGGGGCCACCCATACGCCGGGGGCCGCGGTGCCGAAGCCCAGCCGGGTCAGGGCCGTGCGCAGGGCGTGGCGCTTGTCCCGCTCGGACTCGGGCACGGAGAAGACGACGACGAGCCAGCCGTCGTCGGCCGCGGCCCGGTTCCGCTCGAAGATGCGTATGTCACCCTCTTCCAGCACCTCCAGCGTGCTGTCGGCGACGGCGTATCCGGCGGCTCCCTCATGGTGCTCGCTGCGCAGCACCCCGCGCCGCTTCAGCCGGGAGACCGCCGAGCGGACGGCCTGACCCTCGACACCGAGGTCGGCCATGAGACGTATCACCGAGGCCACGGAGAGCCAGTTGTGCTCACCGCGCGCGTACAGTCCGAAGAGGGTGATGATCAGGGGACCCAGCCGGCTGTCCCGGCCGCCCGCGCCGACGGCGGACGACGGCTCGACCTCCGCTGTCATGTCCACCGACCTCCGGTTGATGTCACCCTTCTGATCGCCAAGCAGCCTATCGCGCATGCCGGCACTCCATCGGCGCTGTGGATAGCCGCTCCCGCCGGTGCGGGTTCGGTTCCCGCTCCCCGGCCCGCCCGTGCGGGCCCCTGCTCCCCGGCCCTGTCGATCGCCGCTCCCGTGGCCCCGCACCCGCCCGTGTCGCGCTGCGCGTCGGCTCGTCGCGGCACATCGTGGTGGTACGGCGCGCGAAGCGGCACACCACACGTCTCGCCTGGGCGGAACGAGTGACCTGCGCGGGCGAAGCGCGAGAGACTGCGTGGCGCCCGCACCGGGCATCGTGTTCTTCCGCGCCACCATGGCCGCAGATGCCTCTGCCGCCCTCTCTGTTGGGGAGTCCGACATGACCACACCCCGGGACCTGTTCATCGTCACCGTGTACGACGCCGCGGCCCGGCCCGTCGAGCAGGGCGACCTCTCGCTGGCGCTCGCGGGAGCCGAACTGGTCGATCTCCTCGACGCCGGGGCGGCCACCCTCGACGACGAGATCGTCGTGCCCGCCTCCCAGGGCGGGACAGGCGACCGGCTCCTCGACCAGGCCTCGGCGGCGCTGAAGCGCGACACGCCCTACGAGTCGGTCGAGGACTGGCTGTGGCGCCGGGGGCGTGGCCTGTCCGCCACCTATCTCGCCGAACTGGAGGAGGACGGCACGGTCACCCGGCAGCGGCGACGGTGGCTGCCGCTGCCGACCGGGCGGACGGCGCCGGCCGACTCGCCCGAGCATGCCCGGGCGCGCGAGCGCTGGACGTCGGGTGAGCCAGTGCTCGCCGCCTTCGCGGCCGCGGTGGGCATCCAGGACGAGACCCCCAAGGACCTCGCGAGTACCGTCTCCGACGCGACCGTGACGGTGGTGGCCGCGGTGGACGGCGCCGTGACGGAGCTGGCGGCCGTCCGGCAGCGGCGGGAGATCGAGAACGCGGCCTTCGACAACGTGTGGCGCGGTCTGTAGCGGTCGCCGTACGCGGCCGACCGCCCATGGGTCGCCTTCTCCCCGGCCGACCGTGCCCCACTTCCCGTCGAGTCCCCGGCCGTTCAAGGTCCCCCGCTTTGCGGTGGAGTCGACCACCTGGAGCGCCGGCCTGCCCGCGCCCCGGCCGGGTGCCGTGGTGGAGGAGGCCGGGGACGGAGGCGCGGCCGGTCGGGTCAGGTGTCGTCGAGGTAGTCCCGCAGCACCTGGGAGCGGGACGGGTGACGGAGCTTGCTCATCGTCTTGGCCTCGATCTGCCGAATGCGTTCGCGGGTCACGCCGTAGACGACGCCGATCTCCTCCAGGGTGTGGGCGCGGCCGTCGGTGAGTCCGTAGCGCAGCGCGATGATGCCGGCCTCGCGGGCGGTCATGCCGCTGAGCAGGCGGCGGATGGTGTCCTGGAGGAGATGGTGGGTGACGGCCTCCCAGGGAGCGGGCGTGTCGGTGTCCTCGATGAGGTCGCCGAACTCGCCGTCGCCCTCCTCGTTGAGCGCGGCGTGCAGGGAGACGGGTTCCCTGGTGTAGGCGTCGAGTTCGACGAGCCGTGCGACCGGGATCTCGGCCTTCACGGCGACCTCCTGCGGGGTGGGCAGCACGCCCCTGTCCAGCATCAGTTCCCTGCGCGCCCGGGCAACCCGGTTGATGAGCTCCACGGTGTGGACCGGGATCCGTATGGTGCGGCTCTGGTCGGCCAGGGCGCGGGTGACCGCCTGTTTGATCCACCAGGTCGCGTACGTGGAGAACTTGAAGCCCTTGGCGTAGTCGAACTTCTCCACCGCCCGGATGAGACCGGAGTTTCCTTCCTGGACGAGGTCCAGGAAGTCCAGGCCCCGGCCGGTGAAGCGCTTGGCCACGGAGACGACCAGGCGGAGGTTGGCCTCGGTGAGGTGGGCCTTCGCCCGGAGGCCGTCCTCGGCGAGCAGGACCAGCTCCTCCCGGGGATGCCGGTTCTCGCCCTCCGTCAGCAGCCGCTGCGCGTACAGGCCGGCCTCGACGCGCCGGGCGAGGTCGACCTCCTGCTCCGCGGTGAGCAGCTTCACCCGGGCGATGAGGCGCAGGTAGTCCTTCACGGGGTCGGTGCTGCCGCCCTCCGCCGGGAGCCGCGGTTCAGGACCGTCGGTCTCGTCGTCGAACGGGGACAGCGCCTGCGCCGTCGCGGCTTCCATGTGGGCGAGGCTCATAGCGTCTCCTCCAGCAGCGCACCGAGATGCCCGCCGGTGTGCGATCCCGGGTGGGCCGCGATCTGTTCCGGGGTGCCCGCGGCGATCGCCTGTCCGCCCTGGCGCCCCCCCTCCGGGCCCATGCCGATCAGCCGGCCGGCCGTCGTGACGGCGTCGGGGTGGTACGCGACGATGACCGTGTTCCCGCCCTCGACCAGTCGATGCGGGGCCGTCGGCAGACGTTCCGCGTCGACGGAGTACGGACCGGTGGTGGACTCGTCGAGCTGTCCGAGGAATTGCCGTGCGCACGCGGACAGCGATTCCATATACCTCGGCCGGCCTTCCGTGAATACGGTGTCGGACGCCCGGCTCGACTTACCCGGACCGGAAACTCCCTCGAATACGACGAGCAAGTTCTCGGGAAAATCCTCCGAGGCATCGCGGAAGTTGTGCCGGCCGGCGCCTTGACGAGGAGTCGATTGCTCACTCATTTGAGGCTACCACCGCAAAACTGCTGGAGACGGCCGCCCTGGAGCCGCTTTTTCCTGTGAGGAACATCGCGCTTGACCGGTCTTTTCGAGGTGTGGGCACAGAAACCACACGTTGCTGACGACCATTTCGGTCATGGAGCCCACGTGCCACAGGAGCCCCGGCGGTTCCACCCCCGTACCCTCGTTCGGTACACGCCTCACCCATCTGTATGTCGGCCCGGCTGCCGAGAGCGAGAGGAATGCGCATGAGGATCGCGATCCTGGACGACTACCAAGACGTGGCCCTGGGCCTGGCCGACTGGGACTCGCTCCAGGCCGACGTGCACGTCTTCAGGGAGGCCTTCGCGGACGAGGAGGCGGTCGTGGCGGCCCTCGCCGAGTACGAGGTGGTGGTCGCCATGCGGGAGCGGACGCGTTTCCCGTCCTCGACCCTGGTCAGGTTGCCCCGGCTGAAACTGCTCGTGACCACCGGACCGGTCAACGCGGCGATCGATCTGGAAGCCGCTCGCCGTGCGGGGATCACCGTCTGCGGCACGGGCTATTTCGGGTACCCGACGGTCGAACTCACCTGGGCGCTCATCCTCTCCGCGGCCCGCATGGTCCCGCAGCAGGTGGACTCCGTACGCCGGGGCGGCTGGCAGGAGGGTCTGGGGACGAGCCTCAGGGGTGCCACTCTCGGGGTGCTGGGTCTCGGCCGGCTCGGGACCGCGGTGGCGGAGATCGGGCGCGCCTTCGGTATGCGGACCATCGCCTGGAGCCAGAATCTGACGCCCGCGGACGCGCAGGCGAAGGGAGCGGAGTACGTCTCGCGGGACGAACTCTTCGCCCGCTCCGATGTGCTGAGCATTCATCTCGTACTCAGCGACCGTACCCGGGGCCTGGTCGGCGAGCGCGAACTGGGCCTCATGAAATCGACGGCGATCCTGGTGAACACCTCGCGCGGGCCCCTGGTGGACGAGGCGGCGCTGATCGGCGCGTTGACCGGGAAGAGGATCAGGTCGGCGGCACTGGACGTCTTCGACCGGGAACCCCTGCCCGCCGGCCATCCGCTGCGCACCCTGCCGAACGCCGTGGTCACCCCCCACATCGGGTACGTCAGCCGGGATCTGTACGAGGTCTTCTACCGGGACGCGGTCGAGGACATCGCGGCCTGGAGCGCCGGAGCGCCCGTGCGCACACTGTTCTGACCCCCGGTGCCGGCATGCCGCGGCTGGGGCACGCCGGCCTTTACGGAGGGTCGGCTCAGGACGGCAGCGTCCAGCTCTGGTTGGCGGAACTCGAGCATGACCAGATCTGCAGCCGGGTGCCGTTGGCCGAGCTGGGACCGGTCGCGTCGAGGCACTTGCCCGACTGCGGGTTGACCAGGGAGCCGTTCGCGCCGGGCTGCCAGACCTGTGATCCGGTGCCGTTGCAGTCGTAGAGCTGCACCTTGGCGCCGTTGGCGGTGGAGGCCCCGGTCACGTCCATGCACTTGCCGAGCGAGCTGAGGGTCCCGGCCGTGGAGACCGTCCAGTTCTGCGCGCTGGTGCCGTTGCAGTCGTAGAGCTGGACGGCGGTGCCGTTGGCGGTGGCGGCGCCTGCCACGTCCACGCACTTGCCGCCGTAGCCGTGGATCGGACCGGTGGTGTTGGCGGGCGGGGTGACCGGACCGGACTGGCCGGACGCCCACTTGATCTCCTGGAGCAGGAGCTGGTTCTGCTGGGCGCTCCCGAACGTCGACGACAGGGTGGTGTTGGTCGCGTAGTCCATCGCGTTGTGGCCGAAGTTGTTGTAGACCATCTTGTAGTTGCGGTTGGACCAGACGATCGGGTAATAGCCGCTGTACCAGGTCTGGTTGGGGTCGGTGCCGATCGGGAAGGTGGACGGGGCCATCGAGGCGAGGATGTCGATGGCAGGGTTCTGCCGCAGGTCGTTCTGCCAGCTGTACCACTCGCTGACCGAGGACGTGATGGTGGCCGGGAGGTTCGCGGTCGCGGGGTGGGTGGGGTCGTCGATCTGAAGGGTCTCCGCGGTCGGACCCCAGCTGTTGCTCTTGAAGGTGCCGGTGCCGAGGAACGTGTTGTGGTACCAGGGCCAGTCACTGGTGTTGTCGTTGTACGCCGAGACGTGGAAGCCGATGAATCCGCCGCCGCCCGCCATGTAGGTCTGGAAGGCGGACTGCTGCGACGCGGTGTGCGGGTAGTTGTCGAGGAACATCACCACCTGGTAGTTGGCGAGCGTCGCGGAGTTGAGCCGGCTCCAGTCCGTCGTCGCCGTGTAGGTGAAGCCGTTCTGGGCGCCGGCCTGCGGGAACCAGGTGTTGGCCTCGTGGTCGAAGCTGATGTGCGCCGCGTCGTAGGTGCCGTCGTAGAAGGCGATCACATTCACGGGCGCGGCGGCCCGGGCGGTGGCCGCGGGTGCGGCCTGGACGCCGAGCACCACGGCGAGCAGAGCGAGGAGTCTTAACAGGGTGCGGGGCCAGGCCATGTCCGGGTGGGGGGTGTTCATGCCAGGACCTTCCTCATACGTGAACGTCGGAAGACATACGTAGACGTGCCGCATTGAAGGCCCTGGTCGGCGTACATGTCAATGGTGCAGACCAAACATCGGTGGGTGCCGTGCCGGCGGGAACCTCGGGCCTGCCGGCCCGCGTTCACACCGTGCGGAAGCGGTTGATGGCCGGCTCGTGCCGTGCCCGCAGTTCGGGGTCGGTGACGCCGAGTCCCTCCCGCGGGGCCAGGCACAGCACGCCGACCTTGCCGTGGTGGTGGTTGCGGTGGACGTCGGTGACGGCCCGGCCCGTCTCGGCGAGCGGGTAGCTACGCGAGAGGGTGGGGTGGATACGGCCCTTGACGACGAGCCGGTTGGCCTCCCAGGCCTCGCGGTAGTTGGCGAAGTGGGAACCGATGATCCGCTTGAGGTGCATCCAGAGGTAGCGGTTGTCGAACTCGTGCCGGTAGCCGGAGGTGGAGGCGCAGGTGACGATCGTGCCGCCCCTGCGGGCCACGTAGACGGAGGCGCCGAAGGTCTCCCGGCCCGGGTGCTCGAAGACGATGTCCACGTCGTCGCCGCCGGTCAGTTCGCGGATGCGCTTGCCGAACCGCTTCCACTCCCGCTGGTCCTGGGTCTCCTCGTCCCGCCAGAACCGGTAGTTCTCCGCGCCTCGGTCGATGATCGCCTCGACGCCCATGGCGCGGCAGATCTCCGCCTTCTGCTCGCTGGACACCACGCAGATCGGTATCGAGCCGCCCGCCAGCGCGTACTGGGTGGCGTACGAGCCGAGACCACCGCCCGCGCCCCAGATCAGCACGGTGTCGCCGACCTTCATGGCGGCGCCGTTGCGCGAGACGAGCTGACGGTAGGCGGTGGAGTTGACCAGGCCGGGGGCCGCGGCCTCCTCCCAGGTCAGGTGCCCGGCCTTGGGCATCAGCTGGTTGGCCTTCACCAGCGCCAGCTCGGCCAGCCCGCCGTAGTTGGTCTCGAAGCCCCAGATCCGCTGCTCCGGGTCGAGCATGGTGTCGTCATGGCCGGCCGCGTCCTCCAGCTCGACGGACAGGCAGTGCGCGACCACCCGGTCACCGGGCTGCCAGCGGCGCACCCCGGGCCCGGTGCGCAGGACCACACCGGACAGGTCGGAGCCGATCACGTGGTAGGGCAGGTCGTGCCGGGCGGCCGGGCCGCCGGTGCGGGCGTAGCGTTCGAGGAAGGCGAAGGTCGGCACGGGCGAGAACAGCGCGCTCCACACCGTGTTGTAGTTGACGGAGCTCGCCATGACGGCGATCAGGGCCTCGCCGGGGCCGGGCTCCGGGGTCGGTACGTCACTGAGGTGCAGGGCCTTGGCGGGTTCGCGGTCGCCGACCGGAACCCCGTCGAACATGTGCTGTTCGTCCTTGCGCAGCACGGTGGCCCGGTAGGACTCCGGTACCGGAAGGGACGCGAAGTCACGTGTCTGCGCGTCGGGTGACTCGATCGCGGCGGCCAGGTCGGTCATCACCACAGGCTTCCTTCGGTCTGGGGGACGTACTAGGGGACGGTTCGGTCAGGCGTCGCGTCCCGGGCCGCGGCGGAAGGCCGCCAGGTCCTCGGTCAGCGCCCGGACCACTCCGGCCTGCTGTTCGGCCAGGTAGAAGTGGCCGCCGGGGAAGGCGCGCAGGGTGAAGGCGCCGGCGGTGTGGGCGCGCCACTCCTCGGCCTCGGTGAGGGAGACCTGCGGGTCGTCGTCGCCGACGAGCACACTGATCGGGCAGCGCAGCGGCGGGCCCGGCAGGTACCGGTAGGACTCCACCGCCGTGTAGTCACCGCGGATGGCCGGCATGATCATCTCGATGACGTCGTCGTCGAGGAGCAGCCGCTCGTCGGTGCCGTTCAGCCGGCGGATCTCGGCGACGACACCTGCGTCGTCCATCGAACGGACCCCGCGGTCGCGCACCTTGGGCGGGGCGGTGCGGCCGGAGGCGACCAGCCCGAGCAGGTCGAGCGAGGAGTCCCGCTCGATCCGGCGGGCCACCTCGAACGCCACGCAGGCGCCCATGCTGTGCCCGAACAGCACCAGCCGGCGGCGCGGCAGGGACTCCAACACGGTGAGGATCTCGTCGGCCAGTTGCGAGATCGCCGTGCGGGGCGGTTCGGCACGCCGGTCCTGGCGGCCCGGGTACTGCACGGACAGGACGTCGGCGACGGGGGCCAGCGCGTCGGCGAGCGGCCGGAAGTAGCTGGCGGAGCCGCCCGCGTGCGGGAAGCAGACCAGCGACAGGTCGGTGTGCAGGGGCGCCGGCCGGTAGCGGCGGATCCAGAGTTCTGGTGCGGTCAGGGTGTCGGTCATCCCCGTACTCTCCGTGTGCGGTGGGGCCGTGGCCGTGTGGTCGGGTGCGGTGAGGCCGTGGCCGTGTGGTCGGGTGCGGTGAGGCCGTGGCCGTGTGGTCGGGTGCGGTGAGGCCGTGGCCGTGTGGTCGGGTGCGGGACGCCGTGGGGGATGCGGTGCGTGCCCACCGGAGGGCTCCGGTGGGCATCCGCCCGGTGTCCTGCGGGTCAGCCGGTGACCCGGACGGGCAGTTCGGCCAGGCCGCGCATGATGATGTTGGGCACCCGGGCCGGGCTCTCGGTGACCGGCTCCAGGTCCAGCGCGGCCAGGGCGGACACCGCGGCCTGTGCGGTGAGCCGGGCCAGTGGCGCGCCGACGCAGAAGTGGATGCCGAGGCCGAAACCCAGGTTGCGGCCGGCCGGCCGGTCCAGCCTCAGCTCGTCGGGGTCGTCGTAGACGTCCGGGTCGTGGCTGGCCGCGCCGATCATCAGCATGACCTGCTCGCCCGGCTGGATGGTGTGCCCGGCGATCTCGGCCTCGGCCAGGGCGACCCGGGAGATCATCTGCACCGGCGTGTCGAAGCGCAGCATCTCCTCGACCGCGGCGGGCACCTGGCCGGGGTGGGCGCGCAGCCAGTCCCGCTGGTCGGGGCGGCCCAGCAGCGCGAACATGCCGTTGCCGATCAGGTTCACGGTGGTGGCGTACCCCGCGGAGAGCAGCAGGGTGCAGGTGACCTCAAGCTCCTCGGGGGTCAGCGTGTCGCCGCCCTCCTCGACGGCGACCAGCTCGCTGATGAGGTCGGTGCCCGGCTTCGCCCGGCGCTCCTCGGCCAGTTCGCCGATGTACCGGTACAGCTCCGCGCGGGCGTTGTCGCGTTTGGCGATCTCCTCGGGCGCGAGCAGGAAGCTCGGGTCCAGGCCGCGGGCGATGTCCCCGGACAGCTCGTCGAAACGGGCGGCGTGCTCGGCCGGGACGTCCAGGAGCGCGTTCTGCATCCGGCCCGGCAGCGGGTGCGCCACCGCGCTCATCAGGTCGATCGGACCGTCGCCGGCCTCGGCGCGCGCGGTCTCGATCAGCTCGCGCACGACCTGCTCGGCGGTGGTCCGCATCCGGTCCACCTGACGGGCCGCGAACGCCTTGCCGACCAGGGCGCGGATCCGGGTGTGCTCCGGCGGGTCGGAGAAGATGAACGGCCGCACCACCGTGCCGTCGGCCTCGGTGCGGAAGTGGTCGGCGACGGTGGCGCCGTCGCCCCACCCGAAGCGCTGGTCGCGCAGTACGGCCGAGCAGGCCTCGTGCCCGGTCACCGCCCACAGCCCCAGCGGGGTGCGGGTCACCGGGCCCTTCTCCCGGATCTGCGCGTAGATCGGGTAGGGGTCGGCCAGGAAGGCCGGGTCGAAGGGGTCGAAGGGCAGCAGCTGGGCTATGAAGCCCGGGTCCAGCATCGGTGCCTCGGTCATCGCTGTCGTTCCCAACCCCGCGCGGGGACGGCAGTCACCGCGCGGAAGAGAGTCTCGGTATGGAGAGGGGGGATACGCGGGAGAGGTCAGCCCGTGGCGGCCGGGGTGGCCGCGGTGAACGTCACCGGCAGGTGGTCCAGGCTGTTGGCCACCAGGCTGGGCGTCCAGGTCAGCTTCTCGTCGGGGACGGCGAGTCGGAGGTCGTCGAACCGGTCGAACAGGGTGCGCAGCGCGATCCGGGCCTTGAGCCTGGCCAGGGGGGCGCCGATGCAGAAGTGGGTGCCGTGACCGAGCGCCAGGTGCTTGGAGGCGTCACGGTGGATGTCCAGCGTCTCCGGGTCGCTGAACTGGCCCGGGTCGTGGTTGGCCGCGGCCAGTGAGATCATCACGTGCTCGCCCGCCTTGACCTGCGCCCCGCCCAGCTCCATGTCCTCCGTGGCGAAGCGGTACACCACGGTGAACACCGGGCTGGTCAGCCGCAGCAGTTCCTCGATGGCCGGGGCGAGCCGCTCGGGGTCGTCCTTGAGCTCGGCCAGCTGCTCCGGGTTGCGCAGCAGCGCGAGGATGCCGTTGGAGAGCAGGTTGATGGTGGTCTCGGCACCGGCCAGGAGCAGCAGCATGACGGTGGAACGGATCTCCAGGTCGGCGAGGGCGTCGCCGTCCTCGTTGGCCTGCACCAGACCGGAGATGAGGTCCGGGCCGGGGTCGGCACGGCGCTGCGCGGTCAGCTTGGTCAGGTACTCCTCGAACCAGCCGACCGAGGCGACGACCTCCTCGGGGCTTGAGGAGTTGCCGAGGCCGACGAAGATGTAGGTGTTGCGCTCGAACTCCTCGACGTCGGCGAGCGGCACGCCCAGCATCTCGTAGAGCACCGTGGAGATCAGCGGCGAGATGAACGAGGCCTTCAGGTCGGCGGTGCCGGCCTCGGCGACCGCGTCGAGCAGTTCGTCGGTGATCTGCTGGATCCGCTCGCCGAGGTCGGCGACCCGGCGCGGCGTGAACGCCTTGGAGACCAGTCTGCGCAGCCGGGTGTGCTCGGGCGGGTCGGCGAGGTTCATGTGCTGGTTGAGGATGGACTTACGGCCGTCGTAGCCCACGGAGGGCCACAGTTCGGGCAGCGCGTTGTCGAAGTGCTTGCTGAGCTTGCGGTTGTTGAGTGCGGCGAGCGCGTCGTCGTACCGGGTGATCATCCAGACCGGGTTGCCGTCGGGCAGCAACAGCTGCTCCACCGGGCCGGGTTCGGGCAGCCCGGGCGCCCAGGGGCGAGGGCCCGCCGTGGCGTCGGCGTGCACGGGACAGCCGGTGGCCGGCGCGCCGTCGGGGTTGGGCATGTCGTGTCCTCTCATCGTGGGGTGCTCGGCTCGTGGGGTGCTCGGCCGTCACGGGGTGGTCGCGGCCGGGGACGACGGGGTGGGGACCAGTGCGGCGAGCCTCGCGGCGGCCCCGGGGAACCGGTCGGCGGGGCCCGCGGCGGCCACATAGCCGTCCGGGCGCAGCAGCACGTACTTCTCGGTGGGGCCGTCCAGCGGGAAGTGCGCGACCAGTTCGGGCAGCCGGTCGGTCAACTCCGCGGCCTCGGAGGCCAGTCGGGTGTCCTTGCCGCCGTAGGTGATCAGCTGGAACCGGCCGGCCAGTTCGTCGGACGCCTTGGGGATCCACCGGGGGTCCCGGGTGCCGGGGCGCGGCCGGGCGCGTTCCGTGCCGCCGAAGAGCACGTCGGGGTAGTGGCTGCGCCAGCCGGCCAGCATCGGGGCGTAGCCGCGGGCCAGTACACCGGTGGCGTCGAGCAACCGCCAGGTGAGGTTACGGATCTGACGGGCGAGCGGGCCGACCACGGCTTGCCGGGCCATCCGGCCGGTGGCCTGGAGGGTCTGCTCGATCGCGGCGCGGCGCTCGGGGTCGTAGGTGTCCAGGATCGACTCGTGGAGTCGGCCGTGCACCACGCCGGCGAGCTTCCAGGCCAGGTTGCGGGTGTCGGGGATGCCGAGGTTGAGGCCCTGGCCGCCGATCGGGCTGTGCACGTGGGCGGCGTCGCCGACGAGGAAGCAGCGGCCGGAGCGCAGCGCGCCGGCCACCCGCTCGTCGCTGGCGAACAGGGTCACGGTGCGCACCTCGGTGAAGCGGAGCCCGCCGGGGCCGCGTTCGTCCAGCAGCGCCTGGGCCTGCTGGGCGGTGGCCTCGGTGCCGTCCGGGACGGCGCCGGAGATACGGAACTCGCCGCCGGGCAGCGGGGCGATCAGCGCGACCCCGGTGTCGGCGAGGAAGTAGTGGATCTCCTCGGTGCTGATCCCGCCGGTGCCGTGCTCGCCGGCGATGCGTCCCTCGGCGAGTAGGAAGGTGGCCGGGAACCGGGCGCCGGAGAAGTCGATGCCCAGCTGGGCGCGGACCTGGCTGTGCAGGCCGTCCGCGCCCACCACCCAGTCGGCCTCGATCTCGGTGGTGGAACCGTCCGTACGGCTCGCGGTGACGGTGACCGTGTGAGCGTCCGGGGCGACCTTGGTGACCCGGGTGCCCCACTCGACGTCGACGCCCCGGTCGGCCAGAGCCTGGGCGAGCAGCCGGCCGGTGTGCTCCTGGGGCAGTATCAGCGGGGCGTTGGCCTCGCTGAGCGGCACGCGCACGCTGCCGCCGGAGCCCAGGTGGTAGTGGAGCGCGGCGGGCTGGACGCTGTCGCGGGCGGCCCGCTCGGCGAGCCCCAGTTCGCCGAGCACTTCGCGTACCGGCGGCCACAGCAGGATCGCCCGGGAGCCGGTGTGCGGGTGGTCGGCCGCGTCGACCACGGTGACCGCCACGCCGAGCCGGCTGAGCTGTGCGGCCATGGCCAGGCCGCACGGGCCCGCGCCGACGACCAGAACGGTGGTACGTCGTTGTGTCACTGTTTCTCCAGCCACTCGTGCACCGCCTGGGCAGTACGGTCGGCATGCTCTTCGAGGACGGTGAAGTGGTCGCCGGCCAGCTCCACCACGTCGTGCGGGTAGGCCCAGGAGGCGGGCGGGCGGTCGAACCCGGTGAGCGGCTCGGTGGCGCGGGCCACCAGGACCGGCGTGGTCGAGTCGGCGGGTTCCCAGTCGGTGAGCAGCCGGAGATAGCCGCCCATGGCGGTGAGCCGGGCGTCGGTGACCGCGCCGTTGTCGGCCAGCCTCGCGAGCATCTGCTCGAACAGGGCGGCGCCGTCGGTGGGGAGTTCGGGTCCGAAGACGAAGGTGTCGACGAGGACCAGCCCGGCGGCCGGCCGGCCCCGTGCGGCCAGTTCGGCGGCGACGCCGTCGGCCAGCAGGCCGCCGGAGGAGTAGCCGACCAGCACCACCGGCCGCTCCCCCGCCGCCACCTCCACCTGCCGGGTGGTGGCCGCGATGGCGGCGGGCCGGTCGGCGGGCAGCGGTTCGCCGTCGAGGTAGCCGGGCAGGGCGAGGGCCGAGACCGCGCGCCGGCCGCGCAGTCCGGCGGCGAACCGGGCGTACTGGTGCGGGCCGGACGTGGCCAGCACGGTGGGCAGACAGATCAGGAGCGGGCCCTCGTCGTGGGCGGTCAGCTCCACCGGTCCGGGCAGCGGTCCGGCTTCGTCGGCGGAGCCGAAGGTGGGACGCAAGGTGGCGGCGGCCCCGAGCAGTTCGATGAACTCGCCGGTCTTCCCGGCCTCGGTCGCCTCGCGGTACAGGCCGGTGAACATCCCGGCCTCGGGGGTGGCGGCCGGGTCCGGGCGGAGTTCGCCCCGCAGGTGCCGGGCGAGCGCCTCGGGGGTGTCGTGCTCGAAAAGGGTGGCCGCGGTCAGCCGTAACCCGGTGGCCGCCGACAGCCGGTTGCGCAGCTCCAGGGTGGTCAGCGAGTCAAAGCCGTGTTCGAGGAAGCGGCGGCCCGGGTCGATCGCGGAGCCGTCGGCGAAGCCCAGGACGGCCGCGGCCTGCCCGGTGATCGCGGCCAGCAGCGCGCCGTACCGCTCGGCGGCGGGCAGGGCGGCCAGCCGGCCGGCGTCCGGGGTGTCCGGGCCGGTGGGCTCGCGGCGGCCGCGGTCAGGGGTGAAGTCGGCGATGAGCGGGCGCGGTCCGGTGACGGTGTACGCGGCCCGGAACCGCGGCCAGTCCACGTCGGCGAGCAGCAGCCGGGTGTCCCCGGCGGTGAGCGCGGCGCCGAGCGCGGCCAGGGCACGGTGCTCGTCGAGGACCGCGATGCCCCGTCCGGCCAGCCGTTCCCGGCGGGTGGCCGCCACGCCGGTGGTGTCGGCCGGGTCGTCCCAGGGTGCCCAGGCCACCGAGAGGGCGGGCAGTCCGGCGGCGGCGCGGTGTTCGGCCAGCGCGTCCAGTGCGGCGGCGGCCGCGGCGTAGCCGGCCTGGCCGACGCCGCCGAAGGTGCCGGAGACGGAGGAGAACAGCACGAACGCGGTGAGCGGGGTGTCGCGGGTGAGGTCGTGCAGATGCCGGGCGGCGGTGACCCCGGGGTTGGGTGCCGCGGTGCCGTCCAGGGCGGTCAGCGGCGTCTCGGTCAGCGGTACGGCGGTGTGCAGCACGGCGGTGACCGGATGCCCGGCGAGCAGTTCCGCGACTGCCTGACGATCTGTCAGGTCGCAGGCGGCTGTGTGCACTTCGGTGCCGAGGTCGCGCAGGTCGGTGACGACGTCCGCGGCCACGGTGGCCTCCGGGGCGGTGGTCAGCAGCAGCGCGGGGGCGCCCGCGGCGGCCAGCCAGCGGGCCGTGGCCGCGCCGACGGCGGTTTCCGCGCCGGTGACCAGGGTGGTGCCGGTGGGCCGCCAGCCGGCGCCGGTCGGGGCGGTCAGCGGGCTGCGGACCAGGCGGCGGGCGAACAACCCGGCCGGGCGGACGGCCAGTTGTTCCTCGCCGGTCCGCCCGGACAGCGCCGCGCACCAGCGGGTCAGCGCCCGTTCGTCGGCCTGGGCGGGCAGGTCGACGATGCCGCCGGTGAGGGTGGGGTGTTCCAGGGAGACGGTGGGGGCCAGGCCCCACAGCCCTGCCCGGTCCGGGTCGCCGTCCGGCTTCGCGTCCAGGGCCACCGCTTCCGTGGTGGTGAACCACAGCGGGGCCGTCACGCCCGCTTCCACGAGGGCGCGGACCAGGGACACGGCGGCCGGCCAGGCCAACAGGGCGAGCACCCCGGCGGGTTGCGCGCCGGCCAGTGCGGTGCGCAGGGCTTCCGGGTCCGGCGGACCGGCGGTGACCTCGACCCGGATCACCCGGGCGCCGTGCCGGGCCAGCGCGTCGGGTTCCGGACCGGTGTGCCCCGGGGGTACGGCGACCAGCCAGTCCCCGGAGAGCCGGGCGCTCGCGGGATCGGGCACCGGCCACCAGTCCAGGGTGTGGCGCCAGGAGTCCACGACGGACTGTTCACGCCGCTGCCGCCGCCATGCCGACAGCGCGGGCAGTACGGCGGCCAGCGGTGCGGGGTCCAGTTCCAGGGCGTCGCTGAGGCCGGCCAGGTCGGCGCTCTCGACCGCTTCCCAGAAGCCGGACTCCATCGGATCGGAGGTGGCCGTGGCGGCGGTGGGGCCGGGCTCCGGCCAGTAGCGCTGCCGCTGGAAGGGGTAGGTGGGCAGGTCCACCCAGGCGGTGTCCCGGCCGGCCAGGGCGGCGCCGAGGTCGACCGGGGCGCCGCGGGTGTGGGCGTCGGCCGCCGAGCGCAGGAAGCGGTCCAGGCCGCCCTGGTCGCGGCGCAGCGAACCGACCGCGGCGGCATCGGCCCCGGCGTCCTCGGCGATCTCCTGCACGGCGGTGACCAGTACCGGGTGTGGACTGACCTCGACGAAGTGCCGGAATCCGGCGGCCAGCAGGGTGCGCACGGCGGGATCGAAGGCCACCGGCCGGCGGGCGTTGTCGAACCAGTACTCCGCGCCCAGGGTGCCGGTGTCGGTGAAGGCGCCCGTGACGGTGGAGCAGAACGGCACCTCGGTGGCGGTGGGCCGGACGTCCGCGAACATGTCCACGATGCGGTCGTGCAGCGGGTCCACCTGGTCACAGTGCGAGGCGACGGTGGAGGCGACCAGGCGGGCGCGCAGCCCGTCGGCGGTGGCCTCGGCGACGAACCGGTCGAGGCCGGCCGGCTCGCCGACGACGGTGACCGCGTTCGGGCCGTTGACCCCGCCGATGTGCAGTGCGTCGCCCTGCGCTACCAGCCGGGCGCGGACCTGCTCCTCGGGCGCGGCCACCGACACCACCGCGCCGTTGCCGCGCAGTTCGTCGGCGAACAACTGGCTGCGCAGCACCACGATCTTCAGCGCGTCGTGCAGGGACAGCGCCCCGGCCGTGTAGGCGGCGGCTATCTCGCCCTGGCTGCTGCCGACCACCGCCGCCGGGGTGAGGCCGTAGGAGCGCCACAGTTCGGCCAGCGACACCATCACCGCGAACAGCACGGGTTGCAGGATCTCGATGCGCTCCATGTCGGGCGCGCCGGGCGCCCCGCGCAGCACGTCGGTGAGGGACCAGTCCACGAAGGCGCGGGCCGCGGTGTCGCACTCGGCGAGGTGCGCGGCGAACACCGGGGCGCAGTCGAGGAGTTCGGCGGCCATGCCGGCCCACTGCGAGCCCTGGCCGGGGAACACGAACACCACCCGGTCGTCCGGTGCGGCGGTGGCACTGACCACGGTGTCGTGTGGCCGACCGGCGGCGAGGGCGGACAGGCCCTCGGCGGCGGTGTCCGCGTCGGCGGCGACGACCACGGCACGGTGTTCGAGGGCGGCGCGGGAATGCAGCAGGGCCGCCGCGAGGTCGGGCAGCGGGGTGCCGCTCCGTACCAGGGGCAGCAGGCGTTCGGCCTGGGCGTGCAGGGCCTCGCGGGTGCGGGCGGAGACCACCAGGGGCACCGGCGTGAGCATGCCGATCGCCTCGGCCGCCATGGCCGTTCCCGGCTCCGGTGCCTCGAACTCATCGGCCTGTTCCAGCAGTACGTGTGCGTTGGTGCCGCTGATGCCGAACGCCGAGACGCCGGCCCGGCGCGGGCGACCGGTCTCCGGCCAGGGCTGCTCCTCGGTGAGCAGCGCCACCGCGCCGGAGGCGAAGTCCGCCTCGGAGGTGGGCGCGTCCACGTGCAGGGTGCGGGGCAGCCGGTCGCCGCGCAGCGCCATCACCGTCTTGATGATGCCGCCGACCCCGGCGGCCGCGCCGGCGTGGCCCAGGTTGGACTTGAGCGAGCCCAGCCACAGCGGGCGGTCGGCGGGCCGGTTCCGGCCGTAGGTGGCGAGCAGCGCGTTGGCCTCGATGGGGTCGCCCAGCGCGGTCCCGGTGCCGTGCGCCTCGACGGCGTCGATGTCGGCGGCGGCCAGGCCCGCGTCGGCAAGCGCGGCGCGGATGACCCGCTCCTGGGAGGGCCCGTTGGGCGCGGTCAGCCCGTTGGAGGCGCCGTCCTGGTTGACCGCCGAGCCGCGCACCACGGCGAGCACGCGGTGGCCGTTGCGGCGCGCGTCGGAGAGCCGCTCCACCACCAGGATCCCGGCGCCCTCGGCCCAGGCCGTGCCGTCGGCGGCCTCGGCGAACGCCTTGGCGCGGCCGTCCGGGGCCAGGCCGCGCTGCCGGGACAGTTCCACGAACCCGGCCGGGGTGGACAGCACCGACGCGCCACCGGCCAGCGCCAGCGAGCACTCGCCGCGGGCCAGCGACTGGCGGGCCAGGTGCAGGGCGACCAGCGAGGCGGAGCAGGCGGTGTCCACGGAGAGCGCGGGCCCCTCCAGACCGAGGGTGTACGACAGCCGCCCGGAGAGCACGCTGATCGCGTTGCCGGTGAGCAGGTAGCCCTCCAGGTCCTCGGCGGCCTGCGCGGCGAGCATCCCGTAGTCCTGGGCGCCGCTGCCGACGAACACGCCCGTCCGGCTGCCGCGTAGCGACAGGGGGTCGATGCCGGCCCGTTCCAGCGCCTCCCAGGACGTCTCCAGGAGCAGCCGCTGCTGCGGGTCCATGGCGAGGGCCTCGCGCGGCGAGATCCCGAAGAACGTGGCGTCGAAGTCGGCCACGTCGTACAGGAACCCGCCCTCCTTGACGTAGGTGGTGCCGGGCCGGTCCGGGTCGGGGTCGAAGAGGCGGTCCAGGGGCCAGCCCCGGTTGGGGGGGAAGGCCGACATCACGTCCCGCCCGGCGGCCACCACCTCCCACAGGTCCTCGGGCGAGGCGATGCCGCCGGGAAAGCGGCAGGCCATGCCGACGATGGCCACCGGCTCGGTGTCGCGCTGCTCGTAGTCCCGCAACCGCTGCCGGGTCTCGTGCAGGTCGACGGTGACCTTGCGCAGGTAGTCGCGGAGACGGTCGACATCACTCATGATCAGCTCAACTCCGAGTCGATGAACCGGAAGATCTCTTCGTCGCTGGCGGCCCCGAGCTGCTCGGTGACCGACTCGCGGTCGCCGTCGGCGCGCGGGGTCAGCCGGCCGACGAGCCCTTGCAGCCGGGTCAGTGCCCGCCGCCGGTCGTCCTCGCCGGACACCTCGGCCAGTACGCCGGCCAGCCGGTCGAGTTCCTCGTCCAGCGAGCCGACGGCCGCGGCGGCCGGCGCCACGAGCTGCTTGCGCAGGTGGTCGGCGAGTCCGGCGGGGGTCGGATGGTCGAACACGGCACTGGCCGACAGCCGTACGCCGGTGGCCGCGCCGAGCCGGTTGCGCAGGTTGACCGCGGCCAGCGAGTCGAAGCCGAGGTCGGTGAACGGGCGCCCGGTGGGCAGCGCGTCCGGGTCGCCGTGCCCGAGGACGACGGCGACCTCCCGGCGTACCAGTTCGACGAGTTCGCGCTGCTGGTCGGCCTCGGGCAGCGCGCCCAGCCGGTCGGCGAGCCGGGACTCGGCGGCATCCGGGGCACCGGTCACGGCGGTGAGCGCGTCCCGTACCTCGGGCAGGTCGCCCAGCAGCGGGCTGGGCCGGGCGGCGGTGAACGCGGGTGCGAAGCCGGCCCAGTCCACGTCGGCGACGGTCACGGTGGTGTCGGCGTGCCGCACCGCGTCGGCCAGCGCGGCGAGCGCCTCCTGCGGGGGCAGGGCCACCACGCCTCGGCGGCGCAGTTCCTCCCGGCGCCGGGCCTCGGTGCCGGCGTCCGCCGCACCGAACCCGGCGCCCTCCCACGGGCCCCAGGCGACGGCGGTGGCGGGCAGCCCGCGGGCCTGCCGGTGCTGGGCGAGGGCGTCGAGGTAGGCGTTGGCCGCGGCGAAGGCGCCCTGTTCGCTGCCGCCCCAGGTCGCCGCGACCGAGGAGAAGAGCACGAAGGCGTCCAACTCACCCGTGAGCCGGTGCAGGTTGGCCGCGCCGCGCACCTTGGTGTCGAGGGTGGCGGCGACCTCGGCGAGGTCCGTGCCGGCCAGCGGGCCGGAGCGCAGGGTGCCCGCGGTGTGCACCACCGCCGTCAGCGGCGTCTCCGCGGGGACGGCGGCGAGCAGTTCGGCGAGCGCGGTCCCGTCGGCCGGGTCGCAGGTGCTGACGCTGACCGGGACGCCGAGGTCGTCCGGTGCGGTGGCGGCCGGGTCGTCGGTGGTGAGGACCAGCGCCTGTGCGCCGTTGGCGGCCAGCCAGCGGGCCACCGGCAGCCCCATCGGGCCGAGGCCGTCGGTGACCAGCACGGTGCCGGTGGGCTGCCACGGCCGGGCCGGGGTGCGCCCGCCCAGCGGGGCGTGCGCGAGGCGTGGCACCAGCAGCCCGGTGTCGCGTACGGCGGCCTGGTCCTCGGTGCCGGCCAGCAGCGCGGCCAGCCGGTCGAGTCCCCGGCCCGGTTCCTCGGGTAGGTCGACGATGCCGCCGAACAGCTTCGGCTGCTCCAGTGCGAGGGTGCGGCCCAGGCCCCAGAGCATGGCCTGTTCGGGGCGCGGCAGCCGGTCGGCCGGGGTGGCGGCGACCGCGCCGGAGGTGACCAGCCACAGCGCGGTGCCGGTGTCGGCGAGGGCACGCACCAGGTCGAGGGTGGCGGCCAGTCCGGCGGGCACGGCGGGGTGGTCCGGGTGCTGGCCCTCGAGCAGGCCGAGCAGCGAGACCACCCCGGACGCGGTACCGGCCTCGGCCGCGACGGTGTCCAGGTCGGCCACCCGGGCCTCGGCCCCGGCGCGGCTGAGCGCGGCGGCGCAGTCCTCGGCCAGGGCCGGGACGTCCGGGCCGAGCACCAGCCAGGTGCCGCTCAGCACCGCGTCGGTGGCCTCGACGGGCCGCCAGCCCACGGTGTAGCGCCGGCTGTCGGTGGTGGCGGTCGTCTCCTGGGCGGCGCGCCAGGCGGCCAGTGCGGGCAGCACCTCGGCGAGCGGTTCGGCCGGCACGCCGAGCAGGTCGGCCAGGGCCTTGGGGTCGCCCGGGTCGACGGCCGCCCAGAACGTGCCGTCCGCCGCGTCGGTGCCGGTGTGCTCCGGGGCGGCCAGCCAGTAGCGCTGTCGTTGGAAGGCGTAGGTGGGCAGGTCCGGTGCGGCGGGCCGGGTGCCGTCGAAGGCCGCGGTCAGCCGCACCGGGAGCCCGGCGACCTGCGCCTCGGCGACGGAGAGCAGGAACCGTTCGAGGCCGCCCTCGTCGCGGCGCAGCGAGCCCACGACGGTCACCTCGTCCAGCGTCTGGTCGATGCCGGGCGTCAGCACGGGGTGCGGGCCGACCTCGACGAAGCCTCGGTGGCCCTGCTCGGCCAGGGCGCGGACTGCTGCTTCGAAATGAACGGTCTGGCGGAGGTTGCGGTACCAGTACTCCGCGTCCAGCGTGGCGGTGTCGGCCCAGTCGGCGGTGACCGTGGAGAACATCGGCACGTCGGCCGCCCGCGGCCGCACCTCCGCGAGCGCCTCGACCAGTCGTGCCTCGATGCGTTCGACCTGCGGGGAGTGGGAGGCGTAGTCCACCGCGATACGACGGGCGCGGGTGCCCCGCTCCTCGCAATCGGCCAGCAGCCGGTCCAGGGCCGCCGGGTCGCCGGAGACCACCGTCGAGGCGGGCCCGTTGACCGCGGCGACCGTCACACCCGGCGGCAGCAGGGCGGTCACCTCGTCGGCGGGCAGCGTCACGGAGGCCATTCCGCCGTGGCCTGCCAGTTCTCCGGCGATCAGCCCGCTCCGCACGCAGACCACCAGCGCGGCGTCGCGCAGGGACAGCGCCCCCGCCACACACGCGGCGGCGATCTCCCCCTGCGAATGCCCCACCACCGCGTCCGGTTCGACGCCGAAGGACCGCCACAGCGCGGCAAGGGACACCATCACCGCGAACGACACCGGCTGGACGACGTCCACCCGCTCCAGGGACGGCTGACCCGCCTCCCCCCGCAGCACACCCAGCAACGACCAGTCCACGAACTCACCAAGCGCCGAGGCGCATTCCGCCATCCGCTCCGCGAACACCGGCGAGGAGTCCAGCAGTTCCACCGCCATCCCCGCCCACTGCGCGCCCTGCCCCGGAAACACGAACACCGTGCGGCCGGTGGTCCCGGCCGTTCCGGTGGCGAGGTGCGGTGCGGCGTCCCCGGCGGCCAGTGCGGTCAGTCCGGTGAGGAGTTCCTCGCGGTCGGCCGCCACCACCACGGCGCGGTGGGTCAGCGCGGAGCGCCCCGTGGTCAGCGCGGCGGCCAACTCGGTGATTCCGGCCGTCGGTTCGGCGGTCAGCCAGGTGCGCAGCCGGCCGGCCTGGGCGCGCAGTGCGGCCTCGGTGTTGCCGGACAGCGGCACCGGCACCAGCCGTCGGGGCGCCGGCTGCGGGGCCGGGACCTCCGGGCCCTGCTCGATGATCACATGGGCGTTGGTGCCGCTGATCCCGAACGAGGACACCGCCGCCCGCCGCGGTCCCTCGCGCTCCGGCCACGGCCGTGCCTCGGTGAGCAGCCGTACCGCACCGGCCGACCAGTCCACGTGCGAGGTCGGTTCGCCGAGGTGCAGGGTGCGCGGCAGCACCCCGTGGTGCATCGCCTGCACGACCTTGATCACGCCGGCCACCCCGGCGGCGGCCTGGGTGTGTCCGATGTTCGACTTGACCGACCCGAGCCACAGAGGCTGTTCGCGGTCGGCGCCGTAGGTCTCCAGCAGCGCCTGGGCCTCGATCGGGTCGCCCAGGGCGGTACCGGTGCCGTGCGCCTCCACCAGGTCGACGTCCGCGGGGGACAGCCGGGCGGCGGCGAGCGCGGTGCGGATGACCCGTTCCTGGGAGGGGCCGTTGGGGGCGGTGAGCCCGTTGGAGGCGCCGTCCTGGTTGACCGACGAGCCACGCAGCACACCGAGGACGCGGTGGCCGTTGCGGCGCGCGTCGGAGAGCCGCTCCACCACCAGCAGGCCGACGCCCTCGGACCATACGGTGCCGTCCGCGTCGGCGGAGAAGGCCTTCACCCGGCCGTCGGCGGCCAGGCCGCGCTGCCGGGAGAACTCGATGAAGGTGCCGGGGGTGGACATCACGGTGGCGCCGCCGGCCAGCGCCAGCGAGCACTCCCCCGCCCGCAGCGCCTGCGCCGCGAGGTGGAGGGTGACCAGGGAGGACGAGCAGGCGGTGTCGACGGTGACCGCCGGGCCCTGCAGGCCGAAGGTGTAGGCGACCCGGCCGGAGGCGACGCTGCCCGCGGTGCCGGCGCCGAGGTAGCCCTCGACATCCTGGGGGGTGCTGGGGAGCCGGGTGGCGTAGTCGTGGTACATGACGCCGACGAACACGCCGGTATCGGTGTCCCGCAGGGACAGCGGGTCGATGCCGGTGCGTTCCAGCGCCTCCCACGACGTCTCCAGGAGCAGCCGCTGCTGCGGGTCCATGGCAAGGGCCTCGCGCGGCGAGATCCCGAACAGGCCCGCGTCGAACTCGGCCGCGTCGTGCAGGAATCCGCCCTTGGTGAGATAGGTGTGCCCGGCGCGGTCGGGGTCGGGGTCGTAGAGCTGTTCGGTGTTCCAGCCGCGGTCGGTGGGGAACGGCGAGATGCCGTCGCCGTCCGCGGTCACCAGTCGCCACAGGTCCTCCGGGGAGCGCACTCCGCCGGGGTAGCGGCAGGCCATGCCGATGATGGCGATCGGTTCGTCGGCCGGGCCGGTGCGGCGGGGCGCGGTGGGCGCCGGGGCGGCGGCCGCGGTGAGCCTGCGCAGCAGGTACGCGGCGGTGGCCGCGATGCTCGGGTGGTCGAAGGCCAGGGTGGCGGGCAGCGCGAGGCCGGTGCCGGCGGCCAGCCGGTTGCGGAGTTCCACCGAGGTCAGCGAGTCGAAACCGAGGTCGGTGAAGGCGCGCCGGTCGGCCAGTTCGGCCGCGTTGCCGTGGCCGAGGGTGGCGGCGACCGCGGCGCGTACGGTGTCGTGCACCAGCCGGCCGCGGGCGGCCTCGTCGAGCCCGGCGAACGCCGCCCGGAGCGCGCCGGTGGCGCCGGCACGGCGGGCCGGGACGCGGACCAGGCCGCGCAGTACCGGGGTTGGCGGGACGGTGCGGGCCTGCTCGCGGAGGGCGGCCAGGTTCAGCCGGACCGGTACGGCCAGGGCGCTCTCGCCGGGTACGGCGGCGTCGAACAGCCGCATGCCCTCGGCCGGTTCGAGGGGCACCACACCGAGGCGTTCGACGCGCTGCCGGGCGGTGCCGTCCGCCGTGTCGCCCATGCCCCCGGCCCACAGCCCCCAGGCCAGCGAGACGGCGGGCAGGCCAACGGCGCGGCGGCGGGCGGCGAGGCCGTCCAGGACCGCGTTGGCGGCGGCGTAGTTGCTCTGCCCGGGGCTGCCCAGGATCCCGGCGGCCGAGGAGAACAGCACGAACGCGGCCAGGTCCAGGCCGCGGGTCAGCTCGTCCAGGTGCAGGGCGGCGGCCGCCTTGGGCCGCAGCACCCGGTCGATGCGCTCCGGGGTCTGTGCGGCGAGCATCCCGTCGTCCAGCACCCCGGCGGCGTGCACCACGGCGGTCAGCGGGTGCGCGTCGGGGATGCCGGCCAGCAGCGTGGCCAGCGCGTCCCGGTCGGCCACGTCGCAGGCCACCACCCGGGCGGTGGCGCCGAGTTCGGCGAGATCGGTGACCAGTTCGGCGGCGCCCGGGGCGTCGGGGCCACGGCGGCCGGTGAGCACCAGGTGCCGTACGCCGTGCTCGGCCGCGAGGTGCCGGGCCAGTACCGAGCCGAGGGCGCCGGTACCGCCGGTGATCAGCACCGTGCCTTCCGGGTCCCATACGGCGGACTCGCCGGCGTCGGCTCGGACCAGCCGGGGTACGCGCACCACGCCGTCCCGGACGGCGAGTTGAGGCTCGCCGGTGGCCAGCGCGACGGGGTCGGGCAGGCTGTCGTCGCTGTCGAGGAGCACGATCCGGCCCGGGTTCTCCGACTGGGCGGAGCGCGCCAGGCCCCAGACGGCGGCGGCGCCCAGGTCGGTGCCGTCGACGGCTCCGGTGGTGCGCAGGGCGAGCGTGGTGCCGGCGAAGCGTTCCTCGGTCAGGAACGTACGCAGCAGGGCCAGGACGCGGTGGGTGGCGGTGGCGATGCCGGCCGGGTCGTTCGTGGTGGCGGGCAGCGTGGCGAGCAGCCACTCTCCGGGGTCGGTCACCGCGGTGAGGTCGAGGTCTGCGCCGAGCCGGACGGGCGCGGGGTCCTCGGTGCCGGTGCTGGGGCCGGTCGGTGAGGGGTCCTCCGTGGCGATGGGCACTGGCGTCCAGTCGACCCTGTGCAGTGCCTCGGTCCCGGGGTCCGAGGCGGTCAGTCCGGCGGGTACCGGGCGCAGTGCGAGGCTGTCCACGGTGAGGACCGGGACGCCGTGGCCGTCGTACGCGGCGATGGCGAAGCCGCCGTCGGCCGGGGTGAACCGCACCCGCAGCGAGTCGGCGCCGGGCTGCCGGACGGTCACGCCGGTCCAGGCGAACGGCAGGGCTGCCGTGGTCGCCCCCGGGTCGGTGGCCAGCGCGTGCAACGCGGCGTCCAGCAGCGCCGGGTGCACCCCGAAGCCCGCGGCCTCGGCCGGTTCGGGCAGGGCGACCTCGGCGTACAGCTCCTCGCCGTGCCGCCGGACCCGGCGCAGGCCCTGGAACACCGGGCCGTAGGCGAGGCCACGGTCGGCCAGCAGGTCGTACAGCCCGCCGGGCTCGTCCCACTCGGACTCGGCCGGGGGCCACTCGTCCCACCGTGGCGCGCTGTCGTCCGCCGGTTCGACGGTGCCGGTGGCGTGCCGGGTCCAGGGCTCGTCGGTGGTGCCCGCCTCGGCCCGGGAGTACAGGGTCACCGTCCGGCGGCCCTGGTCGTCGGGGGTGCCGAGCACCAGTTGGAGTACGGCGCTGCCCCGCTCGGGCAGCACCAGCGGTGCGTCCAGGGTGAGTTCGGTGATCCGGTCGCAGCCGAGTTCGTTCCCGGCGCGGGCGACGAGTTCGACGTACGCGGTGCCGGGCAGCACGATCCGGCCGGCTACCACGTGGTCGGCCAGCCAGGGCTGGGAGGTGGTGGACAGTCGGCCGGTGAACAGCACCCCGGCGCCGTCCGCCAGTGTGACGGCCGCGCCGAGCAGCGGGTGCCCGACGCTGCCGAGGCCGGCCGCGCCGGCGTCGGCGGCCGTCTCGCCGGTCATCCAGAACCGGCGGTGCTGGAAAGCGTAGGTGGGCAGCGGAACCGGCGCCGGGGCGCGGCCTTCGCCGACCGCCGCCCAGTCCGCGGAGATGCCGTGCACATGCAGCCGGGCCAGTGTCTCCAGCAGGGCCGGGATCTCGTCCCGGCCGTCACGCAGGGTGGGCAGCACGACCGTTCCGGCGCCGGGCTCGGTGGCGGATCCGGCGTCGGGCTCGTCGACGGACCTGCCGTCGGGTTCGTCGACGGAGCCGCCGTCGGGTTCGGTCGCGGTCAGGCAGTCGCGGGCCATCGCGGTCAGTGCGGCGCCCGGGCCGATCTCGACGAACGCGGTGGCCCCGGCCTCGCCCAGGGCGCGCACCGCGGGCAGGAACCGCACGCTGTCCCGGACGTTGGCCACCCAGTGCTGCGGGTCGGTGATCTCCCGCTCGGACAGCGGTGCCCCGGTCACCGTGGACACGACGGGCAGGCGCGGCGCGCTGAACGGGATGCCGGTGACGATCTCCCGGTACTCGGCCAGGATGCCGTCCACGTGCGGGGAGTGCGGGGCCATGGTGACCCGCAACTGCCGGGTACGGCGGCCTCGTTCGCGCCAGTGCGCGCCGATCTCGGCGACCGCGTCGACGTCGCCGGACACCACCGCCGCACTCGGGCCGTTGACGGCGGCCAGCCGCACCCGCCCGGCGTACTCGGCCAGCAGCGGGGCGAGTTCGGCCTCGGTGGCCTGGACGGCGACCATCGCGCCGCCCGCCGTGGCCGTCGCCATCAGCCTGCCGCGGGCGGTGACCAGCCTGGCGGCGTCGGGGAGGGTGAGCGCACCGGCGATGTGTGCGGCGACGATCTCGCCGACGGAGTGGCCGGCCACCAGGTCGGGGCGCAGTCCCCAGCTCTCGGTGAGCCGGACCAGTGCGACCTCGACGGCGAACAGCGCCGCCTGGGTGAAGTCGGTGCGGTCGAGCAGGGCGGCCTCGGGGGTGCCCTCGGTGGCGTACAGCACCTCGCGCAGCGGCCGGGGCAGGTGCCGGTCGAGTTCGGCGCACACGGCGTCGAACGCCTCGGCGTAGGCGGGGAACCCGGCGGCCAGTTCGCGGCCGGCCCCAAGGCGCTGGGAGCCTTGGCCGGGGAACAGGAAGGCCAGTTTCCCGGCGTCGGCGGCGAAGCCGGTGACCACGTCGGCGTCGGGGGTGCCGTCGGCGAGGGCGGCCAGCCCGGTCTGGAGCCCCCTGGCATGCGTACCGGTCAGCACCACCGCCCGGTGCGGGTGCGCGGCGCGGGTGGTGAGCAGCGAGTGCGCCAGCGCGGCCGGTTCGAGATCCGGGTGGTCGCCGAGGTGGGTCAGCAGCCGGGCGGCCTGCGCGCGCAGGGCCGTCCCGGTGCGCGCGGAGAGCACCACCGGCAGCGGCAGGGGCGTCCGGTCCGGCGGCTGCGGAGCCGCCTCGGCCGGGGCCTGCTCGATGACGATGTGCGCGTTGGTGCCGCTGACGCCGAACGAGGACACCGCGGCGCGGCGGGGCCGGCCGGTCTCCGGCCAGGGCCGTGCCTCGGTCAGCAGGGACACCGCGCCGGAGGCCCAGTCCACGTGCGGGCTGGGTGCGCCGACGTGCAGAGTGCGGGGCAGCAGCCCTTCCCGCAGGGCGAGGACCATCTTGATGATCCCCGCGACACCGGAGGCGGCCTGGGTGTGCCCGATGTTGGACTTGACCGACCCGAGCCACAGCGGCTCGCCGTCCCGGCCCTGGCCGTAGGTGGCCAGCAGGGCCTGGGCCTCGATGGGGTCGCCCAGAATGGTGCCGGTGCCGTGCGCCTCCACCGCGTCGACGTCCCCGGTGGACAGTCCGGCCGTGGCCAGCGCGGTGCGGATCACCCGCTGCTGGGACGGGCCGTTGGGCGCGGTGAGGCCGTTGGAGGCGCCGTCGGAGTTGACCGCGGAACCGCGTACCACGGCCAGCACCGGGTGCCCGGCCGCGCGGGCGTCGGAGAGCCTCTCCACGAGCAGCATCCCGGCGCCCTCCGACCACGAGGTGCCGTCGGCGTCGGCCGAGAACGACTTGCAGCGCCCGTCGGCGGCCAGGCCGCGCTGCCGGGAGAACTCCACGAACAGCCCGGGGGTGGCCATCACGGTGGCGCCGCCGGCCAGCGCCAGGTCGCACTCGCCGCGGCGCAGCGCCTGGGCGGCCAGGTGCAGTGCCACCAGCGAGGACGAGCAGGCGGTGTCCACGGTCAGGGTGGGGCCTTCCAGGCCGAACGCGTAGGCGAGCCGGCCGGAGGCGACACTGGCCGCGCTGCCGGTGAGCCGGTACCCCTCCACGCCCTCGGCGGCGTGGTGCAGCATCGGGCCGTAGTCCTGGCGCATCACGCCGACGAACACCCCGGTCCGGCTGCCGCGCACCGCGGTCGGGTCGATCCCGGCGTGTTCGAAGGTCTCCCAGGAGGTCTCCAGGAGCAGCCGCTGTTGCGGGTCGGTGGCGAGCGCCTCGCGCGGGTTGATGCCGAAGAAGTCGGCGTCGAAGTCGGCGGCTGCGCGCAGGAACCCGCCGTGCCGGGTGTAGGAGGTGCCCGGCCGGTCGGGGTCGGCGTCGAACAGCGAGTCCAGGTCCCAGCCGCGGTCGGCCGGGAACTCGGTGATGCCGTCACCGCCGTCGAGCAGGAACCGCCACAGCTGCTCCGGGGAGCGGATCTCCGACGGGAACCGGCAGGCCATGCCGACGATCGCGATGGGCTCCTCGGTGCCGACGCCGGCCGGGGTCGGCGCGGCGGTGTCCTCGGGCGCGTCCTGGCGCAGGTGTCCGGCGACCGCGGCGGGGGTCGGGTAGTCGAACACGAGGGTGGCGGGCAGGGCGGTGCCGGTGGCCGCGGTGAGCCGGTTACGCAGTTCCACCGCGGACAGCGAGTCCACGCCGAGCGCGCGGAACTCCGCCCGCGGGTCGATGGCGTCGGCGTCGGCATGGCCGAGGACGGCGGCCGTCTCGGCACGTACCAGCGTCAGCAGTTCCTCGGCGGTGAGCCGGGCCGCCCGGGCGGCCGTACCGGACCCGGCCGCCGCGGCGGTACGACGTCGCGGGCCGCGTATCAGGCCGCGCAGCAGTGGTGGCAGCAATGCCGGGTCGGCGGTGTGCAACCGGACCTTGGCCGGCAGCAGCACTGGTTCGTCGACGGCCAGCGCCGTGTCGAACAGCGCCAGCCCCTCCTCGGCGGAGAGCGCCTGCACTCCGGCGCGGGCCATCCGGGCCAGGTCGGCGGCCGAGAGTTCGCCGGTGATGCCGCTGGGCGGGGCCCAGAGTCCCCAGGCCAGCGACTGGGCGGGGAGCCCGGCGGCGCGTCGCCGGCCGGCCAGTGCGTCCAGGCAGGCGTTGGCGGCGGCGTAGTTGGCCTGGCCGGGGCCGCCGAGGGTGCCGGTGGCCGAGGAGAACAGCACGAACGCGGCCAGGTCCAGGCCGCGGGTGAGCTCGTCCAGGTGCAGTGCGGCGGCCACCTTGGGCCGCAGCGCCGCGGCCAGCCGCTCCGGGGTGAGTGCGGTGAACAACCCGTCGTCGGAGACCCCGGCCGCGTGCACCACGGCGGTCAGCGGATGTTCGGCGGGCACGTCGGCCAACAACGCGGCCAGCGCGTCCCGTTCGGCGGCATCACAGGCCACCACGCGCACGTCGGCGCCGAGTTCGGTGAGCTCGGCCTCCAGTTCGGGGGCGCTGCCACGGCGGCTGGTCAGAATCAGGTGCCGTAGGCCGTGCTCGCGCACCAGATGCCGGGCGACCAGTCCGCCGAGGGTGCCGGTGCCGCCGGTGATCAGGGCGGTGCCCCGGGGGTCGAGTCGGCGGGGCAGGGTGAGCACCAGCTTGCCGGTGTGCCGGGCCTGGCTCAGGTGGCGGAACGCGTCCACCGCACGGGAGACCGGCCACACGGACGGCGGCGGTACGGTCAGCGCGTCCGCGGCGAACAGCTCCAGCACCGCGACCAGCAGCCGCCGCATCTCCTGCGGCGGTAGCTGCATCAGGTCGTACGGCAGGTAGTCGATGTCGGGGAAGTCGGCCGGGTCGCGCAGGTCGGTCTTGCCCATCTCCAGGAACCGGCCGCCGGGGCGCAGTAGTTGCGCGGAGACGTCCACGAACTCGCCGGACAGCGAGTTCAGTACGACGTCCACCGGGCCGAACTTCGCGGCGAAGCCGGTGTCCCGTGAGGAGGCTATGTGCGCGTCGTCCAGGCCGAGGTCGCGCAGCACCTGCCACTTGCCCTCGCTCGCGGTGCCGTAGACCTCGGCGCCGAGGTGCCGGGCCAGCTGTACGGCGGCCGTGCCGACGCCGCCGGCCGCGGAGTGGATCAGCACCTTCTCCCCGGCCCGCAGTCCGGCGAGTTCGACCAGGCCGAGCCGGGCGGTGAGGTGTGCGATCGGCATGGCGGCGGCCTGCTCGAACGTCCAGCCGTCCGGAATCGGTGCCACGGCCGCCCGCTCGGCCACCGCGACCGGGGCGAACGCGTCCCCGAAGAGGCCGGTGACCCGAGTGCCCGGAGCGAGGTCGGTGACGTCGTCGGCGACCTCGGTGACCACGCCGGCGCCCTCGCCGCCGAGGGCCACCTCACCGGGGTACATGCCCAGAGCGATCAGCACGTCGCGGAAGTTCAGCCCGGCGGCCCGCACCGCGATGCGCACCTGGCCCGGCCGCAGCGGGGCCGCCGCGGCCGGGGCCGGCACCAGCTCGAGGTTGTCCAGGGTGCCCGGGCGGGTGACGGCCAGCCGCCAGTGCGGTTCCACGGGCGGCACCAGCTCGGGCCTGACCAACCGGGGCGCGCGCAACAGACCGCCACGCAAGGCCAGTTGAGGCTGCTCGATGGCCGGCACGGAGGACAGCGCGCGGCGGGACTCGGCGGTGTCGTCGAGGTCGGCCAGCACGATCCGTCCCGGCTGTTCGGCCTGCGCGGCACGCAACAGCCCCCACACCGCCGCCCCTCCCGGGTCGGCCGGGGGGTCGGTGGGTTCGCCGGCGACCGCGCCGGTGGTGACCACGAGCAGCCGGGCGGGCGCCGCGCTGTCGGCCAGCCAGTCCTGCGCCTGCCGCAGCACGGTGGCGGTGACCGCTTCGGCGGGCTGCCCCACCGGAACGGCCAGCACGGTGATGTCGGCGGCACCGTCACCCACGTGGTCGGCACCATCACCCGCGAGGTCGGTCCCCTCACCCGCGAGGTCGGCACCGTCACCCACGTGGTCGGCACCATCACCCGCGAGGTCGGCACCGCCGGCCCGCAGGTCGGCGGCCAGGGAATCGGGGAGCGCACCCAGCGCCGTCCACCGGCCGGCGGCCGGTTCGGCGGGGGCCGGGACGGTGTCCCAGTCCAGCCGGAACAGCGAGTCCCGGGGCACCCGGCTCGTCCCCTGTCCGGTGGCGGCCCGCAGAGTCAGCGATTCGACGGAGGCGACCGGGGCACCGGTGCCGTCGAACAGGTCGAGCGCGAAGGCACCCTCGCCGGTGGGGGCGAGCCGCACCCGCACGGCTGCTGCTCCGGCGGCGTGCAGCCGGACGCCGGCCCAGGAGAACGGCAGCCGCGCGGTACCGGTATCGTCGGTGAGCGCGAGCGCGTGCAGGGCTGCGTCCAGCAACGCGGGATGCAGCCCGAACCCGCCTGCCCTGTCGCGGAGTTCATCAGGTAGGGCGATGTCGGCGAAGATCTCGTCACCGCGCCGCCAGGCCGCGCGCAGCCCCTGGAACGCCGGACCGTAGCCGAGGCCGCGAGCGGCGAGATCGGCGTAGGCGGCGTCCACGGCCACCGGCGTGGCGCCCGTCGGTGGCCAGTTCTCCTCGGCGGCGACGGTTTCGTGCGGGCCGACGGCGAGGGTGCCGGTGGCGTGCAGCGTCCACGGTTCGTCCTCGGACGCGTCCTCGGCCAGCGAGTAGATCTCCACGGCGCGATGGCCGGAGTCCTGGGCCTCACGGACGGCCAGCTGCAGCCGTACCGCACCCGTGTCGGTCAGGACCAGCGGCGCCCGCAGCACGAGTTCCTCGACCCGGTCGCAACCGACCCGGTCGGCGGCCTGTACCGCCAGCTCCACGAACGCCGCGCCGGGCAGCACGATCGCGCCGGACACCCGGTGCTCGGCCAGCCAGGGCTGGGACACCACCGAGAGCCGGCCGGTGAGCAGATACGCGTCCGACCCGGCCAGCGCGGTGGCCGCACCGAGCAGCGGATTGCCGGCCGGGAGCAGCCCCGAGGCGGCGAGGTTGCCACCGGGGGCCGACTCCAGCCAGTAGCGGCGGCGTTGGAAAGCGTAGGTGGGCAGGTCGACCCGGGCCGCGGCGGGCAGATACGACGCCCAGTCGACGCCACCGCCATACGTATGGAACCGGGCCAACCCAGTCGCCAGCGAACGGACGTCGGGCTTGTCCCGGCGCAGCAGCGGCACGAACGCCGCCGTCGCCTCCTGCGGCAGACAGTCCGGCCCTACGGCGGTCAGCGCGGCATCCGGACCCACCTCCACGAACCTCGTCACACCCTGCTCGTACAGATGAGCAACCGCATCGGCGAAGCGGACCGTGTCGCGGACATTACGCACCCAGTAATCGGCATCAACCGGCGCCGTACCCACATCCACCGTCGACACGAACGGAATGCCCGGAGCGGCGAAGACGACCCCGGCTATCGCCTCACGGAACCTGCCCAACACCGGCTCCATCAACGACGAATGGAACGCGTGACTCACCCGCAGCCGGGTACTACGCCAACCCCGCACCCGCGCTTCCGCCGCGACCGCCTCCACCGCCGACTCGACACCCGAGACGACGACCGAGCGCACACCATTGACCGCCGCGATCCCGACCTCACCGGACAGGACTCCGGTGACCTCCGCCTCCGTGGCATTGACCGCGAGCATCGCCCCACCCGACGGCAACCCCTGCATCAACCCGGCACGCGCACACACCAAAGTGACCGCATCATCCAGCGACAACACCCCCGCCACATGAGCAGCCGCCACCTCACCCACCGAATGCCCCACCACAAAATCCGGCACCACACCGAACGACTCAAGAAGCCGGAACAACGCGACCTCGACCGCGAACAGACCACACTGCGCGAACAACGTCTCATCCAGCCGATCACCGCCGCCGAGAACCACCTCCCGCACCGGCCGCCCCAACACCCGCTCCAACCGCCCACAGATGTCCCCGAACGACTCCGCGAACACCGGATACCGCTCGACCAGTTCCCACCCCATACCCGACCACTGCGACCCCTGCCCCGAGAACAAGAACCCCGTCAGCCCACCCCCGTACCCGGTAACGCCGGTGACCGAGCCGTCCGCCAACTCCGCGAGCCCTGCAAGCAGTTCATCCCGGTCTGCGGCCACCACCGCACCCCGATGCTCCAAAGCAGCCCGGGACAGCGCCGCCGCACGAGCCACCTCCGCGACACCGACAACCGGTTCGGCAAGCACGTACTCACGCAACCGCGCCGCCTGCCCCCGCAACGCCTCGCCACTCCGCCCGGACACCAACACCGGCACCGGCAACACCGGTTCGCCGACAGATACAGGCTCAACAGCCGGCGCCTGCTCGATGATCACGTGCGCGTTGGTACCGCTCACCCCGAACGCCGACACCGCGGCCCGACGGACCTCCGTCTCCGGCCAGGGCCGTGATGCGGCGAGGAGTTCCAGCGGGCCGCCGGCCCAGTCGACGTGCGGTGTGGGCTCGTCGACGTGCAGGGTGCGGGGCAGCACCCCACGCCGTATCGCCTCTACCACCTTGATCACGCCGGCGACACCCGCGGCGGCCTGCGTGTGCCCGATGTTCGACTTCACCGACCCCAGCCACAACGGCCGGTCGCGATCCGCGCCGTAGACGCCGTGCAGGGCCTGTGCCTCCACCGGGTCGCCCAGCGAGGTGCCGGTGCCGTGTGCCTCCACCGCGTCGATGTCCCCGGGGGACAGCGCCGCGTTGGTCAGCGCCTCGACGATGACCCGGCGCTGTGCCTGGCCGTTGGGGGCGGTGAGCCCGTTCGAGGCGCCGTCCTGGTTGACGGCGGAGCCTCGGACGACGGCGAGGACGGGGTGGTTGTTGCGCTGCGCGTCGGAGAGCCGCTCCAGCAGGAGCATGCCGACGCCCTCGGACCAGCCGGTGCCGTCGGCGTCGGCGGAGAACGCCTTGCAGCGGCCGTCACCGGCCAGGCCGCCGAGCCGGTCGAACTCCACGTAGGTGCCAGGGGTGGACATGATGGTCACCCCGCCGGCCAGGGCCAGCGTCGTCTCCCCGGAGCGCAGCGACTGCACTGCCAGGTGCAGGGTGACCAGAGAGGAGGAGCAGGCGGTGTCCACGGTGACGGCGGGGCCGGTGAACCCGAAGGTGTAGGCGACCCGGCCGGTGGCGATGCTGGCGGCGTTGCCGTTGCCGATGAAACCTTCCAGCTCCTCGGGCACGCTGTCCATCAGCGTCGCGTAGTCGTGGTACATCACGCCGGCGAAAACACCGGTGCGGCTGCCGCGTGCGGTGAGCGGGTCGATCCCGGCGCGTTCGAACGCTTCCCAGGAGGTCTCCAGGAGCAGCCGTTGCTGCGGGTCCATGGCGAGCGCCTCGCGCGGCGAGATGCCGAAGAACCCTGGGTCGAAGTCACCGGCGTCGGCGACGAACCCGCCGAGCCCGACCGGTAGTCCGGCCAGGTCCCAGCCGCGGTCGGCGGGGAACCCGGAGATCCCGTCCCGGCCCGCGGCCAGCATCTCCCACAGCTGCTCGGGGGTGCCGACGCCACCAGGGTAGCGGCAGGCCATGCCCACGATCGCGATGGGCTCGCGCCGGGCCTGTTCGATCTCGGTGAGCCTGCGCTGCGCACTCTGCGCCTCGCTCAGCGCACGCCGGAGATAGTCCCGGAGCTTGTCCTCGTTAGCCACGCGGTTCCCTTCCTCACCCTTGGTCGGCGCCGAGGCCGTCGACGAGGCCGAACAGTTCGTCGTCGGAGGCCGACGACAGGTCGTGCTCCGGTGCGGCGCCGGGCTGCTCCTCGCCGCCGTACTTGGCGAGCAGCGCGGTGAGCCGCATGCGCAGCTTCGCCTGGTCCACGGCGCCGGGTTCGGCACCGGCCAGGGCTTCTTCGAGCTGGTCGAGCCCGGCGAGCGGCGAGCCGGCCTGTGCGCCGTCGGCCGCGGGCATGGACGTGTGCAGATGCGCGGCCAGCGCCACCGGGGTGGCGTACTCGAACACCACCGCTGCGGGCAGCCGGATGCCGGTGGTCTCGGACAGCCGGTTACGCAGCTCCACCGCGGCAAGCGAGTCGACGCCGAGTTCGGCGAAGGTGCGGTGTTCGGCCACGGCGGCCGGTGAGTCGTAGGCCAGCACCCGGGCCGCTTCGGCGCGGACCAGCTCCACGAGCGCCTTCTCCCGGTCGGGTCCGGACAGCGCGGCCAGTGCGGCGGCAGGTCCGGAGCGAGCGCCGGAGTCCGTTGCGGCCATGGTGGTGGACGCTTCCCGGACCAGGCCGCGCAGGACCGCCGGGACCGGGCCGCCTGTCCGTAGGGCCGTCCGGTCCAGGCGCATCGGGGCGAGTACCGGTTCGTCGACAATGCGCGCGAGGTCGAACAGTTCGAGTGCCTCGGGAGTGGTCAGTGGTCGCAGCCCGGCGCGGGCGATGCGGGCCAGGTCGGCATCGGACAGTTCGCCGGTGATGCCGCTGCGCTGCTCCCACAGACCCCAGGCCAGCGAGGTGGCCGGGAGTCCGGCGGTGTGCCTGGCCCTGGCCAGCGCGTCCAGTGCGGCGTTGGCCGCCGCGTAGGCGCTCTGCCCGGCGGCGCCGAGCACCCCGGCGGCGGAGGAGAACAGCACGAAGTCGGTCAGTTCGCGGTCGCGGGTCAGCTCGTCCAGCCAGCGTGCGCCCAGCACCTTCGGCGCCAGCACCGCCCGTAGCCGCTCCTCGGTGAGACCGGTGACCAGACCGTCGTCCACCACACCGGCCGCGTGGACGACCGCCGTCACCGGATGCTCGGCCAGCAACGCGGCCACCGCATCCCGATCGGCCACATCACACGCCACCACCGCCACCTCGGCACCCAACGCACGCAGTTCGGCACACAGTTCGGCGGCGCCCGGCGTGTCCGGGCCGCGGCGGCCGGTGAGCACCAGTTCGCGTACTCCGCAGTCGCCGGCCAGATGACGGGCGAGGGCCGCGCCGAGGGCGCCCAGCCCCCCGGTGATCAGCACCGGGCCGCCCGGGTCCCAGGTGGCGCCGTCCCGGTCGGTGATCCTGGACAGCGGGACATGGGACAGCCGTGGCACGAGCACCGTGCCGTCGCGCACCACCAGTTGCCCACCGGGCACGTTCCACGCGGCGGCGGGAATCCCGGCGCTGTCGGTGCCGTCGGTGCCGTCGGTGCCGTCGGTGCCATTGGTGCCGTCGGCGTCCTCGAGGTCTGCCAGCAGGAAGCGGTCCGGGTGCTCCTGCTGCACCGAGCGCAGCAGACCCCATACCGCGGCGGCGGCCGGATCGGTGCGGACGTTCCGGGTCCGCAGCGCCAGCCGGTTGCCGGTGCCGGCGAAGCGGTCCGTGGCCAGCCAGGTGCGTACCGCGTCCAGCGCACGGCCGGCCGCGGCCACTGGATCGGCCTCGGTCCCGGCCGCCAGCACCACCACCTCGGGCACTTCACCGTCGGGCAGCTCGCCCAGGTCGGCGCAGTGCAGCACGGTCGGCTCCGGGCCGCCCGGCAGCGTGGCGGGCACCAGCTCCTCGGCGTACAGCGATTCATGGTGGCCGAGTTGTTCGGCCAAGATCGGCCGGACCGCGAGGGACTCGACGACCCCGACCGGGGCGCCCGTCGCGTCAGCCAGTTCGATCCTGGCCGCCTCGGCGGCGACCGGAGAGATCCGCACCCGCAGCGCGGACGCCCCGGTGCGGCGCAGCGCGATCCCGTTCCAGGCGAACGGCAACAAGGTGCGGTCGCCTTCGTCCTCGTGCAGATAGCGCAGGGCGTGCAGCGACGCGTCCAGCAGGGCCGGGTGCAGCCCGTAACGGCCGGCGTCGGTCAGATCGGGCAGCTCGATGTCGGCGAAGATCTCGTCACCGCGCCGCCAGGCCGCGCGCAGCCCCTGGAACGCCGGTCCGTACTCCAGCCCGGTGGCGGCGAACTCGACGTAGGCCGAACCGACGTCCAGGGCGACGGCTCCCGGCGGCGGCCAGGCGTCCTGCGCGTCCTGAGGTTCTGCCGACACCGAGCCGAGTACAGCGCGGGCGTAGCAGGTCCACGGGGTGCCGTCCTCGGCCGGGCGGGCGTGCACGGTCAGCGGCCGCTCCCCCGCCGCACTTCGCGCGCCGACCCTCATCTGTACCTCGACCGCCCCATGCTCGGGCAGCACCAGGGGCGCCTGAAGGGTCAGCTCGGCGACTTCGCCGGCGCCGGTTTCCGCGGCCGCGTGCAGGGCCAGTTCGGCGAACACGCTGCCGGGCACGACAGTCGCGCCGAGCACCGTGTGCTCCCCCAGCCAGGGCTGCGCACGGGTGGCCAGCCGCCCGGACAGCAGGAAACCGTCCTCTTCCGCGAACTCCACGGCCGCGTCCAGCAGCGGATAGCCGCTCCGGTGCGGCGGTTCGGCGCTGTCCAGCCAGTAGCGGCGGTGCTGGAAAGCGTAGGTGGGCAGGTCGACCCGAGCCGCGGCGGGCAGATACGACGCCCAGTCGACGCCACCGCCATACGTATGGAACCGGGCCAACCCGGTCGCCAGCGAACGGACGTCGGGCTTGTCCCGGCGCAGCAGCGGCACGAACGCCGCCGTCGCCTCCTGCGGCAGACAGTCCGGCCCTACGGCGGTCAGCGCGGCATCCGGACCCACCTCCACGAACCTCGTCACACCCTGCTCGTACAGATGGGCAACCGCATCGGCGAACCGGACCGTGTCGCGGACATTGCGCACCCAGTAATCGGCATCCACCGGCGCCGTACCCACATCCACCGTGGACACGAACGGAATGCTCGGAGCGGCGAAGGCAACCCCGGCGATCGCCTCACGGAACCTGCCCAACACCGGCTCCATCAACGCCGAATGGAACGCGTGACTCACCCGCAGCCGGGTACTACGCCAACCCCGCACCCGCGCCGCGCCCGCGACCGCCTCCACCGCCGACTCGACACCCGAGACGACCACGGAACGAGACCCGTTGACCGCCGCGATCCCAACCTCACCGGACAGGACCTCCGCGACCTCCGCCTCCGTGGCATTGACCGCGAGCATCGCCCCACCCGACGGCAACCCCTGCATCAACCCGGCACGCGCACACACCAAAGTGACCGCATCATCCAGCGACAACACCCCCGCCACATGAGCAGCCGCCACCTCACCCACCGAATGCCCCACCACAAAATCCGGCACCACACCGAACGACTCCAACAACCGGAACAACGCGACCTCGACCGCGAACAGACCACACTGCGCGAACAACGTCTCATCCAGCCCCACGCCACCGCCGAGAACCACCTCCCGCACCGGCCGCCCCAACACCGACTCCAGCCGCCCACAGACGTCCCCGAACGACTCCGCGAACACCGGATACCGCTCGACCAGTTCCCGCCCCATACCCGACCACTGCGACCCCTGCCCCGAGAACAAGAACCCCGTCAGCCCACCCCGGTCGGCCAAGACACCACCATCAGCTGCCAACTCCGCAAGCCCAGCCAGTAGTTCCTCTCGATCCGCGGCCACCACCGCACCCCGATGTTCCAAAGCGGACCGGGACAGCGCCGCCGCACGAGCCACCTCCGCGACACCGACGCCCGGTTGGGCAAGCACGTACTCACGCAACCGCGCCGCCTGCCCCCGCAACGCCTCAGCACTCCGCCCGGACACCAACACCGGCACCGGCACCGGCACCGGCAACACCGGTTCGCCGACAGATACAGGCTCAACAGCCGGCGCCTGCTCGATGATCACGTGCGCGTTGGTACCGCTCACCCCGAACGCCGACACCGCGGCCCGACGGACCTCCGTCTCCGGCCAGTCGATCGCCTCGGTGAGCAGCCGTACGTCACCGGCCGACCAGTCCACGTGCGGGGTCGGTTCGTCGACGTGCAGGGTGCGCGGCAGCCGCCCGTGCCGCATGGCCTGTACGACCTTGATCACGCCGGCGACACCCGCGGCCGCCTGCGTGTGCCCGATGTTCGACTTCACCGACCCCAGCCACAACGGCCGCTCGCGATCGGCGCCGTACGTGGTCAGCAGGGCCTGCGCCTCGATCGGGTCGCCGAGTGTGGTGCCGGTGCCGTGCGCCTCCACCATGTCCACGTCCGAGGGGGACAGCCCCGCGGCGCTCAGCGCGGCACGGATGACACGCTCCTGCGAAGGACCGTTGGGTGCGGTGAGCCCGTTGGACGCGCCGTCCTGGTTCACCGCCGAACCGCGCAGCACGGCCAGCACCTGGTGGCCGTTGGCCCGCGCGTCGGACAGCCGCTCCAGCACGAGCATGCCGATGCCCTCGGACCAGCCGGTGCCGTCGGCGTCGGCGGAGAAGGACTTGCAGCGGCCGTCGGCGGCCAGGCCGCGCTGCCGGTCGAACTCGCGGAACGGGGTCGGGCTGGACATGACCGTCACCCCGCCGGCCAGGGCCAGGGTGGACTCGCCGGAGCGCAGCGACTGGGCGGCCAGGTGCAGGGCCACCAGGGAGGAAGAGCAGGCGGTGTCCACGGTGACCGCGGGGCCGGTGAACCCGAAGGTGTAGGCGACCCGGCCGGTGGCGATGCTGCCCAGGTTGCCGTTGCCCAGGTAGCCCTCCAGTTCCTCGGGCACGTGCGCGAGCCGGGTCGCGTAGTCCTGGTACATCAGCCCGGCGAACACGCCGGTTCGGCTGCCCCTGGCACCCGTCGGGTCGATCCCGGCGCGTTCCAGTGCCTCCCAGGACAGTTCCAGCAACAGCCGCTGCTGCGGGTCCATGGCCAGCGCCTCGCGCGGCGAGATGCCGAAGTGCCCGGGGTCGAAGCCGGCGACGTCGTCGAGGAATCCGCCCAGGCCGACCGGCAGCGCCCCGAGGTCCCAGCCTCGGTCGGCGGGGAACCCGGAGATCCCGTCCCGGCCCGCGGCGATCAGGTCCCACAGCTGCTCGGGCGTGCCGACTCCGCCGGGGTAGCGGCAGGCCATGCCCACGATCGCGATCGGCTCGTCCGCGGAGGCCGTGACCGTGGGTGCGGCGGGTTCCGGTGCGGTCCGCAGGTCACCGGCCTCCGCGAGGACGAATCCGGCCAGCGCGGCCGGGGTGGGGTGGTCGAAGACCAGGGTGGTGGGCAGCCGTAGCCCGGTGGCGGTGCCGAGCCGGTTGCGCAGTTCCAGCGCGGTCAGTGAGTCGACGCCGAGGTCGGCGAAGGACTGCTCGGCGCCGACCTGTTCGGCTCCGGCCAGGTCCAGCACCCCCGCGGCCTGGGTGCGCACCAGGTCCAGGGCGGCGCGGCGGCGCTCGGGTACGGGCAGCGCCCGCAGCCGGTCGGCCCAGCCGGACTGCTGGCGGGTACGGCGGCGGCCACGGACCAGGCCGGCGAACACGGCCGGCAACGGGTCGAGCCGGTGCAGGGCCGGGGTGTCCAGCCGCAGCGGCAGTACGGCCGCGTCACCGAGCCCCACGGCGGCGTCCAGCAGCGCGAGGGCTTCCGCGGTGGGCAGGGCGGCGATACCACTGCGGGCGATGCGGGCCAGGTCTGCCTCGGACAGCTCGCCCGTGATGCCGCTGCGCTGCTCCCACAGCCCCCAGCCCAGCGAGGTGGCCGGGAGCCCGACGGCGTGGCGCTGCCGGGCCAGCGCGTCCAGGTAGGCGTTGGCGGCGGAGTAGGCGGCCTGGCCGGCGTTGCCGAGGGTCGCGGAGGCGGAGGAGAACAGGACGAACCGGGTGAGGTCCCGGTCGCGGGTCAGCTCGTCCAGCCAGCGTGCGCCCAGCACCTTCGGCGCCAGCACCGCCCGTAGCCGCTCCTCGGTGAGACCGGTGACCAGACCGTCGTCCACCACACCGGCCGCGTGCACGACCGCCGTCACCGGATGCTCGGCCAGCAACGCGGCCACCGCATCCCGATCGGCCACATCACACGCCACCACCGCCACCTCGGCACCCAACGCACGCAGTTCGGAGCCCAGTTCCGCCATACCCGGCGCGTCACCGCCCCGCCGGGAGGCGAGCACCACACCACGCACCCCGTGACGCTCCACCAAGTGCCGCGCCACCAAGCCCCCGAGCGTCCCACTCGCCCCGGTGACCAGCACGACGTCCCCGGCCGACCAGGGAGCGTCCCCGACCGACTCCGTCACCCGCGCCAACCGGGGCACGAACACCCGCCCCGCACGCACGGCCAGTTGAGGTTCGTCGGTGGCCAGTGCCGCGGTCAGATCGGCGTCCGTGACGGCGGGGTCGGTCGTGTCCAGCAGTACGAACCGGTCGGGCCACTCGATCTGCGCCGAGCGCACCAGCCCCCACACGGCCGCGGCGGCCGGGTCGGGCACCTCGTCGGCGGTGGCCGCGACCGCGCCCTGGGTGACCAGGACCAGCCGGCCACCCGGCGCGGGCTCCTCGGCCAGCCGGTCGCGCATCCGTTCCAGTACGGCGGCGGTCCGCTCGGCCACGGGCGTGTCCTCGACCCGGAGGAGCACATCGGCTCCCGTGTCGCGGGGGCGTCCGGTGCGGGCGGGCGTCCATTCCAGCCGGTACACCGAGTCCAGCCGTGCGGGCGCGCGCAGTTGGCCGGTGAGGGCACGCAGGACCACGTGCTCGACGGTGCCGACCGGGGCGCCGCTGCCGTCGGCCAGGTCCAACCGGACCGCGTCCTCCCCGACGACGGTGAGCCGGACCCGCAGCGCGGTCGCGCCCGTGTCGTACCACCGGACCCCTCGGAAGGCGAAGGGCAGCCGCAGGCCGTCGTCACCACGCAGGGCGAGGGCGTGCAGTGCCGCGTCCAGCAGCGCGGGATGCAGGCCGAACTCCGCTGCCTGGCCTCGCTGTCGGTCAGGCAGGGTGATCTCGGCGAAGATCTCGTCGCCGCGCCGCCAGGCCGCCCGCAGCCCCTGGAACGCCGGACCGTAGCCGAGGCCGGTCTCGGCGAGCCGGGGATAGAAGCCGTCCAGGTCTACCGGCTCCGCGTCGGCCGGGGGCCACCGCACGAGATCCACACCGCCGCTGTCGTCGCCGTTCTCGGACAGCACGCCGGTGGCGTGCCGGGTCCAGGGCGCTGTGGAGCCTTCCGGCCGGGAGTGCACCTCGATACCGCGGCAGCCGGCGTCGTCGGGTTCTGCGACGACGACCCGCAGGGCGACGGCGCCCTCGGCGGGCAGGACGAGTGGGACCTCCAGGGTCAATTCGTCCAGCTGGTCGTCCCCGAGCAGTTCGGCGGCGTGCCGGGCGAGTTCGACGAACGCGGTGCCGGGCAGCAGCACCGTGCCGGTGACCCGGTGGTCGGCCAGCCAGGGCTGGGCCCGCAGGCTCAACCGCCCGGTCAGGACGGTGTCGATGGCGCCGGGCAGGGCGACCAGCGCGCCGAGCAGCGGATGCCCGGCGGGCAGCGCACCCAGCGCGGCCGGGTCGACCGGCTCGGTGTTCTCCAGCCAGTAGCGGCGGTGCTGGAAGGCGTAGGTGGGCAGGTCGACCGGGTCGGCGGCGGGTAGATAGCGGGTCCAGTCGATGCCACCGCCATGTGCGTGGAAGCGGGCCAGTCCGGTGGGCAGCGTCACCGATTCCGGCTGGTCGCGGCGGAGCAGCGGCACGAACGCCGCCGTCGCCTCCTGCGGCAGACAGTCCGGCCCTACGGCGGTCAGCGCGGCATCCGGACCCACCTCCACGAACCTCGTCACACCCTGCTCGTACAGATGGGCAACCGCATCGGCGAACCGGACCGTGTCACGGACATTGCGCACCCAGTAATCGGCATCCACCGGCGCCGTACCCACATCCACCGTCGACACGAACGGAATGCCCGGAGCGGCGAAGGCAACCCCGGCTATCGCCTCACGGAACCTGCCCAACACCGGCTCCATCAACAACGAATGGAACGCATGACTCACCCGCAGTCGGGTACTACGCCAACCCCGCACCCGCGCTTCCGCCGCGACCGCCTCCACCGCCGACTCGACACCCGAGACGACCACGGAACGAGACCCGTTGACCGCGGCGATCCCGACCTCACCGGACAGGACCTCCGCGACCTCCGCCTCCGTGGCATTGACCGCGAGCATCGCCCCACCCGACGGCAACCCCTGCATCAACCCGGCACGCGCACACACCAAAGTGACCGCATCATCCAGCGACAACACCCCCGCCACATGAGCAGCCGCCACCTCACCCACCGAATGCCCCACCACAAAATCCGGCACCACACCGAACGACTCCAACAACCGGAACAACGCGACCTCGACCGCGAACAGACCACACTGCGCGAACAACGTCTCACCCAGCCGATCACCACCGCCGAGAACCACCTCCCGCACCGGCCGCCCCAACACCGACTCCAGCCGCCCACAGATGTCCCCGAACGACTCCGCGAACACCGGATACCGCTCGACCAGTTCCCGCCCCATACCCGACCACTGCGACCCCTGCCCCGAGAACAAGAACCCCGTCAGCCCACCCCCGTACCCGGTAACGCCGGTGACTGATCCGTCCGCCAACTCCGCGAGCCCGGCAAGCAGTTCATCCCGGTCTGCGGCCACCACCGCACCCCGATGCTCCAGAGCAGCCCGGGTGGTGGCGGTGGCGAACGCCAGTCGGGCCACGGTCAGTTCGGGGTCGGCCGCGACGAACTCGCGCAGTCGCGCGGCCTGGTCGGCCAGGCCGGTCGCGCCACGGCCGGAGAGCACCACCGGCACCGGGAGGGAGAGCACCGGCCGCGGGGCCGCCACCTGCTCCGCGTCCTCCGGCTCGGGAGCCTCTTCGAGGATGACGTGGGCGTTGGTGCCGCTGATACCGAACGAGGACACGGCGGCGCGGCGCGGCCGTTCCTCGCGTGGCCAGGGCACCGCCTCGGTGGCCAGTGAGAGGGTGCCGGTGGACCAGTCGACGTGCCGGGACGGCGTGTCCGCGTGCAGGGTCTTCGGTACGGTCTCGTGGCGCAGTGCCAGCACGGACTTGATGACCCCGGCCACCCCGGCGGCGGCCAGGGTGTGCCCGATGTTGGACTTCACCGTGCCGAGGAGCAGCGGCCGTTCGCGGTCGGCGCCGTAGGTGGCCAGCAGGGCCTGTGCCTCGATGGGGTCGCCCAGGGAGGTGCCGGTGCCGTGCGCCTCCACCACGTCGACGTCGGCGGGGGTCAGCCCGGCGGCGTTCAGGGCGGCGCGGATGACACGCTGCTGGGAGGGTCCGTTGGGTGCGGTGAGCCCGTTGGACGCGCCGTCCTGGTTCACCGCCGAACCGCGCAGCACGGCCAGCACCTGGTGGCCGTTGGCCCGCGCGTCGGACAGCCGCTCCAGCACCAGCATGCCGACGCCCTCGGCCATGCCCATGCCGTCGGCATCGGCGGAGAACGCCTTGCAACGGCCGTCGGCGGCCAGCACCCTCTGGCGGCTGAACTCGATGAGCGGTCCCGGACCTGCCAGCACGGTCACGCCGCCCGACAGGGCCAGCGTGGACTCTCCGCTGCGCAGTGACTGCACGGCCAGGTGCAGGGTGACCAGGGAGGTGGAGCAGGCGGTGTCCACGGTGATGGCCGGGCCCTCGACGCCGAGGGTGTAGGAGATACGGCCGGACAGCACGCTGGGTACCACGCCGGTGACCAGGTGTCCCCCGACGCCGGCGGGGGCGTGGGCCAGTCCGGTGCCGTACTCCTGGTAGTTCTGGCCGACGAACACGCCGGTGCGGCTGCCGCGCAGTGCGGTGGGGTCGATGCCGGCCCGTTCCAGTGCCTCCCAGGAGGTCTCCAGGAGGAGCCGCTGCTGGGGGTCCATGGCCAGCGCCTCGCGCGGCGAGATCCCGAAGAAGCCCGCGTCGAACGCGCCGGGGTCGTCCAGGAAGCCGCCGCGCCGTACGTAGCTGTGGCCGGAGCGCTCCGGGTCGGGGTCGTAGAGGCCGTCGACGTCCCAGCCGCGGTCGGTGGGCAGTTCGCCGGTGACGTCCCGGCCCTCGGAGAGCACCTGCCACAGGTCTTCCGGGGAGCGGACCCCGCCGGGGTAGCGGCAGGCCATGCCGACGATCGCGATGGGTTCGGTACGGGACTGTTCGACGTCCTGCAAGCGGCGGTTGGCCTTGCGGAGGTCGACCATGACCCGGTTCAGGTAGCCGCGCAGCTTCTCTTCCTCGGACATGTGCAACCCCCTTCAGTTCGCGCCGAGTTCGCGGTCGATGAGGTCGTACATCTCCTCGTTCGACATCGGGTCGAAGTCCTCCTCGTCCCCTGTGGAGTCCCTGCTGAAGTCCCTGGTGAAGTCGCTGCTGAACTGCGAGAGCATCGTCCGAAGCCGCAGTTCGATGCCGGCTCGGTCGTCGTCGGCGTCCGCCCGGGAGAGCCGCTCGGCGAGCCGGTCCAGTTCGCTGAGGAGGGGTGGTTCGGGGGGCGCGAGCCGGGTGCGCAGGTATGCGGCGACCGCTGCCGGGGTGGGCTGGTCGAACACCAGGGTGGCCGGCAGCGCCAGGCCGGTCGCCTCGCCGAGCCGGTTGCGCAGCTCGATCCCCGTCAGCGAGTCGTAGCCGAGGTCGCGGAAGGCGTGGTCGGCGCCGATGGCGGCCGCGCCGGAGTGGCCCAGCACGACGGCCGCCTGCTCGCGGACCAGCCGTAGCAGGGTGCTGCGGCGTTCGGTGTCCGACAGCCCGGCCAGCCGCTGGGCCCAGGGCGAGCCGGCCGGCTGCGGCCCTGGTTCGGACGGGCCGTCCAGCACGCGCCGGGCCTCGGGGATCTCGGCGAACAGCGGCCTGCTGCGGGCCGAGGCGAACAGCGGCATGAACCTGGCCCAGTCGACGTCGGCGACCGACAGTCCGCTCTCGGCGCGTTCGAGGACGGTGCGGAGTGCGTCCAGCGCCGGTCCGGGGGCGATCAACGGCAGTCCCTGGCGGCGCAGCTGGTCGGCGTCGACCCCGTCGGGGAAGCGGGCGCCGTCCCAGACGCCCCAGGCCACCGAGGTGACCGGCAGACCGGTGGCGCGGGCCTGCTCGGCGAGGGCGTCGAGTTCGGCGTTGGCGGCGGCGTAGGCGCCGTGGTCGCCGCTGCCCCACACCCCGGCGATGGAGGAGTAGAAGACCAGTGCGTCCAGTTCGGCCGGGTCGAGCAGTTCGACCAGGTGCCGGGCGCCCTGCACCTTGGCGGTGAGGACGTCGGCGTACTCGGCGAGGTCGGTGTCGGGGAGCGGGGCCAGCCGCATCAGCGCGGCAGCGTGCACCACCGTGCGTACCGTCTCGCCCTGCTCGCGCAGCCCGGCCAGCAGCGCGGCCACGGCGGCCCGGTCGCCGATGTCACAGGCGCGCGCGGTCAGCCGGACGCCGAGGCCGTCGAGTTCGTCCGTCAGTTCGGCGATCCCGTCGGCGTCCGCGCCGCTGCGGCTGACCAGTACCACGTGCCGTACGCCCTGCGTGGCGAGCCAGCGGGCGACCTCCGGGCCGAGCGCGCCGGTGCCGCCGGTCACGAGCGCGGTGTCCCGGGCCTGCCAGTGGCCGGCCGCGCCGCCGTCGAGCGGGGCGCGCACCAACCGCCGTAGCAGTGTGCCGGATCCGCGCACCGCGAGCTGGTCCTCCGCGCCCCAGCCGCCCGCGAGTGCTGCGCGCAGCTGTTCCAGCGCGGCGTCGTCGAGTTCGGCGGGCAGGTCGATGAGGCCGCCCCAGAACGCCGGGTGTTCCAGCATCGCCACCCGGCCCAGGCCCCACACCTGGGCCACACTCGGTTGGCGCAGCGGATCGGTGGCACCGGTGCTCACCGCGCCGGAGGTCAGCAGCCACAGCGGCACCGTCGCGTCCAGATCGCCGAGCGCCTGTATCACCGCCAGGGTGGCGGCCACCCCGGCGGGCACCACCGGGTGGTCCGGATGCGGGCGGCGGTCGGCGGCCAGCAGGGACAGCACCCCACGCGGGGTGTGCTCGGCCAGCGCGCGGCGCAGCCGGTCGGTGAGTTCGGTGCGGTCGGCGTGCCCGGTGTCCACGGTGACGGTCCGCACCGGAAGGCCGCCGGTGAGCGTCTTCAGCCAGTCCTGGTCGGCGCCGGAGGCGGGCACCAGGGCCAGCCATTCGCCGTCCGGTCCGGTGCGCTCCGGCGGGTCCGCGGGCCGCCACTCGACGCGGTAGCGCCAGCTGTCGGAGCGAGGTCCGGCCTGCTCGGCCAGCCAGTACCAGCGGTGCTGGAAGGCGTACGTGGGTAGGTCGACCCGTCGGGCACCGGTCCCCTCGAACACCTCGGCCAGCCGTACCCCGGCCCCGCGCACCTGCGCTTCGGCCAGCGACTGGGCGAAGCGCGGCCAGCCGCCGTCGTCACGCCGCAGCGTGGCGAGTACGGCGGCCCGCGCGCCGACGGCGTCCACCGTCTCCTGCACGCCCGGGGCGATCACCGGGTGCGGGCTGACTTCGATGAAGGTGCCGATCCCCGCGTCCAGCGCGGCGCGCACCGCGTCGGCGAACCGGACGGTCTGACGGAGGTTGGTGTACCAGTACCCGCCGGTGAGTTCGCGGGTGTCCAACCGCTGCCCGGTGACCGTGGAGTACAGCTCGGTGCGCGCCGCCCGCGGGCTGATCCCCGCGAGCAGTTCGGCCAGGCGGTCCTTGACGGCGGTCACCTGGGTGGAGTGCGAGGCATAGTCCACCGCGATACGGCGGGCCCGCACCCCGCGCTCCTCGCACGCGGCCCGTAGCTCTTCCAGGGCGTCCGGGTCGCCGGAGACGACGGTGGAGGTGGGGCTGTTGACCGCGGCCACGCCCAGCCGGTCGTCGGTGAACAGGGCCCGTACCTCATCGGCGGGCAGCGCCACCGACATCATGCCGCCCTTGCCGGACAGTTCGGTCAGCGCGCGGCTGCGCAGGCACACCACCGCGGCGGCGTCGGCCAGTGACAGTGCCCCGGCCACGCAGGCGGCGGCGATCTCGCCCTGCGAGTGGCCGATCACCGCCTCCGGTTCCACGCCGTACGAGCGCCACAGCGCGGCCAGCGACACGGTCACCGCGAAGGTCACCGGCTGCACCACGTCCACCCGCTCCAGCGTCGGCGCGCCCGGCAGACCGCGCAGCACGTCCAGCACCGACCAGTCGACGTACGACTCGATCGCGGCCGCGCACTCGGCCAGCCGGGCGGCGAACACCGGCGCGGTGTTCAGCAGTTCCAGCGCCATCCCGGCCCACTGCGCGCCCTGGCCGGGGAACACGAACGCCACCCGCCGTGCCGTGTCGGCCGCGGTGCCGCGTACCACGCCGGGGATGTCCCGGCCCTCGGCCAGCGCGCCGAGCCGCTCGCCCAGCTGCTCCGGATCCGCGGCCAGGACGACCGCGCGATGCTCCAGCGCGGCCCGGCCGGCCACGCTGGACCATGCGATGTCCCGCACCCGGTCTCCGGGGTGCGCGGCGAGATGCGCAGCCAGCCGGGCGGCCTGCGCGCGCAGGGCCTCGTCGCTCTGCCCCGACACGACGACGGGCATCAGCCACGGCTCGGTGTACGGCCGCGTCCCAGCGACCACGTCCGCCTGCCCGACCCCGGCGAACCCTTCAACCCGCCCCGCCTCAGCGACCACGTCCGCCTGCCCAACCCCGGCGAACCCTTCAACCCGCCCCGCCTCAGCGACCACGTCCGCCTGCCCAACCCCGGCAAGCCCTTCAACCCGCCCCGCCTCAGCGACCACGTCCGCCTGCCCGACCCCGGCGAACCCTTCAACCCGCCCCGCCTCAGCGACCACGTCCGCCTGCCCGACCCCGGCAAGCCCTTCAACCCGCCCCGCCTCAGCGACCACGTCCGTCTGCCCAACCCCGGCAAGCCCTTCAACCCGCCCGGGCCCAGCGAGCACTTCGGCCTGTCCAGGCTTGCCGGCGCCGTCGACTCGCCCGGCCTCGGCGGACGGTTCCGGCTCCGCCTGTTCGATGACGACATGCGCGTTGGTGCCGCTGATGCCGAACGAGGACACCCCGGCCCGGCGCGGGCGGCCGCGGTCCGGCCACGGCCGCGCCTCCGTCAGCAGCCGCACCTCACCGGACGTCCAGTCCACGTGCGGTGAGGGCTCGTCGACGTGCAGGGTGCGGGGCAGCACGCCGTGCCGTATCGCCTGCACCATCTTGATCACCCCGGCCACTCCGGCCGCGGCCTGCGCGTGCCCGATGTTGGACTTGACCGACCCCAGCCACAGCGGATCGCCGGCGCGGTCCCGCCCGTAGGTGGCCAGCAGCGCCTGGGCCTCGATCGGGTCGCCCAGCGGCGTCCCGGTGCCGTGGCCCTCGACCGCGTCGACGTCCTGGGCCCGGACTCCGGCGGCGGCCAGCGCGGTGCGGATCACCCGTTCCTGAGAGGGGCCGTTGGGTGCGGTGAGGCCGTTGGACGCGCCGTCCTGGTTGACGGCCGAGCCCCGTATCAGGGCCAGCACCCGGTGGCCGTTGCGGCGCGCGGCGGACAGCGGCTCGAGCAGCAGCAGGCCGACGCCCTCGGACCAGCCGGTGCCGTCGGCGGCCCCGGCGAAGGGCTTGCAGCGTCCGTCGGCGGCGAGTCCGCGCTGCCGGGAGAACGCGGTGAACGTGGTCGGCTCGGCCATCACCGTCACACCGCCCGCCAGGGCCAGCGAGCACTCACCGGAGCGCAGCGCCTGAGCCGCGAGGTGCATCGCCACCAGCGAGGAGGAACACGCCGTGTCCACGGTGACCGCGGGCCCCTGCAGGCCGAGCGTGTAGGCGACCCGGCCGGAGGCGACGCTTCCGGCGGTGCCGGTGAGCAGGTGCCCCTCGACACCCTCGGGCAGTTCCCGCAGCGCGGTGGCGTAGTCGTGGTACATCACGCCCGTGAACACACCGGTCTGACTGCCGCGTACCGAGGACGGGTCGATCCCGGCCCGCTCCAGTGCCTCCCAGGCGGTTTCCAGGAGCAGCCGCTGCTGCGGGTCCATGGCGAGGGCCTCGCGCGGCGAGATCCCGAACAGCCCGGCGTCGAACCGGCCGGCGTCGTAGAGGAAGCCGCCGTGCCGGGTGTAACTGGTGCCCGGGTGGTCCGGGTCGGGGTCGTACAGGCCGGTGACGTCCCAGCCCCGGTCGGTGGGGAACCCGCCGACGGCGTCGACCCCGTCGGCCACCAGGTCCCACAGGTCCTCCGGGGAGGCGACGCCGCCCGGGAAGCGGCAGGCCATGCCGACGATGGCGATCGGCTCGTCGGCGGCCACCACCGGCGCGGCGGTCGCCGGGGCGCTCACGGCGGCGTCGCCGACGAGTTCGCCGCGCAGGTATCCGGCGAGTGCGGTGGGGGTGGGGTGGTCGAACACCACGGTCGCGGGCAGCCGTACGCCGGCCGCCCGGCCGAGCCGGTTGCGCAGTTCCACCGCCGTCAGCGAGTCGAAGCCGAAGTCCTTGAACGGCCGGTCCGGTGACAGCCCGCCGGGGTCGGTGTGGCCGAGCACCGTCGCCGCCTGGGTGAGCACCAGGTCCTGGAGCACCCGCAGTGGTTCGCCCTCCGCCAGTCGCCGCCGCAGCCCTTCGGCGCCGTCCGCCGCGCCCTCCGTGGCGGCTGCGCGACGCACCACCGGCACCAGTGCGCGCAGCACCGGCGACAGCACGCCCTCGGCCGCCCGCTCGCGCAGCGCCACCGGGTCCAGGCGGGCTGCGACCAGCACCGGGTAGTCCAACGCGGTGGCCGTGTCGAGCAGGTCCAGTGCGGTGGCGGCGTCCAGCGGCACCACACCGGCGCGGGCCAGCCGGGCCCGGTCCGTGTCGGCCATGCCCTCGGTCATGCCGCTGCGCTCGGCCCACAGCCCCCAGGCCACCGCGGTCGCGGGCAGCCCGGCGGCCCGGCGCTGGGCCGCCAGCCCGTCCAGCGCGGCGTTGGCCGCCGCGTAGGCGGCCTGCCCCGCGTTGCCCAGCGTTCCGGCCACCGAGGAGAACAGCACGAACGCCCTGAGTTCCGGGCCGGTCAGCTCGGCCAGGTGGCGCGCGCCGTCCACCTTCGCCCGGAACACCTCGGTCACCCGTTCGGGGGTGAGCGCGGCCAGCACGCCGTCGTCGAGAACTCCGGCGGCGTGCACCACGGCGGTCACCGGGTGCTCGGCCAGCAGCGCGGCCACCGCATCCCGCTCGGCGACGTCGCACGCGGCCACCGTCACCTCGGCGCCCAACTCACTCAGCTCGGCGACGAGTTCCGCCATGCCCGGGGCGCCAGGGCCGCGCCGGGAAGCCAGGACCAGTCCACGCACCCCGTGACGCTCCACCAAATGCCGCGCCACCAAGCCCCCGAGGGTCCCACTCGCCCCGGTGACCAGCACGACGTCCTCAGCCGCCCAAGGAACCTCCCCGGCCGTCTCCGACACCCGCGCCAGCCGCGGCACGAACATCCGCCCCGCACGCACGGCCAGTTGAGCCTCCCCGGTCGCCGCCAGCCGGGGCAGCAGCGCCTCGGACGCGGGGTGGCCGTCCGTGTCGAGCAGGACGAAGCGGTCCGGGTTCTCCGTCTGCGCGCTGCGCACCAGGCCCCACACCGCCGCCGCATCGGGGTCGACCGGCTCGCCCGGGGCGGTGGCGACCGCGCCGCGGGTGAGCAGTACCAGCCTCGACGCGGTGAGCCGCTCGTCGGCCAGCCAGCGCCGCGTCACCGCCAGGGCGTCGGTCACCCCGGACACCGCGGCACCTACCACCGCGGGCATCGGTCCGTCCGGATCCAGGTGCGACAGCCACGCCCAGGCCCCGTCCTGTGCGGGGGACGCCAGCGGAACCCAGCCGGTGCGGTACAGGTGATCCCGGCGGCCGGCGGCGAGTTGTTCGGCGCTGACCGGGCGGAACGCCAGCGAGTCGATCGCCGCGACCGGATTGTCCTCGGCGTCGGTCACGGTGAGGGAGACGGCTCCCCCGGCCGCGGGGCGCAGCCGGACCCGCACCGCGGTGGCGCCGGTCCGGTACAGCCGGACCCCGGTGAAGGCGAACGGCAGCCCGATGGTGGCCGTGTCGTCGGCCGGGACGGCCGCGTGCAGTGCCGCGTCCAGCAACGCGGGGTGCAGCCCGTACGCTCCGGCGTCCGCCGACGCCGGTTCTGGCAGGGCGACTTCGGCGAACAGGTCCTCGCCGTGCCGCCACAGCCGGCGCAGGCCCTGGAAGACCGGCCCGTAGCCGTAGCCGAGCCGGGCCAGTGCCGGGTAACGGTCGGCCAGGTCGACCGGCGTGGCGCCCGCAGGCAGCCAGTCGCCGGTCGCGGGCGGGGACGCCTCCGTCATGCCGAGTCTGCCGGTGGCGTGGTGCGTCCACTCGGGGCCCTCGCCCGGACGGGAGTACACGTCCACGGCGCGGGCGCCGTCCTCGCCGGGCGCGCCGAGCACGACCTGCACCCGTACACCGGCGCGCTCGGGCAGAGTCAGCGGCGCGTGCACGGTCAGCTCCTCCAGCACCCGGCAGCCCGCCTCGTCCCCGGCGCGCACGGCCAGCTCGACGAAGGCCGTGCCGGGCAGGACGGCGGTGCCGATGACGGTGTGGTCGGCCAGCCAGGGCTGCCGCTGCCGGGACAGCTCACCGGTCAGCAGCAGCTCGCCCGTGGAGGCGACCGGTGCGGCGGCGCCCAGGAGCGGGTGGGCGGTGGCGTCCAGCCCGAGCCCTGCGGTGTCCGTGCCGGCCGCGGGGGTGGGCAGCCAGTAGCGCCGGCGTTGGAAGGCGTAGGTGGGCAGCTCCGCACGGCGGCCCTGGGCACCGAAGGCGGCGGTCCAGTTCACCCGGACCCCGCGCACCTGCGCCTCGGCCAGCGACCGCAGGAACCGGCCGGGGCCGCCCTGGTCGCGGCGCAGCGAGCCGACCACCACGGCCGTGCTGCCCGCCGCCTCGACGGTGTCCTGGACGGCCGCGGTCAGGATCGGATGCGGGCTGGTCTCCACGAACACGCGGTGCCCGGCGCGGTCCAGTTCACGGATCGTTTCCTCGAAGCGGACGGTCTGGCGCAGGTTCCGGTACCAGTACTCGGCGTCCAGGCTCGCCGTGTCGAGCCGCGCGCCGGTCACCGTGGAGTAGAAGGGGATCTCGGCGGTGCACGGCTCCAGTCCGGCGAGCCGGTCCAGCAGTTCGGTGCGGATGCGTTCCACCTGTGCGGAGTGCGAGGCGTAGTCCACCGCGACCAGCCGGGCCCGCGCGCCTTCGGCGGTCAGCTCGGCTTCGAGTTCCCGGAGGGCTCCGGGCTCTCCGGAAAGGACCACCGCCGCCGGGCCGTTGACCGCGGCGACCGACACCCGCCCGTCCCAGCGCGCCAGCCGCGGTTCCAGTGCGGCGACCGGAAGCGCCACCGACATCATCCCGCCGGCACCGGACAGCGCGCCGAGCGCGGCACTGCGCAGGGCGCTCACCTTCGCGGCGTCGCGCAGGGACAGGGCTCCCGCCACGCAGGCGGCGGCGATCTCACCCTGCGAATGCCCCACCACCGCGTCCGGTTCGACGCCGAAGGACCGCCACAGCGCGGCAAGGGACACCATCACCGCGAACGACACCGGCTGGACGACGTCCACCCGCTCCAGGGACGGCTGACCCGCCTCCCCGCGTAGCACACCCAGCAGCGACCAGTCCACGAACTCACCGAGCGCCGAGGCGCATTCAGCCATCCGCTCCGCGAACACCGGCGAGGAGTCCAGCAGTTCCACCGCCATCCCCGCCCACTGCGCGCCCTGCCCCGGAAACACGAACACCGTGCGGCCGTCGACGTCGGCGACCCCGCGCACCAGGTCGGGCGTCTCCTTGTCGGCGGCGAGGGTGCGCAGGCCCCGTGCCAGATCCGTGCGGTCGGTCGCGGTGAGCACGGCGCGGTGCGGCAGGGCGGCCCGGGTGGTCGCCGCCGCGCGCGCGACGTCCGCGAGCGCCGCGCCCGGGTCGCTCTCCAGGTGTGCGGCCAGTCGTGCCGCCTGTGCCCGCAACGCGGCCGCGGTCTGCCCGGACAGCACCACCGGCACCGGAGCGGACCGCAGCACCGGGTCCGGACCGGATCGCACCACCGGCACCGGAGCGGACCGCAGCACCGGGCCCAGTGCCGACGTGTGTTCCGCCGGCACCGTTTCGGGCGCCTGTTCCACGATGACATGGGCGTTGGTGCCGCTGATCCCGAACGAGGACACCCCGGCCCGGCGCGGCCGTCCGCGCTCGGGCCATGGCCGCTCCTCCGTCAGCAGCCGCACCTCGCCGGACGCCCAGTCCACGTAGGGCGACGGTTCGTCCACGTGCAGGGTGCGCGGCAGCAGCCCGTGCCGCAGCGCCTGTACGACCTTGATCACGCCCGCGACCCCGGCGGCGGCCTGGGTGTGCCCGATGTTTGACTTCAGCGAGCCCAGCCAGAGCGGGTCGCCCGCGCGGTCCCGGCCGTAGGTGGCCAGCAGCGCCTGGGCCTCGATGGGGTCGCCCAGGGTGGTGCCGGTGCCGTGCGCCTCCACCAGGTCCACGTCAGCGCCGGACAGTCCGGCGGTGGCCAGCGCGGTACGGATCACGCCTTCCTGGGCAGGGCCGTTGGGAGCGGTCAGGCCGTTGGAGGCGCCGTCCTGGTTCACCGCCGAGCCGCGCAGCACGGCGAGCACGGGGTGGCCGTTGCGGCGCGCGTCGGACAGGCGTTCCAGGACGAGCTGACCGGCGCCCTCCGCCCAGCCGGTGCCGTCGGCCGCCGCCGCGAACGACTTGCACCGCCCGTCGGGCGCGAGTCCGCGCTGCCGGGAGAACTCCACGAAGATGCCCGGCGTGGGCATCACCGTCACGCCGCCGGCCAGCGCGAGGGAGCACTCCCCCGATCGCAGCGCCTGGGCGGCCAGATGCAGTGCCACCAGCGACGAGGAGCACGCGGTGTCCACGGTGACCGCGGGCCCGCGCAGCCCCAGGCTGTAGGCGATGCGGCCGGAGGCGACGCTGGCCGTGGTGCCGGTCAGCACATAGCCGTCGAGGCCGTCGGCGCCCTCGTGCATCCGGGGGCCGTAGTCCTGTGCCATCACCCCGGAGAACACGCCGGTCGCGCTGTCCCGCAGGGAGAGCGGGTCGATGCCGGCCCTCTCCAGTGCCTCCCAGGAGGTCTCCAGGAGCAGCCGCTGCTGCGGGTCCATGGCGAGGGCCTCGCGCGGCGAGATGCCGAACAGCCCGGCGTCGAACTCGGCGGCCCCGTAGAGGAATCCGCCGGTGCGCGCGTAGCTGCGGCCCGGCCGCTCCGGGTCCGGGTCGAAGAGCCCGTCCAGGTCCCAGCCGCGGTCGGTGGGGAAGCCGCCGATCGCGTCGGTACCGGCGGCCACCAGGTCCCACAGGTCCTCGGGCGAGCCGACCCCGCCGGGGAACCGGCAGGCCATCCCGACGATCGCGATCGGCTCGGCGGCTGGCACGGGATCCGCGAGCGGCCTCTCGAGTCCGGCGTCCGGCCCTGTCCCGGCGGCCAGTTCGGCGATCAGGTGCGCGGTGATCCGTTCCGGGGTGGGGTGATCGATTACGGCGGTGGCGGGCAACCGTACCCCGGTCACGTCGGTCAGTCGCTGCCCCAGCTCCACCGTCATCAGCGAGCCGAAGCCCAGGTCCTTGAACGGGCGCCGCATGTCCAGCTGTTCGGCGGAGTCCAGCTCCAGGGCCGCGGCCACCTCGGCGCGCACCAGTGCCCGTACCGTCTGCTCCCGCTCGGCCGCGGGCAGCCCGGCGAGTCCCGAGTCCGGCCGGGCCGGCGTCCCGGTCTCCGGTGCGGCCAGTACGGCAGGTGCGGCGGGTACGGCGGGGGTCGCGCCGCCGGTGCCCGTCACCCCGGCGATCCAGTGCCGCCGCCGCTGGAAGGGATAGGTGGGCAGTGGGATCCGCCGGGCGCCGGAGCCGTCGTAGAACCGTGCCCAGTCCACCGGGACACCGCGGGTGTGCACCCGGGCCACCGCGGTGAGCAGTGATCGCAGGTCAGGGCGCTCCCCGCCGGCCAGCGCGGAGACGAACGCCACGTCCTCGGGCGCGCTGCCCGGGCCCATCGCGCACAGGGTCCCGTCCGGGCCCAGCTCCAGGAAGGTCCGGGCGCCGCCCGCGCAGGCGGTGGCGACGGCGTCGGCGAACCGTACCGTACCGCGGGTGTGCCGGGCCCAGAACTCCGGCCAGTCGAGGCCGGTGACGTCCAGTTCGGCGCCGGTCAGCGAGGAGATGACCGGCAGGGTCGGGGGTCGCCAGTCGATCCGGGCGGCGGCCGCGCGCATCCCGTCCAGGATGCCGTCCACGTGTGCCGAGTGGCTGGCCATCGGGACCTGGATCCGCCGGGTGCGCCGGCCCCGCGCGGACCAGTGGTCCGCGATCGCCAGCGTGGCGTCCTCGTCTCCGGAAAGGACCGTGGCGGTAGGGCTGTTGAGGGCGGCGATCGAGACAAGTCCGCCGGTCGCCTCGACGTCCGGCAGCAGCTCCGCCTCGGAGGCCTCGACCAGGATCATCGCCCCGCCGGGCGGGATGTCCTGCATCAGCCGGCCGCGGGCGGCGACCAGCGCGCAGGCGTCGGCCAGGGACATCGCGCCGGCGACGTGCAGGGCGGCCAGTTCGCCGAAGGAATGGCCGAGGACGGCGTCCGGGGTGATCCCCCAGCTCTCCACCAGCCGGTACAGCCCGACCTGGACGGCGAACAACGCGGGCTGGGTGTAGGCGGGTTCGTCCAGCAGGGCCGCGTCCGCCGAGCCCGTCTCGGCGAAGACCACGTCCAGCAGTGGCCGCGGCAGGTGCGGGCGCAGTTCCGCGGCGACGGCGTCCACGGAGGCGGCGAACACGGGGTGGCGCCGGTAGATCTCCCGGCCCATGCCCGGCCGCTGGTTGCCCTGGCCGGCGAAGAGGAAGACGGTCCGCCCCTCGACGGCCGTGCCGCGCACCACCCGGGCGTTCGCCGTGTCCCCGGCCAGCGCCGCGAGGAGCCCGGGCACCTCCTGCGCGGACTCGGCGACCAGCACCGCCCGCCGCTCCAGCGGGCTGCGCGTGGTGGCCAGCGAGTAGGCCAGGTCCACCGGGGACTCCGCCGACGCGCTCACCAGGCCGGCCAGTTCGGTCAGCGCCGCCGGGGCCCGTGCGGTCAGCGGTACCAGTACCGGGCCGTCGTAGCCTTCGGCGTCGGGATCCGGTGCCGGGCGGGGAGCGGGCGGCTCGGTGAGCACCAGATGGCAGTTGGCGCCGCCCATGCCGAACGAGCTGACCCCGGCGAGCAGCGGGCCCTTCGTGGCAGACCAGGGGCCGGGTTCGGTGACGACCCGCAGGCCCAGCTCCGTCAGCGGGATCCGTGGGCTGGGGGTGCGGAAGTTCAGGCTGGGTACCAGTTCCCGGCGCGACAGGCAGAGCACCGTCTTGAGCAGTCCGGCGATGCCGGCCGCGCCCTCCAGGTGCCCGATGTTGGTCTTCACCGAGCCGACCAGCAGTGGCCGCTCCCGCTCACGTCCGGCCACCGCGCCGAGGGCCGCGGCCTCGACGGGGTCGCCCAACGGCGTTCCGGTGCCGTGCAGTTCGACGTAGTCCAGCTCGGCCGGGGACACGCCGGCGGCCGCGCAGGCGAGGCGCAGCACGTCCTGCTGGGCCTCCTGGCGGGGCGCGGTCAGCGAGTCGCCGCCGCCGTCGTTGTTGACGGCGCTGCCCCGGATCACCGCGTGCACGGTGTCCCCGTCGGCCAGTGCCGCCGACAGCGGCTTGAGCACCAGCACCGCGCCGCCCTCGCCGCGCACGAATCCGTCGGCCCGCTCGTCGAAGGTGTAGCAGCGCCCGTCCGGTGAGATCGCGCCCAGTGCCCGGGTGACGTCGTAGCCGTCCTGGGTGAGGTTCAGGTTGACGCCGCCGGCCAGCGCGGTCGTGCACTCCCCCGCCGCGAGCGCCCGGCAGGCCAGGTGGACGGCGAGCAGCGCGGAGGACTGCGCGCTGTCCACCACCAGGCTGGGGCCGCGCAGCCGCAGGGCGTAGGACACCCGGTTGGCGATCATCGCCCGGTTGCGTCCGGTGGCCGAGTGCGGGCTCAGCCGGGCGCCGCGCAGCGTCGCGTAGTCGTCGTAGGTGGCGCCGACGTACACCCCGGTGCCGCCTGGGCGGTCGCCGTCGCCCGGGACGATCCCGGCGTCCTCGAAGGCCTCCCAGGCCAGTTCCAGGACCAGCCGCTGCTGCGGGTCCAGTACGGCCGCCTCGCCCGGGGAGACGCCGAAGAACCCGGCGTCGAAGGAGTCGACCTGGTCCAGGAAGCCGGCCCGTACCGGTTCGCCGGAGGGCAGCACGGGTACGGCCGGGCCGTCCGGGTGGCAGCGCCGCGGCCCGGGTTCGCCCAGCGCGTCCCGTCCGTCGCGCAGCAGCCGCCAGAACTCGGCGGGGTTTCCCGCCCCCGGCAGCCGGCACGCCAGGCCGACGACGGCCACCTGTTCCTGGTCGGCGGCGTTGCCCACTCGGTTACCCACGCCGGTCTCACCCTCCACGTCGTCTCCTCGAGGACACGTCTGATCTGCCCGGCAGTCGGTGTTCCGGACGTCCACGGTTGCGCTGTGCCACGGGCAGGCCTGAGTGGTCCCTTGACCTGGGCGGTCCATGGGCCGCACTCGGCGCGTCTCGGTCGGCGGGCATGCCGCAGGCCCGGCCCGGGGCAGCACCGGGCCGATCGGATTGCGGGCGGAGCGCGGACCGGCGTTCGGTACCGGTCCGCTTCAGGCTGCCGCGGTCACCACGTCGTGACCGTCGTCCCCGGACCGCCGCGGCGGCCGCCGGGGTGAGGGCGTCCGCCGTGCGCGGCAGGACGCGGGCCCGCTCAGGCGCGGACGAACTCCACGGGCACTCTCAGGGCCACCGTGTGCTTGCTGTTGTTGGCCCAGGGCACCGGACCGGTCAGCCGTACCTCGGCGACCCGGTCGAGCAGCACGCCGAAGAGCGTGCGCAGTTCGATTCTGGCGAGGTCGACCGCGAGGCAGCTGTGCGGCCCCTGGCCGAAGGCCACGTGCGGGTTGGGGTTCCGGCGCACGTCGAAGGACATGGCGTTGTCGAACACGCTCTCGTCCCGGTTGGCCGAGGACCACCACAGGGTCACCTTGTCGCCGCGGCCGAACCGTACGCCGTTGAAGGTGAAGTCCTCGGTCGCCGTCCGCCGGTTGTACGGCGTCGGTGTGGACCAGCGCATCATCTCCTCGACCGCGCTGTCCAGCAGCGAGCGGTCCGCGCGCAGCGCCTGCCACTGTTCCGGCCGTTCGGCCAGGGCGAGCAGGCCGACCGCGATCACGTTGCGGGTGGGTTCGCTGCCGGCCAGGGTCAGCAGGTTGACGAACACCTCGCGCTCGTACTCGCGCAGGGGCGGTTCGCCGTGGCCCTCCGGCAGATCACCGGCGGCGATCACGGACAGGAAGTCCCGGGCCGGGTCGGCGCGCTTCTCCGCGATCAGTTTGACGCCGTACTGGTACATGGCCAGCAGGGAGGCCTGGCTGCGAGAGGATGCCTCGCCGGACTCGCGGTCCTCGTAGCCCATCACGACTTCGGTCCAGTCGACGAACTGCGGCCAGTCCGCGCGGGGTATGCCCATCAGCGCGGCCATGACCTCGACCGAGTACCGGCCCGCCACGTCGTTCTGGAAGTCGCAGGAGCCCTGCTTGACGACCTCGTCGATGATGGCCTCGGCGCGTTCGGTGATGGTCGCGGCCAGCGCCTCCAGGACCGGGCCGGTGACCGAGGGGCTGACCAGGTCGCGCAGCAACCGGTGCCGTGGGTCGTCCATCATGTTCAGCATCGCGCCGGAGTAGGTGCCGGCGGGCAGGTCGTCGAGGTGGGTGCCGCCGCCCTCGCGGTCGCCGCCGCCCTGGGAGGACAGCAGCGGATGGGCCGCGGCTTCGACCACGTCGGCGTAGCGGGACAGGACCCAGAAGTTCTCGCCGTCACGGGTGCGGCCCGGCGGGTGCAGCAGGATCGGTGCTTCCCGGCGGAGCCGGGCGAAGACCTCGTGCGGGAAGCCGGCACCGAACCGGTCCTGGTCGCTGAGATCGAACCCGTCGAGAACGGCGGGTAACTCGCTGGCGGAAACCTCGGTGGCGCTTCGCGATAACGGGAGGGCGGGCTGTTCCAATGACATTAGCTCTCCATTTTTTGCACTGACGTATCGAGGAACGTCAAAAGCAACATCAGTGTCACCCGATCGTGGAATTGACGTCAAGCGGCCCTTGGAGAAGTTGGGCTGACGCTGGGATGTCCTTTAGGCAGGACCGGCAAGGAACGTCCCTGGCCCGGGCAGTTGGGGCCGCTCACCACAAGGGAGGTGCTTAGGCGCGGATGGACTGAACTGTTGCATGGTGCAGGCGTACCGCACGGCCGATGAGAGAACAAACCCCAGGGACAATCCGCTGTGCTACGACAAAGAGCGTATCGACACCACGATCTGGGTAGGATGCGCGGTTCACTTGAGGCCGCTGAGCATCACACCACGGATGTAGTACTTCTGCAGCAGCAGGAAGAGCACCAGGACCGGCAGCGTGCTCAGGACCAGGCCGGCCATGACGATCGGGGTGGTGCGGGTCGGGTCGACGTAGTCCTGGAGGAGCTGGATGCCGACGGGCAGGGTCATCACGTCCGGGTTGGCGGTCGAGACGAGCAGCGCCCAGATGTACTCGTTCCAGGCGTCGACGAACGTCAGCAGCCCGAGGGTGACGAGGACCGGCTTGGTCTGCGGGACGACGATCCGCCACCACACGGTGAACTCCCCGGCCCCGTCGATGCGGGCGGCCTCCAGCACCTCGTCCGGGATGGAGACCATGAACTGGCGCATCAGGAAGATCCCGAAGCTGCTGACGAGGAACGGCATGGCGAGCGCCGCGATGCTGACGGTCAGCCCGGCCCCGCCGCGCCCGAACAGGTCGTTGCCGCCCGCCAGCGGCCAGTGCACCAGGATCAGGAAGTGCGGGACGAGGAAGAGGAACGGCGGGAACATCATCGTCGACAGCACCAGGCGGAAGACGAAGTCCCGGCCGGGGAAGCGGAGTTTGGCGAGCGCGTAGCCGGCGAGCGACGAGGTGACCAGCACCGAAACGCTGATCACGGCCGTGGCGACGACGCTGTTCCGGAAGAGCACCGGCAGGTCCAGCTGGTGCACGGCGGCCCGGTAGTTGGACAGGTCGAACGCCTCGGGCAGGAACCGGTAGGGCAGCCGGCCGGCCTCGTCGGCGCCCTTGAAGGACGTCATCACCATGTCGAGGAACGGCACCACCGTGAGCACGGCGCCGGTGACGACCAGCAGATACGACAGCCACGGGAACCGTCGGCGGATCACGCGTCCTCCCCCTTGCGCCGGAAGAGCCACAACTGGACCAGCGTGACCGCGAGGACCACCGCGAAGAGCACGAAGGCGGCGGCGCCGGCGGTGCCCCAGTCGCCGTAGGAGAAGGCCTGCCGGTACATCTCGAGTGCGGCCACGTCGGTGGCGTCCCCCGGGCCGCCCTTGGTCATCACGATGATCAGCGCGAACGACTGGAGGCCGGTGAGGAACTGGGTGACGCACACGAACAGCAGGGACGGCCGCAGCAGCGGCAGCGTGATCCGCCAGAAGACGGTGACGGGCCCGGCGCCGTCGAGCGCGGCGGCCTCGTAGTACGACTGCGGGACGGACTTCAACCCGGCGGTCAGGACGAGGATCGCCGAGCCGACCGAGGCCCAGGCCTGGACGACGACGACCGCCGGCAGCGCGGTGTCCGGGTCCTGGAGGAACGCCACCGAGCCGAGTCCGAGGGCGTTGAGGACGCCGTTGACGAGGCCACCGGGTTCGTACATGTACTTCCAGACGTTGCCGACGGCGACGACGGTCGTGACGATCGGCAGGAAGTACAGGGTGCGCCACAGCCCCTGGAACCGGAGCTTGTCGATACAGGTGGCGACGAGCACGGAGCCGGCCAGCGCGAGGGCCACGGTGCCGAGGGCGAACAGCAGCGTGTTGGTGAGGACCGGGGTCAGGAACGTCGCCCCGTCCGCGAAGAGGCCGGCGAAGTTGTCCGTTCCGACGGGGTCGATGTCGCCGAGGTCGAAGCCCGCCCAGCGGGACATGGACAGCAGCAGCGCGAAGGCGAGCGGCAGGACGAGGAAGACGGCGTAGAACAGCAGTGTCGGCGCCAGGAAGAGGTAGGCGACGACGGCCTGGCGGCGCCGGTGCCGGTCGCGTCCGCCGCCGCCGCCGCGGACGCCGACGGCGGACGGGTGGCGGGCCGCCTGTTCGGCCGCCTCCGCTGTCAGGGTGGCGTTCACCATGCGCGCGACACCTCCTGGTCGACCTGGCGGCGGGTGGTGCGCAGGGCCTCGTCGACGGACTGCTGGCCGGTCCACAGCGCCTCGATGCTCTTCCGCAGCAGCGACTTGGCCTGCTGCGCGCCCGGCCCGTTCGGCTCCGGTACCGCGTAGGCCAGCGCGTCCAGGAACGGCCGCAGGTTGGGGTCGCCGCCCGCGCCGAGGAGGGTCCGCATGTCGTCGGCGCGGCCGGTCAGGGAGCCGACGGACACCTGGAGGGCGCTCATCCGGGTGGCACCGCGCACCTTCTCGGTGTTGAGCCAGCGCAGGAACTCCCAGGCCTCGTACGGATGTTCGCTCGCGGTGTTGACGCCGAGCATGAACCCGGTGGAGAGCGTGGCGCGCGGGCCGTCCGCCTCCGGCAGGGGCACCGCCGCCACGCCGACGTCGCGGTAGGCCTCGCCCATCAGGGACTTGAGGTTCGCCGTCCACCAGCCGGCGCTGATCACCATGGCCACCTGCCCGGACGCGAACGCCTTGTAGACGTTGACGCCGGGGTCGCTCGCGCCCTTGGCGACGAGGCGGTGCTCCAGGTCGAGGACGGCCCGGCCGGCCGGCGAGTCGATGGCGGTGCTCCGGCCGTCCGCGGCGACGAACCGTCCGCCGGCGGCGTTGAGCAGCGCGAGGGTCTGCCCGACGGTCGTGGAGTCGTCGTAGGTCGACAGGCCGAACCCCTGGACCAGGGTGTTGCCGTAGCCGTCCCGCCGGGCGGTGCGGTACGCCGCCTCCTCCAGCTCCCGCCAGGTGCGCGGGGGTCCGTCCACGCCGGCCTCGCGCAGCAGCCGTTTGTTGTAGTACAGGGCGTACGTCTGCGTCTCGGTCGGGTAGCCGTAGACCCGGCCCGCCACCGACGAGGAGCCGACCGCGGCCGTGCCGTAGCCGCGCCTGATCTCCTCGGCGTGCTCGGCCGGGGCCGGCCGCAGGACGCCGGCCTGGACGAGCTGGCCGTTCCACAGGCAGTACGGCTGGAGGATGTCGGCGCCCTGGCCCGCGGCCTGGCGGACCATGAACGTGGTCAGCAGGTCGGTGAACTCGACGGCCTTCGTCGCCACCTTGACCCGGTCGTGGGTGGCGTTCCACTCGTCGACCGGGCCCTGCAGGGCCTTCTTGAGTTCCCCGCTGGCGTAGTGGGAGAGCAGGGTGAGGACGACCGGGTCCCCGGCCCGCCCGGTGCCCCGGGACGGCGCGGCACAGGCGGACGCGAGCAGCGCCGAGGGCAGTGCGAGCGCGAGGTGCCGGCGGCTCAGCCGGCCGGCCGGAGGGGTCGGTCTCATCGGGCGGCCGCCTCCCGGCGCAGTACGCGGAACAGCCGGGTCGTGGTGAATCCGGTCTTGCGGTAGAGGTGGCCGGCCGGCGACTGCGCGCCGGTCCACAGGAACCACGCGGAGTGCGCGCGCAGGGCCCGCATCCGTTCCAGGACCAGGTGGAGGAGGACCTCGCCGAGTCCGGTGCCGCGCATCTCCTCCAGCACCCCGATGGGGCCGAACCGTTCGTCCACCGAGTCGAACGCGCCGTGCATGGCCCAGCCGACCATACGGCCGGCCGGGTCGCGGGCGACGACGATCCGGTCGAGCGGTGTGCCCGCGGCCAGACACGCCCGGATCGTGCACGCCCAGTCCGGGCCGAAGTGGTGCCCGGCGAGCGCGAGGAGATCCACCAGGTCGTCGTCGGCGGGGGTGGCGAACCGGTAGCCCCGTCCGGTGAGTTGGTCCAGGCGGTGGGTGACCTCGTCCGGGAAGCGGTAGCCGACCAGCACGCGGTCCATCGCGGCCGCCTCGTACAGCGTGCGAAAGCCCAGGGACTCCAGGAGCCCGGCCGCCTCCGGGTAGGCCTCCGCGTCCAGGCCCGGGAACACGTAGTTCGGGGTGTACGACGAGAAGTCCACCCGGGTACGGCCGTGGCCGTGCAGCCAGTCGAGGGCGTCGGTCAGCAGCCGGCGGCCGAGGCCCTGCCCGCGGGCGGCCGGGGTGACGAAGAAGAACGGGATCCAGCCCTGCTCGGGCTCCAGGTCGGTACCGGCCATCGGTGTCACCCGCCGTACCGCGTAGGCGGCGCCGACCACACGGTCGCCGTCGACGGCGACCCGCAGCCCTTCGGGATCGAAGTTGGGGTCGAGCAGCACCAGGGTGCGGAAGCGGTCCGGGGTGATGGGGTCGGCCGGTGCGCTGCGGCGCCAGGCCTCCACCACCTCGGGGCCGTCGCCCGCACGAAAGCCACGGATTCCGGCCGGGGTTGTCGGCGTGCGGTCGGTCATCGACGGGTTCGTCCTTCCGAACAGGTCGGTTCTGCGGGATAGAGCAGTACGTCGTCGCCCGCCCACCGGCCGGGCGGGGCCGGCGGATCGCACAGCGGCAGCGGGTCCTCGCCCGCGTCGACGGCCCTCCGCAACCGGTCGGAGCCCCACAGCAGATCGACGAAGTGGCGGTGACCGGTCCCCTCGGCGCCGCTGTCGACGGTGTGCCAGGCGAAGTCGTCCGGGTACAGCCGGCGGAGCACGGCGAGCATCGCGACGGCGGTGCGTACCGGTGCGAACGCCGTGCGGTCGGTGATGTGCAGCTGGACTCCGCGCAGCGGCCGTCCGGCGTGCTTGTGGAAGGCCGGTACGTAGCGCAGGTCGCGGAAGTGCACTCCGGGCAGGCCGAGTTCGGCGAGCGCCGGTGCGAACCGTGCGTCGAGGAAGGGGGCGCCGACGATCTCGAAGGGCTGCGTGGTGCCGCGGCCCTCGGAGAGGTTCGTCCCCTCGAACAGGCAGGTGCCGGGGTAGACGACGGCGGTCGCCGGCGTCGGGATGTTCGGCGAGGGGGCGATCCACGGCAGCCCGGTGGCCTCGGCGTCCATGGCGCGCTGCCAGCCGACGGCCTCGATCACCGTCAACTCGACGGCAGCGCCCGCCGCCTGGGGCACGGCGGAGGCGTTGAAGTGCCGGGCGAGTTCGCCGCAGGTGAGGCCATGCCGGACGGGGATCGGGGCGCGCCCGACGAAGCTGGCCCACGCCGGGTCCAGAAGCGGGCCCTCACTGACGAGTCCGCCGAGCGGATTCGGCCGGTCGGCGACCACGAACCGGACGCCGGTGCGGGCCGCCGAGACCATCAGGTCGAACATGGTCCACGCGTAGGTGTAGAACCGGGCCCCGATGTCCTGGAGGTCGTACACGAGGGCGTCGACGCCGCTGTCGATCAACAGCTTGTCGAGGTGCCCGCCTTCGCACCGGTAGGTGTCGTACACCGGCAGGCCGGTGCCGGGGGCAAACCGGACCGCCTCGGTCTCGCCGGCCTGGCCGGTCCCGTGCAGCCCGTGTTCGGGACCGAACAGGGCGGCCAGCGGTGCGCCCGCCGCGAGCAGCGCGGGTGCCGCCGGGTGCAGATCGGGGAGGACTCCGGCGTGGTTGGTCACCAGTCCGAACCGGCCGGGCCCGGCGAGTCCGGGCGACTCGTGCAGTCGCGCGATCCCGGTCGTCACCGCGACACCCTCGTCCGTGCTCATCCCTTGCCCCGTCTGCCGGTGACACCTCTCGCAAGCAATGGTCGGGAATTTACTCTTATGTCACGCATTTAGCGTCAATGAATCGCCGACGGTTCCCGCCCCCGTCGCGTCGCACCCGCACGGGTGGCCGGTATCGGCCAACCGCCTTGGCGGTTCCTGCACTTGTCCTCGCCCTCACCGCCCCGCCGGGCGGCCCGGAGCGTCACGGCAGGTCGACGGAGGTCCCCCGGACGTGGGACGTTTCCGTGTCGTCGGGGCGTCCGGGCGCGGTGACGGTGTGTGATGGCGACGGGCCTCGGTCTCCCCGTCGATTCCGGCGTCGCCCTTTTTCACCGTTCTCACCGCTCACGAAGGACATCACGATGCGCCTCAGCCGTCCGATCGCCGCCGTTCTCGGCGGCCTCGCCCTCGCCGTCATCACCATCGGTCCTGCCGCCGCCGCCGACGGGACGTTCGTCTGGGTCGGACCCAAGGGCAAGGCGTACGCCATCCAGAACCCGCCGGACCGCAGGTGCCTGGACCTGGCGCAGGAGGCGCGCGGTCCGCAGAACGCCACGAAGAAGGCGCTCGTCGTCTACAGCAAGCAGAAGTGCAAGGGCACGGCGCTGCGGATCGCTCCCGGGCACTCGGCGCCCCGCAGCGTCCCCTTCGCGAGCGTGATCTTCAACCCTCGCTAGGCGCTTCCCCGCAGACGGCGTGACGTGCCGTCGTCCGGCTGCGGCTCCGTCGCGGCGGGACCGCATCGCGGTGCGGCCCCGCGCCCCTTCGACGGGCTGCCGCACCGCGGCCGACGCCGCCCGAGCCGCTTGGGCCGCGTGCCGTCCAGCCCCCGACCGGTGGCGCCGATCTCGACACAGTGATCGGCGCCACCGGTCTTTTTGCGCGCCGAAGGCACCCGGGCGCAGGGGCGCGCGGGCCACCGCCAGGACCTGAGCCCGCACCGGATCGGAGCCCCGCGACGGACGTCACACCGGGTCGGCCCACATCACACCGGGACCCCCTTGATCGATCATCGACCGGTCGGTTTAGCATATGAGCGCCACCTAGCTCGATCGAGAGTAGATCTGTGACTGTCAACGACGACTCGTTCACCAACTGGAAGAACCGCGAGGAGATCGCGGAGTCGATGATCCCGATCATCGGGAAGCTGCACCGAGAGCGGGACGTGACCGTCCTCCTCCACAGCCGCTCCTTGGTGAACAAGTCGGTGGTCAGCATCCTCAAGACGCACCGGTTCGCCCGCCAGATAGCCGGCGCCGAGCTCTCCGTCACCGAGACGATGCCCTTCCTGCAGGCACTCACCACGCTCGACCTCGGCCCCTCCCAGATCGACATCGGCATGCTCGCCGCGACCTACAAGGCCGATGACCGGGGCCTGGACGTCGAGGCGTTCACCGCGGAGGCGGTTGCCGGGGCCACCGGCGCCAACAAGATCGAGCAGCGCGAGCCGCGCGATGTCGTCCTGTACGGATTCGGCCGCATCGGCCGCCTGGTCGCCCGGCTGCTCATCGAGAAGTCCGGCTCCGGCAACGGGCTGCGCCTGCGGGCCATCGTGGTGCGCGGCGGCGGGGCCCAGGACATCGTGAAGCGCGCCTCGCTGCTGCGCCGCGACTCCATCCACGGCCAGTTCCAGGGCACGATCACCGTCGACGAGGAGAACAGCACGATCCTCGCCAACGGCAACGAGATCAAGGTGATCTACGCCGACGACCCGTCCCAGGTGGACTACACGGCGTACGGCATCCGGAACGCGATCCTCATCGACAACACGGGCAAGTGGCGGGACCGCGAGGGCCTGTCGACGCACCTGCGGCCCGGCATCGAGAAGGTCGTGCTGACCGCGCCGGGCAAGGGTGACGTCCCGAACATCGTGCACGGCGTCAACCACGACACCATCAAGCCGGACGAGCAGATCCTGTCCTGCGCGTCCTGCACCACCAACGCGATCGTGCCGCCACTCAAGGCCATGGCCGACGAGTACGGGGTGCTGCGCGGGCACGTGGAGACGGTCCACTCGTTCACCAACGACCAGAACCTGCTGGACAATTACCACAAGTCGGAGCGTCGCGGCCGGTCCGCGCCGCTCAACATGGTCATCACCGAGACGGGTGCCGCGTCCGCCGTCGCGAAGGCGCTGCCCGACCTCAAGGCGCGGATCACCGGCAGCTCGATCCGGGTCCCGGTGCCGGACGTGTCGATCGCGATCCTCAACCTCCAGCTGGCCCGCGAGGCATCCCGCGAGGAGGTCCTGGACTACCTCCGCGAGGTGTCGCTGACCTCGCCGCTGAGGCGCCAGATCGACTTCATCACCGCCCCGGACGCGGTCTCCAGCGACTTCATCGGCTCGCGCCACGCGTCGATCGTCGACGCCGGCGCCCTGAAGGTGGAGGGCGACAACGCGATCCTCTACCTCTGGTACGACAACGAGTTCGGCTACTCCTGCCAGGTGGTCCGGGTCGTCCAGCACGTCTCCGGTGTCGAGTACCCGACGTTCCCGGCGACGGCGGTCTGACGCCCCTCTCTCCGCACGGGTCACCTCCCTCGCGAGCGCGCGGGAGGTGACCGTTCGTCATTTCCGGGGAGGGACCGGAATACGAGCGAAGTCCGGGTCGTGGGCGACGACTTCTGGCGCGTGGAATCGCGCGTGTCAGTCTCCGACGTCGGCTGCGCAGACGACTGGAGTCGGGTGCACCGGGCACGCCCTCCGCTCGCGGGCCGCCGGCCCCTGTCGGCTGCTCAGCCGGGCGGGACGGACGGGTCGGTGATCCGGTACCCCACGCCGGGCGTGGTGGCGATGACCGGGGGGTCGCCGAGTTTGCGGCGCAGGCGGCTGATGGTCACCGTGACGGTGTTGGTGAACGGGTCGGCGTGTTCGTCCCAGACCTGTTCGAGGAGGCCCTCCGTGCTGAGGAACGCGGGGCTCGCGCTCAGGAGGGCTTCGAGTACCGCGAACTCCTTGACGGACAGGTCGAGTTGGCGGCCGTCGCGGCTGGCGGTGCGGCGCATCGGGTCGAGTTCGATGCCCGCCGTGCGCAGAGTGCGGGATCGGGCGGCGGGGCGGCGGCGGGCCAGGGCGCGGATGCGCAGGACGAGTTCGGGAAAGTGGAAGGGCTTGGCGAGGTAGTCGTCGGCGCCCAGGGTCAGGCCGCTGACGCGGTCGCCGGGTGAGCCGGCGGCGGTCAGCATCAGGACCATCACGCGGCCGTCCCGCTCGGTGATCATCTGGCAGAGGGTGTCGCCGTGGATGCCTGGCAGGTCGCGGTCGAGTACGACGACGTCGTACGTGGTGACGTCCAACTTGGCCGCGGCGTCGAGCCCGTCGTGGGCCACGTCCACGGCCATGCCCTGGTCGCGCAGTCCCTCGGCGATGACTTCGGCGAGGGGGCGGGTGTCCTCGACCACCAGGACCCTCAACACACCACGCCCGTCTCCGCGTCGGGGGCTCCCGCCGTCGCCCTGCCGTCCGTACGGGGGAGGGTGATGGTGACGCGCAGGCCGCCGTCGGGGCGGGCGCGCAGGTCCAGGGTGCCGTGGTGGGCCTGGGTGATGGCCGCGACGATGGAGAGGCCGAGGCCGCTGCCCCGGCCGGTGCCGGTCCGGTCGGCGCCCAGGCGGCGGAAAGGCTGCGCGAGGTCCGCCACCCGCTGCTGGTCGAGGACCGGTCCGCTGGACTCGACGACGAGGGACACCGCGCCTGCGTCGTCTCCTTCAGCCCGTACCGCGACACTGATCCAGCCCCCGGGGGCGTTGTGCGCGATCGCGTTGTCGACCACGTTGTCGGCCACGCGGCGCAGCAGCGTCTGGCTGCCCCACACCCACGCGGAGCCGTCGATCCGGTTTTCGCGCACGGTCAGGCCCTGGGCCTCGATGTCCTTTGCCCGTCCGGTCAGGGCGGTCAGCGCGAGTTGGCCGAGGCCGAGGCGCGCCCGGTCGGTGAACTCGCCGTGCTGGGTGCGAGCCAGGACGAGGAAACTCTCCAGCAGCCGCTCCACCTGGTCGAGTTCGGCGCGCATCCTGGCGGCCAGCGTGACCGTGGTCTCGGGTACCGGGCCCGGCTTGGCGAGCGCCACGTCCAGGGAGGCCCGCATGGTGGTGAGTGGGGTACGCAGCTCGTGGGAGGCGTTGGCGACGAAGAGGCGCTGGGCGTCGAAGGAGCCCTCCAGGCGGCCGAGGAGGTCGTCGATGGTGTCGGCGAGGTCCTTCACCTCGTCACCGGGGCCGCCGATGGCCAGGCGTTCGTGCAAGCTGTCGGCGGTGATCCGGCGGGTGGCCGCTGTCATCACGCGCAGCGGGCGCAGCACCCGGCCGGCGACGAACCAGCCGAGGCCGACCGAGATCACCGTCATGACGCCGAGGGCGATGGCGGAGCCGATCAGGATCTGCTGGGACGGGGTACCGTGCGCCTGAGCCAGCTGCTGCTCCAGGTCGTCGATGCGGCCCTGGGCCTGTGCCGCCGTGGCGGGCCGAGTGCCGCCATCGGGGGCGGTCTGGCTGGAGCGCGATCCGCCGGATGCCACCACGGCCGCGATCGCGAGCAGCGCCGTTCCTGACAGCAGGAACAGAGTCACGTACCAGGCGGTGAAGCGGGTGCGGGCGGTGCCACGGCGCAGGCCGAGCCGGGCGGTCAGGCCCGCGAGCCGTCGGGGCGAACCCCATTTCATCCGCATGCTCCCCTCTCGCCACCGCACGAGGACACGTACCGGGCCAGGCTAAGCCGTGGCGCCTAACAGGGAGATGACAGCGGCCGTTCGGCCCCTGTAACTCGCTTCGTCACAGGGTGGGGCCCATGAACAAGGAGAGTACGAAGGCGACGATCGAGGTCATCGGTCTGCGTAAACGCTTCGGGTCACAGCTGGCTCTGGACGGGATGACGTTCACCGTGCGGCCCGGCCGGGTGACCGGCTTCGTCGGCCCGAACGGCGCGGGCAAGTCCACCACCATGCGCGTGATCCTGGGCCTTGACGCGGCTGAGGAGGGAGATGCTCTGGTCGCAGGGGTGCCGTACCGCACCCTGCGCCGCCCGCTTCGGCACCTGGGGGCACTGCTCGACGCCTCCGCGCTGCAGCCGAGCCGCACCGCCCGTAACCACCTGCTGTGGCTGGCCCACTCACAGGGCGTGCCGGCCCTGCGGGTGGACGAGGTCATCGAACAGGCCGGTCTGGGCACGGCGGCCCGGCGCAAGGCCGGCGGCTTCTCGCTGGGCATGCGCCAGCGCCTGGGAATCGCGGCGGCGCTGCTCGGCGACCCGCCGATCGTCATGCTGGACGAGCCGTTCAACGGCCTCGACCCCGACGGCATCGTGTGGATGCGCGGCTTCCTGTCGTCGCTGGCCCGGCAGGGGCGCGCCGTCCTGGTCTCCAGTCACCTGATGAGCGAACTCGAGGACACCGCGGACCATCTCGTGGTGATCGGCCGCGGCCGGGTCGTCGCGGACGCCAGCGTGTCCGAACTGCTCGCCGCGGCGTCCGGCGGCCGGGTCACCCTGCGTACCTCCGCGCCTCCGCGCGCCGCCCAGGTCCTGCACGGCGCGGGCGCCACCGTTCTCGCCACCGGCCCCGACACTCTCGGCGTCACGGGCCTGCCCGACGAGGAGATCGTGGCCCTGCTCGCCCGGAACGGGGTGCCGTTCTCCCAGGTGTCCACGCATCGGGCGACGCTCGAAGAGGCATACATGGAGCTCACCCGGGACGCGGTGGAGTACCGGGGCATCCCGGCGAGGGAGGCCACGCGATGACAGCCACCCTCACCCCTCGCCCCCCGGCCACGAGGCGCGCTGAGCGGAGCGGGTTCCTCAGGACGCTGCACGCCGAGTGGACGAAGTTCCGTACGGTACACGGCTGGGTCCTCGCCATGGCGGGGGCGCTCCTGGTGACGATCGTGGTCGGCCTGCTCGGCACGGCCGCCCCCGGCGGTCGCGGTGCCCACTCCGCCTCGTACCCGAAGGGCCCCGGCGGCGAGGCCGTCAACGACAGCTTCTACTTCGTTCGCAAGTCGCTCACCGGCGACGGCACCCTGACCGTTCCCCTGCTGTCGCTGACTGGTGTGGCCGACCCCGGGACCGGCAAGAAAGCCCAGAGCGCCCAGCCCTGGGCCAAGGCCGGGATCATCGTGAAGGAAAGCCTCACCCAGGGATCCCCGTACGCGGCGGTCATGGCCACCGGCGGCCACGGCGTGCGCATGCAGTACGACTACACGCACGACACGGCGGGCCCTTCCGGCCCTGTCTCCCAGGAGTCCCCGCGCTGGCTGCGCCTGGTCCGCTCCGGTGACAGTCTCACCGGTTCCACCTCCACCGACGGCTCCCACTGGGCCAGGGTCGGCCATGCGAAGCTGCCGGGGCTTGCGCGCACCGTGCAGGCCGGGCTCTTCGCGACGTCACCGGAGGCGAAGCAGGACACCGGGGCGGGCACGGGCTTCAGCCCCGCTGTGGCCACCGGCACCTTCGGCCGTCCCGGCCTCACCGGCGGCTGGTCCCGGAGCGCGTGGAGCGGCATACATGTGGGCAGCGACGCGGGCACCTCCGGCAGCTACCCGAACACCACCAAGGGCGGCTTCACCCAGATCGATGGCGGCGGGTTCACCGTGACCGGGGCCGGTGACGTCGCACCGGTCGTCGGCGGGCCCGTCATGGGCGTCGGCTTCTCCGTCGAGAACTTCCTCGTCGGCACCTTCGCCGGGCTGATCGTGGTGATCGCCGTGGGCACGGTGTTCATCACCGGCGAGTACCGACGCGGTCTGCTGCGTACCACCATGGCGGCAACTCCCCTGCGCGGCCAGGTGCTTGGTGCCAAGGCGCTGGTGGCCGGTGGCGTCGCGTCCGCCATCGGCCTGGTGGCCGCCGCGATCACCGTTCCCATCGGGGAACGCAGCGCGCACGGCAGGGGTTTCCATGTCTTTCCCGTCACGTCGGCGACCGAGGTGCGCGTCGTGGTCGGCACGGGCCTGCTCTGCGCGGCGGCCGCCGTGCTCGCACTCGGCGTCGGTGCCCTGCTGCGGCGCAGCGGCACGGCGGTCGCCCTGGTCATCGCGTCGATCGTGCTGCCCTTCCTGCTCGCCACCTCCGGCGTACTGCCCCCGGGCGCATCGGAATGGCTGCTGCGGGTGACCCCGGCCGCGGGCTTCGCCATCCAGCAGACCCTGCCGCAGTACGCGCAGGTACTCAGCGTGTACCAGCCGTCGACCGGCTACTACCCGCTGGCACCATGGGCCGGCCTCGCCGTGCTGTGCGGATACGCCGCGCTCGTCTTTGGTCTGGCCGTGGTGCGGCTGCGCGGGAGGGACGTATGACTCTCCTGAGCGGTGCACGCCTCACGAGCACGGCGGACGGCGCGTGGCGAGGGGACTTCGGCCGTGCCCTGCGCGCGGAGTGGACGAAGCTGCGCACCGCAGGGGGAACAGGGAGGCTGCTGCTGCTCGCCGTGGCGCTGACCTTGGCCGTCGGCTGCGGTACCGCCAAGGCCGTGAAGTGCCCGGACGCGGGGTGCGGCCGGGACGCCGTCCAGCTCGCCCTGACCGGCGTCACCGTCGGGCAGGCGGTCATCGCCGTCTTCGCGGTGCTGGCCGTCAGCGGCGAGTACGGCACCGGGATGATCCGCACCACGCTCACGGCGGTGCCGAACCGGCTCACCGTCCTCACCGCCAAGGCGACGGTCCTCACCACGGTGGTCCTGGCCTCCGGGGCGGCTGCCGTTCTGGCCTCCCTCCTCGTCGGCCGCTACATCCTGCCCGGCAACGGATTCACCGAGGCGCACGGCTACGCCCCGCTGTCCCTCGCCGACGGACCGACCCTGCGCGCGGCCGTGGGCTCGGTCCTCTACCTCGTCCTGATCGCCCTGATCGGCCTCGGCGTGGCGACGGCGGTCCGGGAGGCCACGACCGCCATCGGGATCGTGCTCGGGCTGCTCTACCTCTTCCCGGTCGTCACCCAGGTGGTCAAGGACCCGGAGTGGCAGCGCCGCCTCCAGGAGATCTCGCCCATGACCGCCGGACTCGCGGTCCAAGCCACCGTCCGTCTGCACGAGCTGCCCATCGGCCCCTGGGCCGGCCTGGGCGTGCTCGCGGCGTGGGCCGCGGCCGCGCTGCTGGTCGGCAGCCTGCTGCTGCACAGGCGCGACGCCTAGCCCGAATCGAGCCGACCGCGAGCGCGGTGGCTTCGGCCCCGACGACTCCGGGAACGGACCTATAGCAGGTATGCGACGGCCACCCGGCTCCCTGCACCGCCACCGCTTCAGGCAGCGGTGCAGGGAGGTCTTGGGGGATGCCGGTCCTGATGCTTCTCCCCGTAGCCGACGCCTCGGCCGTGGAGCAGACCCGCGTATGTGAGATGCCGGAGGCGTCACTTCGGGCGACCCGCGCCGGCCTCTGCCAGCGGTGAAACAACGACGTGGCACCTTTCGCCCGTCTTCCGGCCCGACCCCTTCCCGCCCGGTGCACCACCCTTGACGCATCCCCGCCCCGATGGCAGCTTTTTATCGATACAAGCGGTCTCCGAACGCCGTTCGGTATATCGACCAAACGGCCTCCCGGACAGGAGTACCCGCGTGCCCACCGCCACCGCGATCATCAATCTCGACATCGCAGGCCCGATCATCAGCCGCCACCTCTACGGCCACTTCGCCGAACACCTCGGTCGCTGCGTCTACGGCGGCTTCTGGGTCGGCGAAGACTCCCCGCTCCCCAACGAGGGCGGCATCCGTCTGGATGTCGTCGAAGCGCTGCGCGCCCTGGACATCCCCAACCTCCGCTGGCCCGGCGGCTGTTTCGCCGACGAGTACCACTGGCGGGACGGCATCGGCCCGCGCGAACAGCGGCCCCGGATGGTCAACACGCACTGGGGCAACGTCGAGGAGAACAACCACTTCGGCACCCACGAGTTCATGGCCCTGTGCGAACTCCTCGGCGCCGAGCCCTACATCAGCGGCAACGTCGGCTCGGGCACCGTCCGCGAGATGAGCGAGTGGGTCGAGTACCTCACCCGGGACGGCGACAGCCCGATGGTGCGGCTGCGCAAGGAGAACGGCCGTGCGGCGCCGTGGCGGGTCAGGTTCTGGGGCATCGGCAACGAGACCTGGGGCTGCGGCGGCAACATGCGGGCCGAGTACTCGGCCGACCTCGCCCGCCAGTACGCCACCTACTGCCGCGACCACGGCGACAACAAGCTCTACCGCATCGCCTCGGGCGCCTCCGACGCCGACTACAAGTGGACCGAGACCCTGATGCAGCAGATCAGCTGCTTCGGCTGCGAGGCCACCCCGAAGACCTTCTTCCAGGGCCTGTCCGTGCACTACTACACGCTCTCCGGCCCCTGGGAGGCCAAGGGCAGCGCCACCGAGTTCACCGCCGACGACTACTACCGCACGATGCTGTCGGCCCGCCGCGTCGACCGCATCCTCACCGGCCACTCCACGGTGATGGACGTCTACGACCCGGGCCGCACGGTCGGCCTGGTCCTCGACGAGTGGGGCACCTGGTGGGACGTGGAGCCCGGCACCGATCCCGGCTTCCTCTTCCAGCAGAACACCCTGCGCGACGCGCTGGTGGCGAGCACCCACTTCGACATCTTCCACAAGCATGCCGCCCGCCTGCACATGGCCAACATCGCCCAGACCGTCAACGTGCTCCAAGCCATGCTCCTGACCGACGGCGACACCCTGGTACTGACCCCGACCTACCACGTCTTCGAGATGAACAAGGGCCATCAGGACGCCACGTCGCTACCGGTGCACCTACGCGGCGAGGGGACCCGGCGCCGGGTCGGGGACGCCGAACTCGACACCCTCTCCGCCTCCGCCAGCGTGAAGGACGGCACGGTCCTGATCTCGCTCAGCAACCTCGACGCCGAGGAACCCGCCGACGTCACCCTCGACCTGCGCGGCGGCACCCTGGGCGAGCCGACCGCCCGGGTCCTCACGGCCGACAAGCTCCAGGCCCACAACTCGCCAAAGGCCTCGAGGGCCGTTGCTCCGCAGGCGTTCGAGGACCTCGAGGCCGTCGCTCACGGCCTTCGGCTCTCCCTCCCGCCGCACTCGTTCGTCACCGTCCAGGCCCCACTGACCCAGCGCTGACCCCCAGGAGTGCGCCCATGACCCGATCCCCACGCCCGCTGCCCCCGCGCCACCTGCGGCCGCCGACGGGCTGGAACAGCTGGGACTGTTACGGCACCACCGTCACCGAGGAAGAGGTCCTCGCCAACGCGGAGTTCATGCGCGAGCACCTGCTGCCGCACGGCTGGGACACCGTGGTCGTGGACATCCAGTGGTACGAGCCCACCGCCCGGGCGCACGGCTACAACCCGGACGCCCCGCTCGTCCTCGACGCCCACGGCCGTCAGCTCCCCGCACCGAACAGGTTCCCCTCCGCCGCGGCCGGGGCCGGGTTCGGTCCGCTGGCCGAGCGAGTGCACGGCATGGGCCTGCGGTTCGGGCTGCACATCATGCGGGGCATCCCGCGGCGGGCGGTCGAGGCGGGACTCCCGGTGCTCGGGACGGAGTTCACGGCCGCCGACGTCGCCGACACCGACTCCGTGTGCCCCTGGAACTCCGACAACTACGGCCTCGATCACGGCCACCCCGGCGCCCAGGCCTACTACGACAGCCAGGTAACCCAATTCGCGGCTTGGGGAGTCGACTTCGTCAAGGCCGACGACATGCTCTTCCCGTACCACGAGCGGGAGATCGCCGCCTACGCCCGGGCCGTCGAGCGCAGCGGGCGGCCGATCGAGCTGAGCCTCTCCCCCGGCACGGACATGTCCCTGGCGCGCCTCGACCACCTGCGGGAGCACGCCACCATGTGGCGGGTCTGCGACGACCTGTGGGACCGCTGGGAGGACGTCGAGGCGCAGTTCGCGCGGATGGCCCGCTGGGCCCCCTGGCAGGGCCGACAGGGCTGGGCGGACGCCGACATGCTGCCGCTGGGCCGCATCGGCATCCGCGCGGAGCGCGGCGCGGACCGCCAGTCGGCCCTCACCCACGCCGAGCAGACCAGTCTGCTCACTCTCTGGCTGATCTCCCGGTCACCGTTGATGATGGGCGGGGACCTGCCCACCAGCCGGCCCGAGACCATCGAACTGCTCACCAACGACGAGGCGCTCGACGTCCTGTGGCACAGCACCGGCAACCGGGAGGTGCTGCGGGAGCGGGACCTGGTGCTGTGGACCGCCCGGGACACCGACGGGCACACCCGGTACGCGGCGGTGTTCTCGCTGGCGGACGAGGAGCGCCGCTTCGAGGTACCCCTGGGGTCGATCGGGGCCGAGCCCCGCGACCGGGTCCGGGAGGTCTGGACCCGCACCGACACCGCCCACGACGGCCGGCGGCTGATCGTCGAACTGCCCGCCCATGGGGCGGCCCTCTATCGTCTTGTTGCCGAGGACAGCAGGCGGGAGTGAGCGTGGCGACGATCCAGGACGTGGCGAAGGCGGCCGGAGTGTCGGCGATGACCGTCTCCAACGTGATCAACGGCCATCCCAACGTCCGCCCCGCCACCCGCGACCGCGTCCTGGAGGCGATGACCCGGCTCGACTACCGGGTCAACGTAGCCGCCCGCAATCTGCGCAAGGGCCGTACCGGGACGATCTGCCTGGCGGTCCCCGAGATCAACCGCCCGTACTACGGCCGGCTGGCCGCCTCCATCATCGCGGCGGCCGACCGGCACGGCCTCGGGGTGAGCATCGAGCAGACCGGCGCCCGCCGGGAGAACGAGCTGGCGGCCCTCGCCCTGTCCCGCAACCGGCTTTACGACGGGCTCATCCTCAGCACCGTCGGGATGGGACCGGCCGATGTCGAGGCGCTGGAGGTCGACCATCCGGTGGTGATCCTGGGCGAGCGGATCTTCGGCGGGCCCGTCGACCATGTCGCCATGCCGAACGAGGCGGCCTCGGAGGCGGCGACCCGCCATCTCGTCGAGCGGGGCTGCCGGCGGATCGCCCTGGTGTGCGGGCGGCTGGGCAGCGAGGCCGACGTGTCGAGTCTGCGGCACGCCGGATATCTGCGGGCGCTGGCGGCCGCGGGGCTGCCGGCCGACCCGGAGCTGGTGGTGACCGCCGAGTCGCTCACCATGCGGGAGGCCGCCCGCCGCATCCGGGAGAAGGTGGCCGGCGGCCTCGATCTCGACGGGGTGTTCTGTGTGACGGACACGGTGGCCATGGGAGTCCTGCGCGCGCTCGCCGACGCCGGACTCCGGGTGCCGGAGCGGGTCAAGGTGATCGGCTTCGACAACGTCGACGAGAGCGCCTACCTCGTCCCCTCCCTGTCCACCGTCGACCCGGACCACGACCTGATGGCCGAACGCGCGGTCGCCCTGCTGGCGGCGCGCATCGACCCGGCCGGGCCCGGGCCGGAGCGGGAGGAGTTCATCGGCCCCTTCCGCCTGGTGGTACGGGAGTCGACGGGCGGCTGACCCACTCAGCCGCCCGCGGACGACACCCTTACCGTGCTCATGCGCGCTCGGCGCGCCGCCGTACCTTCATCACGAGGGCGCGGCGGACCGTCGCCAGGGCCCCCGGCCGGACGGCCCGGCCGGGGGCGAGCTCCAGCCGTACCCGCCGAATCATGGTCGCCCCGCGGAGGCGCCTGTTCGGCGTTGGGTCAGCGGTCCGGGTCGCGCGGTCCGGGTCGAAGGCCAGGGAGTCGGGGAAGAGGCCGCTCAGACGAGGTGGCCGAAGACCACCAGATTCTCGGTGTAGTCCTTCACGTCATGATCGTAGTCGCCGGCACAGGTGATCAGGCGTACCTCCGGACGGGAGGTGTCCGCGTAGACGCGTTTGCTGGGGAAGTCGTCCTTCGCGAACGTGTCGGCGCTGTCGACCACGAAGTCCGCCTGCGTGCCGTCGTCCCGGAGCACCGTGAAGCGGTCGCCGGGCTCCAGTTCGTCCAGCCGGACGAAGACGGCCGCCGAGGTCTTGGTGTCGACGTGCCCGGCGATGATCGCGGTGCCCGCCTCGCCGGGCGCGGGGCCCTCGGCGTACCAGCCGACGAGGTTGGTGTCGGCGGCGGGCGGTGGCTGGAGCTGGCCCGAGGGGGCGAGGGTGAGAGTGGTGAAGGGGGCGTCGACACCGATCTTCGGGATGAGCAGACGGGTCGGCGCGGACCGGGACAGCGCCTCGCCGGACCGGCGCGCACCGCCCGAGGGGGCGGCGTCCGCGCTCTCGGCCGGCATGTTGCCCGAGGCGTCGGAGGCCTTGCCGTGTCCGAAGAGCATCGCCACGGCCAGGAGCAGGACGGCCACGCCCCACACGGGCAGCCGTCCGGCGCGCCGGGTGCCATCCGGGTTCTCGGGATCCGGGGCGTCGGGGCGGGGGGTCTCGGGGTTCGGGGAGGAGGAGCCGGCTGCCATCACAGGTCACCTTTCTCGGCACGGCAGCGGGAGGGGCGGAACGGGGCCGCGGCCGCGCCCACGACGGTCGGCGGCCGCGGCTCCCGTATGCGCAAGCCCGTCAGGACACGGACCCGACGGCCTTCCTGCGCCGCAGCGCGTAGGCACCGGCGGCCGCCACACCGAGGACGGCCAGCCCGCCGGCCGTCACCCCGGGCGTCGCGAGGCCGCCGCCACCGGTGTGCATACCGCCGTGCGGCTTCTCACTGTCCTCGTCGTCCCCCCACGAGCCGCCCTCGTCCCGGCCCTCGCCACTCCCCCTGTCACCCTTGTCGCCCTTGTCTCCGCTGTCCCCCTTATCGCCCTTGTCTCCGCTGTCGCCCTTGCCGCCCTTGCCTCCTTGGCCTTCGTCCTTGTCCTTGTAGGTTTCGGGGTCGAACTTGCTGTCGCTGCCGCTGTCCGAGTCCCATTCGTCGCTCAGCTTCGCCACGGCGAGTACTCCGCCGCCCGTGTACATCCCGTCACGCGGCACTTCGTGGCTGCTGTCGTCGTTGTGCTCCTTGCTGTAGGAAGAGTCGTCACGGCCTCCGTTGTCCCAGTCCTGCGCGACCGCGGCCTGAGCGCCGGGTGCCGCGAAGGCGAGGGCTGCGGTGGCGGCCGTCGTCGCGAGGATCATGCGGGCAGAACGCATCTCGATGTCCTTCCGCCGTGGCCGGGCAGCGGATACTCCATCGGCTGAAACGACCCGGCCCCGACATGAACCACCGTCAGCCAGCCCCACGCGCTGCACCATCCAGGCCGCCCATCCGTGGTGACGACACGCCCAACACCGCCCGGCTGGGTCAATCGCACCCGGCGGCACACCGCCATTCGGGGGTGGCCGGGCCCGTCGTCGGCGTGTCGCCGCACGACGGACCCGCCGCGGCGTCAGTAGCCGACGTAGAAGGTGGCGTCGGCCTGCTCCGTGCTCGTGGAGACGGGGTCGATCCGCAGCACGTAGTCGGAGTGGCGGATGTAGCGCGTCGGGTAGTTGTACGACCGGAAAGACGACCAGGAGGAGTCGGCGAGGCCGGCCGTCCGGTAGAACGTGGCGTCCTGGGCGAATGCGGTCGTGCTGTCGTTCACGTCGAGCTGCAGCTGGTAGTTGTAGTGGCGCAGGTAGCGGGTCGGGTAGTTGACCGACTGGAAGGACACGCCACTGCCGTCGGCGAGGCCCGGGACCAGCTTCCACATGCCGTCGGTGTACGGGTCGAAGGCGTATTCGTCGATCCGGCCGACGAAGTTGCTGTGCCGGACGTAGCGGGCCGGATAGTTGTAGGACTTCAGCCGGTTCCAGGCGGGGGTGCCCCACTTGGCGACGAGGTTGTTGTACTCGGTCGAGGTGATGGGCTGGATGCCGCAGTGCTTGGAGTTGAGCGGCTGGGTGTAGGTCTTCTGGTCGAGGGCCGTCCAGGTACCGGCGAACAGGGCGCTGGTCCCCCAGGCGTAGAAGACGCCGTTCGGGGACCAGGTGTCGCCCCAGAGGTACCAGGTCGAACCGGAGGCGAGGGACTTGACCAGGGTCGGCGCCTCGGTGCCGTTGTGCGAGACGGCCGTACTGAACTCGGTGAAGCTGCCCGGGTTGAGCGAGGTGGAGCGGGCGCCGACCAGGGTCGAGTTCTTCTTGAAGTACAGGTAGTTGACGCCGTTCACGCCGACCGCCAGGTCGCCGTCGATGACGTCGTAGCCGGGGTCGAAGAAGACCTGGGGGTCGCCGGCGGTCACGAAGTCACCGGTGTAGTTGATCATGATGACGTTGTGGCCGCTGTCGTTGACGGCGGAGTAGATGACGCCGTACTCGCCGCGGCCGGCGTCCCAGAACGCCTCGGGCGCCCAGCTGTGGGTGTCCATGTCGTGGAGTTTCATCCGCCGGTAGCCGGTGAAGCTGCGCAGGTCGGTGGAGTCCCAGACATGGATGTACTGGCTGACGTAGGTCCAGTCGGTGCCGTTCAGGTCGGTGGCGAGCACCACGAAGGTGCCGTCCTGCTTGCGCAGGATGAACGGGTCGCGCAGGCCGAGCGAGCCCGCGGTGGGGGTGGCGACGGGGTTGTTCTGGTTGAGCGGGGTCCACTGGAGGCCGTCGGTGCTGACCGCCAGGTGCAGGCCGTAGTTGGCGGCCAGCATGTCGGGGGACTCGGTGAAGTAGCACATCACGTAGGCCGAGTTGGTGGCGGCCCGGGCGGTTCCGGCGCCGAGGGCGAGGGCGCCGGTGGCGGCTAGGGGGACGGTCGCGGCCGCGCCGAGGAAGTGACGGCGCGACAGGGGGGTGCCGTTCATGTGCGCTCCAGACGAAGGGGGGTGTCCGAGATTTCGAACGCAGTTCGGAGGGGCGATCAGAAACTAGAGGGGCACGTGGGGCGCGTCAATCCTTGCGTAACAAGGGAGTTACTCGGATGTCGCTCTCCTCACCGGGAGCGGGAGGGTCGCGGGGCGCGCTCCGGGGCCATCACTGTGAGGGTCAATGTGACCTGGCTGTTTCCCAGGGCACAGGGCGGCCGGGGTACCGGCCGTGCACCCGTCCCCGGCCCCCCGGGCGTGGTTCGGCCATGCCCCCTCCCCCGTCCGGACCGGTCGGGTCGTACGGTCGCGCGGCCGCGCGGCCGCGTCTAGCCTCGATCCGAAAGGCCGTCCGACTCCGAAAGCCCGCCTGACAAGGACCAGGACCCGTATGCCCGGCCGCCTCCCCCGACGTGTGCTCACTCTCCTGCTCTGCGCCCGAGGCCGGCCGGACTGAGGGCTGCCAGGTCACCGGCAGCCGCTCCGGGATACGCTTCATGAAGCCGTCCGCCATACCGGTTGGGCGGCCGGCACGGCCAGGGCGAGGTCCGGCAGCCTGTCGAGCAGGACCAGGGAAGTCCCGTGGAAATACGGGTGCTTTCAGGCCGCCGAGGTGGCAACCTCCTCTACTGTCCGATGAATACCGCAGGGGGAGGTATCACCGCAGTGAACCGTATGCTCACTTCTTTCGGCGTCCTGGCTGCCACCGGCGTCGTCACCGCCGCCCAACTGGGCCTCGCGACCGGCGCGTCCGCGCAGGCCGGGGCGGCCCGGAGCACCGGCTGCCCGGTCGACATCGTCTATCCGAGCCGCTTCTACGTGAACTCGGGCGGCTGGGTCACCAACGGCGGCCTGTACTTCGCGGTGAAGAACACCAGCGCGAGCAAGAGCTTCAAGAAGGTCACGTTCACCGTCACGGACGTGAAGAACATCCGCTTCGGCAGCGCCACGGCCAAGGGCGGCAAGGTCAGCCACAAGACGTCGAAGACGGTGTCGGTGTACACGACGACGCTGAAGAAGAAGGCCAGTCTCGGCGTGAAGGTGCAGACGCATCTGCTGAACACCCACACCTACAAGGTGAAGTTCGCCCTGCACGGCACGGGGTGGAACTGCGCCGTGGACCAGGGCACCTGGGGCTCCTGACCTGGGACGGCCCGTACCCTGGTGACCGTGGTCGACGACGGCGAAGGGGCAGGCGCGGCGGCCGCCCGGCTCACCGGGCGGCCGGTCTCGGCCGTGCGGGCACGGTCGGACAGCCTGGCGGAGGTGATGCTCGCGGGCGGGCACGCCGTCATGGTCAAGCGCGGCGACGACCCCGGCACGGTACCGGCCGAGGCGGCCGGGCTGCGCTGGCTGGCCGCCGCCGGAGCGGTCGCGGTGCCCGAGGTGCTGGGACACGACGAGCGGTGGCTGGTGACCGAACTGGTCCCCGCCGGACGCCCGGCCGCCGAGGCGGCGACGCGTTTCGGCCAGGCGCTCGCCGCTCTGCACGCCGCCGGGGCCCCGGCCTTCGGGGCGGCGCCACCGGACGGCCCGGACGACGCCTGGATCGGCCGCGCCCCGATGCGCAACGAGCCGGGCACCGACTGGCCGCACTGGTACGCCGAGCACCGCGTGCTGCCGTATCTGCGGATGGCGGTCGACCGGGGGACCCTGCGGCCCGGCGAGTCGGCGGTGGTCGAGCGGGTCTGCGAGCGGCTCCCGGAGGTGGCGGGGCCGCCCGAGCCGCCCGCCCGGCTGCACGGAGACCTGTGGAACGGCAATGTCCTGTGGGGCGCCGACGGCCTGGTCCGGCTGATCGACCCGGCCGCGCACGGCGGGCACCGCGAGACCGATCTGGCGATGCTCCGTCTCTTCGGCTGCCCGCACCTTGACCTGATTCTGGAGGGGTACCAGGAAGTGACCCCCCTGGCCGTCGGCTGGGCCGAGCGTGTGGCGGTGCATCAGCTGTTTCCGCTGCTGGTGCATACCGCGCTCTTCGGACGGGGCTACGCCGAACGGACCCTGGAGACATCCCGGACCATCGCGGGCATCTGACGCCGTCACATGCCGGACCGGCATGTGAAATCGGCCACGGGCGGGAGCTATTCGCCGCTTGGTTTCGGGCTGATTCCTTAACAACCCCTTAATTAGGACTGAGATTACGCAGAGTAAGGAAACCAACCACGCGTTCGAATCGTATAAGTGCATGGAAGAACGAAACAGGGAGAGACCATGCAACCGTTCGCGCTCAACTACGCACGCCCCGCAGTGCAGTTGGACGTCACCACTCCGTACGCGTATGACTCCGGACTGCAGTTGAACGTTCTCCTCGATGGCCGGATCGCAGCCACCGATCACGCAACGCTCAGAGCCCTGGGGACCACGACCTCCACGGCGGGCTCCAAGACGCACTTCGACGACTGAGCGCGGACCCCGACGATGACCGTGCTCATCCTGACCAGTGACGAGGACGTGACGGCGGACATGGTGGTCCTCCGGCTGCACGAGACCGGAGTGCCCGTCGTTCGCCTCGATCCTGCCGATCTGACCAGCGGTGTGGCCCTGTCGGGCGAGTATGTGCAGGGCGCCAGTCGCGGACACCTGTCCGTGAACGGGCGCCTGGTGAGCATGAACGGCCTCCGCTCCATCTGGGTGCGCAGGCCGGGAGTGGCGGCCGCCCGGGCCCCCCAGCCGTCCGCCTGGCTGACCGAGGAGTCCGAACAGGCGTTGTACGGCATGCTGCGCGGGACCGACGCGCGCTGGATGAACCATCCGGACGCGGCCCGCCGGGCCCGCCACAAGCCGTGGCAGCTACGGCTGGCGCAGCGCAGCGGGCTCGCCGTGCCCGCGACGCTCATCACCACGTTCCCGCAGGCGGCCAGGGAGTTCGCCGAGCGCTTTCCGGACCTGGTGGTCAAGCCGGTGTCGGGGGCGCATCCGCAGGAGCCGCCGCGGGCGGTGCCGACCAGCCGGGTGGCACCGGACACCGACTTCGCGGCGGTGGCGTTCGGGCCGACGCTGTTGCAGCGACGGGTGGCCAAGCGGGCCGACATCCGGCTGACGGTGGTCGGCGAGCGGCTGCTGGCCGCCCGCAAGCCGGTGAGCCCGGACGCGCGTCCCGACGACGTGGACGTCCGGTTCGCCCCGTCCAACTCTCCCTGGCTGGCGGCGGAGGTACCGCCGCGAGTCGCCGAGACCGTTCACACGTATATGAAGGACGCCGAGCTGGCCTATGGTGCCTTCGACTTCGCGGAGGACGCCGACGGCATCTGGTGGTTCCTGGAGTGCAACCAGTCGGGTCAGTTCGGTTTCGTCGAGATGGACACCGGTCAGCCGATCGCCGAGACCATCGCCGGCTGGCTGGCGCACGGCACGGAGCAGCACCGGCCGTACGTCAACGGCGGGCGAAGCAGGACGCCTTGACGGTCTGGGCGACGAGGTGGAACCGGGCACGGAGAAGGGAACGGGAGATGCGCATCGGACTGCTGGGGACGGGCCCCTGGGCACGGGCGGCATACGCCCCCGCGCTGGCGGGGCACGGATCGCTGGACTTCACCGGGGTGTGGGGCCGCCGCCCGGAAGCTGCGGCGGAGCTGGCCGAGGAGTACGGGGTCCGGGCGTACGACGACGTGGACGCGCTGTTCGCCGATGTCGACGCGGTGGCGGTGGCGCTGCCGCCGGCCGTCCAGGCGGAACTGGCGGTGCGGGCCGCGGCGGCGGGCCGGCATCTGCTGCTGGACAAGCCCCTCGCGCTCGGCGTCGCCGAGGGGCGGGCGGTGGTGGCGGCGGCCAAGCGGGCCGGGGTCGCCTCGGTGGTCTTCTTCACCACCCGCTTCCAGGGCGAACCCGAGGCGTGGATCGGCGAGCAGGCCGCCACGGCGGGCTGGTTCACGGCACGGGCGCAGTGGCTGGGGTCGGTGTTCACCGACGAGAGCCCGTTCGCCGCGTCGCCGTGGCGACGGGAGAAGGGCGCGCTGTGGGACGTGGGCCCGCACGCCCTTTCCGTGCTGCTGCCGGTCCTGGGCGACGTACGGCGGGTGGCGGCCGCCGTGCACGGCCCCGCGGACACCGTCCATCTGGTTCTCGACCATGCCGGCGGCGCGTCGAGCACGGTGACCCTGAGCCTCACGGCTCCCCCGGCGGCGGCCGGGGCCGATGTGGAGCTGCGGGGCGAGGCAGGGGTGACGCTGCTGCCGAGGAGTACGGAAGGAGCGGTACCCGCCCTGTCCCGGGCCGCCGACGCCCTGGTCACCGCCGCCCGCACGGGCCGCCCGCACCCCTGTGACGCCGCGTTCGCGCTGCGGGTCACCGAGATCCTCACGGAGGCGGAGACCCTGCTGGGCAAGGACGTCGGCTAGCGCTCTGCAAAGGGTCCGGCACGTCACCCGGCGCCGGCGGCGGTCGTCGCCCGGCTCCCGGGCCGTCTCCGACCTGTCGCGCCCGGAAGGCCATGAGGGAGCGCGGGGTGGGTGAGGTACATCACACTCGCCTCCTTCCGTCCCGTCTCGGGCGTGCGGCCCAACGGTGGGGCCCCGATCCGGACCCGCCCGCGGAATGCGCCACCACGGCATTTCAAGATCCGCACGGGACCGGTGCCCGGGCACGGGCGTAGCTTAGGGATGTGACTTCGGTGCGCGGCTGGTCGCCGCGTGGCTACCGGGACGGACGTGGCTGGCTGCAGGGTGCGCCGCCGCCGCGCTGGGTACGGGTGCTGCCCTTGCTGCTGCTCGCGATCGTGACCGCGGCGACACTGATCAGCCCCGACGGACACGACTTCGGCTTCCTGCTCGGGGCCATCCCGCCGCTGGCCGTCCTGTCGTACGGCCCGCTGGCGACGGCCGTGCTCAGCTGCCTGGTCGTGGTCCTGCTGAACGTGCCCGCCACCCATCTGAACCATCCCGGCGACACCGACCTGCTCACGGTCACCTTCGTCGCACTGCTGAGCGTGTTCGTGTCGTACGTGCGCAGTCACCGGGACGCTCAGCTGGTCACCGAGCGGGCGGTGGGCGAGGCGGTGCAACGGGCCGTGCTGCCGCCGCTGCCGGAGCGGGTCGGGGCGGTGGGGTGCGCCGGGCTGTACCGGGCCGCACAGCACGGCACGCTGGTCGGCGGGGACTTCTTCGACGTGCGGGAGGGACCCTTCGGCGTGCGGGCGGTGATGGGGGACGTACGCGGGCACGGGCTGGCCGCCGTCTCCACGGTGGTGTCGCTGCTCGGCGCGTTCCGGGAGGCGGTCCTCGACCAGCCGGACCTGGAGTCGGTGGCGGCGCGGATGGACCGCCGGCTGACGGTGGACTCGGGCGACGTACCGCACGCGGAGCTGTTCGCGACAGCCCTGCTGGTGGAGTTCTCCGCCGATCTGCGGTCGGTGCGGCTGGTGGCCTGCGGCCATCCCGCGCCGGTGCTGCTGCGCGACGGCCGTGCCCAGGAACTGGCGGTCGCGCCGGGGGCACCGGTGGGGCTCGGTCTGGTGGGGGTGGAACCGCCGAAGGAGGTCACGGTCGAGCTGGGGCCCGGCGACCGGTTGTTCATCGCCTCGGACGGCGTCTGGGAGGCGCGTGACCGGGCCGGGCGCTTCTACCCGCTCCCGGACCGGCTGGCCGTGTTCGCCGGCGCGGAGGCCCCCGAGCTCACCGAACTGGTGTGGGCCGACCTGACCCGGCGCTGCGAGGTGCGGGACGACGCCACCATGCTCGTCCTGGCGCCCGCCATCACCTGAGGTCCCGGCCCATCCCGGCCCACGTCCCGGCTCAGCCCACGTCCCACAGGAAGCGGTGGGTGTGGATGCCGAAGTACGGGAACGAGCGGACCTCGCGCACGCCCTCGATGGGCCGGACGACGTCGTTGACGAAGTCGAGCAGGTCCTTCGGGCCGGGGGTGACCACCTCCGCGAACAGGTCGAAGCCGCCCGAGGCGAACACCGAGTAGACCACTTCGGGGTGCGCGGCGAGGGCGTCGGCGACGACGCGGGGGTCGCCGTCCACGCCGATGCCGAGCAACGCCATCGCCTGGCCGCCCATGGCCATCGGGTCGGTGACGCCGACGACCTGCACGGCCCGGGAGTCCAGCAGGCGCTGCAGCCGCTGCCGGGCCGCGGAGGCGGACAGGCCGACCCGGGGTCCGAGGTCGGCGTAGGCGATCCGGCCGTCGTTCTGCAGCTCGCGCAGGATGGCCCGGTCGATGTCGTCCATGTGGGTCCCGACTCCCCTTCCCGTCCTCTTTCCCGCCCTCAGCCGACCAGTGCGAGCAGGGCGGCGCCGAACACCGCGGTGTGGGTGTCGACGTCCTGCTCGGTGGTGTCGGGGCACATCAGGGCCATGTTGTGGAACGGGGTCAGGAGGATGCCCCGGTTGGCGAGGTAGAGGTGCAGGAAGTCCTCCAGCTCGGGGTCGGCGGCGGCCGCGGACTCGGTGCCGGTGCGCGGGGCCGGGGCGGCGAAGCGGTACTCGGTGCGGGCCCCGAGCCGGCTGACCGACCACGGCAGGGCGTGCGCGTCCACGGCCTGCCGGACGCCGGTCTCGAAGCGTTCGGAGAGCCGCGCCATGCGGGCGAAGGCCTCGTCGGTGAGGACATGCTCCAGGGTGGCCCGGGTCGCCGCGACCGAGAGCGCGTTGCCGGCGAGGGTGCCGCCGACCCCGCCCATGTCGACCAGGTCCAGGTCGGCACGGGCCAGCAGGCGCTCGGCGAGCTCGGCGGAGAGGCCGTAGGCGCCCGCCGGGATGCCGCCGCCGATGGCCTTGCCGATGGTCAGCAGGTCCGGCTCCAGGTCCCAGGCGGCGGTGCAGCCGCCGGGGCCGGCGGAGAAGGTGTGCGTCTCGTCGTTGATCAGCAGCGTGCCGTACTGCCGGGTCAGGGCGCGCACGCCGGCCAGGTAGCCGGGCTCCGGCAGGACGATGCCGATGTTGGTGAGCGCGGGTTCCATGAGGACGGCGGCCACGTCGCCGTGGGCGAGTTCGCGCTCCAGCTGCGCCAGGTCGTTGAACTCGGCGACCCGGCTGGTCAGGGTGACGTCACAGGGCGCGCCGACGTTTCCGGGGCGGGGTGCGCCCTGGCCGTCGGGGCCCACGACGATGAGGGACTCGTCGACGCTGCCGTGGTAGCTGTAGCTGTTCACCAGGATCTTCGGGCGGCCGGTGACGGCCCGGGCGAGCCGGATCGCCCACCGGTTGGCGTCCGTCGCGGTGAGCGAGAAGCTCCAGCGGGCCAGCCCGAAGCGGCGGGTCAGCTCCGCGCCCACCCACTCCGCGTCCTCCGTCGGCAGCATCGCGGTGGCCCCGCCCAACTCGGCGAACCTGCGGTGTACCGCCTCCGTCACGACGGCCGGCGAGTGACCGGCCATCGCGCCGGTGTCGCCCAGGCAGAAGTCGATGTACGTGTGCCCGTCGATGTCGGTGACCCGGGCGCCGCGCGCGGTCGCCAGATAGCGCGGGAAGGCACCGGCGGTCTTGTTCATCCAGGTCATCGGGACCCGGCCGAAGAGATGGCCGGCGTCGGCATATGCCGCTCGGGAGCGGGGATTTCGCCGCTCGGCCTCGGCGCTCTCCCGGGCCAGCAGGGCGTGCAGTCGGGTGCGGTCCATGGAATACCCCTGGTCGGGAGCGGGCGGCGACGGAATGCCGGGAGCATACGACCGATACCAGCGCGACTACAACATCTGACGCTCGAATCATTTGCCGCGACGACGGATTCATGCGCCACCCGCGCCCGAGGGACTGCCTCGCACCGCTCGCCAAGCGCACCGGCACTCGGTGTTCGAACATTCGCCCCAAAACGCCAGGGTTCGCCACCCCTTCCGCCACATAGAAATATCTACCAGCATGCATATGCCGGGTCGGCGTGCGAACGCACCGACTGCCCGGTGTCGGTCGTTCCCTGCGCCCGAAACAGGTGAGCGGTGATCCCCCGGAGCGGTGCATGACGAACGCGATGTGGATGCAGGGTGTGGAATGGCTCGCGGCGGCCTCGGCGGACCCCCGGACGTGCAAGCGGGAGTGGGACCACGGGGAGGGCGTGGCCCTGCTGGAGGCGGGCCGCTTCTGGGACGTCCTGAGCGTCCCGGAACGGCTCGGTCTGCTCACCCTGGACCTGCTGTGGCGGCCGTCGCTGCCGGTGCCCGGGCCCACCCTGGTGGACAGCGCCGCGGGCCGGGTCGGCTTCTTCCTGCCGCCCGATCCGTCCGGCGGCTGGATCGGCTCCGGCCTGCGCTATGCGACCAAGGGCGCCTGGGTCGCCGTACCGCCGCCGTACCGGCCGGCGCGGTATCTGGAGTGGCTGGTGCCGCCGGACGGCAGTGGTGCGCTGCATCCGCCGGGCACGCTGGAGGTGGCCCTGCGGGAGGCCAACGGGGCGCTGGCGGTGCTGGCCCCGATGTGCGGGGAGTAGCGAGGTCAGCGACGGGGCGGCGGGACGAACACGATGGCGCGCCGGCTCTCGGGGCCGGCCGGCACGGTACGGCCCTGGTCCCGCCACTCCTGCCGGAGCTGGGCGTAGATCGGCTCGCTGGAGCGGAGGGCGCGCGGCTCCCGGGCCGGGTGCCAGGGCGTGGGTGAGGATCCGTCCATGCCGGAGCAACGCCCGGAACGCGCCGGCGGTACGCGCCGTCCGACGCGCTCACCGGGTCGGGTGAGCACAGCCCCCCGATCGGACCCGGCCGCCTGTCCTACAAGCATTCCGGGGTCCCCCGGTCGACAGGCACCGTCGGACGCGCACTCGTATCCTGTGAAGTCAGGGTTCTGACGTCCGACCCCACCGCACGTCCCTCTCACGTGCTTGGAGTCAGCCCATGTCGCACACGTCCGCCATGCTGCGCGGCGGGGCCGCGATCGCCGTCGTGCTGGGGACACTGACGGTGCCGCCGGCCGACGGGGCGGCCGCCTCCGCACCGGCCGCGATCGCCGCGCCCTCGCCCACCCCGTCACCGTCCGGCAGCCCGGACGTCCTGGGCATGACCCCGGCCGTGGCCCGGCAACTCGACGCGGCCGTGCGGAAGGTCATGCGCGAGGCCGACGTGCCCGGGGTGACGGTCGGGGTCTGGACACCCGGCCGGCCCGACTACGTTCGCTCGTTCGGGGTCGCGAACAAGGACACCGGGCAGAAGATGTCGTCCGACCTGTACATGCGGATCGGCAGCGAGACCAAGATGTTCACCGTGACGGCCGTGCTGCAACTGGTCGACCAGGGCAAGGTGGGCCTGGACGACCCCATCGGCGAGTACCTCGACGGGGTGCCGGGCGGCGACCGGATCACCCTGCGGGACCTGGCCGGGATGCGCAGCGGGCTGTTCAACTACTCCGAGGACAACAGCTTCTTCAAGGCGCTGACCTCGGATCCGCAACGCCCCTTCACGCCACGGGAGTTGCTCGCCTACTCCTTCAAGCACCCGCCGCTGTTCCAGCCGGGGCAGAAGTTCTCCTACTCCAACACCAATCTGATCCTGCTCGGCCTGCTCGTCGAGAAGGAGAGCGGGCAGCGGCTCGGCGACTACCTCCAGGAGCACGTCCTGGCTCCGGCGGGCATGAGCCACACTCTGTTCCCGACCGGGAACGAGTTCCCCGCCCCGCACGCACAGGGCTACACCGACCAGACGGCGACCGGAAAGGTGGAGGAGACCGCCGGCTGGAACCCCTCCTGGGCCTGGGCGGCCGGCGCGATGATCTCGGATCTGGACGACCTGCACACGTGGGCGCGTACGGCGGCCACCGGCGTCTTCCCCGACGGTACGGCCATGGTCGGCCCGGTCGTCCAGAAGCAGCGGCTGACGGCCCCGCCGACGGAGATCCCGGGCGCCGGGTACGGGCTCGGCATCTTCGACGTCCAGGGGTGGATCGGGCACAACGGCTCGCTGCCGGGTTACGAGGCCCTGACCGTCTACCTGCCGTCGGCGCGGACGACCGTGGTCGTCCTGCTGAACACCGACATCAGCTACCGGGGGAACATCGAGCCCAGCACCCTGGTCGGGCGGACGATCACACAGATCATCTCGCCCGCCCACGTCTTCGACCTGCCGGCGCCGGCCGCCGCCACGCGCTGACGGCACGAACCGCACACGGCTCCAACTCGCCTTCTCCGTACGGCATTTCCGACAGTTGACACAGAAGCGAACACTCACCGAGCGGATTCGAAGTGATGTAACGATTCACCGTGCGGGACCGGTCGATGACGGTGTGTACTGTGCTGCGAGCGCCACATGGGAGGGCCCTGGGCTCCCCGTGCCCACTGCTGCCCTACTCCCCCTGGAAACCGATTCCATGATCGAATTACCGGAACTGGTGGCCGGTGGTCTCGCCGCCGGAACGCTCTCCGCGCTCGCCCTCGGTGGCAGCCTGCTGCGGGCCCGGCGCCAGAAGGCGGCACTGCGGGCCGAGGCGCAGGAGTTGCGTGCCCGACTGGCGGGAGTCGAGGGCACGTTCATCGCCGAGATCGAGCATCTGGCCGCCCGCCGGATGCCGGCCGCCGCCGCGCAGCTCACGCATCCGCACCTCAAGGTGCCGGGTCCGGCCGGGCAGAACACGCCCGGGACCCCCACGGGGATCGCGCTGGAGTACGTACTCACCGCGCTGCGCGAGGAGTTGACCGCGCAGCGCACCCGGATCGACGCGGCCGCCCAGGCCGGTCTGCGGGGCGCCACCCGGGAGATCCAGGCCGCCCTGTACCGCCTGCAGGACGCCCTGCGGGGACTCCAGCAGCGCTACGACGAACCGGAGTTGGCGCAGACGCTGTTCGCGCTGGACCACGAGAACGAGCAGTCGCTGCGGCGGGCGCAGGTGGCCGCCGTGGTATGCGGGGCCTGGGTGGGGCTGGCCCGCGAGGAGTCGCACGTGGTGGACGCCGTGACCGGCGGTCAGGCCCGGCTCGCCGGCTACCACCGGGTCACGGTCCACAACCATCTGGAGCCGGGCACCGCCCTGGTGTCCCACGCGGTCGAGCCGGTCGCCATCATCGTCGCCGAACTCCTCGACAACGCGCTGCGCCACTCGGCACCGGACACCGACGTCGTGGTCAATCTGGAGCACGTCCACCACGGGGTGTGCGTCACCGTCGACGACGCCGGCCTCGGTATGACGCAGGACGAACGGGCCCGCGGCCAGCGGCTGGTGGCGGGCAGCGACCCGATCCTGCTGACCGACCTCGGCGATCCGCCGCGCATGGGCCTGGCCGCGGTCGGCCAGCTCACCCGCCAGTTCGACCTGAGCGTCGACGTCTCCTCCCCCTCGCCGTACGGCGGGGTGCGCGCGGTGCTGCGGGTCGACAGCCATCTGCTCGGCCGGATCGACCCGGAGGCACGGCCGCCGTCGGCCAGCGCACCGCGCTCGACGCGCGAGCGCACGGTGGTGCGCCGGAAACCGGCGCGCGAACCGGCCGCGCACGAGCCGCGGTCGGCCGAGTCCCCGGCACCGGCCACACCGGCACCGGCCGCACCGGCACCGGCGCCCGCCGCGGCCGAGCACGAGCGCGCCCCCGGCCACCAGGAGCCGGGGGACCAGGGCGGTCTGCCGCAGCGACGGCGTCGTACCCGTCCCGACGTCCCCGGCGTACCGCGGCAGCAGCCGGCCGCCCGGCGCCCCGAGGAGGCGGCCGCCGCGCTCGCGGCCCTGCAGTACGGCACCGCGGCGGCGCGCACTCCCAGGCGGGCCGGCGCGCCCGATCCCCAACTGACCGACGACGAAGGAGGAGCGGCCAGATGACCAGCCGCGATGCGGGCGAGACGGCATGGGTGCTGGATCCGATCCTGCAGGTACCGCATGTACTGGCCGCCGTCCTGCTCACCCGGGACGGCCTCGCGACGGGCTACACCGACGCCCTGTCCCAGGCGACCGCCGAGCGGGTGGCCGCGATCACCAGTACCGTGCAGGGCGCCTGCCGGGCCGCGGCCGCCGCGTTCGCGGACCGGGACCGGGCCGAGGTGCGGCAGGTGGTCGTCGAGTCGGACCACGGGTACGTGCTGATCGTGCCGACCGACCACGGCACCTGTGTGGCGGCCTACGGCGACCCGGAGGTGCGGCTGGACCTGCTGGCGCACCGGGTGCACTCGCAGGTGGCCCGGCTCGGCGAGAAGGCGATGGCGGCGGCGCCCAGAGGCTCCGACGGCGGCGCGCCGGCATGACCGGCCGCCGTGGCGGCCGTCCCCTGGTCCCCGCGTATCTCTCGACCGGCGGGGTGGCTCGGCCCAGCCGTCCGTATCTGGAACGGCTGACGGTGCTCACCCGCGACGGCACCCCCCTGCCCGCCGGTCTCCCCGCGGCCGAACAGGCCCTGCTGGAGCTGCTGTCCGGTGGTGCGCTGACGCTGGTGGAGGCGGCGGCGCTGCTGATGCTGCCGGTCTCCGCCGTCCGGGTGCTGGCCGCCGACCTCGTCGACCGGGACCTGGTCCAGGCCCGCGCGCCGATCCCGCCCGCCGAACGGTTCGACCCCGACCTGCTGAAGAGAGTGGCCGATGGCCTCCGCGCCCTCAAGCACCGGTGAGCTGCCCCGCGCGGGCGGCCCCCATCTCCCCGACACCGCCCGCGACTTGGTGAAGATCCTGGTCACCGGGCCGTTCGGGGTGGGCAAGACGACCCTGATCGACTCGGTGTCGGAGATCCGCCCGCTGCACACCGAGGAGCACCTCACCGAGGCCTCCGTCCATGTCGACGGACTCGACGGGGTGCGGGAGAAGGAGACGACGACCGTCGCGATCGACTTCGGTCGGATCAGCCTGGCCGGCGGCATCGTGCTCTATCTGTTCGGGACTCCGGGGCAGCAGCGGTTCCGGACGCTGTGGGACGACATCTCCTACGGGGCGCTGGGCGCCCTGGTCCTGGTGGACAGCCGCCGCATCGACGCCTCCTTCGACGTGCTGGGGCTTGTGGAGGAGGCGGGGCTGCCGTACGCGGTCGCCTTCAACGCGTTTCCCGACGCGCCCAGCCACTACACGGGCGAACAGCTGCGCGCCGCCCTGGACCTGGAGCCGGGCACCCCGATGGTGACCTGTGACGCCCGGGACCCGCACTCCTCGGTCGACGCGCTGCTCGCCCTCGTACAGCATCTGATCGACGACCGGCCGGCGGAGGCCCGATGACCGTGCAGCAGTCCTTCACCGTCTCCGGACCGGTGCGCCTGTGGGAGGACGGCTTCGCCCGGAACCCGCACGGCTACTACGCGGCGTTGCGCGCCCAGGGCCCGGTGGGCTGGGCGGAACTCGCGCCGGGCACGCCCGCGTACGTGATCACCGAGCGGCATGCCGCCCTCGACGTGCTGCGGGACGTGGAGACCTTCTCGCACGACCCGCGGGACTGGGAGGCCACCGTCCCCGAGGACTCCCCGCTGCTCGGCATGATGCGCTGGCGGCCCAACGCCCTGTTCTCCGACGCCGACGCCCACATCCGCTACCGCACCAGCCTCATCGACGTGTTCGACCTGATCGAGCCGCACGACCTGCGCGCCCTGGTGCACCGGGCGGTACGCCTGCTGGTGGACCGCTTCGGGCCGCGCGGCGAGGCCGATCTCGTCGCCGACTTCACCCGGCCGCTGATGGCGCTGGTCTTCAACAACCTGTTCGGACTGCCCGACAGCCAGGGCGACCGGCTCAACGAGGGCCTCCTGAAGATGATGGAGGGTGGCGCGCAGGCGGCCGAGGGCGAGGCGGAGTTCGCCGACTACGTGCTGCGGCTGGTCGCCGCCAAGGTCGCCGAGCGCGGCGAGGACCTGCCGAGCATGCTCCTGGACCATCCGGCCGGGCTGACCCCGGAGGAGGTCACCTGGCAGGTCTTCCTCACCCTCGGCGCGGGATACGAGCCGACCACCAACCTGGTGTCCAACGCACTGTCCCGGGTCCTCGGCAACTCCGTCTACTACTCCACGCTGACCAGCGGCGCCCGCCCGGTCATGGACGCGGTGATCGAGGTGCTGCACCACGAGACCCCGCTGGCCAACTACGGGATCTACTACGCCCGCCGGCCCGTCTCCTTCCACGGGGCGTGGGTCAGGCCGGCGATCCCGGTGGTCGTCTCCTTCGGTGCCGTGGGGCTGTTCGCCGAGCGGGAGGTCAGCAGCGGCCGGCGGGCCGGTGACGCCTCGCACCTGTCGTGGGGCGCGGGCCCCCACGCCTGCCCGGTGCGGCACCACGCGCTGCTCATCGCGACCGAGGCGATCGAGCGGCTCACCCTGTGGCTGCCCGACCTCGACCCGGTCCTGCCCCGCGAACGGCTCAGCTGGCGGCCCGGCCCGTTCCACCGCTCGCTGACGGCCCTGCCCGTCCGGTTCAGCCCCCGCTCCCCCGACCAGCCTGGAGAGTCGTCGTGACCGTCACCGACCGTATCGCCCTCGACCCGTTCGGCTCCGACATCGCGGCGGAGAGCGCACGGTTACGTGCCCTCGGCCCCGTCGTTCCGGTTGAACTGCCCGGCGGCATACCCGCCTGGGCGCCCACCGGCTACGACGTCCTCAAGGAACTCATCCTCGACCCCCGGGTCAGCAAGGACCCGCGCCAGCACTGGCGGTTGTGGCCGGAGATCGGCGAACACCCCTCCTGGGGCTGGGTGGTCAGCTGGATCGGCGTGGTCAACATGCTCTCCGCCTACGGCCCCGACCACACGCGGCTGCGCAAGCTGGTGGCGCCGAGCTTCACGCACCGGCGTACCGAGGCGATGCTGCCGCGCGTCGCCGCCATCGCCGGGGAGCTGCTCGACGCGGTGGCGGCCGCGGGCGCCGACGGCTCGGTGGTGGACCTCCGTGCGGAGCTGGCGCATCCGCTGCCCATGCGGATGATCTGCGAACTGTTCGGCGTGCCCGAGGACATGCGGGAGGACACCGGCCGGCTCATCGCGGCCATCATGGACACCTCCGACCCGACCCCGGAGCACGCGGCGTTCGTGCAGGAGCGGATCGGCACGGTCCTCGGCGGGCTGATCGCGTACAAGGCCGCCCGTCCCGGCGACGACATGACCACGGAGCTGATCCGGGTCCGCGACGAGGACGGTGACCGGCTCAGCGACGAGGAGCTGCTGTACACGCTGCTGCTGGTGATCGGCGCCGGTTTCGAGACCACGGTCAACCTGATCGGCAACGCGGTGGTGGCGCTGCTGACACATCCGGGGCAGCTGGCGGCGGTGCGCGCCGGGACGGTCGGCTGGGGCGCGGTGATCGACGAGACGCTGCGGGTTCATCCGTCGATCGCCGCACTGCCGCTGCGGTTCGCGGTGACCGACCTGAAGGTGGCGGACGTCACCGTTCCGGCCGGGGACGCGATCATCACGACGTACGCGGCGGCGGGCCTGGACCCGGAGCGCTACGGAGCGGACGCGGACGTGTTCGACGCGGCGCGCGGCGCCGACGACCATCTCTCGTTCGGACTCGGGGTGCACCGCTGCATCGGCGCGCCGCTGGCCCGGGCGGAGGCACTCGCCGCGTTGCCCGCCCTGTTCGGCCGCTTCCCGGGTCTGCGGCTGGCGGTCGGGGCGGAGGAACTGCGGCAGGTGCCGTCGTTCATCGCCTTCGGCTGGCAGGAGATCCCGGTACGGCTCGGGACGTGAGCCCCCCGCGCGGATCCGGGGTCGCGGGGGCTGCGACCGGTCCCCCGTTCCGGTCGTGCCCCCGCGGAACGTGAACTTACGTGCGGATCCGGCCGTTGGGTACCGCGTCGATGCCCGATCGGGCACCCGGAGGGCTCACCCGTGCACAGGTGAGTCCGGTTGGCCCGGATTCGCCCGGAGCAGGGCGGGGGCGGTGAGGTCCCCGAGGGCGAGGTGGGCCAGGACGACCTCGTACAGGTCGGTGCCGGCGGCCAGCAGCTGACGCTCCAGGACGGGTTCGGCGCCCCGGACGTGTTCGCGGACGGTCTGGGCGTGCACCCCCAGGTCCTGGGCGGCGCGTTCGGCGTTGCCGCCGGCGGAGATCCAGGCGCGCAGGGTGCCGCGCAGATCACGGCCGTCCCGGGTCAGCCGGTCCAGCAGGTCGTGCGCCCAGGCGCGGAGTCCGGGTCCGGCCAGCAGGTCCCCGAGCCGCGCGCCGGACGTCTGGGGTGCCGTGGCGCCGAGGTCCTCGGTCCGGGCCGCCTCGGCGTTCAGGGCCAGATGAGCGATGGCGCGCACCGCGAGGTCGGAGAAATCGGCGCCCAGGAGGGCCTCCACGCGGTCCATGCGGGCGCGGACGGTGTTGCGGCTGACGCCGAGGACCTTGGCCGCGCTGACGGCGGTGAACTCCAGGCCCAGGCGGGTGGTGGCGAGGAGTTCCGCGCGGGTGTGGTGGGGCAGGGTGTCCAGCGGCCGGAGCACGGTCGTGGACCAGGCGTGCAGCGCGGCGGGGTCCATCAGCCGTTCCGGGTGGGTGCGTTCGGCGTAGACGGCGGCCTGGTCGGGGCGGAAGCGGGCGACGGCCAGGGCGCTGATGGCCTGGCCGTAGGCGGTGGCGGTGCGGGCGAGGCTCTGCCGGACGCTGCCGCCGAGGAAGGTGCCGGGGCGGCCGTCGACCAGCGAGCGCAGCCACTGACCCGCCGTGGGAGCGGGGCTGACGACGATGACATGGCCGTCGACGGCGGGGCAGCGCACCACCAGGGCCTGGCCGCGGGTGATGTCGAGGCAGTCCTCGGCGAGCCCGTCGCGGTCCGCCGGGTGCCCCTCGACGATGTACACGCAGACGCTGTCGGTGTCGAGGAGGCCGGGCCACAGCCCGGCGGCGACCCGCCGGGCGGAGACGGTGTCCTCCACCATCAGCAGTTGCAGGATGGCCAGGCGCAGATCGGCGGTGGCCCGTCGGAGCCGGCGTCCGGCGGCCGTCGACTCGCGCTCGCGCAGCAGGAGTTCGACGATGCCGGCGGTGTGGGTGACGATCTCGGCGGCGCGCCGGTCGAAGGGGGTGGCACGGGCCACGGCGAGCAGCGAGGTGGCCCCCGGGCGCTGCTCTGGGGCGTGCACGGAGACCACCCGGAGATGCCGCTTACCGTCCTGGACGGCGGCGGCGGAGATCCGGCCGGTGACCACCTCGGCGACGAGGCCGTCGTCGAGGGACAGCCGCTCCCCGGCGAGCAGGGTGCCGTCGGCGTCCTGGAGGCAGACGGTGGCCTGCACCGCGCGGGCGAGCCAGGCGACCACGCGGCGCGGGTCACGGGCGCCGGGCCGCAGATGGTCGAGGAGCTGCGCGGCCCAGGTGTCGCCGTGGGATGCCGGGGGGTGCGGGCCCTCGCCTTCCCGGCCTGCCATCTCGCCCTGCTCCTCGTCCCTAGCGTCCGCCTCGGCCTACGGACGTTACCCGATGAACCTGGGCGGGTCCCGGCCGCCGCTACACCTCCGCCGGCGGCCCTCGGGGGAGGGGCCGCCGGCAGAGAACGCCTCACCCGGGGCCGGGGGGGAGGGCCCTCGGGCGGCTGATAGGCGGGTGCCCCGGAAGTCCGGCGGGTATGCACACGGATTCCGAAGACGCGGGCTGGGACGGATCAGCACCCTCCGCCGGGCTCCGAAAAAGGCGACACCGGTCCCACACCGATCCAGGCCCACACCCGCCCCACCGGACCCACAACGACCCAGGAACGCACCCGCCCTACCGGACCCACAGACCCGGGAACGCACCCGCCCCACCGGGTCCGCGCGGTCGTCCGGGCCCGTACGGCATAAGCTCGTCGAATGGCGAAGTACTTCGACGTGCACCCCGACAACCCGCAGCCGCGCAGCATCTCCCAGATCGCCGACGCGGTGCGCTCGGGGTCACTCATCGCATACCCGACCGACTCCTGCTACGCGCTGGGCTGCCAGCTCGGCAGCCGCGACGGCATCGACCGGATCCGCGGCATCCGGCACCTGGACGACCGGCACCACTTCACCCTGATGTGCCGCGACTTCGCCCAGCTCGGCCAGTTCGTGCGGGTCGACAACGACGTGTTCCGGGCGGTGAAGGCCTCGACCCCCGGCAGCTACACCTTCATCCTGCCGGCGACCCGGGAGGTGCCGCGCAAGCTGCTGCACCCGAAGAAGAAGACCGTCGGGGTGCGTATCCCCGACCATGTGGTCACCCAGGCGCTGCTGGCGGAGCTGGGCGAGCCGCTGCTCTCCAGCACCCTGCTGCTGCCGGACGAGAAGGAGCCGCTGACCCAGGGCTGGGAGATCAAGGACCGGCTCGACCACCAGGTGGACGCGGTGGTCGACTCCGGGGACTGCGGCACCGAGCCGACCACGGTCATCGACTTCTCCGGCGGCGAGGCGGCGATCGTCCGCCGGGGCGCGGGAGACACCTCGCGCTTCGAGTGACGCCGGGGTCCCCGCGCGAGGGTCCTCTCACCTTCGCGTGCCACGATGATCGTGACATGCCGCGCCGGGCCTCCCCCGACCCGACGCCGACTCCACAGAGAGGCACTGCGCCATGACCGCCGTACAGGGAACCGACGTGGACATCACCACCGAGGACGGCGTCGCCGACGCCTACCTGGCCCACCCCGCCGACGGACTCCCGCACCCCGGCGTGCTCTTCTACCAGGACGCCTACGGCATCCGCCCGCACCTGAAGTCGATGGCGGACCGGCTCGCCGGCGCGGGCTACACGGTGCTGGTCCCCAACGTCTTCTACCGCAGTGGCCGCACGCCCGTCATCGACCTCCCCGAGTTCATCGACCCCTCGGCGGACCCGACGATCTGGCAGCGGATCATGCCGATCATGATGTCGCTGACGCCCGAGTTCATCGACCGGGACTCGGCCGCCTACCTCGACTGGCTGGCCGAGAGCCCGCTGGTGGCCGACGGGCCGGTCGCGATCACCGGGTACTGCATGGGCGCCCGGCTGGCCGTGCGGACCGCTGCCGCGTTCCCGGACCGGGTCGCGGCCGTGGGCGGCTTCCACGGCGGCCGCCTGGTCACCGAGGATGCGGACAGCCCGCACCTGCTGGCCGCCGGAATCACGGCGGAGGTGTACTTCGGCTTCGCCGACCAGGACCAGTCGATGACCGAGGAGCAGATCCGCACCTTCGAGGAGGCGCTCACCGCCGCCGGGGTCCGCAACACCTGCGAGATCTACCGGGGCGCCGAGCACGGCTACACCCAGGCCGACACCCCCTCGTACTCCGCCGAGGCCGCCGAGCGTCACTGGGACGCGCTGTTCGGTCTGCTGAAGCGCACCTTCTGATCCCACCGCGTCCCGAGAATCGGGGGGGCCCCCGCCCGCGGGGCCCCCCGTAACGCCCCCACCATGTGATTGCCCCCCCGCACCCGCCCCCCGGGGGGGCGCACCGACAGGGGAGGGCCCAAATTAGGAAG
>NZ_JBFBBR010000011.1:0-331489 GCF_040682795.1 Streptomyces sp. NPDC051105 | reverse complement strand
GAGCGGGCTCATCTGCCTCTCCTCGCCGGCCTCGAACTGCCCGGCGTACGGTTGCTCGTCACCGATGATCCGGCGTACCGCGCGCTGCTCGTGCCCTACCTCGGCGCCTTCCCGGACGCCTCGCGGGCCGCCCCCGGCGACCGGATCCTGCTCTACTTCACCTCCGGTTCCACCGGCGCCCCCAAGGCCGCCCTCTGCTCCCAGGGCAGGCTCGCGGCGGCCGGCCGCTCGCTCGCCGGGCAGTTCGGGGTCGGGCCCGACGACGTGCACTACATCTGCATGCCGATGTTCCACGGCAACGCGGTGATCGCCGACTGGGCACCCGCGCTGACGGCGGGCGCCGGGGTGGCGTTACGACGCCGGTTCTCGGCGTCGGGATTCCTTCCGGACGTCCGGCGGTACCGGGCGACCTACTTCACCTATGTCGGCCGCGCGGTGCAGTACATCCTCGCCACCGAGCCGTGCCCCGACGACCGGGACAACCCGCTGCGGCTCGGCTTCGGCACGGAGGCCGGCGCGGTGGACGCGGCCGCCTTCGAGGAGCGGTTCGGGGTGCGGCTGGTCGAGGGGTACGGGTCGTCGGAGGGCGGGGCCGCGATCCAGTGGTCGCCGGGGACGCCCGACGGGGCGGTGGGGCGGGCGGCGCCCGGTCTCGTCGTACTCGACCAGGAGACGGGGGCGGAGTGCCCGGCCGCGGTCTTCGACTCGGGGGGCCGGCTGCTCAACGGGGAGCAGGCGATAGGGGAGCTGGTGAACCGCGCGCCGAACCCCTTCGAGGGGTACTGGCGCAACCCGGAGGCGGAGGCCGAGCGGCGCCGGGGAGGCTGGTACTGGACCGGGGACCTCTTCTACCGGGACGGTGACGGCTATCTGTACTTCGCGGGGCGTACCGACGACCGGATCCGGGTGGACGGGGAGAATCTGGCCGCCGCGATGATCGAGAACATCGTGGCGCGGTACGAGGGCGCGGACGCCGTCGCCGTGTACGGGGTGCCGGACCCGGTGACCGGGGACCAGGTGATGGCGACCGTCGCCGGGCGGTTCGAGCCGTTGGACTTCGCCGAGTTCCTGCTGGCCCAGCCCGACCTGGGGACGAAGATGGCGCCCCGGTTCGTGCGGGTCGTGGAGCGGATGCCGGTGACGGCGACCAACAAGATCCAGCGGGCCGCGCTGCGCAGGGAAGGGGTGCGATGCGCCGACCCGGTGTGGTGGCGGCCGCCGGGCGAGCAGACGTACCGCAGACTGACCGCCGAGGACGCCGAAGGGCCCCTGGTCTCCACGAGGGGTTCTGCGACGGAGGGTGCGGGTGGCGGAGCCCCCACCGGGCGCGGCGCAGCCGCGCAATAACAGAGAGGGCGAGCAACGCCCGCGGTTTCGCGGACAAGGCTCGCCCTCGTCATGGTGCGCCGCCAGGGACTCGAACCCCGGACCCGCTGATTAAGAGTCAGCTGCTCTAACCAACTGAGCTAGCGGCGCATGACTCTCGCCGAACCGTCCGATTTGTGTCTCGCGGCTGGCGACGAAGAAAATACTACCTGGTCCGTGGGGGTGCTTCCGACCAGCCCCGGAGGGAGGCCGCCGGCTCAGATGGCGAGGGACAGCAGCACCGGGGCCGCGCTGCGGTTCAGCGCGTCGGCGGCCTGCCGGAGCCGGTGCGCGTGCTCGACCGGCAGGGACAGGGCCAGGCAGCCCACCGACGAGCCGGCGGTGATCGGCACCGCCGCGCACACCGTGCCGATCGCGTACTCCTGGAGGTCCAGGACCGGCACCGTCGGCGGCTGTGCCGCCAGCCGGGAGAGCAGCAGCTTGTCGCTGGTGATGGTGCGCGAGGTGAGGCGGGCCATCTTGTGCCGGGAGAGATGGTCGCGGCGGCCGTTGTGGTCGAGCTGGGTGAGCAGGCTCTTGCCGATCGCGGTGGCGTGCGCGGAGGACCGGAAGTCCACCCACTCGTTGACCGCGGGGGTGCCCGGGCCGGCTGCGCAGTGGCCGATCCGCACCTCGCCGTCAACGTACCGGCTGAGGTAGACCGCCGCGCCGACCGAGTCGCGCAGCCGGTCGAGGGTCAGCTGGAGCTGCTCCCCGAGGGCGCGCTCCCGGTCGTGCGTGGAGCCGAGGCGGCGCAGGGTCTCGCCGGTGACGTAGGCGCCGTCGGTGACCTGCTCGACGTAGCCCTCGCGGCGCAGCATGCGCAGCAGTGCGGTCAGCCGCTCGGGGTCGAGGCCGGTCAGGCGGGCCAGTTCGGTGTCGGTGACGCCGTCGGCGTGCCCCGCCACCGTCTCCAGGACGCGCAGCGCGTCCTGGGCGGAGTGGTACGGGACGGTCGGCTCGTGCTTCAGCGCCACGGTGAATCCCCCTGCGCTCGCTTGGCGATGCTGCTTGGACAGCACTGCTTGGGCCGTGATCCGGGCAACGGATCCTCTCCACGATAACGGGCAGAAGCCGGAAACGGAGGGGGTGTTGGCGAGATTCCGGCCCTCCCAGCTGCGACGAAGACCCTTTGGCATATGTCAGCGGAATGAGCTGACCGCCGGACCTCGGGTGATCGAGCGTTCACTTCATGTAATCATGACATCGCGCGGGGAATCTTTTACGACGGTTTGCTCGGAGACGCTTACAGCACCGCGCTGAGGAACTCCCGGGTCCGCTCGTGCTCGGGCTCGCTGAAGATCCGCTCCGGCGGGCCCGCCTCGATGATCCGGCCCGAGTCGAACATCAGGACCTGGTCGGAGATGTCCCGGGCGAAGTTCATCTCGTGGGTCACACAGAGCATCGTGATGTCGGTGGTGCGGGCGATGTCCCTGAGCAGGTCGAGGGCGCCCGCGACCAGCTCGGGGTCGAGCGCCGAGGTCACCTCGTCGAGGAGCAGCACCTTCGGCTGCATGGCCAGGGCCCGGGCGATCGCCACCCGCTGCTGCTGGCCGCCGGAGAGCTGGGTCGGCCGGGCGTCGGCCTTGTCGGCGAGGCCCACCAGGTCGAGCAGCTCCCGGGCCCGCGCCTCCGCCTCGTCCTTCGGCAGGCCGAGCACGGTCACCGGGGCCTCGGTCAGGTTGCGCAGCACGGTCATGTTCGGGAACAGGTTGAACTGCTGGAACACCATCCCGATCTGCTTGCGGACCTCCCGCAGCTCCTTCTCCGACGCCGGGAAGAGCCGCTGCCCGTCGACGGTGATGGTGCCCGAGTCCGGCTTCGTCAGGGTCATCAGCAGCCGCAGGATCGTGGTCTTGCCGGAGCCGGAGGGACCGATCAGGGTGACGTGCCGGCCCGCCTGCACGGTGAGGTCGAGGCCGTCGAGGACGGTGTTCTCCCCGAACCGCTTGGTCACCCCCTCGATGCGGATCAGCTCGGTGGACGTCGTATCGGCGGTACTCGGCTGCTTGCTGGTCTCAACGGACAAGGCGACGCTCCAGGGTGCGCAGAAGAAGGGAGGCGAGGTAGGAGATGACGATGAAGGCGACCCCGATCACCGTCACCGGCTCGGTGAACTGGAAGTGCTGCTGGGAGAAGAGCCGGGCCTGGCCGAGCATCTCCAGCACCGTGATCGACATCAGGATCGGCGTGTCCTTGAGCATCGAGATCACGTAGTTGCCGAGCGGCGGCACGACCCGGCGCAGCGCCTGCGGCAGGATCACCACCGTCCAGGTCCGCCGCGCCGGCAGGTTCAGCGCCGTCGCCGCCTCCCACTGGCCGACCGGCACGGCCTCGATGCCGGCCCGGTAGACCTGCATGGTGTACGTCGAGTAGTGCAGGCCGATCGCGAGGACACCGGTGGTCAGGGCGGAGAACGTCAGCCCCCACTCGGGCAGCACGTAGAACAGGAAGAACAGCTGCACCAGCAGCGGGGTGTTCCGGACGAACTCGGTCACCACGCCCACCGGCCAGCGCACCCACCTGGTCTGCGTCCGCATCAGCAGCGTCCACAGCAGCCCCAGCGAGAACGAGATCAGCGAGCCGAGGACCAGCGCCTCCAGGGTGACCAGCAGGCCGTCCCAGAAGTGCGGCATGAACTCGCCGACGGCACTCCAGTCCCACTTCACGCGACACCACCGACCCCGGTCGTCTGCGCACGCTTCGCCTCACGTGCCGTCTGTTCGCTGCCCGGGTCCTTGCCGATCCCGGCCTTCAGCCGCTTCTCCAGACCGCGCATCAGCCGGGTGATCACGAACGCGATCGCGAAGTAGATCAGCAGCAGGTACGTGTAGATGTGCGCGCTCTCCTGCAACGCCAGGCGCACCAGGTTCCCGCTGAACGCCAGGTCCCCCATGCCGGTGATCGACACCAGCGCGGTGCCCTTGAGCAGCTCGACCAGCAGGTTGCAGAAGGAGGGGATCATCTCCGGCACCGCCTGCGGCAGCAGAATCAGCCGCAGCCGCTGCCAGGGCGTGAAGCTGAGCGCGATCCCGCCCTCCTTCTGCGCCGGGTCGACCGCGTTCAGTGCCCCGCGCACGATCTCCGTGCCGTACGCGCCGTAGGTCAGCCCGAGTGCGAGGGTGCCCGCCCACAGCGGCACCAGCTGCCAGCCGAAGGCGACCGGCAGCACGAAGAACACCCAGAAGATCATCACCAGTGCGGAGGTGCCACGGAACACCTCGGTGTAGAAACCGGCGAGGAACCGGACGAACCAGAGCCTGCTGGTCCGCGCCACGCCCACCACGAAGGCCACCGTCGTCATCAACAACCCGCTGAGAACGAGCAGTTGGACGGTGGTCCAGACGCCCTTGAGTACGAGGTCCCACAGTCCCGAGGTCATCCGCTCTTGCCTCCCCCGCACAGCTCCTTGGCCGTCAGGTCGGTCATCTCGGCCTGGGTGAAGCCGAACGGCCGCAGGATCCTGAGCAGTTCGCCGCTCTTCTTGAGCTTGCGCAGCTCCACGTTGAAGGCGTCCCGCAGCTTCGTCTCGGCCGACCGGAAGGCGAACGCGCCCCCGTCCACGTGCGGTTTGCCGTCGACGAGCGGCGCGAACGGCTTGGTCGCCTCGGCCTTGGCGGACTTCTTGACCACCTCGCGGACGGTGACCGCGGTCCCGGCGAAGACGTCGACGCGCCCGGCCTCCACGGCGTTCAGCCCGGCGACCTGGTCCGGCACGATCAGGATGTCGCTCTCCTTGTACCCCGCCTCGACCGCGTACTGGATCTCCGCGTACCCGGTCCCGGTGGCGAACTTGGCCTTCTTGGCGACGACGTCCTTGTAGTCGTGCAGCCCCTTGGGGTTCCCCTTGCGCACGACGAACGAGTCGAGCATCTGGTAGTCGGGATCGGCGAAGATCACCTGCTGGCAGCGCTCGGGATTGACGTACATCCCGGCGGCCACGACGTCGAACTGCTGCGAGTTCAGCCCCGGGATCAGCGAACCGAACTCGGTCGGCACCGGCTGCACCTTGCCGACCCCGAGCCGCTTGAAGATCGCCTTCGCCAGCTCCGGTGCCTCACCGGTGAGATGCCCGTCCTTGTCGATGTACCCGAAGGGGATCTCACCGGCGATCCCGAGCCGTACGACACCCTGGGCGCGCAGCCGTTGCAGCAGGTCACCGCCGTCGGTGCCGGCCGCGGTGGCCACGCGGGTGCAGCCGGCGGCGGCGAGTGCGCCGATGGCGGCGGCACCCGCGAGCACCGCGCGGCGAGTTTGTCTGAATTCATACCCAGATGTGGCTGTCTCGTTCCCAAGTGGTGGAGCCATGGCGGCGCGGCTACCCGGGCCCAATCGACATATGCATCATGGAAGGCATGGCCGATCGATTCATCGAAGTCTCGCTGGTCACCCGCGGGGTTACTGCCGCGGCCCGGCTGCCGGACGACCGGGCCCCGGTGACCTGTGCCGCCGTCTGGGACGCCCTGCCGCTCGCCGGCGACGTCTACCACGCGAAGTACGCCCGCAACGAGATCTACGCTCTTTTTCCGCCATTCGCGGCGACGGAACCGCCCGTGGAGAACCCGACCGTCACGCCCATCCCCGGCGACCTCTGCTACTTCTCCTTCGCCGGCGCCGAGTTGGGTACGAAGGCCTACGGCTACGACCGCGAGGTACGCCCCGGCACCACGGTCGTCGACCTGGCCCTCTTCTACGAACGCAACAACCTGCTGCTCAACGGCGATGTGGGCTGGGTGCCGGGGATCGTGTGGGGTGAGGTGGTGCGGGGCCTGCCGGAGCTGGCCGAGGCCTGCAACGACCTGTGGCGGACGGGGGCGGCGGGGGAGACCCTGGCTTTCCGCTGGGTCTAGCCGCCGCTCCCGCCCGACTGCCGTGCTTCAGTCCGCGACCACGGACGTGTCGAGGCCCTTCGCGTAGTGGTTGTGTGCGATCCGGATGTCCGAGCTGCCGTGGAAGACGAACAGCGGTGAGGTGTACGGCGGCTGGTCCGCGCCGTCCAGCCGCCGGACCGTGTTGCCGGTGAAGGTGAACCCGCCGACGCTCTTGGCGTTGACCACGGTCACGTCACCGATGTCGAACGCGTTGTGCTCGACCGAGATGTCGTGATGCACCGGGTTCGCCGGGTCGACGACCTGGTTGGTCGGCTCCACGAAGATGACCGGGCCACTGGGCCGCGTGAACGAGTTGTCGCGGATCGTGAGGTGGGAGACCGGCCCGGACTCGTACCACTGGTAGGCGTCCGCGGAGACGTAGATGCTGGCCATGGACATCGCGTCGAACCGGTTGCCGGCGATCAGGACGGGCTTGCGCGTGGTGACCAGGATGCCGCGGGTCGGCACGTTGCGGAACACGTTGCCGGAGACGACGACCGACGGGGTGGCCGTGATGTTCTCCACGACCGTGCCCCCGATCTCGGTCCCGGCGGGGACCGGCCGGTCGAAGCTGACGGTCATCGTGGTCAGCGGCTTGTCGTGGTCCATCCCGCTCGGCCCGTCGACCGCGGTGACCTTCGCGTGCGCCGGGGAGAGCCGGGTCATCGTCCGCTTGGTGGTGAACTCGACCTCGTCACCCGGGGCGAACTGCGGGAACCCGGCGGTCTGCGGGTGCTCGTAGGCGAGGGTGAGGGTGTTCGGCCCGGGTTTCCCCACGACTTCCAGGTAGGTGCCGTGGATGTTGATCGGGTCGTCGTGCGGTCCGTCGAAGACGCTCCGGGTGATCGAGACCCTGCCCTTGACGCCGGACATCTGCACGAAGTCGGCGAACGAGGCCGTGGAGCGGCCGGACTTCGGATCGGGGGCGAAGTTCACCTTGTCGATGGAGATGTTCTCGCTGAACTGCCCCACCACACCGAAGGACTGCAGGTAGTAGGCGTTCATCGAGCGCATCGTGACGTTCTTCGACTCCCAGATGAAGGCGCCCGGTTCCGTCCGCTCGATGAGGCGCATCTGGTAGACGAGTCCGGCGTCCGCCGGCTGTGACGAGCCGTTGTAGTCGATCCGGATCCGGCGACCGCCGAGGTCGGTGACCGAGGCGACGTCGTTGAACAGCGGGTTGTCCGCGCGCCAGGTCTTCTGCGCCTCGGGGTCGTGGATCTGGGTGTACTGGAGTCCGTCGACCCCCGACCAGTACGGCTGCCCGGTGGCCGGGCTCTGCTCGCCGAGCCAGGTGATGTGCGTGCCGTTCACCTCGTACGGGCTGCCGGCCGGGATCTTCAGGACGCGGTAGGCGTGCCCGTCGGTGACACCGGTGGCGGCGACGGTCGCGTCGATGACCTCGGGGGCCGCGTAGTCGAAGGAGAAGTTCGTGAAGGTCACGTTCGTCGAGCGGATCGACGCGAACGCCGTCTGGAGGCCGTGGTATTCGAGCTTGGCCCCGCCGCCGTCGACGGTGACGTCGTGCATGTCCTCGACGAGCAGCCCGATCTTCTTGTCCCGGTAACGCTGGTCCGCGCCGACGGTGTTGGACACATACAGCTCACGGGTCTCGGCCCGCTCGGGATAGAGCTGGTAGGTCCCCTTCGAGAAGACGATCCTGACCGGCCGGTCGAGGCTCCTGGCGTGCCGCAGCGCCGCGGCGACGGCGGGCGCCGAGTCCGTCCGGCCGGTGGGATCGGCGCCGTAGTCGTCCACGTCGACCACCACCGGCGCCGCCTTCGGCACCGCGGCGACAGGAGCGGCCGCCCCGCCGCCGAGCAACGCGAGCGCCACCCCGAGAAACGCGAACCGAGACATGGGCATAGTCCCTCCGGAGCATGCGTGAGCGATGAAATACCCGATGAATAGCGGGAGTTGCCGCCGTTGCTCCGGTCGGGTCTCCGTGCAGAGTCTGCATAGATCCGATGTCTAGGTCAATGGTCCGGACGAACAGGTGCCACCGCCGCCGTGCTGGCGCGGATCACCAGCTCGGGGTCGAAGAGGAGTTCGCCGACGGGGACCTCACGGTTGCCCACCAGGGCGAGGACGCAGCGGGCCACCTCCCCGGCCAGGCGGTCGGCCGGCTGGCGGACCGTGGTGAGCGGGGGGTCGACGAAGTCCATGATCATGGCGCCGTCGTAGCCGACGACCGACACGTCGCCCGGGACGTCGTACCCCTGGCGGCGCGCGCCGCGGATCGCGCCCAGGGCCATGTAGTCGCTGGCGGCGACGATGGCCGTGGCGCCCCGGCCGAGCAGCGAGATCGCGGCGGACTGGCCGCCCTCGACGGTGTAGGACTGCCGGACCACCCACTGCTCCGGATCCTCGACCCCGCGCCGGGAGAGCGAGGAGACGAAGCCGCTGACCCGGCGGTCCGCCGGGCGGTTGCCGACCGGGCCCGACGCCATCCCGATCCGGCGGTGGCCGAGGCGGTACAGGTGGTCGACGGCGAGTTCGGCGGCCAGCAGGTCGTCGGTGGAGAAGACCGGCACATCGCCCACGCCCTCGAACTCGCCGTTGACCCCGACGAACGGGATCCTGCGGGAGCGCAGCAGTTCGTACGCCGCCGGGTCCGCGCCCTCGATCGTGTTGCTGGCCGACAGGAAGACCACGGCGGCGACGCCCCGGTCGGCGAGGGAGGTCACGAAGTCCAGCTCCTGCACCCCGCCGGGGAAGCACGGGCACAGGACCGTCTTCAGGCCGTGCGGGGCGAGAGTGGACTCGATCCGTTCGCAGACGTCGGCGAAGAACGGGTTGGAGACGAACTCGGTGATGACCGCGATGAGCTGCCCCCGGGTCTGCCGCTCGTACCCGAGGTCGGCCATCGCCTGCTCGACCGCCTCGCGGGTCTTGCGCGCCACCCCCTGACGCCGGTTGATGACCCGGCTGACGGTGGCCTCGCTCACCTGCGCCCGCTCCGCGACCTCGGTGATGCCGACCTTCATAACGGTTTCCGTCCTGGCTCGCTTGCACGATAACGATGAAAACTTTCAGTGCATCATGCCACGGAAAGGTGCAGCGAGTCTGCGTGTCTTGCAGGTTTCTTCTGCATGACCATTGAAGCGCCTCTCCGGGCCCTGTTAGCTTGCGGCCACCGCTCGGCCGCCCCACCCGCCCGACCGCAGTGATCGAGACCGGAGACCCGATGAAGCCCTCAAGGCTCATGCTGCTCACCGCCGTTGCCCTGCTCGCACCGATGGCCCCCGCTGTGTCGGCCGACGCGGCACCGGGATCCCGCCCCCAACTCGCCATCCCCGACCCCGGCTTCGAGAACGGCGGCACGGGCTGGACCTTCACCTCGGGCGCCGGCGTCGGCACCGGCAACAGGCACGGCGGCGAGCGCTTCCTCTACCTCGACGCCGGAGCGGGCAAGAGCGCGGAACTCACCATCGTCGCGCCCCGCAACGGCAGTTACGACTTCTCCGCGTGGATCGGCAGCGCCGGCACCGGCGGCACGTACACGGTCCGGCGCAACGGCGAGACCGTCGAAACGATCACCCTGCCGCAGCACCCGGGCTACGCCCGGTACACCATCGGCGACGTCACGTTGCGGACCGGCGACCGGCTGGGGATCGCCTTCGGCTCCGGCACCGCCTGGGTCAACGCCGACGACCTGATGATCTCGCCCGCCGCACCCGCCGACCCCAAGGTCACCTCGTCCGACCCCGAGGTCGCCGAGATGTTCGCCTGGGCCCAGAAGAAGGCCAACAGCTGGGTCCAACTCCCCGGCACGACAGGCCCGGTCAACGTCGACGAGAACCAGACCGGCGGCACCGGCACCGCGTCGTACGAGCCCACCTACTGGGCCGGATACGCCAACCGCAGCGCCTACTACTCCCGCGACATGACCCACCAGCTCGCCGGCGCCCACCTCATCGGCCTCGACGCCGAGAACGAGACCATGCTCCGCTCCTACGCGGCGTCGGCCACCGCCGAGCACAAGTACTTCCCGGTGTGGTCCCTCAACTTCGACGCCAAGACCTACCTGAGCATCGACTACAAGAGCCCGGACGACTTCGTGCGCGAGGTGCCGGCCACCTTCGAACTCGTCGAGAAGGCGGCCCAGGCCTACCTCTGGACCGGCGACCGCGGATACGTCGACGACCCGGTGCTGTGGGACTTCTACCGGCACGCCACCGAGCAGTTCATCGACCTGCACAACTCCGCCAAGGACAACGGCAAGGTCAAGGTCGCCGAAGGCACCGGCCAGGGCATCTTCGCCGGCGCCGCCAGCTACAACGAGCAGGACGGCGACGGCCTCGCCGAGGCCGGAGACGGCATCGCCTCCGAGTACCAGGCGTATCTGGCGATGGCGATCCTCGCCCGCGGCAAGGGCGACGCCGCGCTGGCCAGGACCTACGACAAGCGTGCCGCCGACCTGAAGACGTACTTCAACGACGACTGGAGCGGCACCGGAACCGGCGCCGACATGGTCCGCGCCTACACCCTGTCCGGCACCCCGGTCACCGGCTGGGGCAAGGAGAACAGCGTCTTCATGCCGATGAAGCAGATCATCGACCCGGGCCCGCGCAACGACGCCTACCTCGACTACATCGAGAAGCAGGAGCTGGGGCCGGAGGGGTCGACCAACATCGAGTCGACGACCTACCTGCCCGACATGTTCTTCAAGAACAACCGCAACGACACCGCCTGGCAGTGGATGCGGAAGATCTACGGCGAGCGGGAGACCCAGCACGTCAACTCCAGCCAGGGCCCCAACGGCGACTACCCCGAGGTGTCGTTCACCCTGGTCAGCCAGACCATCCAGGGGCTGATGGGCATCACACCGGACGCCCCGGACCACAAGGTGACCACCCAGTCGCGGCTGCCCTCCGGCATGAAGTGGCTCCGGGCGGCGGACGTCCCCATCGGCACGGGCACCGTCACCGTGCGGCACGACGGCACGACCCGGACCACGCTGACGAACAACTCCCGCAAGGACTCCTACAGGTGGGAGGCCCGCTTCCCCGGCGTGCACAAGAGGATCGAGGTCGACGGCGTCCCCCAGCGGGTCCGCACCAAGAAGGTCGACGGCGTGACGTACACGTACGCGACCCCGACGGTCCGGGCGGGACGGACGGCGGTGGTCCAGGTGACCGGCTGACGCGCCCGACGCTCCCCGGCGCGCGCTCCGTCAGACCACGACGGCGCTGACCGGCGGTACCGAAGCCGCCCCCGCCTCGTACAGCGCGTGGGCCGCCCGCGGCACCAGATCGTCCCGGTGGCGGGCGGCCACGAGCTGCAACCCCACCGGCAGCCCGTCCCCGTCCACGCCCACCGGCACGGTCGCGGCCGGCTGTCGGGCGGTGAGGCCGGTGAGTTCGGCGAGCTGCATGAGGGGCACCCTCCCGGGAGTCAGTGACCGGGCACGTAACCGCGCTTCTTGTCGACCACGTTCAGCAGAGATCTGCCCGCCGCCCACCGCTCGTACAACTCCACGAACTGCGTGCTCAGTTCGTCCCGCCAGCCGATCGTGTCCCCGCTCATGTGCGGCGAGACGATGAGGCCCGGCACGTCCCACAACGGGCTGTCGGCGGGCAACGGCTCGGCGGTGAAGACGTCCAGGGCCGCGGCGGCGATCCAGCGCCGGGTCAGCGCCCGCACGAGCGCGTCCTCGTCGACCAGCTGGCCCCTGCCGACGTTGATGAAGCAGGCCGACGGCTGCATCACGCCGAAGCGGTGCGCGTCGAACATGCCCCGCGTCTGCTCGGTCAGCGGCGCGGCCGCGATCACCCAGTCCGCGCGGGACATCAGCCGGTCGAGGTCGTCGGGGCCGTGGATGCCGGTGCGCGGGACGCGGCCGACCAGCGCGGTGGTGATGTCGAGCGCCTTGAGGGTGCGGACGATGGCCCGGCCGATCGGGCCGGAGCCCACCACGCACGCGCGCGTGCCGCCGACCCGGCGCGCCTCGCGATGCCGCCAGGTCCGCTCCCGCTGGAGGCCGAGGGTCCCCGGCAGGTCCTTGGCGATCGCCAGGACCAGCGCCGCCACGTACTCGGCGATGGGCCGGTCGAAGACCCCGCGCGCGTTGGTGACGACCGTGTCGGATGCGGCCAGTTCGGGGCACATCAGATGGTCGACACCCGCGCTCGCGGTGTGCACCCAGCGCGGCCGCGGTCCCGTGCCCGGCCATGCCTCGCGGACGGCGTGCGAGCTGAAGTCCCAGACCAGGAGGGCATCGGCGGTGGGCAGCCGGGCCGCCAGGCCCGCCGCGTCCGTGTGCACGATCCGGGCGTGACCGGTGAGCCGGCCGAGCCGCGGGGGCGGGTCGGCGTCGAGGACCAGCAGGGTGGGGACGGGCGGCGTCATTCGGGGCGGTCTCCCGGCGTCCGGCAGCGTCTGACATGGGCGGATCGAGCGTCTGAGATGCGCGGATCGAGCGTCTGAGATGCGCGGATTGACCACGCTCGCACCCGAACCTGCCTTCGTCAACACGGGCGTGACCCTCGACCGTTGCCCCTCGACTTCCAGCGTGAGGCCGGTGACTTCCCATGGACGTCTCCTTTCTGGGCGGACCTCGTCCCCAGCGCGGTGTCCGAGTCGTGGCGCCCTTCGACTTCGCCCTGGACCGCGAACTGTGGCGCTGGGTGCCGGACGACGTGTCCCTGCACCTGACCAGGACGCCGTTCGTGCCGGTCGAGGTCAGCCTCGACCTGGCCCGGCTGGTCAGCGAGCACGAGACACTCGGCGAGGCGGTGCGCGCGCTGACCGACATCGCGCCCGAGGTGGTCGCCTACGCCTGCACCTCCGGCAGCTTCGCCGGCGGCATCGCCGGGGAGCGCGCGATGTGCGAGGCGATGACCGGGTCCGGCGCGGTGCCCGCGCTCACCACCTCAGGTGCGCTGCTCGACGCGCTGACCGAGCTGGGCGTACGGCGGCTCGCGCTGGTCACGCCGTACACGGTCTCGGTGACGCGGGTCCTGGAGGAGTACGTCGCGGAGGCGGGCGTCCAGGTCGCCGGAGTCGCGTTCGTGGGGCTGACCCGGCACATCTGGCAGGTGCCGTACCGGGACGTGGTCGCCATGGCCCGGCAGGCGGTACGGCCCGGGACCGCCGACGCCCTGTTCATCTCCTGCACCAACCTGCCCACCTACGACGTCATCCCCCAGCTGGAGGCCGAACTGCGTGTCCCCGTCCTGTCGGCCAACCAGGTCACGATGTGGGCGGCGCTGCGCAAGCTGGGTACCCGAGCCGTTGGGCCCTATCAGACGCTGATCGGTCATCCGGACGGATCCGCGCCGCGGGAGTGGCCCGTACTGCCGGAAGAACAGCAGGAAGGGTGGACATGACAGCGCTCGGAATCCTCTATCCGGGGCACTCCGCGGAGGACGACTACCCGCGCATCGAACAGCTCCTCGGCAGCGACATCCGGGTGGACGTCGTCCACACCGACATCGGCGAGGACGCGCACCGGGTGGACGCGCTGCGGGAGATGGGATCGGCCCGGCGGCTGGCGGCCGGGGTGGACGAACTGCGGCTCGCGGGCGCGGACGCGGTGGTGTGGGCGTGCACCAGCGGCAGCTTCGTGTACGGCTGGCAGGGCGCCCACCAACAGATCCGTGACCTCGCCCAGGCGGCCGGGCTGCCGGCGTCGTCCACGTCCTTCGCGTTCGTGCACGCGGCGCGGGAGCTCGGGGTACGGCGGGTGGCGATCGGCGCGACCTACCCGGACGACGTGGCGCAGCTCTTCGCGGACTTCCTGCGGGCCGGGGGCCTGGAGGTCATCGGCGTCCGCCCGTCGGGGATCATCACGGCGGCGGAGGTGGGGACGTGGGGGGAGGAGGAGGTGCTCACCCTGGCGCGGACCGCGGACCGCGGACGCGGGGGAGGCCGAGGCGGTGCTCCTTCCGGACACGGCACTGCACACGGTGGCGCATCTTCCACTTCTGGAGAAGGCGCTGTCCAAGCCGGTGCTCACGGCGAACCAGGTGACCGTGTGGGAGGGCCTGCGGCTGGCCGACCGCCGGGTGAACGAGCCGGCGCTGGGCACCCTGTTCACCCGCCAACCGATCGTCCAGGCCTGACACCCCCCGTACCAGGGGGCTCCGCCCCCTGGACCCCCAACCCCCCGCCCACCCACCACCCGACTCGGTCGGTATGAGGGAGCCGTTTGGGGTGGGGGTGCCGGCTCGGTCGGTGTGAAGGAGCGGCCAGGGGCTGGAGTGCCGGCTGGGTCGGTGTGAAGGAGCGGCCGGGGGCCGGAGTGCCGGCTGGGTCGGTGTGAAGGAGCGGCCAGGGGCTGGAGTGCCGGCTGGGTCGGTGTGAAGGAGCGGCCAGGGGCCGGAGTGCCGGCTGGTCGGTATGAAGGGGCCGTCTGGGGCCGGGGTGTCGGCTCGGTCGGCGAGGAGGAGGCCGAGAGCCTGCTGCCGGTGTCAGGAATAACCGGAGCCCTCCTCCTGTTATCGCCCTCCAGTACAGCTCACGGCCGCAAACAGGAGGCTCTCACCGTGTCGGCAGACGAGATCCGGGGCATCACGCACGGGACCGCCCCCGTCCCCCTCTCCGTACTGGACCTGGTGACCGTCGGCACCGGCAGTACCGCCTCCGACGCCCTGCGCACCAGCGTGGAGCTCGCGCGGCTCTCCGAGGCGCGCGGTTTCCAGCGGTACTGGGTCGCCGAGCACCACTCCATGCCCGGGGTGGCCTCCTCCTCACCCGCCGTGATCCTCGCCCACCTCGCCGCCCACACGAAGCGCATCCGACTGGGTTCGGGCGGTGTCATGCTGCCCAACCACGCGCCGCTCGTCATCGCGGAGCAGTTCGGCACGCTGGAGGCCATGGCCCCGGGGCGGATCGACCTGGGCCTCGGCCGGGCGCCGGGCACGGACGGGGCCACCGCGGCCGCCCTCCGCCGCACCCAGACCCTCAACGAGGGCGCCGACGACTTCCCCCAGCAGCTCGCCGAGCTCACCCGGTTCCTGGACGACGACTTCCCGGACGGCCACCCCTACCGCCGGATCCACGCCATCCCCGGCCCCATCCAGAGCACCAGCCCCGGCGGCGTGCAGTCCCCGCACCGGCCGGTCGTCTGGCTGCTCGGCTCCTCCGGCTTCAGCGCCCGGCTGGCCGGCATGCTCGGGCTGCCGTTCGCCTTCGCGCACCACTTCTCCGCGCAGAACACCATCCCGGCCCTGGACCTCTACCGCGAGTCCTTCAGCCCGTCCGCCGTCCTCGACGAGCCCTACGCCCTCATCGGCGTCTCCGCGCTCGCCGTGGACGAGGAGCGCGAGGCCCGGCGCCAGGTGCGGGCCGGCGCGGTGAACATGCTGCGGCTGCGCACCGGACGGCCCGGCCTGTTCCCAGACCCGGACGACGTCGAGAAGCACGAGTTCTCCCCGATGGAGGAGGAGTTCGTGCACTCCTGGACCGCCAACATCGTGCACGGCACCGCCGACGAGGTGCGTGCCGGTCTCGACGACCTCCAGAAGCGCACCGGCGCCGACGAGCTGATGCTCACCACGCACGCCCACCGCGGCGAGCTGCGCCTGCGCTCCTACGAACTGATCGCCGACGCCTACGGTTTGCCGACCGGGGTGTCCGCGTAGGTCCTGGTGTCCAGCAGCTCGGAGATGCGATCCGGCGTCACCGGCCGGGAGTACAGCCACCCCTGGCCGGTGTCGCAGCCGATGTGACGCAGCCGGGAGGCCTGCGCCGAGGTCTCGACGCATTCGGCGGTGACGGTGAGGCCGAGCCGGTGGGCCAGCTGGATCATCGCCTCCACGACGACCTCGTCGGCCGGGTTCGGACGGTCGCCCGGGTCGTCGTACTGGAAGCCCCGGACGAAGGAACCGTCCAGCTTGAGGACCGAGACCGGGAGCCGGCTGAGGTAGGCGAGGTTGGAGTAGCCGGTGCCGAAGTCGTCGATGGCGATGCGGACGCCCATGTCGCTGAGGGCCTGAAGGGCCTGCAGCGGCCGGCCGGCCGAGCCCATCACCGCCGACTCGGTCAGCTCCAGCTGGAGCAGATGCGGCGCGAGGCCGGTGTCGGCGAGGGTCTCCGCCACGTCCGCGACCAGGTCGGAGTCCCAGACCTGGCGCACGGCCACGTTCACGCTCACGAAGATCGGCGGCTCGCCGGGGTGGTCCAGCTGCCACCGGCGGGCCTGCCGGCAGGCGGTGGTCAGGGCCCAGCGACCGAGCGGGACGATCGAGCCGTCCTCCTCCGCCAATCCGATGAACCGATTCGGCGCTAGTGTGCCGAACTGCGGATGATTCCATCGGACCAGGGCTTCGACCCCGCTCAGCCGTCCGTCCTCCATGCCCACCAGCGGCTGGTACTCGAGCACGAACTCGCCGCGCTCGATGGCCGGGCGGAGGGTGGAGGAGAGCGCCTGGCGGGTGACCAGGTGGGCGTTGCGCTCCGGGTCGAAGAGCGTCCAGCGGGACTTGCCGTCGGCCTTCGCCCAGTAGAGGGTCGTATCGGCGGCCTGCATCAGACCGGTGGCCGTCGTACCCGCCGCATGGCGCTCCACCACCCCGATCGAGGCCGACAGGGAGAGCCGTTGGCCGGCCAGGTCGAACGGCGCCTGGAGAGCCGCCAGCGCCGACTCGGCCAGATCGGCCAGCTGCTCCGTGCCCGTCGAGTCCTCGACCAGCAGGGCGAACTCGTCGCCGCCGAGCCGGGCCACCAGCGGCGCCCCGGCCCGCGCGAAGCCGGCCTCGTCGGCGACCCGGGTCAGCCGTTCGGCGACGGCGGCCAGCAGCCGGTCGCCCACCCGGTGGCCGAGGGTGTCGTTGACCGCCTTGAAACCGTCAAGGTCCAGGTAGCACAGGCCGATTCGGCCGGTGCCGCCCTGCTCGTACGCCTCCGCCTCCAGCGCGGCCGAGAGGCGCTCGAAGAACAACGTCCGGTTGGGCAGCCGGGTCACCGGGTCATGCATCTGCAAGTGCCGCAGCCGTGCCTGGAGTTCGCGGCGCGCACTGATGTCGGAGACCGACAGCAGCAGGCCCGGGGCGTCCTTCGCCAGTGGGGAGACGGTGACCTGGACCCACAGCGAATGCCCGTCGGGGTGCTTGAGCCGGCGGGTGCAACGCAACTTGGCCTGCCGGCCGCGGAGTACCTCGCGGTAGGCGTGCCAGGTACGGGCGTCGGAGGCCAGGTCCACCAGATCCGCGGCGATCCGCCCGGTCAGGCCGGCCGGGTCGGCGCCGATCAGGGTGCCGAACGCCGCGTTGGCCGTGCTGACCAGGCCTTCGCGGTCGACGACGGCCATGGGCAGCGCGGCGGCCGTGAAGGCGTGCTCGTACGTCTTCGGATCCGGCGTCTCACCTGTCGGCTGTGAGCGCCGCGTTGTCTGCGTTGTCGGCGTTGTCTGTGTTGTCTCGCCTGTCTTCGGGTCGGTCGTCGCGTTGTACGACTTCCGACAAGTGTTGTCACTCTCTGTGACGGCGGACCGGTCGAGGTCTGCCGCGGGCGTCGGCCCTTCGGACGTTCCGCTCACCGCTCGCTCCCGCAGTGCACTCGATCTCTGTCCGTGCAGGAAAGTGTGCCGATCATAGAGGCTGGCCCGAGGGCCTTCCAGCCACTGTCCAGTGTCCACGATGAAGCACCGGTTCTGACAGATCGTTTCTGCCCGCACCTGGACGGGTTCTTGAGCCGCCTGGCCACTTGTGACGTTCCGTGAGTTTGCCGGGGTGTCGGCCGTTCGGGTTCCTCACCCTTCTGGTGCAGGTAAACAGGTCATATGAGGACAAACTCGCACAGGCTGGGTGGCGGTGTCCCGCGAACCGCCTCGGAGGTCCTTCCGTGCCGCGTCTCCTGCTGCGCAGCTCCGCCGCCGTGTTCACCACGATGTCGGCGCTCGTCGCGACGACGATCCTGACCGGACCGTCGGCCGCCGAGCCGTTCTCCACGGCCCCCTGCGCCCTGCATCGCACCGACGCGCACCACTCCGAGGGCGTCGACACCTGGAACGCCGGCTACACCCGCCCCACCCGCCCGCTCTCGGCCGTGATGGTGTTCCTCTCCTTCCCGGACGCGCCCCCGCGCACCACGCCCGCGGAGCTGGCCGCCGACCACTTCCCGGCCACCAGCCGCTACTTCGAGCAGGCCTCCTACGGGAAGTTCACCATCCGGCCGCACCCGCTGACGCACTGGCTGCGGATGCCCCGGCCCTCGGTCGCCTACGGCATGAGACGCGACTGGAATGTGGTGCTGCGGGCCGCCTACCTGCGGGACGCGTTCGCGGCGGCCGATCCCGAGGTCGACTTCTCGCGCTACGACGTCGTGTACCTGGTGGCCGACCCGGACGCGCCGGGCGTGGACTCCGACGCCACGAAGGTGGTCAACCTGGGCGTCCCGGTGCACGTCGACGGCACGGACATCCGCCGGGTCGTCACCGTCTTCGAGAGGCATCCCCCGGACCGGCTGGTTCTCGCCCATGAGACCGGGCATGTCTTCGACCTCCCCGACCTCTACCACCGCCCGGTGGACGGCAAGGGCGACTGGGACACCTACGTCGGCGACTGGGACCTGATGGGCAGCCAGTTCGGGCTGTCCCCGGACCTCTTCGCCTGGCACAAGTGGAAGCTCGGATGGCTGGATCCGCGCCAGGTGGTGTGCGTACGGGGGACCCGGCCGACCCGGCTGACCCTGGAGCCGCTGTCGGCCGGGCCGGGGGTGCCGGAGGAGGGCGCCGCGGGTGCGCCGGCCTTCGGGCTCGGCGACGGCACCAAGCTGGCGGTCGTGCGCACCGGACCCGACAGCGTGCTGGCCTTCGAGGCCCGGGGCGCGTCCGGGAACGACAGCGCGGCCTGCCGGCAGGGCGTCCTCGTCTACCGGGTCCGCGACGAGACGGCCTCCGGCGGCGGCCCGATCGAGGTGGTCGACGCCCATCCGCGCACCGAGGCCTGCTGGGAGAACTCCGTCTACCCGCCGCTGGCCGACGCCCCGGTCGCCCTCGGCGAGAGTTTCACGGTCCCGGGGGACGGCGTGCGGATCGAGGTGGAGGGGCGGACGGCGTCCGGAGCGTGGAACGTGAAGATCACGCCGGGGGAGCTGGACTGACACGCGCGCGAAGGGTGCGGAAACACGACGGAACACGAAAGGCCGAGCTCGCAAGAGCTCGGCCTTTCGCCTACTTCGCGTGCGCCGCCAGGGACTCGAACCCCGGACCCGCTGATTAAGAGTCAGCTGCTCTAACCAACTGAGCTAGCGGCGCCTGCTGACGTCGTAGACCTTAGCATCCTGATCGGCGGGAGGAAAAATCGATATCCGCACGGCCGAGCGGGCCGCCCGTACCGCCGCCCAGAGCAGGATTTCCGGTCCGGGGAGCCAGGGGTGCCGGGTGTCCGGGCCGACCAGCCAGCGGGCGCCGGCCGGGGAGGCGTCGCCGTTCAGCGCGGGGACGGTCACCGCGTCGCCGGTGCCGTGGCACAGCAGCGGCGGTACGGCCTGGCCGCGGCCGCCCCACTCCTCCCAGCCCAGCAGCGACGGCAGCCGGGCGGCGGTGCCGGGGGCGGCGAACAGGAGCATCCGGCCCCGGAACGCCGCGACCGGCCCGGAGCCCGGCCCCTCGTCCCACAGCCGGTCCAGCATGCGGCGGCCGAACACCGCCGGGGCGTTCACCACGTCGAACACCGAGCCACAGGGCAGGACGATCGGGGCGTCCGGGTGCTCCTCCCACAGGGCGAGCATGCTCCGCGGATACGTTCCTGCCGAGGCGAGCCAGGCGGCTCCGTCGGAGGTGACCCCGGCGGCGTCGGAATGGTCGCCGGGGCTGTGGAGGGGCGTCTCGTGCGGTGTGCGGCTCATAGGGCATTGATACCCATCGTGAGACGACGCTCGCCGTGAGTTGCGGAAAACCGGGACGGGAGGGAACGGAGGGGGGTATCTTGCCCGCCTGGGCATCCGCTTGGCATATGCCGCGTGACGCCCCGCTCCGCGGAGACGGCTACACGGGCTCCGCCGGCTCCGCGTCCTCGCTGCCCTTCAGCAGGTCCCGGCCGAACTCCACCATCTTCTTCGCGTAGTCCTCGGTCCACTCGGCCCGCGCGGCGATGTCGGCCGGGGTCAGACGGTCGAAGCGGCGCGGGTCGGCGAGCTGGGCGGCGGCCATGGCCTGGAACTCCACCGCGCGGTCGGTGGCCACACGGAACGCCTGGGTCAGCTCGGTCGCGCGCGCCAGCAGCGCCCCGGGGTCGTCGATCGACTCCAGGCCGAAGAAGTGCTCCGGGTCGGCGACCGCCGCCACCGGCTCGAAGAGCAGGGGCGCGGGGCGTAGCCGCGGTTCGTTCCGACGCGGCGTGGGCTCCGCCATGTCTGGTCCTCCTCGTACGGTTCGGTGCCTACGGCTCGATGGCCACCGTCCATTCTCTCGCGCCCGCGCAACCCCACCCCAAGGCCGTCGGATGACCCTGCGCTCAGGGCCGCCAGGTCACTCGGTGCTCGGCGAGGTGGGCCAGGACCGCGTGGTTGGCCTCCCAGCCGTCGGGGCTGTCTCCCTTGGCCGTCTCCGGCGGCGTGCCGGACTCCGTCCGGCGGGTGGGGCGGCGCCGTGCTGATCGCCTGATGGGCGGGTGTCGTAAGGAGGGTCAGGGCCGCCAGGTCACTCGGTGCTCGGCTAGGTGGGCCAGGACCGCGTGGTTGGCCTCCCACCCGTCGGGGCTGTTTCCCTTGGCCGCCTCCGGCGGCGTGCCGGACTCCGTCCGGCGGGTGGGGCGGCGCCGTGCTGATCGCCTGATGGGCGGGTGTCGTAAGGAGGTCAGGGCCGCCAGGTCACTCGGTGCTCGGCGAGGTGGGCCAGGACTGCGTGGTTGGCCTCCCAGCCGTCGGGGCTGTTTTCCTTGGCCGTCTCCGGCGGCGTGCCGGACTCCGTCCGGCGGGTGGGGCGGCGCCGTGCTGATCGCCTGATGGGCGGGTGTCGTAAGGAGGGTCAGGGCCGCCAGGTCACTCGGTGCTCGGCGAGGTGGGCCAGGACCGCGTGGTTCGCCTCCCACCCGTCGGGGAACTTCACGAGCGTTCCCAGCTGGACCGGTTCTGTCGACGGGTAGTCGTCCAGGAGGTCGGTCACGCCGGCGCGGCAGATCACGATGCAGGCCTGGCGGTGCCGGGAGGCGAGGACGCACAGGCGGCCTGTCTCCAGGTGGAAGGCGGTGGCGTCGGGGCGGCCGGAAAGCGGGTGGAGGACGACCGTCACGTCATACTCGCGGCCCTGGAGGCGATTCGCGGTGTCGACGGTGATGTCCGTCACGCCCAGCTCCGTCAGGGCCGCGCGGACCGCCGCCGCCTGGTCCCGGTGGGCCGTGCCGACGGCGATCCGGTCGGCGGTGAGCGGGGACGGATCGGGCGAGCGTTCGGAGACGGCCGCTCCGCCCCGGTCGAGGAGTCGTCGTACCACCGTCGCCACCGCCCGGACCGCCTCCGGGTCGGTGCGCGGGGTGTGCCGGGCCGGCAGCTCCAGCAGGCCCCAGCCGGACTCCGCCGCCTCGTCGATCACCCGGTCGGGTCCGGAGCCGTCGGAGGCGACGGCGAAGGCCAGCCGGCGGTCGCCGTGGTCGGTGCCGCTACGGAACGGGGTGTACGGGTAGAACGCGCCCGAGACGAGCGGGGCGGCGGAGGCGGGCAGGCGCCAGGAGACCGGGAGGCGGTGCTGCGGGAGGCCCGGATTGTGGGCGAGGAGGGTGGAGACGGCCGAGGCCGAGGGATCGTACGACAGGCCCGCCCACTGCTCGCTGCCCACCGTCGCGAACGGGTCCAGCTGGCCGGGGTCGCCCACGAACAGCGCCCGTTCGAACAGCCCGGCCACGGCGAGCAGCGAGTCCGAGCGCATCTGGTACGCCTCGTCGACGATCGCGTGCCGCCAGGGCTCGTCCACCGTGACGTGCGCCCACTTCGCGGCGGTGGACAGCACCACCGGCGCCTCCCTCAGGTCGGCCGCCTTCGCCGACTTGCGGACGTTCGGCAGGTCGTCCAGCGCCTTGTCGTACGGGTCGGCGTCACTGCTGTGCAGCCGGCCGACGGGCAGCTCCGGGTTCTTCTCGGCGAGCCTGAGGACGAGGTCGTCGACCTGCGCGTTCGTCTGCGCGACCACCATCAGCGGGCGGCCCGCGGCGGCGAGTTCGAGGGCCGCGCGGACCACCAGCGTGGACTTTCCGGCGCCCGGCGGGGAGTCCACGACCACGCCCCGGTCGGTGCCGTGCAGGGTGTCGTGGAGGATCGCGTCGGTGGCGCGGGTGGCGGCCGCACCCGGGTCGAAATCGACGTCGGCCGTCACAGCACGTCCTCCTCGGTCACCGTGTCGGCCGCCTCCGAGGCGGCCTCGCCCGGCGGGCCGCCGTGGGTCCACGGGGTCGCCTCCGGGTCGGGCAGCTTCGCCCCGCCCCGCTGCTCGTGTTCGAACAGGGTGAAGGTGAGCCGGTCGCCCTTCTCCGGGACCGACCCCGCCTCCGGCTCCTTGCCCCGGCCCATCTTGTCCAGGACCCGCAGCACCAGGACCCCCTCGGCCTCGGACCCGACGAACTCCATGGACTGCGGCTTGCCGCCCAGCGAGCGGTACGCCTTCGCGCGCTCCCCGAGATGCGGCCGGTCCTCCGTGCGCAGGGTCACCAGCGGGCGCGGGCTGGGCCGCTTGCCCTCGCTGTACGCCATGACGACATCGAGGACCTCACCCGCGAACGCCTCCCCGGTCAGCCGCCGCCCCGCCATCACCAGCGGGTCGTCCAGCGCCTCCTGGGCGTCCAGCCGGGCCTGTTCGCGCTCGCGGGTGGCCAGCTTGTTGGCGGCGGTGACCGCGTCGTCCCGGCGCGGCTGCGGCGGCTCACCGGCGAGCACCCGGTCCCGGTGACCGGTGAACGACCAGCGGTCGCGCGTCCACCGCTCCTCGACCCGGGCGCCCTCCGGCAGCCGGTGCAGCAGGTCGAGGCCGCGCCAGACCGCGTCCCAGGTGGGCCGGGTCCGGCTGGCGACGAGGTCGCGGATCTCCTGCTCGGCGGCGGTGAGAATCGCCAGCCGGGCGTCGGCCTGGAGGCCGTCCTCGGCGCCGGCCAGGGCGGTGCGGGCGCGGTCGTACCGCTCGAAGGCGGGGGCCAGCAGTTTGTTGTCGAACGCCGGGTCGGTGGCCGGGCCGGCCGGCGGGCACAGCAACTGTCCCTCGCCGTCCCGGGCCAGCTCGGCCTCGCGCGCCGCCGCCGCGCCCGTGCTGCCGTCCGGAGGGCTGATCCAGGCGAGCAGCGCGCCCAGGTGCTGGTCCTCGACGCCGGACTGCCCGGTCGCCCAGTGCCGGGAGAGCAGGTCCGTCATGGCGAGGAGGAGGGAGGAGCCCGGGACGCGGGCGCGCTCGCCGAAGTGGGTGAGCCAGCGGCCGAGCAACGGCACCCGGGGCGGGGCCGGGTACGGCGCCTCCGGGTCCTGCTCCGCCGTACGCCGGAAACGCGTCGACCGCCCCAGCAGCCGTACGTACTCGATGCCCGCGCGGCCCGGGACGATCAACTGGGGTGCGTCCGCGCACAGTTCCACCTCGACCTTGACCCGCTTGCCGGTCTCCGGGTCGGTCTCGGTGCGCTCGGCGGCCTCGACCGAGCCGGCGTAGGAGTCCAGGTACGGCAGGACGACGTCGGCCAGCTCGGCGAGGAACGCGAACCGCAGATCGCGGTCGCGCGGCTGCGGTACGACCAGCAGGCGCGGGGCGTCCCGGTCGGTGCCGACCAGGGCGCCGAGGGGCGCACCCGCCTCACCCGAGGTGGTGAGCGGCACGAAGACGAGGGGGTGTTCGGACAGATGCCGGTGGCGGACGGTCGCGGCGGGCTGGGCGGTGCCCGTGCTCACGGCTTCGAGACGGGCGAGGGTGGTGATCAGGGACACGCGGCCCCCTGGGCGCTCAGCGCTTCGGCGCGCAGGGCCGCCGCCCGGCGCAGGGCCGCCACCGCCGGGTCGTCCGGGTCGCCGCTCTCGCCGCGCGCCGCCGACAGCACGTCCTCGACGGTGGTCAGCCCGCCCAGCTCGGCCCGGACCGCGCGGCCGAGCGTGGTGACCTCGCCGGCCGCCCGGGAGCGCTGCCGGCAGTGGAAGGCCAGTTCGCAGGCGGACAGGCACTCGGGTGCGTAGGCCGCCGGGACCGCCTCGACGGCCGCCGTCAGCTGCTCGGCGGGCAGGCCGGGGGCGAAGCAGGTGCCCTCCGGGAGGGTGTCGGCGATGTCCTGGATGCGGGTGAGCCGGGCCAGCTGGCGGGCGGTGACCGCGCGCTGCTTGCGGACGTCGACGGCGGCGGCGGTGGGCAGGTTGGAGAAGTCCTTGGGGCAGACCAGCAGCACGTCGTGCCGCACCCGCGGGGCGGGGTTGAGCCGGGCCGCGACCTCCTCGAGGGCCAGCACGTACACCGCCGCCTGCCGGGCCGCCGCCCCGACCTTCGCGGGGTCCGCCGAACCGTCCAGCAGGGGGAAGGACTTGATCTCGACGACCGTCCAGCTGCCGTCGGGGTGCACGACCACCGCGTCCGGTTCCAGGAACGCCGGCGAACCGGCCACCTGGAGGGCCAGCATCGGATGGTCGAGGAGAACCCAGCCGCCCCTCCCGCTGTCCCGCCCGGTGTCTCTCCCGCCGTCCGTGTCGTCTGTCCCGGCGGCCTCGCGCAGTGCCAGTGCCGTACGGGCCGTACGCCCCTCGGGGCCGATCGCGGCCAGGTCGGGCACGGCGGCCCGCTCGGCCGGCTCGGCTCCCGGATCGAGGTGCTTGCGCACCAGCCGCAGCAACTCCGCCCCGCCGTCCGCCTTCACCTTCGCCTCGAAGGCGTTGCCCCGGGTCAGCGCGAACTGGGACTGGCCGAAGGCCGACGGTGCGCCGAGGGCACTCGCCAGCGCGGTCTTGTCCACCCCGGCACCGTCTAGGATCGCCCGCCGCCGGCACCCCGGGTTCGCGGCGAGCGCCGCGAGGGCGCGCGCGTCGAGGGCCTTGGCGGGGACGTCGGGGCCGCGCAGCTCAGCGAGCTGGTGCCGGAGCGCCGTCCCCCGCGTCGGTGGGGGCGGCGTCCGGTTCGGCTCCGGAGGCGAGCCGGGACTCGCGCTGCGATGGAATGCGCTCACCCGCCGAAGTCTGGCATCCGGCACTGACAATCGGGGAAACCGTGCCGCCGGAGCGTGCTGCGACCAGTGAGGTGCCCCGGGTCACCCGGACCCGGACGAAGTCCGCGGCCCGCATCACGTACGGCGCGACCAGGTAGCCGACGCCCATCACGAACACGCCCGCGACGGCGTCCAGGAAGTAGTGGTTGGCGGTGCCCATGACCACGATCGCGGTCAGCAGCGGGTAGGCCACGCCGAGGACCTTGGTCAGGCGGTTGCCGCCGTGGCGCCACAGCATGACCCCGCACCACAGCGCCCAGCCGCAGTGCAGGCTCGGCATCGCCGCGTACTGGTTGGTCATGCCGCCGAGACCGCGCGGGGCGCTGGCGTCACCGCCCCACCAGCCGTACGAGCTGTACTGCGCCATCGTGTCGACGAACCCGTACTTCACGTCCAGCAGCCGCGGCGGGCAGGTGGGCAGCAGGGTGAAGCCGATCAGGCCGATGAACGTGGACGTCATCAGCCAGGTGCGGGCCCGCCGGTAGACCTCGGCGCGCCTGCGGAACAGGAACACCAGGATCAGCGGGGTGACCAGGTAGTGCAGCGAGGCGTACCAGAAGTCGGCGGGTATGCCGAGCCATGCCTCGCGGGTGAACAGACGGTTGAGCGGGTGCTCGGCGTTGAGGTGGAGGGCCTTCTCGATGCGCAGGATCGCCAGGCCGTGGTCGACGGCGGTCGAGGTGTCGCCGCGCGCGAGCAGGCGGCCGGCCGTGTAGCAGCTGTACACCAGCAGGATCAGCGGCACCTCGGTCCACCAGCGCAGTCGGGTCGGCGCAGCCACCTCGGTGCCCGTTTTCTCGGTCTGCGGCATCCGACTGCCTCCCCCTTCTCGTCCCTGTCCGCGCGGCACCCGGCGGGCCGACCGTGACACTTTACGTGGCGCGCATTCCCGCCCATGCAGGGCGCTCAGCCCTCAAAGACGCGGAGACAGCCCGTCGGGTTGCCCGTTCCCGGCGCGTTCCCAGCGTGGGTGATGATGGAGGTGTCCCGCCTCCGAATTTCTCCCGAAAGGTTCCCTCTCCATGGCACCGCGCATCCTGCTGGCCCGGCACGGACAGACGGAGTGGTCACTGTCCGGCAAGCACACCGGCAGGACCGACGTACCGCTCCTGGAGGAGGGCCGGCGGGGCGCCAAGCTGCTGGGCGAGCGTCTGCACCGGACGCCGTACGACGGTCTCGCGGACGCCGAGATACGCACCAGCCCGCTGGCACGCGCGCGTGAGACGTGCGAACTCGCCGGGTTCGGCGAGCGTGCCGAGCGGTGGGACACGCTGATGGAGTGGGACTACGGGGCGTACGAGGGCCTGACCCCGGCGGAGATCCAGGCGGCCCGGCCGGGCTGGCTGATCTGGCGGGACGGGGTGCCCGGGGGTGAGTCCCTGGCGGAGGTGACCGCGCGGGCGGACGAGGCCGTCGCCTGGGCCCGCTCGGCCGATCGGGACGTACTGGTGTTCGCCCACGGGCACATCCTGCGGTCGATCGGGGCGCGGTGGCTGGGCCTGCCGCTGGACTTCGCGGCACGGATCCGGCTGAACCCGACGTCGCTGTCGGTGCTCGGGTGGGCTTACGGCGAGCCCGCGATCGAGAGCTGGAACGACTTGGGACACCTGGCCGGCTGACGGTGCGCGGGGGCGCTTACCGGCGCTTGCGGGGTGCCTCCCCCAGAGGGGGCACCCCCAGCGCCCGCCCTCCCCCACCCTCGGCTCCGCTCGAGCGGGGGGGGGACCCCATCGCCCCAGCGGCACGACTGCCCGCGGCTGGGGCGAGACGGCGGGCGAAGCGCCCCGTCTGGGGCGCTGGGGGTACCCCCAGCCGAAGGCTGGGGGAGGAACTGCGCGACCAGCCCCCACGCACCCGCACTCGAATCCCGGCCCTACACAACCCTCGGTGTCGACGCGTGCCGGTCCAGGAACTCCTGGACCCCGCTCGCCCGCCGATGCGGCAGCAGCACCCGCGCCGTGCCCGCCAGCATCCCCTGGATCCGGGACGACTGGACCTGGCCCAGCAGGTCCAGCACCCGCAGCCCCGCCATCGCCGCCTCGTCGGGACGCCCGCCACGGGCGAGGTCGTCCGCGAGCTCCGCCGTGTACAGCGCGATGTTCCTCGTGAAGTGCGGATCCTGCAGCTCGGCGGCCCTGCGCGCATGCCGCGAGGCGCGCCGCCAGTCGCCCAGCGTGGACCAGCACTGCGCCTCCAGGCCCTCCAGCTCGGCCTCTCCGTAGAAGGTCATCCACTCGGGGTCGGCGTCCGAGTGGCCTCGCTCGAAGAGGGCCTGCGCCCGGACCAGGGCCTGCTCGCAGCCGGTGCGGTCGGCGAGCCCCGCCCAGCCGCCCGCCTCGCGCAGCGCGAGCAGGGACATCAGGCGGGCCGAGCCCAGCGGCCGGCCGACCCGCTGTGCGGCCTGCGCCGCGCGCACCGCTTCCCGCGGCCGCCCCGCGTCCCGCGCGAGGAACGCCGTGTTGCAGAAGGCGTGCGCCTCCAGCCCCGGGTCACCGGTCATCCGCGCCGTCGCCAGCGCCTCCGCGTAGTGCGAGCGGGCGTCGTCGAAGCGGCCGGAGTCGTGGGCCAGCCAGCCCACCGAGATGGCCAGTTCACCGGCGCCCGAGTGCAGGCGGTCGGCGGTCGTCTGCCGGGTCGCGCCCGCGTCCAGCAGCGCGTACGCCGCGCGCAGCGGAGCCGCCGCGCGCCGGTACAGTCCGTCCGCGCCGTGCCGGTCGTCGAGCAGCCGGATCCGGCGTACGGCCTCCTCCAGGGCGGCCGCGTGGGAGGACCCGGCACGGTGTACCGGCCGGTTCGACGCCATGGCGTCGATGGTGGACCCCAGGGGGCCCAGCGTGGCGGCGGCCACCGTGGCGCCTCCGCCGGTCATGAATAGGCGACGCAGCACGTCGCTCTCCTCGTAGTTGTCGTGCGTCTCGTACGTGTTGTGCGGGTGATGCGTGTCCTGCGGTTGAAACCTGTCCTGCGGCTGGATCCCGTCTTTCGGGTCATACGGCTCGATGGCCCCTTGCGTCTCACCTCTCACGAGTGCGAGGGGCGTGTCCTCGGGCGGCCGTGCCCCGCGCCCGCGGACGGACGAGCGGGGCGCGAAGCCGAGGTCGGTGAGCGTGCGACCGGGGAACATGTGCAGGAAAACCCGTTCGTACGCGTAGTTCGGGCAGCGGATCTCACCCGCCTCGACCCGGCCGATGTAGCGCGCGTCACAGCTCACCCGCTCGCCGATCTCGCGGGCGGCACGCCGAACCAGGGCGGCGAACTCGGCCGGCGAGTGCCGGCCGCGTAGTTGCCGGAAAGCGAGGTTCGGCCGTACCGGCCGATCGGGCTGCGACGGGGTCGTGGTTGACGACGCCATGGCCGGGTCCTCTCGTGCGAACCGTCGAACCATGCCGGACTCGTGGTGAGTTGTCCGAGTGGACCCTTGATTCCGGCGGGCAAGAACGTACCTGCTGTGTCGGACTCGTGACGCAGGGTTTGGCTACAAATCGGATATCTCATGCACGATCTGCCATGAACTGCCATCCTTTGCGGCTGACTTCCGCGTAGCCGTTGACGCGGTGGCGCGTTGAACGTCATGGACTGCAAGAGGGCTGCGCGGTGGAGGCCGGGATGGAGACCAGCCAGAGCAACGATCCTTGTACGCCGTCGGCGACTTCGGCGGCAGACGATGCGGGATGCGACCTCGTGACGGTGCCGGCCCGGCAGGGCCTGGAGGCGGTCGACATCCTGCGCCGGGGGGCCGGGGAGGCGGTGGGGCCCGTGCTCCACGACGGGGGCGACACCCTCGGCTTCGTGGTGCCGGCCGGTACTGCGGCGGGCTGGGACGTCCCCGGCAGCACCTGTACCGGCACCGACGGGCGCGGACTGCGGCTCAACCCCGAGCCGCCGGTCGAGGGCTCCGACTGGCTGCTGCCGCCCGGCGAGGCCGATCTCACGACGGACCCGGCGATGCTGCGCCGGGCGCTCGGGGAGGCGGCCAGGCTGATCAAGGCGGCGGACAGCTGCTGCTGAATTTCCGGTACGGCCGCTGCCTGCGAAAATGGCGGAATGGGCAAGTCCAGGAACTCACGGCGCCGGTCGGCTGCCGCCACCGAGGCCGTTGTAGAGGCCGTCGACGGCGGCCTCGCCCAGCTCATACCCGACCCCGAGCGCGGCCGTGCCTGGACCCTGCTCATCGACGGCGCCCCGCAGTCACACGTCGACCTCGACGATCCCGTGTACCTCTCCTTCGAGTACCAGCGCCGCCTCGGCCATGTGATCGACCTGGTCGCACCGCCGGGCAGGCCGGTGCAGGTGCTGCACCTGGGGGGCGGGGCGTTCACGCTGGCGCGGTACGTCGCGGCGACCCGGCCCCGGTCCACGCAGCAGATCGTCGAACGGGACGCGGCCCTCGTCCAACTGGTCCGGCGGGAGCTGCCACTGGATCCGAACGCGCGGATACGGGTGCGGTCCCTGGACGCCCGGGAAGGGCTGGGCAAGGTGCCGGAGGGGTGGGCGGACCTGGTCATAGCGGATGTGTTCAGCGGGGCGCGCACGCCGGCGCACCTGACGTCCACGGAGTTCCTGGACGAGGTCCGCAGAGTCCTGCGGCCGGGGGGTGCCTACGCGGCGAACCTCGCGGACGGGCCGCCGCTCGCGCACCTCAGGGGGCAGATCGCCACGGCGGGGGCACGGTTCCCGGAGATCGCGGTGGTGGCGGACGCGGCGGTGTGGCGGGGGAAGCGGTTCGGCAACGCGGTGCTGGTGGCGGCCGACGTACCGCTGCCTGTCGCGGAACTGACCCGGCGCTGTGCGTCCGACTCCCACCCCGGGCGGGTCGAACACGGGCGGGCGTTGCGGGACTTCACCGGTGGGGCGGTTGCCGTGACGGATGCGGTGGCCGTGGCTTCGCCCCCACCACCGCCTTCGGTGTTCCGTTGAGTCTGCGGGCCGTGGGGGCTGGTCGCGCCCACGCGGCAGCCGCACAGGGATACGGCCCCGCGCCCCTTACGGGGCCTCACCCACCGCTTCTCTTCGGTGTCCCCACCCGCCCTCGGCCGACTCTCAGTACGTCTCGACCTGCACGTGCGGCGGGCCGTCGTGCCAGGTGCAGAACACCGACACCCGGTCCGTGCTCCTGCTGAACTCGATGCGGATCCAGGACTCCGTCTTCCAGACCTGCATCGACCAGCCCGTTCCCGGTGTCGCCGAGACGAGGGTCGCGCTCGTGTCGCCCAGGTCGAAGACCGCCCGGCCGCCGTCGGTGTCATAGGCCTTGACCGCGCCGGTCGCGGCGGTCGCGGCGGCGGTGGACGGGGGCGGGGTGGGCGTCGGGGTGCGGGAGGGCGTCGGGGCCGGAGTCGCCGACGGGCGTCGGGAGGCGGTGGGTGAGGGGCTCGGTGGGCGGGACGTGGCCGGCGCCAGCGGCTTGGAGCCCTGCGTCGTCGGGTCGTCGTCGGCCGCCGTGACGGGCAGGGCGCGCGGCGGGTCGTAGGCCGTGCCCGCCATCACCGTGTGGACACCCCACCACGACAGCGTGACCGCCGCGCCCGTGGCGAGCAGCCAAGCCAGTACGTGTACGAGTCCTCTGCGCATCGCGGCCATCCTGCCTCAGGGGTACCGCCGGGCGCACTCGACCCGAGTTATCCACAGGCTCCGACCGGCGCCTGCCGCATGGCGTACGGTGCGGCGCATGGCAAGTGTGCTCGTGGTCGAGGACGACCAGTTCGTACGCTCGGCGCTGATCCGGCATCTCACCGACGCCTCGCACACCGTTCGCAGCGTCGGTACGGCACTGGAGGCGCTGCGCGAGGTCGCCCATTTCCGCTTCGACGTGGTCGTCCTGGACCTCGGACTGCCGGACCTGGACGGCTCCGAGGCCCTGAAGATGCTGCGCGGGATCACCGACGTACCGGTGATCATCGCCACCGCCCGGGACGACGAGACGGAGATCGTCCGGCTGCTCAACGCCGGTGCGGACGACTACCTGACCAAGCCGTTCTCCGTCGAGCATCTGTCGGCGCGGATGTCCGCCGTGCTGCGCCGGGCGCGGTCGGGCGGGGGCGAGGCGGCGCCGTCGAGCGTGCTGCGGGTCGGCGGACTGGCCGTCGACCCGCTGCGCCGGCAGGCCGAGTTGGACGGGGTGCGGCTGGATCTCACCCGGCGTGAGTTCGATCTGCTGGCGTTTCTGGCCGGGCGGCCCGGAGTCGTCGTACCGCGCAAGGAGCTGCTGGCGGAGGTGTGGCAGCAGTCCTACGGAGACGACCAGACCATCGACGTGCATCTGTCCTGGCTGCGACGGAAGTTGGGGGAGACGGCGGCCCGGCCGCGGTATCTGCACACGCTTCGGGGGGTCGGCGTGAAGCTGGAGCCGCCCGGCGGGGAAGCGAGGCCGGTCGGATGAGATGGGCTCTGGTCAAGGTCTGCCTGGCGGTCACCGCGATGGTCGTGGTCGCCTTCGCCGTTCCGCTCGGCCTGGTCGTCAAGGAGCTGGCCCGCGACCGCGCGTTCTCCAACGCCGAGCGGGAGGCCGCCGCCGTCGCCCCCGCCCTGTCCATCACCACCGACCGGGACAAGCTGGAGCGGGTGGTGGCCGCCGCCGGCGCCGACCGGGGCATGGCCGTGCACATACCCGCGTCCGGAGACGGTGCCGCCGTCGACATCGGGCGGCAGCGCGCCGCCGACCGGGACATCGCGACCGTGCGGAAGCTGGGGCGTGCCTCCACGACCGGGGTGGCGGGCGGCTCGACCCTGCTGCAGCCCGTGGCGCTCGGCTCCGGTGCCATCGCGGTCGTCGAGGTGTACGTCCCCGAGTCCGAGGTGACCAACGGCGTCTCCACGGCCTGGGCGGTGCTCGCCGCCGTCGGCCTGGCGCTGGTCGTCGGCTCGGTCGCCGTCGCCGACCGGCTGGGTGTACGGATGGTGCGGCCCGCCCAGCGGCTGGTCGAGGGCGCGCACGAACTGGGGGAGGGCAAGCTCGGTTCGCGGGTGCCCGAGGAGGGGCCGGCCGAACTGCGGCTGGCGGCCGCCGCGTTCAACTCGATGGCCGACCAGGTCGTCCAACTGCTGGCGAACGAGAGGGAGCTGGCCGCCGATCTGTCGCACCGGCTGCGCACCCCGCTCACCGTGCTGCGGCTCAACGCGGCCTCGCTCGGCGACGGGCCGGCTGCCGAGCAGACCCGGGCCGCCGTCGCCCAGCTGGAGCGGGAGGTCGACACCATCATCCGGACCGCCCGGGAGGCCAAACCGCAGACGGCGGCCGCCGGGCCGGGCGCCGGATGCGACGCGGCCGAGGTGGTGCGGGAGCGGATGGGGTTCTGGTCGGCGCTCGCGGAGGACGAGGGCCGCAAGTGGCGGGTGGCCGGCGTCGACCGGCCGGTACGCATACCCGTGGCCCGCGCCGATCTGGCCGCCGCGCTGGACGCGCTGCTCGGCAACGTCTTCCGGCACACCGCCGAGGGCACCGCCTTCGCGGTCGACGTGCACAACGCGGAGGACGCGGTGATCGTGCTGGTCTCGGACGCCGGGCAGGGCATCCGGGACCCGGAGGCGGCGATGGCCCGGGGGCGGGGTTCCGGGGCGGCCGGGTCGACCGGGCTCGGCCTGGACATCGTGCGCCGGCTCGCCGAGACGACCGGCGGGGACGTGCGGATCGGCTCGTCGGTGCTCGGCGGCACCGAGGTGCGGATCTGGATCCAGCTGGACGGCGGGAAACCGGAGCGGAAGGGGCATCGGGGGTCGGTGCGCAGACGCCGTTCGCGCAGGCAGTCGGGGGAGTCGGGCAGGAGGGGAACCGGGGAGACCAAGAAAATTGGTCTCGACCTTTAATCAGTCCCGATGCCTTCCTTAAGCGCACCCTAAGATCCCCAACGCCCGTCCCTATCAGGCCGTTTGTCCGAATCCCGGTCGCTAGCGTGCTGCCGCACCCCCCCATCGGCAGGCGAAGGCAGGCACGCGCATGAGCACGCACCGGCGCAGCATCAGTGGCAGGAACAAGGCGATAGGCGGTCTGGTCGCGGCGGCCGTGGTCGGGGGCGGGGCGTTCCTGTTCACCGGTATCGCGCAGGCGGCCGGGGTCGGCGCCGCGTACACCAAGACCAGCGACTGGTCGACCGGGTACACCGCGCAGTACGTCGTGACCAACAACAGCGGTGCCACGGAGAAGGACTGGACCCTGGAGTTCGACCTGCCGGCCGGTGCGAAGCTCAGCTCGCTGTGGAACGCCGAGTCCACGGTCAGCGGGCAGCACGTCACCGTGAAGCCGCCGAAGTGGGACACGGACGGCCTCGCGGCCGACGAGTCGGTCACCGTCGGCTTCGTGGTCAACGGCAGCGGGGACCCGACCGGTTGCCGTATCGACAACGCGAGCTGTTCGGCGGACGGCACGGCGACCCCGGAGCCCAGCGGCCGCCCGACGCAGTCCGCGACCCCGACCGCGACCCCGACCCGGACCGCGACCCCCACGGCCACGGCCTCCACCCCCGCCACCCCCACCACGACGGCCACCCCCACCGCCTCCCCGACCCAGACCACCGGATCCGGCACCACCGCCTCCGCCGGGTTCGCCCCGTACGTCGACACCTCCCTCTACCCGGCGTTCGACCTCCTCGCGGCCGCGAACGCGACCGGCGTGAAGAACTACAACCTCGCCTTCGTCACCGACAGCGGCGGCTGCACACCCAAGTGGGGCGGGGTGACGGACCTGGCGAGCGACGGCGTGGCCTCCCAGATCGGCGCCCTGCGCGCCAAGGGCGGTGACGTCCGGGTCTCCTTCGGCGGCGCGTCCGGCTCCGAACTCGCCACCACCTGCTCCTCGGCGGACGCGCTGGCGACGGCGTACGGCAAGGCCGTGGACGCCTACAACCTGACCAAGGTCGACTTCGACGTGGAGGGCGGCGCGCTGCCCAACACCACGGCGAACACCAACCGCGCGAAGGCCATCGCCAAGCTCCAGGCCGCCCACCCGAACCTGGACGTCTCCTTCACCCTCCCGGTCATGCCGGAGGGCCTCACCCAGGACGGCGTGAACCTGCTCTCCGACGCCAAGGCCAACGGCGTGAAGATCAGCACCGTCAACATCATGGCGATGGACTACGGCCCCTCGTACAACGGCGACATGGGCACCTACGCCACCCAGGCCGCCACCGCCACCCAGGCCCAGGTCAAGAGCGTGCTCGGGCTCTCCGACGCGGCGGCCTGGAAGGCGGTGGCCGTCACCCCGATGATCGGCGTCAACGACGTCTCCGCCGAGGTCTTCAAGGTGGACGACGCCACCCAGCTCGTCGACTTCGCCAAGTCCAAGGGCCTCGGCGGCCTGTCGATGTGGTCCGCCACCCGCGACCAGCAGTGCGCGGGCGGCACCAAGCCCACCGCCGACGCCACGTGCAGCTCGATCACCCAGGACAAGTACGCCTTCTCGAAGGCGTTCGCGGCGATCGGCTGACCTGTCGCTCGACCGGGCGTCTGCTCCGCCTGCGCCAGGGGGCATAGGCCGGAGGCATGTTCACCCACACGGCTGAACCCACCGCCTCCGGCCTTCCCGGACGCCGCCATCCGGCTACGTTCCGGCACATGGTCAGTTCACCGCATGAGGCGATGCATCAGATCTTCCGCGAGGACCCGGGTCTGTTCGCCCGGGCCCTGCCACGGGCGGGAATCCCCTTCCCCGAGCCCGTGGCGATCGAGCATCTGGACACCGATCTCACCGAGATCAGACCATTGGACCGCCGCGTGGACACCCTGCTGCGCGTCGATACCGCGGAGGAGGGCAGTTTCCTCCTCGCTGTCGAAGCCCAGGGCAAGCCGGACCAGGACAAGTGGAGCAGTTGGACGTACTACCTCGCGCACCTCCACGCCAAGTACGCGCTGCCACCGATCCTGTTGGTTGTCTGCAAGGACAAGGCCACCGAGTCCTGGGCGGCGGAGCCGATCCGGGTCGGAGTGTCCATCCACACCAGCATGGTGGTCTTCCCGCTCGTCCTGGGCCCGGGCAACGTTCCCGCCGTCACCGACCCGGACGAGGCCGCCGAAGACCTGCCGCTTGCCGTCTTCACCGCGCTCGCCCACGCCAAGGATCCAGTACTCCCTGCGATACTGGACGCACTGGCGGCGGCAGTGGTCAACGCCGGCGACGAGGCCGGGAAACGCTGGGCGGAGTTTACTGAGATCGGTCTGGGAGACACCCGGGCCCGTGCACTGTGGAGGCACCTGATGGCCACGTACACTCCCCGGTTCCCGGGCAGCGGCACGCTCATCGAGGAGACCCTCATCGAAGGCGAGACCAAGGGGCGTGCCAAGGGGCGTGCCGAGGGGCGTGCCGAGGACATCCTGCGCATCCTCGATCTCCGGGGCATCGAGGTGGCCGATGTGGACCGTGAGCGCATCACGGCCTGTGCGGACCTCGAAACCTTGGGTACCTGGTTCGACCGGGCCGTCACCGCCGCGAGCGGACAAGAGTTGTTCGCGGACGAGTGAAGGTCCTCTGAAGCCCGGCTCAGAAGCCGCCGGGCCGCTGATCACTGACTCAGCGGCCACTGCGAAAGAGAAGGGGGGCGCGGTACCCCCTGGACCGCGCCCCCGGTCTCAGGCCGCCGGCCGGGCCGGCGGCAGCGTCCCCGTACGGGCCGCCTCCCCGTACCAGCGGGCGCTCGACTTCGGCGTCCGGGCGAGCGTCGCGTAGTCGACGTACACCGCCCCGAACCGCTTCCCGTACCCGTACGCCCACTCGAAGTTGTCCATCAGGGACCACAGGTAGTAGCCCCGCACGTCCGCGCCGTCGGCGATCGCGCGCCGCACCGCCGAGAGGTGGCCGTGCAGGTACGCGATGCGCTCCGGGTCGTGGACCCTGCCGTCCGGGTCGGGCTTGTCGTCGTAGGCCGCGCCGTTCTCGGTGATGTAGAGGGGCAGGCCCGGGGCCTCGGCGGTGTACCGCATGATCAGGTCGTGCAGACCGGTCGGGTCGATCGTCCAGCCCATCTCGGTGCGCTCGCCGGGGGTCTGGTGGAAGGCGATGTCGTCGGCGCCCGGCCAGGGAGAGTGGGCGCTCGCGCCGTGGCCGTCCGACCGCGGGCCGGTCACCGCGCCGGACCCCGCCGACACCAGGGTGGGCGTGTAGTAGTTCAGCCCGAGGGCGTCCAGCGGCTGCTGGATGGCGGCGGGGTCGCCGTCCAGGACATGCGACCAGTCGGTCACCGACGCCGTCGCCGCGAACAGCGACGAGGGGTACGCGCCGTGCAGGATCGGGCCGTGGAAGACGCCGTTGGCCAGGTCGTCGATGGTCCGGACCGCCGCCAGGTCGGCCGGGTCCTGCGAAAGCGGCCGTACGACGGAGGAGTTGAGGCTGATCGCGATCTGGTTGCGGGCCGGCATCACCGAACGCAGCGCCGAAGTACCCAGGCCGTGCGCGAGGTTGAGGTGGTGCGCGGCGCGCAGGGTGGCCGCCGGTTCGGTACGGCCGGGGGCGTGCACCCCGGAGCCGTAGCCGAGGAAGGCGCTGCACCAGGGCTCGTTGAGGGTGGTCCACTGCTCCACCCGGTCGCCGAGCGCCTCGCCGACGATCCGCGCGTACTCGGCGAACCGGTGCGCCGTGTCCCGTTCGGGCCAGCCGCCCGCACCCTCCAGCTCCTGCGGCAGGTCCCAGTGGTAGAGGGTGATCGCGGGCCTGATGCCCTTCGCCAGCAGTTCGTCGACCAGCCGACGGTAGAAGTCCAGGCCCACCTGGACGGCCGGGCCGCGGCCGGTGGGCTGGACGCGCGACCAGGAGACCGAGAACCGGTAGGCGTTCAGGCCGAGGTCCGCCATCAGCGCCACGTCGTCGCGGTAGCGATGGTAGTGGTCGACAGCGATGTCACCGGTCTCGCCGCCGGCCGTCTTGCCCGGCGTATGGCTGAAGGTGTCCCAGATCGAGGGGGTGCGGCCGTCCTCTCGTACCGCCCCCTCGATCTGGTACGCGGAGGTCGCGGCGCCCCAGAGGAAGCCGGGAGGAAAGCTCTCGTTCGACGAATCGGGCATGGAAGCGCTCCCATGGTTCGGCTTGCCGCCATTATGCATGGGAGCGCTCCCATGGCAAAGAGGTGCCGTCTCCCGCGGTACCGCCGGCGACTCGGGGCGCCCGGCCCCTGGGAGGCGCTCCGGAAAGCTCATCGTTCACCTCTCGGCGTCCGGTTTGGGGCGTGCCACGTCCCGGTTCGGGAAACCCCGAGCGCGTGGTGGTGCGCGGCGCAACTCCTGGGCTGCCGACCGCCGTCGCGTCTGTGACCTGCGTGATTCCTGGATGAGGCGGGCTGATGTCGGGCCGGTGAAACCCCTCGGTGCGACACGTTCCCGTGACGTCCGGAACACGCTTAGGCAACAACGCCGTTTTCAAGTCTTGACAGTCGGCCCGGCAGGAACCAGTCTTCCGGCATGCCGCGTGGGAGCGGTCCCACGGGTAGCCGGGGAATCTCTCCCGTGTGGAGCGAACCACCCCATGGCCTTTCCCTCTGTCGTCACCGCACCTCATTGACCAGCACCTTTTCACCGCACATCGAGTGCGGTGGGCCGGCCGCTGCTCGCACCGAGAGGGCAGGTCCGGATCGCCGGTCCCCGGCGGTCTGTTTCCTGAGATCCCGTTCCCCACTGGAACAAGGAGTAGTGGAATGCGCATCCCCCGTACCGGTCGTCGCGGCCGCAGAGCGGCGGCCCTGACCACAACGGTCCTGACCGCCTCGGCGCTGCTGCTGACCGGTTGCAGCAGCGACAGCGACTCGGACGCCTCGGACTCCAACGGGAACATCACTCTCACGGTGGCGGACTTCGGGCAGTTCGGCTACAAGGAGGCCGACCTGTTCGCGAAGTACCACAAGCTGCACCCGAAGATCACGGTGAAGGAAGAGACCACCGCCAACGAGCAGGACTACTACCCCAAGCTCCTTCAGCAGCTGAACACGGGCAGTGGCCTGGCGGACGTCACCGGCATCGAGGTGGGCCGCATCAAGGAGGTCGTCGACACCCAGGCGGCCAAGTTCACCGACCTGAGCAAGACGATCAACGTGAGCGACTGGGTCTCCTGGAAGGAGAAGCAGGCCACCGCCTCGGACGGCACGGTCATCGGCGCCGGCACCGACATCGGCCCGATGTCCCTGTGCTACCGCAAGGACCTCTTCGAGAAGGCGGGTCTGCCCTCCGACCGCGACGCGGTCGCCAAGGCCGTCGCGGGCGGCTGGGAGGACTACCTCAAGCTCGGCGAGCAGTACAAGAAGAAGGCCCCGTCCGGCACCTACTTCATGGACTCCGCGAGCGCCATGTACAACGCGGTCGTCAGCTCCTCGGCGCAGCAGTACTACGACGCCTCCGGCAAGCCGATCTACAAGGACAGCCCCTCCGTGCAGCAGGGCTGGAACCTGGCCGCCGAGGCCGCCTCGAAGAAGCTGACCCACGGTCTGGCGCAGTTCACCGACGCCTGGACGGCGGCGCTGCGCAAGGGCAGCGTGGCGACCGTGGCCTGCCCCGCCTGGATGGCCGGGCAGATCTCCACCAACTCCGGTGACGCCTTCAAGGGCAAGTGGGACATAGCCAAGGCCCCCGGCTCGACCGCGGCCAACTGGGGCGGCTCCTTCCTGGCCGTGCCCAAGAGCGGCAAGCACGCCAAGGAGGCCGCCGAGCTCGTCAAGTGGCTGACCGCCCCGGAGCAGCAGGCCGAGGTCTTCAAGGCGATCGGCGTCTTCCCGTCGAACAAGGGCGCCTACGACCTGCCCGGCGTGAAGAACGCGACGCTCCCGTACTTCAACAACGCGCCGATCGGTCAGATCTACGCCGACGAGGCCAAGACCATCCCCGAGGCGGTGCTCGGCCCGAAGGACGCGACGATCAAGGACACCATCTCCACGCAGATCAACAACATGGAGCAGCGGGGCACCAAGCCCGCCGACGCGTGGAAGGCCGCGACCGAGGCGATCGACAAGGTGATCGGCTGACGACCCGCGGTGCGGGCGGCCCCGCCGGCCGCCCGCACCGCGCGCTGTGCCGTACGAGGTTCCGGTGCCCGGCGCGTGGGTAGGGCGCGCCGGACACCGGCGCACCGCGTCCCCCGGCCGGGTCCGGCGCACCGCGTCCCCCGGCCGGGTCCGGTGCGGTGTCAGACCCCGACGTCGCCGTCCGGCCCCGCCCTGTCCCGCCCCCGTTCTCCCGGCCGAATCCCCCAGGAAGGAAATCCCCCGTGGCAACGACGACACCCACACGGGGTGCCCCCACCCCGCCCGCCGGCGGCTCCGGTGCCGTGCCGAACGGACGCGGCGCCTGGCGCAGCCGGCTGTGGCGCTTCGACGACCTCGCGTCCCCGTACGCGTACATCGCTCCGTTCTTCCTCGTCTTCGGTGCCTTCGGGCTCTACCCGCTCCTCTACACGGGCTGGATCGCCCTGCACCGGGTGGAGATGACGAGCCTCAGCACCTCGGAGTGGGTCGGCTTCGACAACTTCACCAGGATCCTCCAGGACTCGGAGTTCTGGACGGCCGTCACGAACACCTTCCTGATCGGCGTCATCTCGACCGTTCCGCAGCTGCTCGTGGCCCTCGGCCTCGCCCACCTGCTCAACTACAAGCTGCGCGCCAGCACGTTCTGGCGGACGGTCGTGCTCACCCCGTACGCCACCTCGGTGGCGACCGCGGCCCTGGTCTTCGCCCTGGTGTTCCGGGCCGACGGCGGCATCCTCAACTGGGTGCTGCACTTCGTCGGCATCGGCAACACCGACTGGGGCAACGGCGAGTGGACGTCCAAGATCGCCATCTCGGTCATCGTGATCTGGCGCTGGACCGGCTACAACGCGCTGATCTACCTGGCGGCCATGCAGGCCGTGCCGACCGACCTGTACGAAGCCGCCTCCATCGACGGCGCGACGCGCTGGCAGCAGTTCCGCAAGGTGACCATTCCCTCGCTGCGGCCGACGATCCTGTTCACCATCGTCATCTCGACGATCGGCTCCATGCAGCTGTTCGGCGAGCCCCTGCTGCTCCAGGGCGGCACGCTCGGCTCCACCGGCGGCAACGAGCACCAGTACGAAACCCTCAGCATCTACCTCTACAACTACGGCTGGAAGCTGGGGCATCTCGGTCCGGCCGCGGCGGTGGCCTGGGCCATGCTCGCCCTGCTGCTGCTCATCGCCCTGATCAACTTGATCGTCGGCCGGTTCCTGCGCAAGAGCGCGGCCTGACGGGAGCGACATCGATGACCACGACCAGCCCCACCAACACCGCACCGAGCCTCGACCCGGGGCCGCCGGTCGCCTCCCCGGGCAGGAACCGCGTACGACTCAAGCTCGGCGCCGGGCAGCAACTCAAGGGCGGCCCCCTCACCTACCTCGCCCTGGTCGTCGTCGGCCTGGGCTCGGTCTTCCCGCTGTACTGGACGCTGGTGGCCGCCTCGCACGACCAGCAGCGGGTCCTCGACAGCCCACCGCCGCTGCTGCCGGGCGGCAGGCTGTGGAGCAACCTCCAGGCCGCCTGGGAACAGGCCCATCTGGGCAAGGCCATCGTCAACAGCGTGATCGTGTCGGGCTGCATCACCGCGGCCACTCTGTTCTTCTGCACGCTGGCCGGCTACGCCTTCGCCAAGATGCGGTTCCGCGGCCGCGGCGCCCTGATGACCGCGGTCATCGCCACCCTGACGATCCCGCCGCAGCTCAGCGTGGTCCCGCTGTTCATGATGATGGCGGACATCGGCTGGGGCGGAAAACTGGAGTCGGTGATCTTCCCGACCCTGGTCGGCGCCTTCGGTGTCTTCTTCATGCGCCAGTACCTGCTGGAGGCCCTGCCCTACGAACTCATCGAGGCGGCCAAGGTGGACGGGGCGACCAACATCCGCATCGTGTGGAACGTGGTCCTGCCCGCGGCCCGCCCCGCGATGATGGTGCTCGGCATGCTCACCTTCGTCCAGGCGTGGAACGACTTCTTCTGGCCCTTCCTCGCCCTGAGCCAGGACAACCCCACCCTCCAGGTCGCGCTCGGCCAGCTCAGCGCCTCCTACACCCCCGACCAGAGCATCGTCATGGCCGGCGCGCTGATCAGCACCCTCCCGCTGCTGCTCGTCTTCGTGATCTTCGGCAAGCAGATCGTCGGAGGCATCATGGCGGGCGCTGTCAAGGGCTGACGCCGGGCGGGCCCCCCGACCCGTTTCCGGCGGTCCGCCCCATCGCGTTCCGGCGGTCCGCCCCGGGTCTCGCGGCGTCCCGCACCGTCCGCCGTCCCGTACGGGTCCGCCCCAGGTGTGGCCCGTACTCGGCCGGTGCCCGCGTGCGCCCCGGCCGCCTCCCCGCAGCAGGACCGTGTCCGACCCCCTTCTCCGCTTCTCCCCTTCCGCCCTTCCCCCCTTCTCCACGCCACTTCGGGAGCGTTCTCACATGACCGCCGTACGAACCGAGACCACTGCCCAGTCGGCCTCCCCCACCTCCTTCCCGCCCGGCTTCGTCTGGGGGGCAGCCACCGCCGCGTACCAGGTGGAGGGCGCCGCCGCCGAGGATGGCCGTACGCCGTCGATCTGGGACACCTTCAGCCACACCCCCGGGAGGGTCCGCAACGGCGACACCGGTGACATCGCCGCCGACCACTACCACCGGTACAAGGACGACGTGGCGCTGATGAAGGACCTCGGCCTCAAGGCCTACCGGTTCTCCGTCTCCTGGTCCCGGGTGCAGCCCACCGGACGGGGGCCCGCGGTCGAGCGCGGCCTCGACTTCTACCGGCGGCTCACCAACGAACTCCTCGAAGCGGGCATCACCCCGGTCGCCACCCTCTACCACTGGGACCTGCCGCAGGAACTGGAGGACGCGGGCGGCTGGCCGCAGCGGGACACCGCGCACCGCTTCGCCGACTACGCCGAGATCATGGCCCGCGCCCTGGGCGACCGCGTCGGGGTGTGGACCACCCTCAACGAGCCCTGGTGCAGTGCCTTCCTGGGCTACGGCTCCGGCGTGCACGCCCCCGGGCGCACCGACCCGGCGGCCACCCTGCGCGCCGCGCACCACCTCAACCTGGCCCACGGGCTGGCAGTCGGGGCGCTGCGGGAGAACCTGCCGTCGACCGCGCAGACCTCCATCACCCTCAACCTGCACCAGGTGCGCCCGCTGACCGACAGCGCCGCGGACGCCGAGGCGGCCCGCCGTATCGACGCGGTCGGCAACCGGATCTTCACCGGCCCGATCCTGGACGGGGCCTACCCCGAGGACCTGCTCGCCGGCACCGCGCACCTCGTGGACTGGGCGGAGCTGGTGCACGACGGCGACCTGGCCGAGGTCTCCCGCCCGATCGATCTGCTCGGCGTCAACTACTACTCGCCGACCGTGGTCTCCGCGGCCGTCGAGGGCGGCGCGGGCACCCGCAACGACGGCCACGGCGCGAGCGACCACTCCCCGTGGACGGGCGCCGACGACGTCACCTTCCATCTGGCCAACGACCAGCTCACCGCGATGAACTGGGCCATCGACGCGAGTGGACTGCACACCCTGCTGACCGGCCTGGCGGCTTCGCACCCGGGGCTCCCGCTGATGGTCACCGAGAACGGCGCCGCCTTCGACGACTACGTCTCGCCCGAGGGCCGGGTGAACGACCCGCAGCGGATCGCCTACCTCCACTCCCACCTGGACGCCGTCCGGCAGGCCGTCGCCGACGGAGCGGACGTGCGCGGCTACTTCCTGTGGTCGCTGCTGGACAACTTCGAGTGGTCCTACGGCTACTCCAAGCGCTTCGGCGCCGTCTACGTCGACTACGGCACCCAGCGCCGCATCCCCAAGGCGAGCGCACACTGGTACGCGGAGGTGATCCGCCGGAACGCGCTGCCGAGCGCCGGTGAGCAAGGCTGACCCGGTACGGCCCCGGGGGCGTGACGGGGCCCGGAGCGGCCGGATCCCGGCTGTTACATTTCCTGGCCTGAGGGCTGCGAACGGAAGGCGGCGACGATGACGGTCAAGGGCGAGCGGGGCCGGGGCACTCGGCGGCCGACCCTGGAGGAGGTCGCCGCCCGGGCCGGCGTGGGCCGCGGCACGGTGTCGCGGGTGATCAACGGCTCGCCCCGGGTCAGCGACGCGACCCGCGCGGCGGTGGAGGCGGCCGTCAACGAGCTCGGCTACGTCCCCAACACCGCCGCCCGCGCGCTGGCCGCCAACCGCACGGACGCGATCGCGCTGGTCGTTCCCGAGCCGGAGACCCGGTTCTTCGCGGAGCCGTACTTCTCCGACATGCTCAGCGGCGTCGGCGCCGAACTCTCGGAAACCGAGATGCAGTTGCTGCTGATCTTCGCGGGCGGCGACCGCGAGCGGCGCCGGCTCGCGCAGTACCTGGCCGCCCACCGGGTGGACGGGGTGCTGCTGGTGTCCGTGCACGCCGACGACCCGCTGCCCGACCTTCTCGCCCAGCTGGAGATCCCGGCCGTGATCAGCGGCCCCCGCTCGGCGGAGGAGACGCTGACCTCGGTGGACTCCGACAACTACGGCGGCGCTCGGTCGGCCGTGGAGCACCTGCTGGCCCGCGGCCGCCGCACGATCGCCCACATCACCGGCCGCCTCGACGTGTACGGAGCCCAGCGCCGCGTCGACGGCTACCGCGACGCCCTGCGCGACGCGGGCCGTGCGGCGGACGAACTCCTCATCGAGCCGGGCGACTTCACCGAGGAGGGCGGCCGGCGGGCGATGGCCCGGCTGCTGGAGCGCGAGCCCGGCCTCGACGCCGTGTTCGCCGGCTCCGACGTGATGGCGGCGGGGGCCCGCCAGGTGCTGCGGGTGGCGGGCCGCCGTATCCCCGACGACGTGGCGCTGGTCGGGTACGACGACTCGGCCATCGCCCGCCACATGGACCCGCCGCTCACCAGCGTCCGCCAGCCCATCGAGGAGATGGGCCGCGCGATGATCGACCTCCTCCTCGCGGAGATCGCCGACCGCCGCCCGGCCGTGTCCCGGGGCCTGGAGCGCCGGCACGCGGTCCTGTCGACGGAACTGGTGACCCGCGCCTCCTCGTAGGATCCGTCCGGACGATCACGCCCTTGTCCACGGGCCGCTGTCGGTTCGGGGCGAGACGGCCTGATCGTTCGGAGTCCAGCAGGAGTGGTCGTGGCCGATCGCGACTGGTACGACGACAGCGACCCCCGGGATGCGGTCCGGCGGTCGCGACGGGCGACGCGGTTCGGCTGATCGGCGATCGCCGGAACCGTGGGAGCGCCGGGCTGTGCGCTGGTCGCCCTGGCCGTTGTCGGTGCGGCCGCGGTTCTCGGGGGGCTTTACGTGGTGATGGCGCCGAACCACTAGGTCTTGTCAGAGCTGGGGCGGACGGGCAGCCTTTGCTGTGCGCGTGGGCAAATCCCGGCATGCGGGTGAGAGCGTTCACGCCGCATGAGGCTGCGCGGCATTCGCTTTCGGGCGTCGGTCGACGAGCCGGTCTCCGGCCGCCCGGTCCGGTGCGTCGCCGTCGACGGGTTGCGCCCCCTGAGGGATCCGGCCCAGATCCAGGGCGCAGGGTCGTTTAGCGGATGCGGGGATAATCCGCACGATCGTCTCGTTGGAATCGCACCATCGGGTGATCCTATTAGTGGCTGGTCGGTGAAGTCCCAAGCGGGGTTCCGGCGCTTTTACCGACGCTTCGATTACGTGCCCAATACGCGATCTGAGCTGCGTATATTCTTGATCGTTCACGTGCGCGGCGAGGCATAATCGAACGCTCCGTGATTCCGCCGGACGGGGTCAGATGCGTCTTCGATGTATCAGGCGATAAGCCTCGACGGCAGGCCAGGAGGTGATATACCTCTGGGCGATGGGGGCGCGGGGATCGGGGGATTCACGTATACGCGGTTGTATTCACCGCCGGCGCAGTCGTGCCCGCAAGTAGGCAAGCCTGCGCAATTTCTATCACTGTCTGATCTGTATCTGATCCACTGTTATGCCGCGCCGCGCTGACCCGCGGCGCTGGGGGGAGTTCATCATGCGTCGCATGCTGTTGAAATCCGGTGTGTGCGGCAGCGCTGCCGCGCTCGCGCTCGTCACGTCGCCCATAGCGGCGAAAGCGGCCACGCCGGAGCCGAGGATCGACCTGAAGGTGCTCGTCGTCGACGACGGGGGTCCGGCCACCGGGGCCATCACCGCCGAACTCGAGTCGGCAGGTACCCCGTACACCAGGGTCAACCTGGCCGACAGCGGTCGCCCGCAGATCAACGCCGCCTTCCTCAGCGACACCGTCAGCGGCCGTCCCAGGGCCAAGTACCAGGCCGTCGTGCTGCCGAACGACAACCCGTTCGGAGCCGGCTCCGCCGAGATGGCGGCCCTGGCGACCTTCGAGCAGACCTTCGGCATCCGGCAGGCCGACGCCTACACCTACGCCAGGCCCGAGGTCGGGCTGAACTACGCGCAGGCGCCCGGGTACATCGGCTCGCTCGACGGCACCACCGCCCAGGTGACGTCCGCCGGGAAGGCCGGACCCTTCGGCTACCTCGGCGGGAACGTCCCCTTCGAGGACAACGCGCCCGACGTGTCCGAGAGCTACGGCTATCTGGCCGTGCCGCTCGCCCAACAGCAGGCCGGGGCCACGTTCACCAGCTATGTGGACGCCCCGATCCCGGGCAGCTCCGCGCGCGGCTCGCTCGTCGGCGAGTACGCCCACGACGGGCGCCGGGAACTGGTCGTCAACTTCGTCTACAACCAGTACCAGGAGCAGTACCGGCTGCTCACCCGAGGCATCGTCGAATGGCTGACCCAGGGCATCCACCTGGGCGCCGACCGCAACTACTTCGCGGTCCACGTCGACGATGTCTTCCTCGGCGACGACCGGTGGAACACCTCGCTCAACTGCACCCCCGGTGACGTGGACTGCACCCCGGGCGGGGGCGCCACCCCCGACCCGATCCGGATGACGGCGGCGGACGCCCAGTACGCCAAACAGTGGTCCGCCGACCACGGACTCACGCTGGACATGGTGTTCAACGGCGGCGGCAGCGAGGACTACAAGGCGGAACACGGCGGCGCCGACCCCACGGCGGACCGGCTCATCGCCGACAAGAGCGCCTTCCGCTGGGTCAACCACACCTACCAGCACCCGTTCCTGGGCTGCGTCCAGGACGTCAGCGTGGTGCCGTGGAAGTGCTCCACCGACGCGAGCGGAAAGATCCAGTGGGTCAGCCAGGCCGACATCACCTCACAGATCACCCAGAACCGCACCTGGGCGGGCGGCAAGGGCCTCGCCCTCGACAACACGGAACTGGTCACCGGTGAGCACTCCGGGATGAAGGTGCTGCCGCAGCAGCCCGACGACAACCCCAACCTGGCCCCGTCCCTCAACGCCACCGGGGTGAAGTGGCTGGCCAGCGACAACTCCCGGGACCCGCAGCAGCGCCAGATCGGCTCCGCCCTCACCGTGCCCCGCTTCCCGATGAACGTCTACTACAACGCGGGCCACGCGACCGAGGAAGTGGACGAGTACAACTACATCTACACCAGCAAGGCCGACGGCGGCAGCGGCATCTGCGAGGGCTCCTCGACCACCACCTGCCTGAGCGCCCCGCTGGACCCCCGGACCGGCTACACGTCGTACATCGTCCCGCTGGAGAGCCGCATCGCCCTCGGGCACGCGCTGTCCAACGACCCCCGGCCGGTGTACATGCACCAGTCGAACCTCGCCGAGGACCGCATCGCCTACCCGGTGCTGGACAAGATCCTGGGCGACTACACCAGCCTCTACGCCGCCAACACCCCGCTCGTCAACCTGCGGCTGAAGGACATCGGGACCGAGCTGAAGAACCGCGCCGCCTGGGCCGCCGCGGTGAAGAACAACCAGGTCACCGCCTACCGGATCGGCAACACGGTCACCATCAGCTCGCCCAACGGCACCCAGACCAGCGCGACCATGCCCGCCGGCACCACCCAGAAGCAGCTGCTCGGCAGCACCGCCTTCGGCACCGCCTACGCCGGGCAGCTGTCCGGCTGGACCACCCCCGGCTTGCTGCAGGACTCGATCACCCTGCAACTGACCACGCAGGCCACGCCCGCAGCCCCCACCGCCACCGGTACCGCGGAGACAGCCGCACCGGCGCCCGCGCTGCGCGTGCCCAGTGGTGTGGCCAGCCCTGTCCCGGCAGGCCCCGGCGACACCGTCCGCCGCAAGCGCTGACCGTGATCAACGAGCACGACCTGCACGACGGGCACAACCGTCCCGGCGGGCACAACCGTCCCGGCGGGCCCAACGGGCATGACGGGACACGGGGATACGGGGATACGGGGACCTTGGCAGGGACCGATCGCACCATGCCGACATTCGGGAACATGCCGCCATCCGGCACGGCCAGGGCCATCGCGGCCCTCAACACCGGCGCGACCCGCGTCACGATGCTCACCGAGGGCACCTACCCGCACAGCCACGGCGGAGTGAGTGTCTGGTGTGATCAGCTGGTCCACGGCATACCCGACGTGGACTTCCAGATACTCGCGGTCACCAGTGACGGCCGCGAGACCCTCACCTGGGAAACACCCGCGCACGTCAGCAAGGTGGTCTCCATACCCACCTGGGGACCGACGCCGGCCGGCCGCGCACCGCGCGGCCGGCGGCTGCGGGGCTTCCTCGACACCTACGAGATGTTCCTGCTGGCACTCCTGGATCCCGGCCTCGATCCCGGCCCTGGTTCCGGCTCCGAGGCCGGCCCCAGCACCCTGGACCGCTTCGCCGAAGGGCTGTACGGCCTCGCGGCACGGGCCCGGAACGGGGAACTGACGGCGGCGCTGCGCACCGAGGCAGCGATATGCACCCTGGCCGACGTCTGGAACCGCCCGCACCTACCCACCCACGCCGCCCGGCCGACCATGCACGACGTACTGACCGCGACCGACCTGCTGGAACACGCGTTGCGCCCGCTGGCGGCCGACCCACCCAGGCACGGCATCACCCACGCCGTCAGCGGCGGACTGGCGGCCCTCCCCGGACTGCTGGCCCGGCACCTGCACGGCACGCCCCTGCTGCTCACCGAACACGGCGTCTACCTGCGTGAGCGCTACCTCGGTTACGGCGCCGGCGGTTACCACTGGCCGGTGAAGGCACTGCTGCTCGGCTTCTTCCGGCTGCTGGCACAGGAGACCTACGCCCGCGCCGCGCTCATCACGCCGGGAAGCCACTACAACCGACGCTGGGAGCAACGGGGCGGCACCGCGCCCGACAAGATCCGTACCGTCTACAACGGTGTGGACCCCGGGGCCTTTCCTCCCGCCGGTCCGGAACCGGAGACCCCCACGCTGACCTGGGCGGGGCGGGTCGATCCCATCAAGGACCTGGAAACGCTGATCCGGGCCTTCGCCCTGGTCCACCGGGAGATGCCCCAGGTGCGGTTGCGGCTGTTCGGCGGCACACCCAGCGGCGGCCAGGCCTACCGGGAACGCTGCCAGACTCTCAGCCGGGACCTGGGCATCGCCGAAGCGGTGGCCTTCGAGGGCCGGGTGGAGGACATCCGCGACGCTTACGCGGCGGGCACCGTGGTCATGCTCTCCAGCATCAGCGAGGGCTTCCCCTTCACCCTCGTCGAGGCCATGTCGTGCGGCCGGGCCACCGTCTCCACCGACGTCGGTGGGGTCCGCGAGGCAGTGGGCGACGCCGGACTCGTCGTACCGCCGCGCGAACCGGAGGCGATGGCACGGGCAGCCCTGGAACTGCTGCGCGCACCCGCCCGCCGGGCCCGGATGGGCGAGGCCGCGCGACTGAGGGTGATCGAACAGTTCACACTCCGGCACACCATCGACTCCTTCCGGGAGATCTACGGCGCGCTGGCAGCGGGCGTGGACCGGACGCACCTTTCCGAGACCCGGACGCACCTTTCCGAGGCCCGGACGCGCCTGGCCGGGGACCCGGCGCCGCACGCCCGACGGGCCGGAGGTGCGTGGTGAACCGGCCGCGCGACGACCGAACCTTGCTGCTGCGCCTGCCGACCCCGCCGCAGCGACCGACCTGGGCCGACGACCCGCTCGACGGGCTCGCCGAACGGCTGGCGGACGTGTGCGGGGCCGCCGTTCACCCGGACGAGATCGCCGCGGTGCTGGAGTCCGACGGGCTGACGCACGAACAGATCACCACCCGCTACGGGCGACGGGACCTGTTCGCCGTCGCGGAGGAGCTGTACGCCCGGGTGCCGCGCCGATACCCGGACCCCGGACCGGGGCCCGACCCGTGGCGGACCAGCCCGTGGCAGTGCCTGCTGCGCGGGATGCTGTTCGGCCTGCCGGGGCTGGCCTACCTGCTGGGCGCAGGACTGCTGCCCGGCCGGGTCACCGGGCTCGCCGCCTCGGCACTCGTGGCCTGGGCCTGGAACCAGGCACTGGCCCACCGCGCCTACGTACGGCTCGCCGCGGGAGGCCGGCGGGCAGCCGCGCGGTGCCTGCTGTTCGGGGCCCCGGCCGGGGTGACGGCAGCGGCGGCGACCGCACTGACCGTCTCGGGGGCGGGCGCCGTCCCGGCCTTCGCGGCGGGAGAGGCGCTCTATCTGGCGGCGGCCACGGTACTGCTCGTGCTGGGACGCGAACAGCACCTGCTGATCGCGCTCGTACCGACGGCGGCCGGGGCGGCCTGCGTACCGCTGTGGCGCCCCGGCCCGGTGCCGGTCGCCGTGCTGCTGCTGGCCACCGTCGCGGCTTCGGTGCTGTCGGCGGTACGGGAGATCGTACGGTCGCTGCGCACCACGAGCTCCTCGGTACCGGGCACGGCCAAGCTCACCGCCTCCGTCCCGTACGGGCTGTTCGGCCTCGCAGGCGGGGCGCTGACGCTGATGGCCCCGGCGGCGGGCAGGCCGGCCGCCGTCGTGCTGACGCTGAGCATGGGCGTGGCCGAGTGGTTGCTCTACCGCTACCGGAGCCTGACACTCACCGCCCTGCGGCACAGCCGGACCCCTCGGGGCTTCCGGCTCCGGGCGGCCGGCGTGCTCGCCCTGTGCCTCACCGAGTACCTCGCGGTGCTCGCCGCCCCGGCACTGGTCACCGGGGTGCCGCCGCTGCCGCTGCTCGCCCTCGGCGCGGCGCTCTGGGTCGCCCTGCTGCTGCAGGCGGCCGGAATCGCCTGGCCGTCCGCCGTGGCCTGCCTCGCCGCCGCCGTGGCGGAGGCCGCCCTGTCGGGCGGGACCGGCCGGGGACCGGCTCTGCTCAGCCCGGCGACCGCCGAGTTGGCGGCCTGCGGCTGCGCGACGGCGGTGCTGCTGGCGGTCGCGTGCACCCGGATGGGCCGGACCACGGCCCACCGCTGACCAGATCCCGGCAACCCGTGACCCCGTGACCTCATGACGACCCGACGCCCTGGCCCCACCGATTCAGATCCAGATTCACCTTGACATTCAGAGGAGACAGATCCGTGACCTCGTCCGCTCCCACAACCGTCGCAGTAACCGGTGCCGAGGGATTCATCGGCTCGCACCTGGTGGAGGCGCTCGTCGCGTCAGGACACCGGGTGCGCGCCATGGCCCAGTACAACTCCTTCTCGTCGTACGGCTGGCTGGAGACCCTGCCGCAGGACGTGATGGACAGTGTGGAGGTCGTACTCGGCGACGTACGCGACGCCGGGTCCGTGCAGCACCTGCTCACCGGCACCGAGGCGGTCTACCACCTGGCCGCGCTGATCGCGATCCCGTACTCCTACCAGGCACCGCACAGCTACGTGGCCACCAATGTCACCGGGACGCTCAACGTGCTGGAAGCCGTACGCCGGCTCGGCATCCCCAGGATGGTGCACACCTCCACCAGCGAGACGTACGGCACCGCGCAGACCGTCCCCATCACCGAGGACCACCCGATCAACACCCAGTCCCCTTACTCCGCCTCCAAGGCGGGCGGCGACCGGCTGGCCGACGGCTACTACGCCAGCTTCGGCATCCCGGTGGCCACCCTGCGGCCGTTCAACACCTTCGGGCCGCGCCAGTCCATGCGGGCGGTGATCCCGACCGTCATCGGGCAGGTGGCGGCCGGAGAGCGGACCATCGCCCTGGGCGACCTGCGGCCCACCCGGGACTTCATGTTCGTCAAGGACACCGCCCAGGCGTTCCTCGCGCTGGGCACCGCTCCCGCCGAGGCGGTCGTCGGCAGGACGTTCAACGCCGGCACGGGCGGCGAGATCTCGGTCGGCGACCTGGTGACGCTGGTCGGCAAGCTCATGGGGGCCGAGCTCGAGGTCCGCGAGGACGCGCAGCGCATCCGGCCCGCCGCGTCCGAGGTGATGAGGCTGGTCTGCGACGCCTCCCGGCTGCGCGCCGCGACCGGCTGGGCACCGGCCCACAGCCTCCAGGAGGGGTTGGAGCAGACCGTCCGGTTCTTCTGCGACCCGGCGAACCTGGCCCGCTACAAGACCGCCATCTACAACGTCTGACGCCTCGTCAATCCTTGACGCCTCGTCAATTCCTGACGCGTCGTCAATCTCTGACGACTCGTCTCAGGCCATCGGCCACCGACCGACCGACAACGGAGTCCGCCATGCACGCAGTCATTCTGGCCGGAGGCAAGGGTGTCCGGCTGCGCCCGTACACCACCGCCCTGCCCAAGCCGCTCGTCCCCATCGGCGACCAGCACGCCATCCTGGAAATCGTGATGCGGCAGCTGGTCAACTCGGGATTCACCAGCTGCACCATCGCCATCGGCCACCTCGGCCACATCATCCGCGCCTACGTCGGCGACGGCTCCCAATGGGGTATGCGCGTCGACTACTCGACGGAGGACAGCCCGCTGGGCACCATGGGCCCGCTGCTGACCATGCTCGACCGGCTGCCGGAGCACTTCCTGGTCATGAACGGCGACATCCTCACCGACCTGGACTTCCGCGCCGTCCTGCGCGGTCACCAGGCCGGCGGCGCGCCGCTGACGATCGCCACGTACTGCCGCAAGGTCAGGATCGACTTCGGCGTCCTCACCACCGACAGCAAGCAGGTCGTCGGCTTCACCGAGAAGCCGACCCTGGACTACCGGGTGTCCATGGGCGTCTACGGGCTCTCCCGGTCCACCCTGGACGGCTACACCCCCGGCCTGCCGCTCGGCTTCGACGAACTCGTCCTCGACCTGCTCCGCGACGGCACCCCTCCGGCCGCCCACGAGTTCGACGGCTACTGGCTGGACATCGGCCGCCCGGACGACTACGACCGCGCGAACGCCGAGTTCACCACCCACCGCGACCTGCTGCTCAAGGGAGCGTGACCTGATGCGCGTCCTCGTCCTGGGCTCCACCGGGTTCCTGGGCCGGCACATCACGGAGCAGCTGCGCGCCCTCTGCGGCGTCCGGGTGCTCCGCGCCGGCCGCTCCCCGGGCGCCGACCTGCGGGTCGACCTCACCACCGCCACCGTCCCCGCTCTCGCCGCCGACCTGCGCGCGCTGGCCCCGGACGCCGTCGTCAACTGCGCCGGCGCCGTCGGAGGCGGCCCGCTTCTGCTGGCGGAGACCAACGCCCGGGGGCCCGCCGTGCTGTGCGAGGCCCTGACCGCGGCCGACCTCCCGGTACGCCTGGTCCACCTCGGATCCGCGGGGGAGTACGGCGCGAACGCCGGGCAGCCACTCGGCGAGGACTCCGCCACCTGCCCGCAGGGCGCGTACGGGGCCACCAAACTGGCGGGTTCGCTGACCGTCGCCGAGGCCGCACTGGACGCCGTCGTCCTACGGGTGTTCAACCCCCTCGGGCCGGGCTCGCCCGGCACCAGCCTGCCCGGCCGGCTCGCCGACGAACTGCTGCGCGCCGGGCCGGACGGCGCGGTGCGGGTCGGTGACCTGTCCGCGTACCGCGACTTCGTCGACGCACGGGACGTGGCCCGTGCCGCCGTCCTCGCCATCACCGCCCCCGGCCCGCTGCCCCGCATCCTCAACATCGCCGGCGGCAGCGCCACCCGGGTCCGCAAGGTCGCGGAAGGCCTGGCCCGGATCAGCGGATTCCACGGCCGGATCGAGGAGAACGGCACCGGTTCCCAGCGCTCGTCAGCCGTCTCCTGGCAGCAGGCGGACATCACGGCCGCCGCCGCGGCTCTGGGCTGGCACCCCGAACGCACCCTCGCCACCTCGCTCGCCGACCTGTGGACCACGCGCACCGGCACGCCTCCGACCCCGCCCCCGGCATGACCCACGGCCGGCTGCTTGTTCCGCTGTACGTCCATCCCGCTGTGGACCCGGCGGCGTGGCAGGCCCTGACGCGGGTCCCGTCGCGGCTGTACGGCGTCGTCCTCAACGTCGCCGACGGCCCCGGCCCGACCCGCGACCCGGCCTTCGCCGCCGCCGCCGGGGCTCTGCGTGCGGCGGGCATACGCGTCCTCGGGTACCTCGACACCGCCTATGGCACCCGTCCCCACCAGACGGTGCTCCACGAGCTGCGCCACCACATCAGCTGGTACGGAACCGACGGCGTCTTCCTCGATCAGGCCGGCGCCGAAGCCGGCCTGCTGCCGTACTACCGCGCGCTGGCCGACGAGGCCCGCGACCACGGCGCCGGCACCGTCACGCTCAACCCCGGAATCCACCCTGACCCCGGCTACGCCTCCGTCGCCGATCTGCTGGTCACCTTCGAAGGGGACTGGCAGACCTACCTCACCTCGGCCGCGCCCTCCTGGACCGCGGCGCACCCGCCGGCCCGCTTCTGTCATCTGATCCACGGCATCCCCGACGGCCTGTGCGACCTCGCCGCCCGCACCGCACGGACCCGCCGAGCGGGCGTCCACTGCGCGGTACCGGGCGCGGGCGCGAATCCCTGGGCCGCCCTGCCCCCCGCCGTGAGGAGGGGAACCACATGAGGTTCGCGACCCGCCCGCCACTTCTGCTGTCAGCAGTGTCCCTGTTGATCACGGCAGTGCTCACGGGGCTGCTCACCGGGTGCGCCACCGTCCCGGACCGCACCCTCGACCGGATCCCTGGCGAAGACACGTCGGCCGCACGCTGGCAACCGCGCCCCGGCACGGCCTGGCAGTGGCAGCTCAGCGGCCGCGTCGACACCCGCGTAGCCGTCCCCGTCTACGACATCGACGGTTTCGAGAACAGCGCCGCCGTCGTGCGACGCCTCCACAGGAGCGGCCGTAAAGTCATCTGCTACATCAACGCCGGCGCCTGGGAGTCCTTCCGCCCCGACCGCAAGGCCTTCCCCGCCTCCGTCCTCGGCCGCTCCGACGGCTGGAGCGGCGAGCGCTGGCTCGACATCCGCCGCCGCTCGCTGCTGCGCCCCCTCCTGGCCGCACGTCTCGACATGTGCCGCGCGAAAGGCTTCGACGCCGTCGAGCCCGACCTCGTGGACGCCTACACCAACGACACCGGCTTCCCGCTGACCGCCGCCGACCAGCTCGCCTACAACCGCATGATCGCGGACCTCGTCCACGAACGGGGCATGGCGGTCGGCCTCAAGAACGACCTGGAACAGATCCCCGACCTGGTCCGTGACTTCGATTTCGCGGTCAACGAGCAATGCGCGGAGTTTCACGAATGCCCGTCGCTGAGTCCCTTCATCAAGGCGGACAAGGCCGTCTTCCACGTGGAGTACAGCGTGCCCAAGCGCACGTTCTGCCCGATCGCCAGGCGTCTCGGCCTCGACTCCATGCGCAAACAGCTCGCCCTGGGCCGCTGGCGCAGCCCCTGCTGAACCCCGCCGAAGTACCGGTTCACCCGCGCGGAGAAGGCGTCCGCGCGGAGAAGGCGTCCGAGGGAGGGTGTCCCGGTCCGCCACGCGCTCAGCCGTTTCCGGCCGCTGACCAAGGGGCACCGCTCCTCGCTGGTGCCGACCCTCTGCGTGCTTGTCGTGGTCGGGATCGGCGTCTGGGAGATCTCCCGGGACCGGATGACGGATGACCACCGGCCAACTGCTGGCCCGCGCCGCCTTCCTGGGCTCCCTGCACCCGCCCCGCCGATCCGCTCCCTCGGCCGGCTCGGCGAACCTCTCGGGCTCCCACGAACCGTCGCGCCCGGAATCCGGCCGCGTTCGGCCGCCGTTCGGCCAAGACGGATAACCAAAAGGCCTCTGACCCGCGTTTCCGCAAGCCAGAGGCCTTTCATGCAAGGGTGAGTGACGGGACTCGAACCCGCGACATCCTGGACCACAACCAGGTGCTCTACCAGCTGAGCTACACCCACCACGACCGGCAGTCGTTCTGTGGTTTCTCCGACCGGCCGAGAAAAAGTGTACAGGGTCCGAAGGGGTGCTCGCGCACGGCTTTCCGGGCGCCCCTTCGGGGACCTCCGGAACGCCTATTCCGCAGGCAGGACGTGCTTGGCCGCGATCGTCCTCGCGGTGTCCGAGTCGGGGCCGGGCTGCGGTACGAAGATGGCCTCGCGGTAGTAGCGCAGTTCGGCGATCGACTCGCGGATGTCGGCGAGGGCGCGGTGGTTGCCGTTCTTCTCCGGGCTGTTGAAGTACGCCCGCGGATACCAGCGCCGGGCCAGCTCCTTGACGCTGGACACGTCGACGATCCGGTAGTGGAGGTATCCCTCCAGGCCCGGCATGTCCCGGGACAGGAAGCCTCGGTCGGTGCCGACGGAGTTGCCGCACAGCGGGGCCTTGCCGGGTTCCTTCACGTGCTCCCGTACATAGGCCAGGACCTGCTCCTCGGCCTCGGCGAGTGTCGTGCCGCCGGCCAGCTCGTCGAGCAGGCCGGACGAGGTGTGCATCTGCCGCACCACCTCCGGCATCGTCTCCAGTGCCTTGGCCGGCGGACGGATGACGATGTCCACGCCCTCGCCGAGCACGTTCAGCTCGGAGTCGGTGACCAGTGCGGCCACCTCGATGAGCGCGTCGTCGGACAGCGAGAGGCCGGTCATCTCGCAGTCGATCCACACCATGCGATCGTTCATGCGACCACCCTAAAGCTGACGTCGGCGTTTGGGTGCCCCCGGTACGGCACAGACGTCTCCGGAGGCCGCCGCCCCCGGCCCCCACGTCATCGGCCTCCGGCCTCGCCCTCAAACGCCGGGCGGGCTGAGGGGGTGGGGGAGCGTGGTTGTCCCTCAGGCGCCGGACGGGCTGAGGGTTTCGCCTGAACCGCCGGGCGGGCTGCGTGGGTGGCTGAGCGAGGGCGGCCTGAAGCGCCGGGCGGGGTGCGTGGGGCGGCCTGAAGCGCCGGCCGGGCTGCGTGGGCGGCCTGAAGCGCCGGGCTGGGTGCACGGCAGCCTGGTGCTCTTGTTTTCTGCCTCGCCCCTTGTCCTACCGAGTCGGGTGGTGGGTGGGCGAGGGGCTTGGGCCCGCCCACCCGAGGGTGTCGGGTGGGCGGGTGGAGGCTCAGCTGCCCGTGCGGGGCCCCGGGAGGCTGGGCGACAGGCCTACCGCCGCTGACCTGCGGGTCTGCATCGGCAGTACGCCCTCGGGGTACGGCACCGACAGCGCGGCCGCCGGTGCCAGCTGCGCCGGTTCCGGCGCGTCGGCACGCTCGGACTGCGGCCGCCTCGCCCGGTACGCCGCCCGGTACGCCGCCGGCGAGGAACCCAGCTGCCGGCGGAAGTGGCCGCGCAGGGCGACGGGGGAGCGGAAGCCGCAGCGGCCCGCCACCTCGTCCACCGAGTAGTCCGACGTCTCCAGCAGACGCTGCGCCTGGAGGACCCGTTGCGTGATCAGCCACTGCAGCGGGGCGCTACCGGTCAGCGAGCGGAAGCGCCGGTCGAAGGTCCGGCGGCTCATGTAGGCGCGCGCCGCGAGCGTCTCCACGTCGAACTGCTCGTGGAGGTGCTCCAGCGCCCAGGCGACGACCTCGGCGAGCGGGTCGGCGCCGATCTCCTCTGGTAAAGATCGATCGAGGTAGCGCTCCTGACCGCCCGAGCGGCGCGGCGGGACCACCAGGCGCCGGGCGAGCGCACCGGCCGCCTCGTTGCCGTGGTCCGTCCGCACGATGTGGAGACAGAGGTCGATTCCGGCCGCCGTACCGGCGGACGTCAGGACGTCGCCGTCGTCCACGAAGAGTTCGCGTGGGTCGACGTGCACCGACGGATAGCGCTTGGCCAGCGTCGGCGCGTACATCCAGTGGGTGGTGGCCGGGCGGCCGTCCAGCAGTCCGGCGGCGGCCAGCACGAACGCGCCGGTGCACAGCCCGACTATGCGGGCCCCTTCTTCATGGGCGCGGCGCAGCGCGTCCAGCGCTTCTTCGGGCGGTGGCGCGGTGATCGAACGCCAGGCCGGTACGACGACCGTGCCGGCGCGTGAGATCGCCTCCAGCCCATGCGGCGCGGTGAGTTCCAGGCCCCCTGTGGTCCGCAGCGGGCCTTCCTCGCCACCGCACACCAGCAGTCGGTAGCGCGGCACTCCGGCGTCCTGGCGGTCTATCCCGAACACCGAAAGCGGTATGGAACTCTCGAAGATGGGACCGCCGCTGAACAGCAGCACCGCGACGATCTCCTTGCGGCGTCGCCCGGAGAGTTTCCGGGCCGCGGCTTCCGGCGCGGCAGTGGAGTCGTGGCTCATCCTGCTAAGCCCCCCTCGGTGGTCGCGGCTCCTCGGTTGTGTCGCTCCTGCACGTTTCCCCTCGGTCCTGCACGAGTCCCCCGCCGTAAGACGTCAAGATCGAATCTACTGGTTTCCGCGGTGTCGCGTTGACCAGTTCGACACGCCGTAGATTGTCGACATGACAACTTGGCGTGAAGCATTCGATCACGAAGCGTTGCACTCGGGGGCCGTGCAGGGAAGTACGCCTCGTGGCAGTGGCCAAACCGCGTAGGGTGCGAAGGGTTCCCCGGACCCTTTCCGTGCAGGTGGAACGGGGGTTGGGGGGTGGTCGGGGCGCCACTTGCACAGGGTCGGGAAGTTGGCTGAAAAGAAGCGTTCCCGTGCGCGGAAACCGGTCAGTCGACCGGTGTAGTGCCCCTAGTGTGACGTCCGCCTCCCCGGACCGCTCCGCGGGGGGCCCGGTGCGGCGCCCGGTGCGGCGCCCGATGTGGTGCCGGATGTGGTGCCCGGTGCGGCGCTCCGCGGTGTGTGCCGTGGGGTGCGCCGTGCGATGGTCCGCGCGGTGCCGTCCCGCGCTCCGAGCGGCGCAGCAGGTACCGGCAGGCGGCGGTGACGGCGGCGAGGCCGAGGGCGGTGCCGGCGGTGCCGGCCAGTGAGGTGCCGTACCAGAGCAGCACCACGGGGACGAGGACACAGGAGAACGCGGCCCAGCGGACGACGTCACCCGCGCTGTCCTGGGCGGAGTGCGGGTCGGGTTTCGGGCGCGGTCCGGACATGTGCGTATCTCCCTGGTCTCCCTGGTGGTGTCGTGCTCCTGCCGGCCCCCTGGGGGTGCTGCCGCCGGGTTCAACGCCTGTTCGAGCGGTCGGTCACTGCGCGTGGACCCTGCCCTTGTCCGAATCCTGTGCAAACCGCCTGTACGGGGCAGCAACCATTGCGTTACGGGCGCGGCTCGTGCATGCTCCCTGGAACCCCTAACCGACTCCGGGGACGGTCCCCTACGGAGAGTGCGCGGGATCTGGGCTGAGGAGGCGTGCCGCCGTACCCTTGAGGGTATGGGGTTGGGAAGATGTTTCCCGGACACAGCTCCGCCGCACACTGTCGTCCCTCCCACAAAGGATCACAACGCCGAGACAGCCATGGCCGGTCACGAATTCTTCGATCCAGCGGACCGCAAGCGGCCGGTCGCCGACCCCACGGCGGCCGATGCGCTGGCGGCGGAAGAGCCACGCCCTTCCTGCGATCCCGCCTTCCAGCACGGAGTGGTCGTCGGCTTCGACGGCTCCACCTCCAGTGAGCGCGCGCTCGCCTATGCGATCGGGATGGCACATCGCTCCCGCGCAGGGCTGATCATCGTCCACGTCGCCAACCGACTGCCGACCACCGTGTGGGCCGGCTGCGAGCCACCCGTCTTCGTCGACGTACCGGACCACCGCACCGAGGTGCTCGGTCTCGAACTCGCCTGTGCCGAGTATCTGGCGGAGGTGCCCTGGATCCTCGTCGAACGCGGCGGTGACATCTGCCACGAACTCGAAGAGGTGGGGCGGGAGTACGAGGCCGACGCGATCGTCGTGGGGTCCACCCAGGGCATCGTCGGGCGGATCTTCGGCTCCGTCGCGGGCAGACTCGCCAAGCGGGCCAAGCGGCCCGTCGTTGTCATTCCGTAACTCCACGTTCTCCCAGGTGAGATGCGCCGTGGGTACGGTCCGGCTCCCTTTGTGCCGTGCGTAAATCTACTCGTGCGTAGAGGTGTTTGTGCCCTTGTGAAGGGCATATACCGGTCACCGCGCACAACTGCACAAAGCATGAAGGGAGCCCGCCGTGGACAATGACGTCTCTGCGGGAAGTGGAACCACTACCGTGGCCGGCCGACTCGCCCTGGGGATCACCCTGTTGGCGTTCGGCCTCGGCACCACCGGCGTGATCGACGACGTCACCACATCCGACGCCGTGTCAGTCGCCCACTACGTGGGCGGAGTCGCCCTCTTCCTCGTCGGCCTGCTGGCCTTCCGTGACCGTGACACCGGGAACGGCACGGGCTATGTGGCCCTCGGTGCCCTCTGGTTCACCTGGGCCGTCTCGTCCGGCGGCAACGCCTCGGCCAACGCGGCCGGGCTCTTCCTGCTCCTCTTCGCCCTCGTGGCACTGTCGTTGACCCTCGCCGGCGGCGACCCGCTCGGACAGGCCATGCACGCGCTGCTGTTCCTGTCGATGCTGCTCCTCGCTGTCGCGAACTTCGCCGACAGCTCCTCGCTGGTCAAGGTGGGCGGCTGGGTCGCCGCGGCGGCGGGGGCGGTGGCCTGGTACGCCGCGACGGCCGCGCTCGCGCACTGGCCGACGGCACTTCCGAGGCGGGCTGCCGGTCGGGGGGTGACGGCCCACGGCTGATATGGCAGCCGACGCCGGGGGGTTGGGCGTCCCCGGCGATCCAATGAGCGGACCCCTTCGTGGCCTGACGGCACACGTGGGGGTCCGTTCGGTTGTCCGGCCAGTGCGGCCCGGTGGGGGCTGGTCGCGCAGTTCCCCGCGCCCCCAAAAGAAGGGGGGCTGCAGCAAGCGCCCCTTTAGGGGCGCGGGGAACTGCGCGACCAGCCCCCACGCGCCCGCACAGTCAAACGGTCCTACTCCACCGTCACCGACTTCGCCAGGTTCCGCGGCTTGTCGATGTCGCGGCCCAGCGCCTTCGCCGTGTGGTACGCGAGGAGTTGGAGGGGGATGCCCATCAGGATGGGGTCGAGTTCGTCCTCGTTCTTGGGGACGACGATCGTGCGGTCCGCCTTCTCCTGGTGCTGGTGGGCCACCGCCAGGATCTTGCCGCTGCGGGCCTTGATCTCCTCCAGGGCAGCGCGGTTCTTCTCCAGCAGGTCGTCGTCGGGGACGATCGCCACCGTGGGCAGCGCCGGCTCGATCAGGGCCAGCGGGCCGTGCTTCAGCTCGGACGCCGGGTAGGCCTCCGCGTGGATGTAGGAGACCTCCTTGAGCTTCAGGGAGGCCTCACGGGCCACCGGGTAGCCCCGGACGCGGCCGATGAAGAGCATCGAGCGGGCGTCGGCGTACTCCTTGGCCAGCTTCTCGATCTCCGCCTCCTGCTCGAGGATCTCGGCGATCTGGGCGGGCAGCCTGCGCAGGCCGTCGATGACCCGCTTGCCGTCCCGCACCGAGAGGTCGCGGGTGCGGCCCAGGTGCAGCGCGAGCAGGGCGAAGGCGACCGTCGTGTTGGTGAAGCACTTGGTCGAGACCACGCAGACCTCGGGGCCCGCGTGCACGTACATGCCGCCGTCCGCCTCGCGGGCGATCGCCGAGCCGACCACGTTCACCACGCCCAGCACCCGCGCGCCCTTGCGCTTCAGCTCCTGGACGGCGGCGAGCACGTCGTACGTCTCACCGGACTGGGAGACCGCGATGTAGAGGGTGTCGGGGTCGACCACCGGGTTGCGGTAGCGGAACTCGGAGGCGGGCTCGGCGTCCGCCGGGATCCGGGCCAGCTCCTCGATCATCTGGGCGCCGATCATGCCCGCGTGGTAGGAGGTGCCGCAGCCGAGGATCTTCACCCGGCGCACGGCGCGCGCGTCCCGGGCGTCCAGGTTGAGGCCGCCGAGGTGCACGGTGGAGAAGCGGTCGTCGATCCGGCCGCGCAGCACACGGTCGACCGCGTCGGGCTGCTCGAAGATCTCCTTGTGCATGTAGGTGTCGTGGCCGCCCATGTCGTACGACTCGGCCTCCCACTCCACGGTGGTCGGCTCGGCCGTCGTCCGGGTGCCCTCGGTGGTGTATGTCCGGAAGTCGTCGGCCTTGAGGGTGGCCATCTCGCCGTCGTCCAGAGTCACTATCTGGCGGGTGTGGGTGACCAGGGCCGCGATGTCGGAGGCGACGAACATCTCCTTGTCGCCGATGCCGAGGACGACCGGGGAACCGTTGCGGGCCACCACGATGCGCTCGGGGAAGTCGGCGTGCATCACCGCGATGCCGTAGGTGCCCTCGATCAGGCGCAGCGCCTGGCGGACCCGCTCCTCCAGGGTCTCCGCCTGGGAGCGGGCGATCAGGTGGACGAGGACCTCGGTGTCGGTCTCGGAGAGGAACTCGACGCCGTCCGCCTCCAGCTTGCGGCGCAGGTCGCCGGCGTTGTCGATGATGCCGTTGTGGACGACGGCGACCTTCTGGTCGGCCGACATGTGCGGGTGGGCGTTCACGTCGGAGGGGGCGCCGTGGGTGGCCCAGCGGGTGTGGGCGATACCGGTGGTGCCCTTGAAGCGCGCCGGGACCTTGGCCTCCAGGTCCCGGACCCGGCCCTTGGCCTTGACCATCTTCAGGCCGGCCGCCTTCGGGGAGGTGACGACGATGCCCGCCGAGTCGTAGCCGCGGTATTCCAGCCGCTGCAGCCCCTCCAGGAGCAGGGGAGCGACATCACGCTTACCGATGTATCCGACAATTCCGCACATATATAGGTGTTCCGTATTCCTCAGCCGTAGACCATGCGGCGCAGCTGCCGGAGGGTGAGCTCCGGCGGGGCGACCGCCCTGTACTTCAGATCCGCCTCGATCCGTTCGAAGATCTCCGCGTTCACCAGGCCTTCTGTCTGCAGTTCGCGGTGGCGGCGCCGGACGTAATCCCCGGCCGTCTCGTCGAAGTAGGCGAGCACGTCCTGTATCACCCGCAGCGCCTCGCCCCGGCTCAGAGGCGTGGACCGCGTCAGATGATCAACAAGTTCGTCGTGCACCCGTAGATCCTGGAGTACGGCACCGTGGTTTAGCAAGAATCCTGCCCGATTCCGGGCAACGGCCTGTTGAATCTCTTATGGGGTTCTGTTCGCAGCCTGTCCATCCTGTGTCTTGCGCCACGTCGCTTCTGCAGACGAGTTTCAGACGCCATGGACATTCCTCGTATGGGCGTACCCGATGAGCTCGCCGAGCGCATGAGCATGGCCGAGCAGCACGAGTACCTCCGCGCCAGATTCTCCCGGCGCTCGATGATCAGAGGCGGCGCCGTGACTGTCGGCGCCGTCACGGGCGGCTCGTTCGTGCTGGGCGGTACCGCGCAGGCGGCCGTCCCCACCCAGTCCTCCGCCCCCGCCACCCAGTACGTCGACGGTGCCTTCGTGGCGCCCTTCGGTCGTCACCTCGCCTACGGCAACGACGCCGGCACGGAGATGACGATCTCCTGGCAGGTCCCGGTCGCGGTGAAGAAGCCCTTCGTCCGCATCGGCACCCACGCCTCGCACCTGTCGGTGAAGATCGACGCCGAGATACGCACCCTGTACACCCCGGCCGGCATCGGCGCCAGCGGCGACCACACCCAGTACTACGTGCACGCCAAGCTGGCCAACCTCAAGCCGGGCCGCACCTACTTCTACGGCGTCGGCCACGACGGCTTCGACCCGGCCTCGCCGAAGTTCGCCGGCACCATCGGCACCTTCACCACCGCGCCCGCGCACAAGGAGCCGTTCACCTTCACGGCCTTCGGCGACCAGGGCGTCAGCTACCACGGCCTGGCCAACGACAGCCTCATCCTCGGCCAGAACCCCAGCTTCCACCTGCACGCCGGCGACATCGCGTACGCCGACCCGGCCGGCGCGGGCAAGACCGCCGACACCGGCTTCGACTCGCGTGTGTGGGACCAGTTCCTGGCCCAGACCGAGTCGGTCGCCAAGTCGGTGCCGTGGATGGTCTCCTACGGCAACCACGACATGGAGGCCTGGTACTCGCCGAACGGCTACGGCGGCGAGGAGGCCCGCTTCACCCTGCCCGACAACGGGCCGGACAAGAAGAACCTGCCGGGCGTCTACTCCTTCGTCCACGGCAACACGGCGATCATCTCGCTCGACCCGAACGACGTCTCCTTCGAGATCCCGGCCAACCTCGGCATCTCGGGCGGCACGCAGACCAAGTGGTTCGAGGCGCAGCTCAAGAAGTTCCGCGCCTCGAAGGACATCGACTTCATCGTCGTGTTCTTCCACCACTGCGCCTACTGCACCTCCACGGCGCACGCCTCGGAGGGGGGCGTGCGACAGGAGTGGGTGCCGCTGTTCGAGAAGTACACGGTGGACCTGGTCATCAACGGCCACAACCACCAGTACGAGCGCACCGACGTCATCAAGGGCGACAAGGTCGTCAAGAAGCTCCCGATCGGCGAGACGGCCTACTCCGAGACCGAGGGTGTCGTCTACGTCACGGCGGGCGCCGCGGGCCGCAGCCTGTACGCGTTCACCGCCCCGGACTCCTACGAGGGCCACCTGAACGAGGTCGACTCCGTCGCCTCCTTCATCAACACCAAGGACGGCAAGGTCAACGAGACCGTCACCTGGTCCCGGGTGCGCTACCTCAACTACTCGTTCCTGCGTGTGGACGTCGAACCGGCGCCGCGCGGCCAGTACGCCAAGCTGAAGGTGTCGGGCATCGCCGAGACCGGCGACCGCATCGACCACTTCACGGTGGCCCGCAAGGCCAAGTAACACCCGCCAGGAAAGGGGCGGGTGGTCCTCGGTCCGTATGAGGATCACCCGCCCCTCTCCTGCTGAGTCCCCACTACATCCTCTTCAGCACCACCTGTTTGGCCATCGCGAACTCCTCGTCCGTGAGCACGCCCTCACGACGCAGCTCGCCCAGTTCGCGCAGCCGCCGCAGCAGCGCGTCATGATCGGCCTCGGGCTCCCTGGCCGCCCGGGACGGCTCGGGCGGGGCCACCGACGGATGCGGCAACCGCGCCTGCACCGCCGCCGCGACCAGCGCCATCAGCGGATCCCGCTTGAACCCCCACAGCTCCACCGCGTGGGGGTCGTACCTGGCCCGACCCTTGGCCGGAGCGCCGCGCACCCGGAACCGCAGATGGCCGTTCTCCAGTCCGGCGGAGGGCTGCCACTCCACGGCCAGGATGTCCGCCAGGGCCAACGTCCGGGGACCGGCGGCCGCCTTCGCGTCCTCCGCCTTCCAGTTCCACTCCAGCCGCACCCGCTCGCCGTCGAAGCCGGCCGTGCCGTCCCCGGCGCAGACCGACAGCGGCAGCCGCGGACCCGGCAGCAGATACCCGGTCACCGGCGTGCCCGGGACCCGCTCGAGCAGCAGCGCGTCGCGCACCTCGTCCGTGAAGTACTCGGCGACGCCGTACCGTTCCGGCTCCACGGCCAGCTGGTAGGGGTCGTGGATCTCGGCGAGACGGCCGCCGGTGGCGTGCAGCAGTGGGTCGGCGCCGTCCCGCAGCCGCAGCCTCAGCCGCCCCGACCTACGGCCCTGCTCGAACGAGATCCCCGCCAACGCGCCCAGTGGGACGACCAGTTCACCCAGCGTCCGGCGCAGCACACTGACGTTCCTGTCCCGCCCGGGAACCAGTCGCAGGGCGTCTCCGTCGAAGGCCCAGATACCGTCTTTCTGGATGATTTCCGCCATGCGGGGATTGTTCCACCGGAAGTACGGCCGGATGGTCTCGACCAATCCCGGTCTCTGGTGAATCCTCTCTGGTGACTCCTTCGCCCAGTCACAGTCGAGAAGGGAGCGCATGTGAGACGGCACCACAGCACGACTCCCGGAACCTCCCGCACCTCCTCCACACCCCGCATGGCCCGCGTCCTGGGGTCCCTGCTGCTGGTCGCGGCGACCGGCGCCTTCACGGTCGGCGCCACCCCGGCGACACCGCAGTCCGTCCCGGCCCCGCTCGACCGGGTCGTCCCGGCGCCCGCCTCGGTCAGGGCGGGCGGAGCGCCGTACCGCATCACCCGTGACACGGCCATCCGCGTCGACGGCTCCCGGGAGGTGCGCCGGGTCGCCGAGTACCTGGCGGACCTGCTCCGCCCGTCCACCGGCTACCGGCTGCCCCTGACCACGCACGGCACCTCGGGTATCCGGCTCCGACTGGGGGCCGGGCCGTTCGGCGCCGAGGGCTACCGCCTCGACAGCGGCCGCGACGGCGTCACCCTCACCGCCGCCGAGCCCGCCGGCCTCTTCCACGGCGTCCAGACCCTGCGCCAACTGCTCCCGGCGGCCGTCGAGAAGGACACCGTGCAGCCCGGCCCCTGGCTGGTCGCGGGCGGCACCGTCACCGACCGCCCGCGCTACGCCTACCGGGGCGCGATGCTCGACGTCTCCCGGCACTTCTTCACCGTGGCCCAGGTCAAGCGGTACATCGACGAGCTGGCCCTCTACAAGATCAACGAACTGCATCTGCACCTCAGCGACGACCAGGGCTGGCGGATCGCCGTCGACTCCTGGCCCCGCCTGGCGGCCTACGGCGGCTCCACCCAGGTCGGCGGCGGCCAGGGCGGCCACTACACCAAGGCCGACTACCAGGAGATCGTCCGCTACGCGGCGTCCCGCTATCTCGAAGTCGTCCCCGAGATCGACATGCCCGGCCACACCAACGCGGCCCTAGCTTCGTACGCCGACCTCAACTGCGACGGCACCGCACCGCCGCTGTACACCGGCACGGAGGTCGGCTTCAGCTCGCTGTGCGTGGCGAAGCAGGTGACCTACGACTTCGCGGCCGACGTCATCCGCGAGCTGGCCGCCCTCACCCCGGGCCGCTATCTCCACATCGGCGGCGACGAGGCGCACTCCACCGCCCACGAGGACTATGTGGCGTTCATGGACCGGGTGCAGCCGCTCGTCGCGGAGTACGGCAAGACGGTGATCGGCTGGCACCAGCTGACCGGCGCGCATCCGGCCGAGGGCGCGATCGCCCAGTACTGGGGGCTGGACGACACGAGCGCGGACGAGAAGACCCAGGTGGTCAAGGCTGCCCAGCACGGCACCGGGCTGATCCTCTCGCCCGCCGACCGGGTCTACCTCGACATGAAGTACGACGCGGACACCCCGCTCGGCCAGGACTGGGCCGGCCTGGTGGAGGTACGGCGGTCGTACGACTGGGACCCGGGCGACTACCTGGCCGGTGCCCCGAGTTCGGCCGTCCGGGGGGTCGAGGCACCGCTGTGGACCGAGACCATCGTGACCGGCGCCGACATCGACTACATGGCCTTCCCGCGGCTGCCGGGGGTGGCCGAGCTGGGCTGGTCGCCGCCGGCCACGCACGACTGGGACGCCTACAAGGTGCGGCTCGCCGCGCAGGCGCCCCGCTGGGACGCCCTGGGCATCGGCTACTACCGCTCGCCGCAGGTGCCCTGGCCTGCGAAGTGAGCTGAGCCGGAAAGACCGACGGGCTCCCCCGAGGACCGTACTCGGGGGAGCCCGTCCGCCTGGATCAGAACCCCGTGACGGGATTTTTCAGGGTTCCGACCAGCTGGAGGGCGCCCGACGGGTCCGCCAGGTCCACCATCTGCCTGTTGTCGCGCAGCTGGAGCCGGTTGAGGCAGGACAGCGCGAACTCGGGCGCGAACATGTCGTACTGGGCGAACCTGTCGGCGAGTTCGGGCGCCGACTCCTGGTACGCACGGGTGACCTCGGCGACCGTCCGCCAGAAGTCGTCCTCCGTCAGGACCCCTTCGGCCGCGAGGTTCGCGGCGAGGAAGCGGAAGAAGCAGTCGAAGACGTCCGTGAAGATGGAGAGCAGCTTCTTGTCCTCGGGGACCTCGACGCGCAGCCGCTCGACCGCCGGCGGCAGTACCGTGTCCGGGTCCATGACGGCGATCTCCTCGGCGATGTCCTTGTAGACCGCCCGCTGCACCACGCCGTCCTTCAGGACCAGGATGACGTTCTCGCCGTGCGGCATGAACACCAGGCCGTAGGCGTAGAAGCTGTGCAGGAGCGGGGTGAAGTAGGCCTTCAGATAGGCCCGCAGCCAGTCCTTCGGGGTCAGCCCGCTCCGCTCGATCAGCGCGGCGGCGAAGGACGCGCCCTCGTGGTCCACATGGACCAGGGAGGCCATCGTGGCGAGCGACTCGCCCTCCTGGAGGGACGGCACCGGGCTCTCCCGCCAGAGCGCGGCCAGCATCTTCCGGTACGGCGAGTAACGGTCGGTCGCCCGCTCGTACTCCAGGTGCCGGTAGCCGACGGCCGCCCGCTCCCGGATGATCGACAGGCCGGTGGACTTGAGCACCGGGTCGTTGTCGATGAGCTGGGCCAGCCAGTCGTTGATCGCCGGGGTGGCCTCCATGTAGGCGGCCGAAAGACCGCGCATGAAGCCCATGTTGAGGACCGACAGGGCGGTCTTGACGTAGTGCTTCTCGGGGTGGCTGCTGTTGAAGAAGGTCCGGATGGACTGCTGGGCCAGGTACTCGTCGTCGCCCTCGCCCAGGCACACCAGGTGCCCGCGCGCCACCTCGGCGGCGAAGGTGACGGTGAGCTTGTTCCACCACTGCCAGGGGTGGACCGGGATGAAGAGGTAGTCGGCGGGGTCCAGACCCTGGTCGCGCAGGACGCCGTGGAAGCGCTCCACGGTCTCGTTGCCCAGCTCGTCGCGTACGAAGGACTCGTACTCGATGCCGACGCCCGCGGTGAACGCGGCACGCGAGGTGTGGGCCGCCAGCCAGACCAGCCGGACCGGGGTCGCGGTCTCCGGGGCGTACGACAGGTAGTCGTGGATGCCGAAGCCGAGCCGGCCGTTGTTGGCGACGAAACAGGGGTGGCCCTCGGTCATCCCGGTCTCGATCGCCTGGAAGCCGGCCCGGGCCAGCTCGGCGGCCGGGATCTGCGGCTTGGTGAGCTTGTAGCAGGTGCCGGAGAGGGTGGAGGAGATCTCCTCCAGGTAGACCGGCAGGATCTCGTCGCTCAGCCCCAGCGAGTCCTTCAGCTCGATGAAGAAGTCCAGCGCGGCGAGCGGGAGTTCGGCGCCGTCGCGGACCCGGCCGATGGAGTCGGCGTCCACCTGCCAGTGGTCCAGGGCCCGGCGGACGGCGGTGAAGCGGTACCGGGTGAGTCCGTCGTCGCTGCGGACGACATACGACTGGCCGTCCCGCTCCGGGGTGATCAGGCGCTCGTGGGCGAACTCCGCGAGCGCCTTGCGTATCAGGAGCCGGTTGGCCTTCTCCCAGCGCTCGGGGGAGAGATGGGCGACCGCGTCTGCGAGGGTCATACGGACACCGCCTTCTCGAACCGCTCCCGGGTGCAGAAACTCAGCAACGCCTTCTTCTCCGGCTTCTGGATCTCGCCCACGGGCACGAACCCGACGGCCTCGTTCAGCGCGTGCACGGCCGTGTTGCGCACGTCCGGCTCGACGACGATCCGGCGGGCCGCCGGGTCCTCGAAGAGGTGCGCGACCACGGCCGTGATGACGGCCTTGGTGAACCCGTGCACGGGCGTGTCGGCCGCCGGGGTCAGGAAGTGCATCCCGACGTCCCCCGGCTCGGGCTCGTACAGCCCGACCAGCTCGCGGTGGGCTGGGTCGTACTTCTCCATGAGGAAGGCGGGCTCACCGTCCGCGCCGAGCCCCAGCAGCGCGTGGTGGTGCTCGTCGGCCGCGATCTCCAGGTACGCCCGCTCGACGTCCTCCAGTCTCGCGTCCTGCATCATCCAGTAGGCCGCCTTGGGGTGCGTCACCCAGCGGTGCAGCAGCTCGGCGTCCTTGAGGGGGTCGAGGGGCCGGAAGGCGAAGGTCAGGGTGGCGGTGGCGCTCATATGGCGAACTCCTGGAAGGCGATCGTCTTCTCCACCGGGTAGTACTCCGAGCCGAGCAGCTCGCGGATGATGTACGCGTTCCGGTAGGGGCCCATGCCGAGGTCGGGGCTGGTGATGCTGTGGGTGTGGACACCGGCGTTCTGCAGGAACACACCCCGGCCGGTGACGTCGACGGCGTAGTTGCGGGCCACGTCGAAGTTGCCGTGCGAGTCGTAGCGCAGCCGGTCCCGGACGGGCCTGAGGAATTCGGGCTCGGCGTACCTGTAGCCCGTGGCCAGGACCAGGCCCTGGGTCTCCAGCTCGTAGTCCTTGCCCTGCTCCTCCTGGCGGAGGGAGAGGGTGTAGGTGCCGTTGTCGTAGGCGGCCGCGTTCAGGCTGGAGTTGGTGAGCAGCCGGGTGGGGACCGGGCCGCCGAGGTTCTTCTGGTAGAGCAGGTCGAAGATCTCGTTGATCAGGTCGCCGTCGATGCCCTTGAAGAGGCCCTTCTGCTCGGCGGTCAGCCGGTAGCGGGTCGCCTCGGGCAGGGCGTGGTAGTAGTCGATGTACTCGGGGCTGGTCATCTCCAGCGTGAGCTTGGTGTATTCGAGGGGGAAGAAGCGCGGGGAGCGGGTCACCCAGTTCAGGCGGTAGCCGTGGACGTCGATCTCGCTGAGCAGGTCGTGGTAGATCTCGGCGGCGGACTGGCCGCTGCCGACCAGCGTGATCGACTCCTTGGACTGGAGTTCCTGCTTGTGCCTCAGGTAGCGCGAGTTGTGGATGAAGTCGCCGCCCAGGCCCTGGCAGGCCTCCGGGAGGTACGGCGGGGTGCCGGTGCCGAGGACCAGCCGGCGGGCGCGGTAGGTGTCACCGGCGGCCGTGGCGACGACGTACAGCTCGTCCTCGTCCTCGTACCGGACCTCCGTCACCGTGGTGTCGAAGCGGACGTTGGTCAGCTTGTTCGCGGCCCAGCGGCAGTAGTCGTCGTACTCCACCCGCAGCGGATAGAAGTTCTCGCGGATGTAGAACGAGTACAGCCGGCCCTTCTCCTTCAGGTAGTTGAGGAAGGAGTACGGCGAGGTGGGGTCGGCCAGGGTGACCAGGTCCGACATGAACGGGGTCTGCAGGTGGGCGCCGTCCAGGAACATGCCGGCGTGCCACTCGAAGCCGGGCTTCGAGTCCAGGAAGACGCCGTCCAGTTCGGCGATCGGCTCGGTCAGGCAGGCGAGGCCGAGGTTGAAGGGCCCGAGCCCGATCCCTACGAAGTCATGGGTCTTGGTCGGGTTGTCAGGACGCGCGGTCAAGGGACTCTCCCAGGTACTGCTCGGCGTGGCCGGCGATCAGATCGAGGACGGCGGCGATGTCGGCCGTCGTGGTCTCGGGGTTGAGCAGGGTGAACTTGAGGTAGTGGCGGCCGCCGACCTTGGTGCCCGCGACCACCGCGTCGCCGGAGGCGAACAGGGCCTTGCGGGCGTACAGGTTGGCGCGATCGATCTCGGCCGGGTCGGTGATCGCCGCCGGGAAGTGACGGAAGACGAGGGTGGACAGGGACGGCTGGACGACGACGTCGAAGCGGGGGTCGGCGGCGAGCAGCCGCCAGCCCTCCGCGGCCAGGTCGCAGACCTCGTCGAAGAGCTGACCGATACCATCGGCGCCCATGGTGCGCAGCGTCATCCACAGCTTGAGGGCGTCGAAGCGGCGGGTGGTCTGCAGGGACTTGTCGACCTGGTTGGGGATGCGCTCCTCGACCATCCGGCGCGGGTTGAGGTACTCTGCGTGGTAGGTGGCGTGGCGCAGGGTCGCGGCGTCCCGGACCAGCACGGCGGACGAACTCACCGGCTGGAAGAAGGACTTGTGGTAGTCGACGGTGACCGAGTCGGCGCGCTCGATCCCGGCGATCCGGTCCCGGTGCTTCAGGGAGGCGAGCAGACCGCAGCCGTAGGCCGCGTCCACGTGCATCCAGACGCCGTACTGCTCGCACAGTTCGGCGATCTCCGGCAGCGGGTCGATGGAGCCGAAGTCGGTGGTGCCGGCGGTGGCGACGACCGCCATGGGCACCAGGCCATCGCTCTTGCAGCGGTCCAGTTCGCGGGCGAGGGCGACGGTCTGCATCCGCTTGTCCTGGCCGACGGGGACGGAGACCACCGCGTCCTGGCCGAGGCCGAGCAGCTTCGCCGACTTCTGCACGCTGAAGTGGCTGACCTCGGAGGCGAAGATCCGCAGTCCGGACAGGGAGTCGGTCTTCGCCTCCTCCCGGGCCAGCAGCAGCGCCTGCAGGTTTGACTGGGTGCCGCCCGAGGTGAACACGCCGTCGGCGCCCTCACCGAGGCCGATACGGGCGGTCGTCCAGTCGATCAGTTTCCGCTCGATGAGGGTGCCGCCGGCCGACTGGTCCCAGGTGTCCAGGGAGGAGTTGACGGCGGTGAGCACCGCCTCGCCGAGCACCGCCGGGATGACCACCGGGCAGTTGAGATGGGCGAGGTAGCGGGGGTGGTGGAAGTAGACGGCGTCCCGGAGGTAGACGTCCTCCAGCTCGTCCAGGACCGCGGTGGTGTCGTGCAGCGGCCGGTCGAGGTCGATGCCGTCGATGAGAGGGGAGAGGACGTCGACGGTGACACCTGTGAACGGCCGATCGGTGGTGGCGAGTTTGGCAGCCACCCGCTCTACTCCTTCGGTCACGGAGCGGCGGTAGTGCTCCGCGGTGAGGTCATTGAGCAGGTGCGAGCGCATGTGGGGGTCCTCCGGGGACGATCCGTGCGGGGAGGGGAGCAGTCCCGCTTCACTTAGGTGAGCCTAACCTAACTAAAGCGACGGAAAACCTGGCATTCCTGTGGCGGCCGTCACTTCGGCCTCGTAACTACTCGCCGGATTCCCGGAGCTGCTCCTCCGTCAGGCCCTGCCGCCAGTAGCCGACGAAGGTGACCCGGCGCCGGTCCACCCCCCGCTCCCCGACGAAGTGCCGGCGCAGCTCCCTGACCCGTCCGGCCTCACCGGCGATCCAGACGTACGGGCGCTCCGCGGCGGGCAGTTGGGCGCCCCGGATCGCCGCCTCGGCGGTGCCGCCCACCATCCAGTCGATCTCCGCGTCGGCCGCGGTCGCCACGTCCTGGATGTCCCCGGCGTGCGGCACCTCCAGCCAGGCGCGGACCCGGGTGCCGGCGGGGAGCGATTCGAGGATGGCGGTCGCCGCGGGTACGGCGGTCTCGTCGCCCCAGATCAGCACCAGATCGGTGTCCTCGGGCGGACGGAAGCGGATCGCCCGGTTGTCGGCGACCGCCGGGCCGAGCAGGAACACCCGGTCCCCGGGGGTGGCCCGGGAAGCCCACCGGGAGGCGGGCCCGGCGGGGGATGGGGGTCCCCCCGCTCGAGCGGAGCCGAGAGTGGGGGAGGCCCCCGGTTCGACCCCGTGCAGCACGAAGTCGATGTCGATCTCGTCCGGGTTCCCGCGCAGCTCCCGGAGCGTGTACGACCGCATCACGGCCCGTACGTCGTCGGGGAGTTCACGCCACCCCTGCCACCAGCCCTCGCCCAGCTCGACGGGGACGGCGGGCTCGGTGCGGCCCTCCGCCGGGATGAACAGGGAGAGGGACTGGTCGCGTCCGTGGGAGTGGAAGTGCTCCAGATCGGCGCCGGCGAAGGTGACCCGGACCAGAGACGGACCGAGCCGCCTCGTCCGCGCGACCTGGAGGGAGAAGAAACGGAACGGGGCGGCTACGGCCGTCGTCATATGAGCTCCTGAGGTTCAGGAAGTTGTGTGGACGTACTCGGGAACGGAGGTCAGCTGACCTTCTTCGCCGTCTCCAGCGCCTTGGCGAGGTTGTCCACCATCGCGACGCACTTGTCGTAGGAGAAGATCGGCTCGGGGGAGCGGGCGATGACCTGGCCGGCCTTGACCGCGGGGAGCTTCTTCCAGGTGGCCTGGGTGATGTCGGCCGGCTGGATGGTCGCCGAGCGGTCGTCCATCATGATCACATCCGCCTTGTACTTGTCGACGTTCTCCCAGCTGAGCGACTCGTACCAGCCGCCGCTCGCCTTCAGCACGGACGCCGACGGCTCGACGAAGTTGACCCCGAGGGCCTTGAAGTACTCCAGGTCCACCGAGAGGTTGGTGCCGGAGACGTAGAACAGGTCCTGGGCGGCCGAGCCGGCCAGCACCTTGATGTCGGGGTGCGCCTTGGCGGCGGCGCGCAGCCGGGTGGACGCCGCCTCGAAGCGCTTCTTGGCGTCCGTGACCTTACTGGCCGTCATGTCCGCGCCGAGCGACTCGGCGAGGGCCCAGACGCGCTGGAGCGGGACGGTCAGCTGGCGGTCGTAGGCCGAGATGCCGACGCTCGGGGCGAGCTTGGCGATCTTGTCCTTGGACTCGTCCGGGACGTACCAGAGGGTGCCGGCGCCGTCGAACAAGGTGGTGATGAGGACCTCGGGGGCGAGGGCCGCGTACTTCTCGACGTTGAACTGGCCCCAGGTGTTGCCGAGGATGGTCACCTTGCTGATGTCCATGTCGCCGGCCTGGACGTCGGCCTTGCCGTCCTTGGTCTTCGTCGGGCCGAACACGCCCTTGACGTCGATGCCGTAGTCGTACAGCGCGGCGGCGACCCCGGTGAACGCGACGATGTTCGCCGGGACCTTGTCCAGCTTCACCGTGGTCCCGCGGTCGTCCTTGAACGTCCAGGGGCCGGACTTGGCGGCCGTCGTCTCCTTGCCGGAGGAACCACCGCTTTTCGCGTCGCCGTCCCCGCAGGCGGCGAGCACGGCACCGAGACCGAGGGCGCCACCGGCGGCGAGGACGCCGCGGCGAGTGAGGTGGGCTGCTCTGACGTTGGACATAGGTGTTGGCTGCTTTCGGACGTGCGGAAACACCGCCGGACAAGTCATGGATTAGGTTAGCCTAACCTCAGAACTTGTCCAGGGCTCCGCCCCTGACGCCTTCCGCGCGAAGCGGCCTCACGTCTTCCAACTCCCGCACGAATGCGTGTCCTTGCCGTTTTTGCGACCGCCCCTTGATGCGCGTTGGCCGGCGTGCTGACCTTATGCCGTGACCTACGGCTGGAGCAGACGCTCGCTCGTGTCCCTCTTCGTGGTCTCCGCGGGAGTTCCGGTGGTGCTCGTCCTCGGAGCCGTCACGGGCTGGACCCGTTCGGCGATCGGCACGCCGGCCTGGGCGTCGTGGACGATCGCGGCTCTGGCGATCTGCGTCGGTCTGCCGCTTGCCTGGGGTTCCACCCCGCTGGGTACCAGGAGCGCCACGCACCTCCTGCTCAACGCCTATCGCCGCGAGGGACTGGAGACAGCCGAACGGGAGTACCTGTCCAGGCTGGCCCCTCGCAGGGCCGGGCTCCAGCTGTTCAACCTCGGACTCGCCCTGGAGCGGGCAGGCGACCAGGACGGCGCCCACGCGGTCTACCGGCGCGCGGCGGACCTCGGATCCCTGCCGGCCATGGTGAATCTGGCGTACGGCCTGAGCCGACGCGGTGAGGAGGCCGAGGCTCAAGTCTGGTACCGCCGCGCGGTGGAGGCGGGGTACACGCCTGGGGGTGAGCCGGGGCAGGTGGACGGCGAGTAGGGGACGCCGCGTTGCCAGGGGTGTGCCGGGCGGCCGCCGATCCGCGTCTCCCACAGTCCCGGCCTGCGAGGCCTCTGCCAAGGCCGACGAAGCGTTGTCCACATCGGGTGCACTGCTGGTGACGGCGGTGTCGTCGAGCGAGATCAGTGCCCGAACGGAATACAAATGATCTCAGCTTCCCAAGCTGAGGGCCTCCGGCCGTAGTCACGGGCCGGCCGTCTCCGCTTACTCAGGGCGTTGATCGGTGAGGCGGTCGCAGGCCACGGCCGTCGGTGATCCGTTGTCGGCTACCGATCGCGTCCGCCGCCTACGGCCCGCCGTGGAAGAAGCCTGACTTCAGGTCCCCGATGGTGGTGTCGAGTGGATGCCCACTGACGATGAACGGTCCGCTCCAGGGCGCGCTGAGTGCGAAGAGCAACGCCAGGCTCAGCCCGACCACACTCGCAACACCGACGATCAGCAGTGACGTTCGCAGGCTGCTGCGGAATACCAGGGCGCCGGAGTTCACGATCAAGGCCACTCCGCTGACCACGAGCGTGACGACGTAGAGCGCGGGAACGTCGCGCGAGGCGGCCGCGACGCGGGCGCGACGACTGGTGGTGACACCGTCCAGGGAAACCACCAGCTCCGTGCCTGTCGTGGTTCCCACCTCGGGCCGGGCCGCCTCGGTGCGCACGCTCCGCTCCAGCCGTGCGATCGCGCGAGCGGTGGCCGGGTCGTCACCGGACGCCGCTGCCGTACCCTCCCACTCCTTGGCACGCGTGGTCTGCAAGTAGTCCAGCAGTGCCACATGGATCGGCTCCGACTGGACTCGCGGACTTGTCGCCGCCCATGCCAGACGGGAGGCCGCGGCCGCCTCGTCGCTCACCAACCCCTCGGCTGCGCGCAGGTAGCCGGCCTCGCTGGCCAGTGAGAGTGCCGCAAAGATCGCGAAGGCGGCGCCCAGTGTCGGCATCAGAGGCGTGGCGATCTGCGGCACCCGATCCCGTTCCGCGACCGGCACGAGCGCCCGGACGCCGACCCGTGCCCCGGCCGCGACCAGTAAGGCAAGCGAGAGCCCGGCCACAACCAGCACCACCGCCGGCAGCGAGGTCAACCAGTCCACCACATCACCTACAGCGCGTTCCCGCGAGCGTCCCATCGGCGGCGGTACACCGGCCCCGCGACCTGGAGCTCCTCGTCGATCACTTCTAATGAACGCTCCATGATCACAGGTCGAAGACCTGTGACGCTCGCGACGCCCGGCACGGCATCTCTTTTCGTTAACCAAACAGCCGAATACGGCCAATCCGATGGCGAGCAGCCCTTGAGCGCAGTTGAACGCCCCCGTACACACCCACGCCCAACCGACACAGTTGGAAAGCGCGCACCTGCGGTCGACTTGCAGCCCTGATTGGCGCGGGGGCGGCGCTGACGGCCCAAGTGCATCATCGCTCTCTGTACTCGATGATTACTCTGTGTATGGTCTTCTCATGGCCGCTCCCAGTGCCGTCCGCCGCCTCCTGCTCGCCACCGGCTTTCTGGTGCTTGTGCAGGCGGGGGTCGGTCTGGTCATCAATCTCTACGGACTCTTTCCGGTTCACCATCGGGGCTCCCGGGCGGGGGCCCATCGCATGAGGGCCTATGAGAGCTTCGCCTGGGCGGTCGGGCACGGCACCGTCGCCCTCGCCGTGCACACCGCGCTCGGCCTCACGCTCGTCCTGCTGTCGATCGTCGCGGCGGTGCGCGCCGTGCTGCTCCGTCAGCGCGCGGTCGCGTTCTGGACCGTGCTCGGGGCGCTCCTGGTCATCGGTGCCGCTGTGTTCGGGGGGAGCTTTCTCGCCCACGGCAAGACCCTCGACTCACTGCTGATGGCCCTGTTCGCGCTGAGCGCCGAGCTGTGCTTCCACCTCGCCGTCGACCTTCTGCCTTCAGGGCGGCACGGACCTGTGGCCACACTCCGTTAGGTGCGCCGCGTGATCAGCAGCGCCTCATGCCAGGGTGACGTGCATGCCGCTCTGCGGTCTCCGCGCCGCGATCATCCGGGCTCCAGCGGCACAGGGGAGGCGGGTCCGCGCGGGCGGCGTCCAGGTCGGGCGCGGCCAGCAGGGGGCTGTCGGTAAGGACGCCGGCGTTGTTGACCAGCAAGGTCGCGTCGGAGCACGTCTCGGCCGCCGCGGCTACCTGGGCGGGATCGGTGATGTCGAGGCGGACCGGTATCACGCCGGGCTCGCGGACTGACCGCGGGTCGCGGGCTCCACCGTAGACGCGGTGTGCGCCGCGTTGCAGGAGCAGCCGGGCCATCATCTGCCCAAGTCCCCGGTTCGCGCCGGTCACCAGTGCCGTCGCCCCCTGGATCTGCATGGTTTCCCCGTCTCGCCCGGCCGGTTCGTCGACAGATTCCCGATCATGTAGTGGACCATTTGAGATGAACGGCGGTCTCGTGGAACCCCAGGGCGCGATAGAAATCGGCCGCTCTGCGGGTCGGCACGGTCACCTCGACATCTTTCGCCTCCCGGGCCTTTGCCTGTGCGGCCCGGATCAGCGCGGAACCCGCACCGCGGCCCCGCTTTGGCTCGGCCACGGTGAGTTCGAGCAGTTCGAGGATCGTTCCGCCGGCGAACAGGGTGGGTATCCGCAGCGCAAGCAGGTACCCGACCACACACGAGTCCTGCTCGGCGACCAGGAACTCGGCGCTCCCGTCCGAGGCGGCCTCGATAATCCGGGGGAACGTGGCGTCGTCGAAGACCGCTCGGTCGGGCCGGTAGCTCGTCACGAACCCGCTCAGCAGACGGTAGATGTCGTCGGCGTCCGAGGGCGTGGCCTCGCGGATGGTCGTCATGTCGGTCCGTCCGTCGGGAGGTCGACGATCGACGCCGTAGCGGCCCCTGGGACGGCAGCCATGAGCTCCGCCGCCTCGATCTCGATGCTGCTGCCGGGCCGACCGCTGCCGCAGTGGACACGTCCCAGGCTGCTGACCGTCCAGTCGAACACCACCACCGCGGCCCGGTCCGCGGACACGGGGCACACCCCGCCCGGCTGCATCCCTGCCCGCGCCAGCCGCCCGGCATCGGCGGGAGACAGGTCGCCTCGGCGGATCCCGGTCGCGCGGGCGAGGGCGCCGTACCGCAGCCGCGCATGGCCGGGCAGCACCGCCAGCAGGAGACGGTCCTCGGGGGTGACGAATGCCAAGGTCTTGACAGTTCGCTCCAACGGAACGCCCAACATGGCACAGACCTCCACCGGACTGGTCACGTCAGGGTGCTCCTGCAGCCGGAAGGACACACCGAGCGAAGCGAGGATCTCCGGTGGACCGATGGGTGCGAGACCGTTCACCTCGCCGAGATTACCGTGCGCTGTACGGGAGTTGATCGCCCTTTTGCGGAGCAGAAGCCGGCCACGCCGCTCCACCGGGACCTACCCGCGGTTGACTCTCCATCAGGTGAGGGGGGTGAGCAAGCTGGCGAAGGACCGGATCGACCGCTGACCGCATCGTTCGCCATGGCGGAGCTGCGGCAGACCCTCGCCGACCGTGCCCATGTGCTGGGAGTCATGCATCCGCACACCCTGGCCAGCCGTGACAGCCTCGGTCTCGCCCTGGACGGGATGGGCGAACATGCGGAGGCGGTCCGCCTGCACCGGCAGACCGTTGACGACCGCATCCGTGTGCTGGGCCTCAAGCACCCCGATACCCTGACTAGCCGACGCAACCTCGCCGACGCGCTGGCCAGGATGGGCGAGCAAGAAGAGGCGGTACGCCTGCTGCGACAGACCCTCGCTGACCGCGTCCGTGTGCTGGGCCCTGAGCACCTCCGCCGCCACTGCTGGCCTGCTGGATATCGCCGCGCGGCTGATCGCCCTGCCCCTGGAAGCGCGATACCTCATCGGTCTCGCTAGGAGCTGGGGCAACTGTTCACAGGGGCCAGAACAGTCAGCAGCCCAACGCAGGTGGGTCCGTTGTTTGCCAGGTTGACCAGACCGTTCTGTGCAGACCCGAGGGCCCTCGCAGTGGCGGCCCACGCCCGACTCGGCACGGTGTCAACACTGGCGGTGACCGGCGCGGGCGCGAGGCTGTCAGCACTGGCGGGCACGGCGAGGAGACCGACGAGCGCGGCGGCTCCGAGGGACGCGGCGGCGAATCGACGCATGGAAATCTCCTTGTGGATGCGAGGGGTGCCCCAGCACCCCATGTCGTTACGCTGCCTCTAACGATCATCCGTTCAGCCGGTACCGGCCTACGCCCGCGGGTGACCAACTGAAGCACTCAATGGCCAACTGGGGCGCTCAGCCACAACAGCGCCGACCTTTGACCCTCAGTGACGAAAAACAGCGATGGGCTCGCCAACTATCGCCGACCAAACTCGCCAACCACGTTCGACCACACACGCGTCACCTGCGGGATTCCTCCGGCCATCCGCCAACTACCAGCAGCCGTCACAACGCCTGCGACTGAGCGCTTCAGTTGGCCTTACGTTCCTGAGACGGGATGGCCGAGCCCTTCGTACGGAGAACCGGACCTGGGTCGGCATCGACAGCGGCAAGACTCACCACCACCGCGTAGTGCTCAACGAGAGCGGTGAGAGGCGATCCAACTCCCGGACTTCTACTACCGAAGTGCGCCGAGGGGGAGGAATTGTCAAGACTTGTGGATGAGGAGTGGTTGCCTGCTGGCAGGCGAAGGGACTTGAGTCTCCAGTAGGGGGAGACACAAAGGTGGGGGCATGGACGGCGACACGCTCTACTCGATCGGCGAACTCGCTCGACGGACCGGTCTCACGGTCAAGACCATTCGGTTCTACTCCGATCGCGGAATCGTGGCGCCGACGGACCGCAGCCCGGCCGGCTACCGCCTCTACGGCATCGACGCCGCCGCACGCCTGGACCTCGTGCGGACCCTGCGCGAGCTGGGACTGGACCTTCCCACGATCCGCAAGGTCGTGGACCGCGAGCTCTCGCTTCCCGAGGTCGCTGCGGCGCACGGCGAAGCACTGGCAGCGCAGATCCGCGTCCTGCGCCTGCGGCGCGCGGTGCTGATGACGGTGGCCGAGCGCGGGTCCACACCTGAGGAGACGGAACTCATGCACCGGCTGGCCCAGCTTTCCGAGGACGAACGCCGACGTCTGATCGGCGACTTCCTCGACGCCGTCTTCGGCGGTTTTGACGCCGCCCCCGCATTCGCGGGGGTCATGCGCTCGATGACCCCCGAGTTGCCCGACAACTCGGAGGCAGAGCAGGTCCAGGCGTGGGTGGAGTTGGCCGAAATGTCCCTGGACCCGGGTTTCCGCGCCGTCATGCGGCGGATGGCCGAGGACCAGGCAGCCGAGCAAACCCGAAGCGACATGATGGGCCCGCGACGCGACCTTGCCGCAGTCGTCCGTGACCAGGTCGGCCCGGCCCTGGCCGCCGGCGTCGACCCGGCCTCGTCCCAGGCCGATCCGATCGTCGCGGCGTTCACGGCGCACTGCGCGCACCTCCTCGGCCGCCCCGACGACGTTGAGCTTCGCCGCCGGCTGGCGACTCGGCTGGAGAGCGTGAATGACCCCCGCAGGGAGCGGTACCTCCAACTGCTCGCAGCGGTCAACGGCTGGCAGGCCCCGGAGAGTCTGGCTCCAGTGCTCGATTGGTCCGTCCAGGCTCTGCGCGTCCGGACACAGCAATGACGGGGCGGTCGCAAGGCGGCATGGGGCGGACGCGGCCGGCGCCGGGTGAAAACGCCACCGCATATGATCGGTTGATGAGTGCCCCGGTCGTACTTCAGGTGGCCGCCTCGCCGGTCTCTCCCGCTCTCGTTCTTCGCCCCTGGCGCATGGAGGACGTTGCCGCATTGGTCGAGGTGAGCCGGGATCCCGCACTGCGCCAGTGGGCGAGCTCTGCCGTGGACAACGATGCCGACGGGGCACGCTGGGTGCAGGCTCAGCAGCAGGGCTGGGCAGCGGGGGACCGGTTCGGCTTCGCCGTCCTTGAGACACAACCCGGTTCAGTTCGCGAACAGTTGGTGGGCAACGTGGTCCTCAAGGAAGTCACCTCCGGCAAACCGGCGGCCGAAGTGGGCTACTGGACCGCGGCGCACGCTCGCGGGCGGGGAGTGGCCTCCCGTGCTCTGGAGGCACTCACCAGCTGGGCCTTCGACACCTTCGAAGCCGACGGGCTGGAGCGTCTCGAACTCCTGCACCAGGTGGACAACCTGGCATCGTGCCGGGTTGCACAGAAGAGCCGCTACGACTTCGACAGCATCCTGCCCGCGGCACCGCCCTCCTTCCCCCGCGACGGCCACCTGCACATACGGCGCCCGAGTGCCTGAGATCTCCCGGCTTCCGCGGATCGGCTGAGGCTGCTCACGCCGAGAGGGTCTCGGAGCGTTCGACGAGGTGGCCGCGTTCGAAGCGGACCCCGGCACGGACCAGCGCGACGAGGTGGGGTGCGTTCACAGCCCGCCAGCGGGCGCGCTTGGCTATCGGCGAAGGTACGGGCCTACCGGCGCGCGTCGTGAAGCGCTCCGGGTGGCCGCCATGACGGGGCTTCCGGCGTCAAAACCCAGCTGCCTCCGGTGACGGCGTCAGGCCGGGCGACCTTCCGGCCGCCACAACCAGCGCAAGGCATCGGGAAGCAGGACACCGCCGTGGTTGGGACTGTGGCCGCCGTCGCCCAGGACGAGGCGGAAGTCGTATCCGGCTTCCGCGAGCGCGGCCGCGACGCGCAGATTGTTCGCGAGCCAGTTCCCCTCGGGCTCGTTCCAGCGCAGGTCGCGATGGCCCGCTTGCAGGAAGATACGCAGCGGCTTGCGGGGAACGCCGGGGATCAGATCGGGGTACGGGTTGCCGCCTGGCATCTGTGTGAAGCTGGACAGGTACCCGATGACGCGGCGGAACTTGTCCGGGCGCAGCCATGCCGCGGTGAAGGCGCAGTTGCCGCCGCTGCTGCCACCGCAGATGCCTCGCTGATCAGGGTCCTCGGCGATCGAGTAGCGCTTGCTGACCTCGGGGATGATCTCGGTCAGGAGGAAGTTGACGTACCGGTCGTCGAATGCGTCGTACTCGGTGTTGCGGTTCTTCCGGCCTTCGGCATCGGCGAAGACGCCGGGGTCGACGAACACGCCGATGGTGACCGGGATGTCGCCGCGGTGTACGAGGTTGTCCAGGACGACCGCACCGCGGACCTCCCCTGCGGGGTCCAAATACCACCATCCGTCCAGGAACACCATCAGCGACGCCGGCCGCGCGGCGTCGTACTGGGCAGGCACATGGACCCAGAACTTCCGAGACGTGCCCGGGTAGACCACGCTGTCGTGCCGGCCGAACTCGATGGTCTCGCCGGCAGGCACGCCAGGCTGGACAGTCGAGTCGGGGCCGTGGGCGTAGCGGACGTCCGACTGGTCGACCGGAAGCGGCCGGTAGGGCACCTCGATCGTCACGCCGGCCAACATAGGAGAGATCACGAGCCCTTTTCAAAGGGGTTTGGCGCCCATGGCCCACGACTAGACCTCGGGAATCCACAACGGTGTCAGCCGAGCACCGCGGTGCATGGCTCGGCCTTCTTGATCGTGGTCTGCCCCGCTCGCCACCCGTGCGGCCTGGCGCCGCGCGTCCTCCTCGGGCGCGATTACCCCCAGGGTGTGCTGGGGAGCGGACGCCACGGACCCTGGCCCGGTACCACGGTCAGTACCGGCGGTGCGGCGCTCGGCTGTTCCGCGGGCTGGTTCGCCGTGCCCGGGGCCTGCGCGACTCCGGTGGCCCACAGCTGGTCGACGCGCGAGCGCTCGGTGGCGTTCGGGTAGCGGTTGGTGCAGGACGGGCCGGCGGTGCCGCCGGACATCAGCTCGCTGCACGGCCCGCCGTAGTCGTCCGGCAGGCCCAGCACGTGCCCGGTCTCGTGCGTGGCGACGCGGACCGAGTCGTACTGCCGGCTCTGGGTGTAGTCAAGGAAGATGTAGCCGCTGCCGTGGCCGTTGGTGGAGGCGTAGGACCCGCGCTGGTCGTTGCCCTCGTAGTAGGAGAAGTCGGCGCCGGCGCCGCTCGACGCCTCCTGGAGCTTGACGTGGGACTCGGAGCTGTTCCATATCGAGGCCGCGCTCGCTATCTGCGAACGGAAGCTCGGTGCCCGGGAGGCGTCGTAGTAGATGGTCACCGCCTGCGCGTCGGGCTGGGCGGCGCGCTTCTCGGCGACCGACTTGAGCACGGCCTCGAAGAACGCCTTGTTGTTCGCGGCCTCCTCGGACGACCCGTCGTACCGCGCCACGGAGGTACCGGCGGAAGCGGGCGGGGTGGCGGCCGTCTGGGCGCTCGCCGGCACCGCCGCGCCCAGCGCGCTGGTGGCCAGACCCAGGCCGAGAGCGAGGAGTCTCGCGGACGTTCGGGACGACTTCATGTGGGGGGCTCCTACTCACTCGGTGACGCCGAGCGCCCGGTGCGCGGTCGAATCTGCGGGAAACACCGGTTCCGAACTGCGGCGACGTCCTGTGAGTCGTCATTCTTAGAACGGCTTCACAGGGAGCGCAAAGGGCCCCGTCGACTAGGCCGCCTAGTAGGTGCCGGGACCTCGCCGGGGCAGCGCACCGGTCTCCCGTCCGCACATGGCCGCGGGCGAGAGAGCTGGCGCGACGTCAGAAAGCTTGCGCCAGAGGGGGGCAGGCGTACGGGTCGGCCGGGCGGAATGCCGGGATGCGCGTCGGGATCCGCATCCGGGCCAAGACGGACAAATCCTTAGATGTCCGCCACGTCGTGTCTACTAAGCACGCCGGTGGATTGGTGGAGGGCTGTGACCGACGTCATAGAACATGCACTTCCGTCACTTTTGTGCTTCGCCGGTCCCGAGCCGCCCCAGGGAGTCACCCTCGGTGCTGGTCGGCGTCCTTCCCGCGCACAGAAGCGCCCGCCCGTGTCACCGGGCGGGCGCATTCGTGGTGGGCCGGACGTTGTCGGCAGGGTCAGCCGACCAGCCCCAGCTCCCTCGCGATCAGCATCCGCTGCACCTCGCTCGTGCCCTCGCCGATCTCCAGGATCTTGGAGTCGCGCCACATCCGGGCCACCGGGTACTCGTTCATGAAGCCGTAGCCGCCGTGCACCTGGGTGGCGTCGCGGGCGTTGTCCACGGCGACGGTGGAGGAGTAGAGCTTGGCGAGGGCCGCCTCCTTCTTGAAGGGTTCCCCGGCGACCAGGCGGGAGGCCGCGTCGCGCCAGGCCAGGCGGGACGTGTGGGCCTTCATCTCCATGTCGGCGATCTTGAACTGGATGGCCTGGTTGGCGCCGATCGGGCGGCCGAAGGCGTGCCGCTCCTTCGCGTACTTCACCGACTCGTCCACGCAGCCCTGGGCCAGGCCGGTGGCGAGGGCCGCGATGGCGATGCGGCCCTCGTCGAGGATGCGGAGGAACTGGGCGTAGCCGCGGCCCTCCGCGCCGAGGAGGTTGGCGGCGGGGACCCGGACGTCGGCGAAGGACAGCTCACGGGTGTCGGAGGCGTTCCAGCCGACCTTGGAGTAGGGCGCGGCGACCGTGAAGCCGGGGGTGCCCGACGGGACGATGATCGCGGAGATCAGCGGCTTGCCGTCGGGCTTGCGGCCGGTGACGGCGGTGACGGTGACCAGCCCCGTGATGTCCGTACCGGAGTTGGTGATGAAGCACTTGGTGCCGTTGATCACCCATTCGCCGGTGGCCTCGTCCAGCCGGGCCGTCGTACGGGTCGCGCCCGCGTCGCTGCCGCCGTCGGGTTCCGTGAGACCGAAGGCGCCCAGGAGCTCGCCGGAGCAGAGGCGGGGGAGCCACTCCTGCTTCTGCTCGTCCGTGCCGAAGAGGTGGATCGGCATGGCGCCCAGGGAGACGCCGGCCTCCAGGGTGATCGCCACCGACGAGTCGACGCGGGCCAGTTCCTCCAAGGCGATGCCGAGGGCCAGGTAGTCGCCGCCCATTCCGCCGTACTCCTCAGGGAACGGCAGTCCGAACAGGCCCATGCGGCCCATCTCGCGGACGATCTCGTACGGGAACTCGTGCCGTTCGTAGAAGTCGCCGATCTTCGGCGCCACGACGTCGTGGGCGAACTCCTCCACCGTGCGGCGGAGTTCGTCCAGTTCGGGGGAGAGGCGGTGGTCCATGGTCGTCACTCCTGGTGGGAGAGGGCGCGGACGGTACGGGACGGGCTGGGTCGGCCCAGTTGTTCGGCCATCCACACGCTGGTGGCGGTGAGTTTGCCGAGGTCGACTCCGGTCTCGATGCCGAGGCCCTGGAGCATCCAGACCAGGTCCTCGGTGGCGAGGTTGCCGGTGGCGGACTTGGCGTACGGGCAGCCGCCGAGCCCGCCGGCGGACGCGTCGACCGTCGTCACGCCGTGTTCCAGGGCCGCGTAGGTGTTCGCGAGCGCCTGACCGTAGGTGTCGTGGAAGTGCACGCCGATGACGTTCGTCGGCACGCCTTCCTCGTTGAGCAGGGACAACAACTCCAGAACATGGCCCGGGGTCGCCACCCCGATCGTGTCGCCGAGGCTCAGCTCGTCGCAGCCCATGTCGCGCAGTGCCGTGCAGACCCTGACCACCTGGTGGAGCGGCACCGCGCCCTCCCAGGGGTCGCCGAAGCACATCGAGACGTAGCCGCGGACATGGGCGCCGGCGTCCTTCGCCTGCCGGACGACCGGGTCGAAGACGGCCAGGGACTCGTCCACCGTGCGGTTGAGGTTGGCCTTGGCGAAGGACTCGGTGGCGCTGGCGAAGACGGCGACCCGCCGGGCGCCGAGGGCCAGGGCGCGGTCCAGGCCCCGCCGGTTGGGGACGAGGACGGGGAGCGCGACCTCCCGAAGGTCCGCGAGCTGGGGGAACAGGTCCTCCGCGTCGGCCAGTTGGGGCACCCACTTCGGGTGTACGAAGCTGGTCGCCTCGATCGTCGTCAGTCCCGAGTCGGCCAGCCGGTGGACGAACTCGGCCTTCACCGACGTCGGTACGGCCGTCTTCTCGTTCTGCAGGCCGTCGCGCGCGCCGACCTCGTGGATCCGGACGCGGGCGGGCAGGTCGGTGGCCGGTACGACCATGGGGAGTGTCACTGGTCCTCCTCTGCCGGGGCGATCACGGCCAGCACCTGGTCCATGGCGACCGTGGTGCCCGGTTTCACGTCGAGTTCGGCGACCGTGCCGGCGTGCGGGGCGGAGATGACGTGCTCCATCTTCATCGCCTCCACCACCAACAGGCTCTGACCGGCGATCACTTGATCCCCGACGGCGACCTTCACGACCGTCACCGTGCCGGGCATGGGCGCGGTGAGGGAGTCGGCGCCGGCGTGCGCGGCCCGGTTCAGGGACGCGGCGACCGGGTCGTGGTCGCGGACCTGCCAGGCGTCACCGTCGCGGCCGATCCAGTCGGCGGTGTGGAGGAAGGTGTGGCGGACGCCGTCCAGGGTGACCGACACGCGGTCGGCGGCGACGGAGTGTGTGCCGCGCGGGACGTACTCCACCGGGTCCTGCACCCGCAGGTGGAAGCCGACCGGCCTGGGCGTGCCGCCGAGCCGCCAGCCGCTGGGCACCGAGAAGGGGTCCGTCCAGCCCGCGCCGGCGACGGGCTTCAGCGCCTCAAGGCGTACGGCCGCCGCCGCCTCGTACACCTCGTCCGGTACGTCGGTGGAGACCAGCTCGTCCACCACCCGCTCCACCAGGCCCGTGTCCAACTCGCCCGCCACCACCGCCGGATGGGCGAGGAGCCGGCGCAGGAACCCGGCGTTGGTCCCCACGCCGAGGGTGACCGTCTCCGCGAGGGCCCCGCGCAGCTTCCGCAGCGCGGTCTGCCGGTCCGGGCCGTACGCGATCACCTTGGACAGCATCGGGTCGTAGAGGCTGCCGACCTCGGTGCCCTCGCTGAGCCCGGAGTCGGTGCGGACGCCGTCGCCCGAGGGCTCGTCCAGCAGCAGCACCGTGCCGCCGGTGGGCAGGAACCCGCGCGCCGGGTCCTCGGCGCAGATCCGGGCCTCCACCGCGTGCCCGGTCAGCCGGACGTCCTGCTGCGCGAACCCGAGCCGCTCCCCGGCCGCCACCCGCAGCTGCCACTCCACCAGGTCCAGGCCCGTGACCAGCTCGGTCACGGGGTGCTCCACCTGGAGGCGGGTGTTCATCTCCATGAAGTAGTACGAGGAGGGGTCGCCGCCCGGCACGATGAACTCCACGGTCCCCGCGCCCCGGTACCCGCACGAGCGCGCCGCCTGTACCGCCGCCTCGCCCATCGCGGCCCGTGTCTCCTCGTCCAGCAGGACCGACGGCGCCTCCTCGATGACCTTCTGGTGCCGGCGCTGGAGCGAGCACTCGCGCTCGCCCAGGTGCACCACGTTCCCGTGGCCGTCGGCCAGTACCTGGATCTCGATGTGCCGGGGGCGGTCGACCCACCGCTCGACGAGGAGCGTGTCGTCGCCGAAGGAGGTGCGGGCCTCGCGGCGGGCCGCGGCGATCTCCTCGTCCAGGAGGGTCAGGTCCCGCACCAGCCGCATGCCCTTGCCGCCGCCGCCCGCGGACGGCTTGAGCAGCACGGGTGCGCCCAACGCGCGGGCGGCGTCCGCGAGTTCGGGGTCACGGCCACCCGGTACCACCGGCACCCCGGCCGCGCTCACCGTCTCCTTCGCGCGGATCTTGTCGCCCATCAGCGCGATCGCGTCCGCCGGCGGGCCGATGAACACCAGCCCCGCCGCCTCGCAGGCACGCGCGAAGGCGGCGTTCTCGGCGAGGAAGCCGTACCCGGGGTGGACCGCCTGGGCGCCGCTCACGGTGGCCGCCGCCAGCAACCGTTCCACGGACAGATAGCTCTCGCCGGCCGGCGCCGGACCGAGCCGTACCGCTGTGTCGGCCTCCCGGACGTGCCGGGCGTCCGCGTCGGCGTCGGAGTACACCGCCACCGAGCGCACGCCCAGCGACCGGAGTGTACGGATGACCCGGACGGCGATCTCGCCCCGGTTGGCCACGAGTACGGTGTCGAACACGAGTCCCCTCCTCACATCCGGAAGACGCCGAACTGGGGCTCACCCAGCGGCGCGTTGCCACAGGCCGTCAGGGCGAGGCCCAGCACCTGGCGGGTTTCGAGGGGGTCGATGACCCCGTCGTCCCAGAGCCGGGCGGTCGCGTAATAGGCGTTCCCCTGGCGCTCGTACTGCGCGCGGACGGGTGCCTTGAAGGCCTCTTCGTCCTCGGCCGGCCAGGATTCTCCCCGCGCCTCCAGCTGGTCCCGCTTCACCGTGGCGAGGACCGACGCGGCCTGTTCGCCGCCCATCACCGAGATCTTGGCGTTCGGCCACATCCACAGGAAGCGGGGGGAGTAGGCCCGGCCGCACATCGAGTAGTTCCCGGCGCCGTACGAGCCGCCGACGACGACGGTCAGCTTCGGGACGCGGGTGCAGGCCACCGCTGTGACCATCTTGGCGCCGTGCTTGGCGATGCCGCCGGCCTCGTAGTCCTTGCCCACCATGAAGCCGGAGATGTTCTGCAGGAACACCAGCGGGATGCCGCGCTGGTCGCACAGCTCGATGAAGTGGGCGCCCTTCTGCGCGGACTCGGAGAAGAGGATGCCGTTGTTGCCGATGATCCCGACCGGATGGCCGTGGATGCGGGCGAAGCCGGTGACCAGGGTCTGCCCGAACTCGCTCTTGAACTCGGCGAACCGGGAGCCGTCGACGATCCGGGCGATGATCTCGCGGACGTCGTAGGGGGTGCGGGAGTCGACCGGGACGGCGCCGTAGAGGCCGTAGGGGTCGACCTTCGGCTCGATGACCGGGGCGGTCTCCCAGGGCAGGTCGCGGCGGGCGGGGAGGGTGGCGACGATGTTCCGGACGATCCTGAGCGCGTGCGCGTCGTCCTCGGCGAGGTGGTCGGTGACGCCGGAGACACGGGAGTGCACCTCGCCGCCGCCCAGCTCCTCCGCCGTGACGACCTCCCCGGTGGCGGCCTTCACCAGCGGGGGACCGCCGAGGAAGATCGTGCCCTGGTTGCGGACGATCACCGCCTCGTCGCTCATCGCCGGGACGTACGCGCCGCCGGCGGTGCACGACCCGAGGACGGCCGCGATCTGCGGGATCCCCGCGCCCGACATCCGGGCCTGGTTGTAGAAGATCCGCCCGAAGTGGTCGCGGTCCGGGAAGACGTCGTCCTGCATGGGCAGGAAGGCACCGCCGGAGTCCACCAGGTAGAGGCAGGGGAGCCGGTTGTCGAGGGCCACCTCCTGCGCCCGCAGGTGCTTCTTCACGGTCATCGGGTAGTACGTGCCGCCCTTGACCGTGGCGTCATTGGCGACGATCACGCACTCGCGGCCGCTGACCCGCCCGATCCCGGCGATCACACCGGCCGCCGGGGCCGCCCCCTCGTACATTCCCTCCGCGGCCAGCGGCGCCAGCTCCAGGAACGGCGAGCCGGGGTCCAGCAGTGCGTCCACCCGGTCCCTGGGCAGCAGCTTGCCGCGCGCGGTGTGCCGGGCCCGCGCCTTCTCGCCGCCGCCCAGCGCGGCCGCGGCGAGCTTGCCGCGCAGCTCCTCGACGAGGACGCGGTGCGCCTCCTCGTTGGCCCGCCAGGCCTCCGAGGCGGGGTCCCCCGCGCTCGTCAGCTCCGGTGCCTGGTCCATGCCCGCGATCCCCTCACCTTGTTAATGAGCGTTAACGCATTTCCTCCAGGTTAACGACCGCTAACCTCCCTGTCTAGAATTGCCCTCATGGTCACGAGAACCGATGCCCCGACCCGTCGCGAGCAGATCCTCAAGGAGGCCGCCCGGCTCTTCGCCGAGCGCGGCTTCCACGGTGTCGGCGTGGACGAGATAGGCGCCGCGGTCGGCATCAGCGGGCCCGGCCTCTACCGGCACTTCCCGGGCAAGGACGCGATGCTCGCGGAGCTGCTGGTGGGGATCAGCGGGCAGCTGCTGACGGGCGCGAAGCGGCGGCTGGCGGAGGCCGACGGGGAGACCGCGCCGTCGGCGGTCCTCGACTCCCTCATCGAGGGCCACATCGACTTCGCCCTCGACGACCGCCCGCTGATCACCCTGCACGACAGGGAGCTGGACCGCCTGCGCGACAGCGACCGCAAGCTGGTGCGCCAGCTCCAGCGCCAGTACGTCGAACTGTGGGTGGAGGTCCTCCGTGAGGTCTACCCCGCCCTGCCGGAACCCGCGGCCCGCTCGGCGGTCCACTCGGTCTTCGGCCTGCTGAACTCGACCCCGCACCTGGGCCGGCCGGGTTCCCTGCCGGGGCGCGGAACGACGGCGGTACTCCTGCACCGGATGGCGAGGGGTGCCTTCGAGGCCGCGGCGGCGTGATGAGCGTTACCCCCATCCCCCCGGGTTCTGCCCTGGACCCATCCGCCTACCCACCGGTACGGTGAAGTCTGAGCAAGCGCTTAGACAGATGAACCGTGCCTGGAGGTGGCGGCCGTGCGCCGTACGTTGTTCAACGAGGATCACGAGGCGTTCCGGGAGACCCTCCGCGCCTTCATCGAGGCCGAGGTCGTACCCGTGTACGACGAGTGGTTCGCGGCCGGTCAGGCGCCCCGCGACTTCTACTACAAGCTCGCCGAGCTGGGCGTCTTCGGTATCCGCGTCGACGAGGAGTTCGGCGGCGCCGGCATCGACTCCTACAAGTTCGAGGCCGTCCTGTACGAGGAGACCGCCCGGGCCGGCGTCTCCTTCGGCGGTTCCGGTGTGCACGTGCTGCTCGGCCTGCCGTACATAAAGCTGCTCGCCACCGAGGAGCAGAAGAAGCGCTACCTGCCGAAGTTCGTCTCCGGCGAGGAGATGTGGGCCATCGCGATGACCGAGCCGGGCACCGGCTCCGACCTCGCGGGCATGAAGACCACCGCCAAGCTCAGCGAGGACGGCACCCACTACGTCCTCAACGGCGCCAAGACCTTCATCACCGGCGGCGTGCACGCCGACCGCATGATCGTCTGCGCGCGTACCTCCGCGCCCACCAAGGAGGACCGCCGCCACGGCATCTCCCTGTTCGTGGTGGACACCAAGGCCGAGGGCTACTCGGTCGGCCGCAAGCTCGACAAGCTGGGCCTGAAGACCTCCGACACCGCCGAGCTGGCGTTCGTCGACGTCAAGGTCCCCGTCGAGGACCTCCTCGGCGAGGAGAACAAGGGCTTCTACTACCTCGGCCACAACCTCGCCTCCGAGCGCTGGGGCATCGCCTTCGGCGCCTACGCGCAGGCCAAGGCCGCCGTCCGGTTCGCCAAGCAGTACGTGCAGGAGCGGGTGGTCTTCGGCCAGCCCGTCGCCGCCTTCCAGAACACCAAGTTCGAGCTGGCCGCCTGCCAGGCCGAGGTGGACGCGGCCGAGGCCGTCGTCGACCGTGCCACGGAGGCCCTGGACGCCGGTGAGCTGACGCCGGCCGAGGCCGCCAGCGCCAAGCTGTTCACCACCGAGGTCGCCCACCGCGTGATCGACCGCTGCCTCCAGCTGCACGGCGGCTACGGCTTCATGAACGAGTACCCGATCGCCCGCCTGTACGCGGACAACCGCGTCAACCGCATCTACGGTGGCACCAGCGAGATCATGAAGACGATCATCGCGAAGGACATGGGCCTGTAAGGTCCCCGCAATTACCGGCCAGTAGAAAAGGTGCCATGAACGAGGCACTGAACGATCTCCTCGATCTGCTCGACCTGGAGCAGATCGAGGAGAACATCTTCCGCGGCCAGTCCCGGTCCGCCGTGGTCCCGCGCGTGTTCGGCGGGCAGGTCGCGGCCCAGGCGCTGGTCGCCGCCGGGCGCACCGTCCCGGCGGACCGGCACGCCCACTCGCTGCACGCGTACTTCCTGCGTGCCGGCGACCCGGGCGCGCCCATCGTCTACAACGTGGAGCGGATCCGCGACGGCCGCTCCTTCACCACCCGGCGCGCGGTCGCCGTCCAGCACGGCAGGCCGATCTTCGCCCTCTCCGCGTCCTTCCAGACCTACGAGGACGGCCTCGACCACCAGACCCCGATGCCACCCGCGCCCGACCCGGAGACCCTGCCCACCTCGGCGGAACGGCTGCGCGGCTACGACCACCTGGACCCGGCCGTCGTGGAGAAGTTCCTGGAGGCCCGCGAGGCGATCGACCTGCGCTACGTCGAGGAGCCGCCGTTCGGGAAGTTCGGCGAACCGCGTGAGCCGCACAGCCAGGTGTGGTTCCGGACCAACGGCAAGCTGGACGACGACCCCCTGCTGCACGTCGTGCTCGCGACGTACGTCTCCGACATGACCCTGCTGGACTCCGTGCTGCTCGCGCACGGCCGCGGCGGCTGGGCCGTCGGGGACGTGGTGGGCGCCTCGCTGGACCACGCCATGTGGTTCCACCGGCCGTTCCGTGCCGACGAATGGCTGCTGTACGACCAGGAGTCCCCGTCGGCGTACGGCGGCCGCGGGCTCGGCCAGGCCCGGATCTACACCCAGGACGGTTCACTGGCTATTTCCGTGATCCAGGAGGGTGTGGTCCGCGTCCCCAGGTAGAACTGGGGGCATGTCCCAAGCCGAACAGAGTGGCGGAGCCGAGCAGGGCACCGGTGCCGAACAGAGTGGCGGAGCCGAGCAGGGCACCGGAGCCGAACAGAGCGTCGGAGCCGAGAGGAGTGGCGGCGAGAGCACCGTCACGGTGATCGTCGCCGCCGTCGCCAACCTCGGGATCGCCCTCGCCAAGGCGGTCGCCGGGGTGATCAGCGGGTCCAGCGCGATGCTCTCCGAGGCGGCGCACTCGGTCGCCGACACGGTCACCGAGCTGCTGCTGCTCACCGCACTCAAACGCAGCGAGAAACCCGCCGACGAGGAACATCCGTTCGGCTACGGCCCCGAGCGGTACATCTGGGCCATGCTGGCCGCCGTCGCCACCTTCGTCGGGGGCGCGGTCTTCTCCCTCTACGACGGCATCCACACCCTGACCGCGGGCGAGGAGCTGGGCAACCCGCTGGTGTCGTACATCGTCCTCGCCGTCGCCTTCGTCCTGGAGGGGTTCTCGCTGCGCACGGGGCTCAAGCAGGCGTACGGGGAGGCGGCCCGGCGCCGGGTGTCGTTCAAGCGGTATCTCCGGCGCACCCCCGACACGGCCGTGAAGGCCGTGGTGATGGAGGACTCGGCGGCGCTCGTCGGCCTGGTGCTCGCGGCCGGCGGCCTGCTCGGCGGGCAGCTCACCGGCTCCGGCGTCTGGGACGGCCTCGCCTCCCTCCTCATCGGCGTGCTCCTGCTGTACGTCGCCTGGGTGCTCGGCCGCTCGAACGCCGAGTTCCTCATCGGCCGGCCGCTGCCGAGGCCGGTGCGGGAGCGGATCCGGGCGAAGCTGCTGGAGTCCGAGCACATCGTGGCCGTACTGGAGCTGACCACCCTGGTGCAGGGCCCGAACGAGGCGCTGGTCGCGGCCAAGGTGGACTTCCGGGACGTGTCCACGGCGGCCCAGATCGAGTGGGCCTGCGAACGCGCCGAACAGCGGCTGCGGGCCGCGTTCCCCATGATCGGCCGGGTCTACCTGGACCCCACTCCGGGGCCCGCGACCTCGGTCGATCACGAGCGGTGACCGCCCGAAGTGCCGGGCGACTTGTCGGAGATTAAGCTCTATGAGTGAAATGCCGCACAGTGCATGTGCCGCATAGCGGACGTGCCGCGTAGCGGACGTAAGTCCGGCAGAAAGGTATTTCCCATGCGAGTACAGCGCGCGAGGCGCATCGCCGCCATGTCCGCCGCCGGCCTGCTGCTGGCCGGTGGAGCCGCGATCGGCGCCGCGGGCACCGCCTCGGCGGCCCCCGCCTCCACTCACCAGAGCGTGGTCACCGGCGGCTTCGGCTGCAACAACTCCCGCTTCGGTGGCGGGTTCTACAACAACTGCCGCTTCAGCGGCTACGGCTTCGGCTACGCCCCCGTCGCGGTCGTCCCCGTCGTGGTCGTCCCCACCGTCGGGTACGGCGTCAGTGGCTTCGGCGGCTTCGGCTACGGCGGCTTCGGCTACGGCGGGCTCGGGTTCTGAGCCGACCGGCGCGAACAGACCAAATTGAGGGTCTAGGCCAGGCCATGAGGTGCGGTTCCCGTCCGCGGGGGCCGCACCTCGCCCGGTCCGGCCCGGTTACGCCAGTCCCGCCTCCGACAGCAGGTACGCGGTCATCGGGTCGTAGTACCGCGGGCTGAGTACGTGGTCGTCGAGCGGAACGGCCACCTGGAGGGTGCCCTCCGCCTCGGCGAGGAACAACGCCGGGTCGTTGCAGTCGGCGTAACCGACGGAGTCGAGGCCCACCTGTGCCGCGTACCCCGCCCAGCCGTGGTCGGCGACGACCAGGTCGGGCCGCGGGCGTCCCTCGCGCTCGAGGCCGCCCAGGATGGCCTTCATCGGCTCACCGGAGTGGGTGTGCCACAGCGTCGCCCCGTGCTCCAGGACGGCCACGTCGGCGAACTGCATGACGTATCCCTCGTCCGTCTGCAGGCCGTCCGGGATGACGACGATCTCGCAGCCGGCGGCGCGCAGGGCGGCCGCCGTCGCCCGGTGCACGTCCAGCAGGCCGCCCGGGTGCCCGGTCGCGAACAGCACCCGCTGCCGCCCCTCGGCCGCCTTGCGCAGCCGCGCCGCCAGCCGGTCCAGGCCGTCCACGGTCAGCTCGGGGTCGATGGTGTCCTGGCCGTACCGGTACTCGGGATCGTCGTTCACCCCGACCCGCTCGGCCATCACGGCCAGCACGTCCTGCTCGTCGGTCCAGCGGTCGCCGAGTTCCAGTCCGAGCCACCAGTTGCGCTCGCCGTTGGCCAGCTTGCGGTAGTGGAGCAGGTTGTTCTCGCGGGGCGTGGCGACATCGCCCGCGATACGGGTCTTCACAAGGTGTTCGACGAGCTGGGCGCGGCTGGGTGTCCCGGGTATCGGCATAACTCCATTGTGGGGCAGGGCGGTGCGCGATTTCCCTGCGTATCGCCCGCTGGGACGTGCGTCACTCACTCCTGTCGGAGGGCGAACCACAGCTCCATCCGTACGTCCGGGTCGTCGAGTTCGGCACCGAGCAGAGCCGCGCAGCGGGCGATGCGCTGGCGCACGGTGTTGCGGTGGACGGAGAGTGCCACCGCTGTGCGGTCCCAACTGCCGTGCAGGGAGAGCCAGGTGCGGAGGGTGTCGACGAGGGCGGGGTGCTCGGCGAGGGGGCCGAGGAGGGCGCGGGCGTGGGCGTGGGCCTCCGCTGTCGGGATCAGGTCGTCCAGTGCGGGGCGGGTGCCGTGCCGGACCAGGGGGGTGCGGGTCGCTCGGGCGCGGGCCAGTGCGCGGGCCGCTTGCGCGGCGGCGGCCGAGAGTTGGTGTGCGGGGACGGGGGCGCTGACGCCCAGCGTCCAGCCGGGTTGTGGTTCGGGTTGCCGGTCGGCGGGGACCAGGAGCTGGACGAGGTCCCCTACAGGGTCGATGAGGGGCGAGCCGAGTGTGGCGCCCAGTGCGGTGGCGGTGAGGAGGTCGGGCGGGTGCGGGTGTGTGGGGGCTTGTCGCGCCCCGCGGCGGAGCCGCATATCGGCAGGGTCCCGCGCCCCCAAGCGGTTGGTGAGATCCCGTTGGTCATTCCTGCAGGCATGTACGACGAACCAGTTGTCCCCCTTGCCGAGCAACGGCGCCACCTCCTCCGCCGTACCGCCCAGCAGGAGTCGTACGAGTGCGGAGTTTCGGGCTGCGCCCGAGCCGCTGTGCTGTTCGCCGGTGAGGAGGGTGAGCAGGACCGTGGCCACCGAGGCGATGGTGTGGTCGCCCGGTTCGCGGGCCGGGGTGGCCACCCCGAGGACGAAGCCGGTGCTGAGGGTGTAGGCCGCGAGGTGGACGCCCGCCGTGGCGTGGGTCGCCGAGGTCGGGGTGCCCGGGCCTGACGGTCGTACCACCTCCGTCAGCTCGGCCAGCGAGCCGCGTACCGGTGCGTCCGGCTCGCGTCCCGCCGAGGCGAGCTCCGCTCCCTCCGGGCCGTACAGGGCCGTCCAGCCGCCCACCCGCTGGGCCAGCTGCCGCAGCACCGACGGCACCGGGTCGGGGCGGGCGGCGGCGGCCGCGAGGCTCTGCTGGGCCTCGGTGACCCGGCGCAGCTCGGCCAGGCGGGCCTGGGCCATCAGCTGCCAGAGCGCGCGGGCGACGGCGGAGAAGGTGGTCTGCGGGGGGACCTCGACGAGCGGGAGGTCGTACGCCTCGCAGGCGGCGACGAGCGCGCGCGGGACCGTGTCGTGGACGGGGGCCACCCCGAAGCCGAGGGCGGCACCGCCCGCCGCCACGATCCGTGACACGTAGTCGTCGAAGTAGGTGCCCGAACCCGCCGCGTCCGGGATGTGCACCCCGGCGGTCAGCAGCAGCTCCCCGCCGAGCAGGTAGGGGTACGGGTCGGCCATCTCCGAGGTGTGCGCCCAGTGGACCACCAGGGACGGGTCGGACGGCCCGGCGATCTGGCGCAGGGCGAGGTCCTCACGGGCCAGCAGGGCCGCGAGGGGAACCGGGGGTGTGGGCGGAACGGCGGGGTCCGGCATGGTGTGCGTTCTCTCCATCCGGCGGGGCTCGAATGGATGAAACGTACACTTCGCAGCCGCTTTCCGGCCACCTAATGTCGGTGACCGTCACCCGCCGGCGAGACCCCCAGTGAAGGAGGGCCCTGTGGCCGTCGACTACGCAGTGATCGTGATCTATCTGGCCGGGATGCTGGCCATGGGCTGGTGGGGCATGCGCCGTGCCAGGTCCAAGAGCGACTTCCTGGTGGCGGGCCGCCGCCTGGGCCCCGCCATGTACTCCGGGACCATGGCCGCGATCGTCCTGGGCGGTGCGTCCACCATCGGCGGTGTGGGCCTCGGCTACCAGTACGGCCTGTCCGGCGCCTGGATGGTCTTCACCATCGGCCTCGGGCTGCTGGCCCTGTCGGTCTTCTTCTCGGCCCGGATCGCCCGCCTCAAGGTGTACACGGTCTCCGAGATGCTGGACCTGCGGTACGGCGGCCGGGCCGGCGTGATCTCGGGCGTCGTGATGTGGGCGTACACCCTGATGCTCGCCGTCACCTCGACCATCGCGTACGCCACGATCTTCGACGTCCTCTTCGACATGAACCGGACGCTCGCGATCGTCCTCGGCGGCTCGATCGTGGTCGCCTACTCGACGCTCGGCGGCATGTGGTCGATCACCCTGACGGACATGGTGCAGTTCGTCGTCAAGACCATCGGCGTACTGCTCCTGCTGCTGCCGATCGCGGTGGTCAAGGCCGGCGGCTTCGCCGAGATGAAGGCCAAGCTGCCGACGGCGTACTTCGACCCGCTGGGCATCGGCGGCGAGACGATCTTCACCTACGTGCTGATCTACACGTTCGGGATGCTCATCGGCCAGGACATCTGGCAGCGCGTGTTCACGGCCCGGGGCGACCGGACGGCGAAGTGGGGCGGCACGGTCGCCGGCACCTACTGCCTGGTGTACGCCCTCGCCGGTGCCGTGATCGGTACGGCCGCCAAGGTGCTGTACCCGAAGCTGGGCAGCCCGGACGACGCCTTCGCGACCATCGTCAAGGACGAACTCCCCGTCGGGGTGCGGGGGCTGGTGCTGGCCGCCGCCCTGGCCGCGGTCATGTCGACCTCCTCCGGCGCGCTGATCGCCTGCGCGACCGTGGCCAACAACGACATCTGGTCGCGGATCCGGGGGAAGGCGAGGTCCGGTGACCATGACGAGGTGCGGGGCAACCGCGTCTTCATCCTGATCATGGGCGTCGGGGTGATCGGCACGGCCATCGCGCTCAACAACGTCGTGGAGGCGCTGACCGTGGCTTACAACCTGCTGGTCGGCGGCCTCCTGGTGCCGATTCTCGGCGGACTGCTGTGGAAGCGCGGCACGGTCCAGGGCGCCCTCGCCGCCGTGACCGTCGGCGGCCTCGCGGTGATCGGCCTGATGGCGGGTTACGGCATCCTCGCCAACGAGCCCGTCTACTACGGCCTCCTCTCCTCCCTGGCCGCGTATGTCGCCGTCTCCCTGGCGACCAGGCCGACCGACGCGGCCGTGCTGGCCAACTGGCGGGAACGGCTCGCGGGCCGCGCGACTCCCGAACTCGCGTCCGAACCGGTCCCGGCCGCCCAGTAAAGTCGTAGACAGAAGCAGTACATACGCGACGAAGCGTAGGAAAGAAGGCATGACCTCATGAGCAGCAACGAGACACCCCGCGGACCCGTCGACTCCTCCCGCATCCCGCGGTACGCCGGTCCCGCGACCTTCGCCCGGCTGCCCCGCCTCGACGAGGTCGGCACCGCCGACGTCGCGGTGGTGGGCGTGCCGTTCGACTCCGGTGTCTCGTACCGGCCGGGCGCCCGCTTCGGCGGCAACGCCATCCGCGAGGCGTCCCGGCTGCTGCGCCCCTACAACCCGGCCCAGGACGCGTCCCCCTTCGCCCTGGCACAGGTCGCGGACGGCGGGGACATCGCGGTGAACCCGTTCAACATCAACGAGGCCGTCGAGACCATCGAGGCCGCCGCCGACCAGCTGCTCGGCACCGGCGCCCGGCTGATGACCCTGGGCGGCGACCACACCATCGCCCTGCCGCTGCTGCGCTCGGTGGCCAGGAAGCACGGCCCGGTCGCCCTCCTCCACTTCGACGCCCATCTCGACACCTGGGACACCTACTTCGGCGCCGAGTACACCCACGGCACCCCGTTCCGCCGGGCGGTCGAGGAGGGCATCCTCGACACCTCGGCCCTCTCCCACGTCGGCACCCGCGGCCCGCTGTACGGCAAGCAGGACCTGACCGACGACGAGAAGATGGGCTTCGGCATCGTGACCTCGGCGGACATCTACCGCCGGGGCGCCGACGAGGTGGCCGACCAGCTCCGCCAGCGCATCGGCGACCGCCCCCTGTACATCTCCATCGACATCGACTGCCTGGACCCCGCCCACGCCCCCGGCACCGGCACGCCGGAAGCGGGTGGTATGACTTCCAGGGAGCTGCTGGAGATCCTGCGCGGACTCTCCTCCTGCAACCTCGTCTCGGCGGACGTCGTCGAGGTGGCCCCCGCGTACGACCACGCGGAGATCACGTCGGTGGCGGCCTCGCACACCGCCTACGAACTGACCACGATCATGACCCGTCAGATTGCCGAGGCTCGTTCGAAGTGACCCACGACCACGACCTGGTACTCCGCCCGACGCAGGCGCAGACGGCCGCAGCCCTCAACCCGCCCGCCGGCCGCAACGGCGGGGACCTGGTCGTGGAGACGCTGGCCGGGCTCGGCGCGACGACCGTCTTCGGACTGCCCGGCCAGCACGCCCTCGGCATGTTCGACGCCCTGCGCCGCTCCTGCCTCCGCTATGTCGGACTGCGGGTGGAGAACAACGCGGGCTTCGCGGCGGACGCGTACGGCAGGATCACCGGCGAGGCGGCCCCGCTGCTGCTGTCCACCGGCCCCGGCGCGCTGACCTCGCTGGCCGCGCTCCAGGAGGCGGCCTCGGCCTCCGCGCCCGTGCTGGCGATCAGCAGCCAGATCCCCACCGCCGGCCTCGGCGGCGGCCGGCACGGCTACCTCCACGAACTCCCGGACCAGTCGGCCTCCTTCCGGGGCGTGGTGAAGTCGGTGCACACCGTCCGCACCCAGTCGCAGATCCCCTCCGCGCTCGCGGCGGCCTGGCAGTCGGCCCTCTCCGCCCCGCACGGCCCGGTGTGGGTGGAGATCCCGCAGGACGTGCTGCTGGCTCCGACATCGCTCCCGGTGGTGACGGCGATGGACGCCACCCCGGACGAGCTGCCGCCGCGCCCCGAACTGACCGCGGTGGCGGCCGACCTGCTGTCCCGCGCGGCCCGCCCGGCGATCATCGCGGGCGGGGGAGTGGTACGGGCGGACGCGTCGGGCAAGCTCCGGCAGCTGGCCGAGACGCTGAACGCGCCGGTGGTCACCACCTTCGGCGGCAAGGGCGCCTTCCCCTGGAACCACCCGCTCTCCCTCCAGTCCTGGCTGGAGGACCGCCACACCACGGACTTCCTGGAGGACGCGGACGTCCTGCTGGTCGTGGGCTCGGGCCTGGGCGAACTCTCCTCGAACTACCACACGTTCAAGCCTCGCGGCCGGGTCGTCCAGATCGAGGCGGACCTCGGCAAGCTGGAGTCCAACCACCCGGCCCTCGGCATCCACGCGGACGCCCGGCTCGGGCTCCAGGCCCTGCTGGAGACGGTGTCGCCCCGCGCGGACGACACGGCGGCCGACCGGGTACGGGACCTGCTGTCCCGGGTCTCGGAGCGCATCGTCGCCCAGGAACTCACCCTGGAACAGGACGTGTTGGCGGCGGTCCGCCGGGCCCTCCCGCGGACGTCCCCCTCCTTCTGGGACATGACGATCCTGGCCTACTGGGCGTGGTCGGCGTTCGACCCGCAGGGCACCAACCTCATGCACTCGGCCCAGGGCGCCGGCGGTCTCGGCTACGGCTTCCCGGCGGCGCTCGGCGCGGCCGCCGCCGACCCGACCCGCCCGGTCCTCGCGGTGTCCGGCGACGGCGGTGCCCTCTACTCCATCGCGGAACTGGCGACGGCGAGGCAGCACGACCTCCCGGTCACCTGGCTCATCGTGGACGACGGCGGCTACGGCATCCTGCGCGAGTACATGACGGACTCGTTCGGCGAGGCCACGGCGACGGAACTGGCCCGCCCCGACTACGTGGCGCTCGCCGAGTCCTTCGGCGTCCCCGGCGTCCGCACCACCCCGGAGACCCTGGAGACGGACCTGGCGAAGGCCCTGGCCGCTCCGGGGCCCTCGGTGGTCGTGCTCCCGGCCCTGCTGCGGATGTTCGCGCCGACGCACCTGGGCTGAGCGCGAAGTACCCCGGGCAGGGCCCCCTACCGGCCGGCCCGGTGGGGCGGTGACCGGTTCAGCAGGCGCCGGCGCCCACCCCGTCGATCCGCCCGCCGAAGTCGCCGCGGTACTGGGAGCGCCAGTCGCCGTTGAAGACGTCGCGCTTCTCGGTCGGCGACCAGTTGACGAAGCAGGCGCGGGTGGAGGCGACGAAGGAGCCGACGTGGTCGTGGAGGCCCGGCGGCATGTCGCGGTAGCCGCTGCGGGCCGTCCACTCCCAGTAGTCGCCGCCGAAGCCCTCCCCGCTCCAGAAGCACACCGAGCCGTCGGGACAGGAGGGGGCGGCGGCCGCCTGTGCGGAGGCACTCTGGGCGGGCACCACCAGCGCGGTCAGCGCGAGCGCGGCAGCGAGGGACCAGCTACGAAACTTCACGGGACGCTCCGAAAAAGGGAGTTGGGGACGCCCCGGCGGAACCACCGGGGCGCCCCCATGCTCCTGGGCGATCACCCGGACACGCCCGAGTCCAAGATCGGCTTCACCTGTGTGAGCGAACTAGTCGTTCAACATCACCGGAGGTGTGGGGCGAGCGACATAGTGCAGGGAGGAGGTGAGCTGCCGTGTCCATCATGAGCGACCTGATCGAGCGAGGCGGAATCCCCGAAGGCTTCAAGGTCGAGGTCTTCGACGGAAGGGTGATCATGACCCCGCAGAGCCCCGAGCAGGATTGGACCGTTTCCGATGTGAAGGATGCGGTCAAGGCCGCGGGTATCGCTCGCGAGCGGGTCTTCGGGGACGTGCTCATCACGGACAGGCCGTCGAGGTTCCGTACGGTGAGACGGTCAGTTTCACACTGGCCACGGGAGAACGCGTGAAGATCGATACCAGCACGTTTCCCACTCGCGACGCACGCGAACGGTGACCTGCGACGACGGCCGTACAGGCGCACCTGTACGGCCGTCGTTTCTCCCGGCTCCTACCAGATCGCCTCGACCCACTCCGGGTGGTCGATGAACGGGTTCCGGTTGTGCTGGTAGGTGCTGTAGATGACGTCGTTGCGGTTCTCCTCGAAGGAGTCCGGCGGGTCCTCGTCGTTCCACTGCTTGAGGACCGAGAGCTTGCCGATGTACGGGTTGCTGCCGTTGGCGACCTTGTCGTCGGGCTCCAGGTTCGCGAAGCCGTCGTCGCCCTCGTAGCGGACGGCCATGTAGAGGATCATGCGGGCCACATCGCCCTTGACGGCGTCGCGCGGCTCGAAGGAGTCCGAGTCGACCTTGCTGCCGCCGCTGTTGGTGAAGGTGGAGCCGCCCTCGTCGAAGTCGAGGTTGCCGCGCTTGCCGTTGACCGCCACGTCCTCGGGCCGGATGTGGTGCAGGTCCGTGCCGGGGCCGGTGGAGGTGGTGAGGTCGCCGTGCGAGATCGCCCACACGTGCTCACGGTTCCAGTCGCCGCTGTCACCGCCGTTGAGGGTCTTGCTGCGCGAGATACCCGAGTACAGCAGGATCACGTTGCTGCTGTTGTTCGGGTCCTGGTCGGTCTTCTTCAGGGCGTCCCACAGGGCCGAGTACGACAGCTTGGTGACGTTCGCGCTGATGATCGTGTGCAGGGACGACTTGAGGGTCGTCCCCGTCTTGCCGATCGCGTTCTTGTAGTACGTCGAGTCGTACGCGGTGGTCGTCGCGGCGGCCGGAGTCGCCGTCAGCGCCGGGGCGGTCAGGCCGACCAGGACGGCGGCGGTCGTCAGCGCCACCGACTTCCAGTGCCGTATGCGTGTCGCCAGCATAAAGAGTTTCCCATCTACGCGGGTTGATGAGGCGGCAAGAAGGAGGGTGACATGAACATGAGGACGCGGAGGTGAACGGGACGTAAAAAAAGACCCCCGACCGTGTGGTCGGGGGTCTCTTCGGTGTCGGGACTACGTCAGCTGACGTCCGACGGGTCGAGCCGGTAGAGCGTCGATGTAGCGGACGAAGAGGACGAAGACGTCGAGGACTTGGAGTTCGAGGTCGAGCTCTCCGTCGTGCTCGTGCTCTTGCTGTACGCGCTCTCCTTCACCGCCGTCCCGTTCTTCTGCACCCAGCTGGTCACCTCGGAGCTGAGCGTGTTGTTGCCGCCCATGCCCATACCGCCGCCGCCGACCTGGATGTAGTGCAGCTTGCCCGCCTTCACCAGTTCCTTCAGCTTGGCGACGGTCATCGCCTTGTCGGATCCGGTGAAGCCCCACATGGAGATCACGGGCTCCTCGGCGCTCAGCTCGATCTGGGACGCGGTCTGGGAGTTGGAGACCGCGAGCAGCCAGGTGGCGCCGTCCATGTGCTTCTTCAGGTAGGCGATCAGGTCGCTGCTCACGCCGCCGCCCATGCCACCGCCCATGCCACCGCCGCCGAAGCCGCCGCGCTGACCGGTGCCGCCGGCTGTCTCGCCGGTGCCACCGGTACCGCCGGCCGCGCCGCCCGGCATTTCACCGTTCGTGCCGCCGGGGAAGCCGCCGCCCTGCTGGGTGCCGCCGGGCGCCTGACCGTTGGTACCGCCAGGACCGCCGGTGCCGCCGGTCGCGCCCGTACCGCCGCCCGGCGCCTCGCCGTTCGTGCCGCCGGGGAAGCCGCCGCCCATCTCGCCGCGGGCCTCGGCGTTCTGCCCGCCCGGGAAGCCGCCCCGGTTGCCGCCGCCACCGCCGGGACCGCCGCCGAAGCCGCCGCTGCCCGTCGAGGGGCCGGCCGTCGGGTTCGTACCGCCCATGCCGCCGCCGACGGAGCCGCCGAACGGGTCCGCCGCCGCGTAGGCCGTCGGACCGGCCAGCGCCGCGATCACGGCCGCCGCCACCGAGGCGGTGAAGAGGCGGGACCGGTTGCCGATGGGGGTCCCCCCGCTCGAGCGAAGCCGAGCGTGGGGGAGGAAGAGGATCATGCCCACGATGCCGGCCACCGTCAGGACGCCGATCGTCGGCCACAGCCAGGTGTTCCAGCCGGAGGCACGGCGGAGCAGGACGATCGCCCAGATGCCGGTGACGCCGAAGGCGGCGGGGAGGACCCAGATCCAGCGCTTGTCGTTCCTGAACGCGTCCAGCAGCATCACGCCACCGCCGCCGCACAGCGCCGCGATGCCGGGGGCCAGCGCGGTCGTGTAGTACGGGTGCATGGTGCCCTGCGCGGTCGCGAAGATCACGTAGTGCAGGAGGGTCCAGCCGCCCCACAGGACCAGCGCCATCCGGCGGAGGTCGGTGCGGGGAGCGCGGCCGCACAGCACCAGGCCGCCGATCAGGGCGATCGCGGAGAAGGGCAGCAGCCAGGAGATCTGGCCGCCGAGGATGTCGTTGAACATCCGGCCGAGACCGGCGGAGCCGGAGAAGCCGCCGCCCCCACCTCCGCCCCCGGCGCCGTTGCCCTCGCCGCCGAAGACGCGGCCGAGACCGTCGTACCCCATGATCAGGTCCCAGGCCGAGCCGTCCGTGGAGCCGCCGATGTACGGGCGGTCGGAGGCCGGGACGAGGGAGACGGCGATCGCCCACCAGAAGCTGGAGACGGCCAGCACCACCGCGGCGAGCGCCAGGTTGACGATCCGCTTCACCCAGGGGGCCTTCGACGCGTACAGGTAGAGCGCGAAGACGGCCGGGAGTGCGATCCAGCCCGCGAGCAGCTTGGTGTTGAAGGCGAGGCCGAAGCAGGCCGCCGAGCCGAGCAGTGGGAGCAGCTTCTCGTCACGGGTGGCGCGGAACGCGAGCGCCGCGCCCGCGACCATCAGGAAGACCAGGATCGTGTCGGGGTTGTTGTCGCGGTTGATCGCGACGGTGATCGGGGTCAGCGCGAGCACCAGCGCGGCGACGGTCGCCGCGCCGTACCCCCAGATCCGCTTCACGTTCGCGTGCAGGATCCAGATCGCGCCCAGGCCGGCCGCGACCTGCGGCACCATCATCTGCCAGGTCCCGAAGCCGAAGATCCGGCACGACAGGCTCATGACCATGGTCGCGAACGGCGGTTTGTCGACGGTGAGGAAGTTGCCCGGGTCCAGCGAACCGAAGAACCAGGCCTTCCAGCTCTTCGTACCGGCCCAGATGGCGCCGCTGTAGAAGGTGTTCATGTTGGAACCGGAGAGGTTCCAGGAGTAGAGCACCGCCGCCAGGATCAGGATCGCGATCAGCGCGGGCAGCGACCAGCGCGGCGCCTTGTCCGGCAGGGGAGCCGCGGGGGTCGCCGTGGGCGGCGCCCAGTCGGGGGACACGGTCGTGGGGGGAATGGGATCGGTGGCAGATGTCACCAGCCCACCATGCAGACGGCCGATGGGTGAGGGCTGTGCCGATCCTGGGCGCAAGCTGTGGGTGGGTGAGATCCGGGTAAGAGGGCGGCCGGTGCGACCGCCCTCCGTAGTCGGCCGGTGTCTCAGTGCGTACGGACGGACAGCCGGTAGAACCGGGTCGTCTGGGCCGCGTTCTGGTTGTCGTCGCTGACCAGGAGGACCTTGTACGCGCCCTTGGAGCGGCCCGTGACCACCATGCCCTCGATGTTGTCGAGGAGCGGGCTGGGCTGCGGCTGCTTGGCCGTGGCGCCCAGGGTCGGGCAGGTCGCGATGTCCGTCAGCAGGGTCTTCGCGATCAGCCGTACGCCGGCCTGCCCGGTGAGGTTCCCGATGCCGCTGGTGTCGGTGGCGTGCCGCGGGTCGGCCAGGAAGAGGCGGACGGTGTTGCCGACGCCGGCGGTGAAGCCGCGTTCCAGGACGAGCAGGCGGCCGTCGGGCAGCGCCTGGACCTCGGGGACGCCGAGGATCGGGTCGTCGGTGCGGTACGCGTACTGGGCCGACAGCCTGAAGTGGTCGCCCTCGGTGCGCTGCCAGGTCTGGAAGCGGACGATCCCGGCGGTGTCGCCGGAGAGGGCGTACTCCATGGAGGCCAGCAGGGTGCGGCCGCCGTTCAGGAGGGTCAGGCCCTCGAAGGTCTGGTTGGTGGTGGCCCGCCCGGCGGGGGACACCAGCAGCGACGACGGCACGGGGAGGCGGTCCAGGATCCTGCCGTCCACCGAGTAGCGGCGGATCGACGGCTCGGTCTCGGAGGTGACCAGCCGGGTGCCGTCGCGGTCCACGACCAGACCCTCGGAGTCCAGCGCGGCGCCGTTCTCGTCGGCGAGCTGGACGACCATCTCCGGTGCGAGCGTCTTCGCGTCCAGGTCGAAGAGCGAGGAGCGGTCGGAGAGAGCGGCCAGGGAGCCGTGCCGGTCCAGGGCGAGCGCGGAGAAGTTGCCGACGAAGGTGCCGTCGAAGGTCGTCTTGTCGAGGGCGTCGGAGAAGCCGTCGATGGAGACCGTGGACGAACAGGCGTTGGCCGGGCTGGAGTTGGCGGACGCGGCGGCGGGTCCGGCGGCGGACAGACAGGTGGCCGTCGCCAGGCCGGCGGTGACGGTGGCGAGTACGGTTCGCAGGCGCATGGCCGTCACCGTAAGCCGGATCGGTGAAGGGCGGGAGACCCGCTCATGAAAGGTCGGTCAGGTCAGTTCAGGTCAGGGCGGGACCAGGGCGGGACCGGGGCGGGACCGGGCCGGGTCATGGCCGGAGAAGCGTGCCCCGGCCATGACTCGAGCGCTCAACTCGCCGCCAGGTCCTTGTGGATGGCCTTCGCGATGCCCTGGATCGTGGTGATCCCGTAGTTCATGGTGCTGTTGTCGTGGGTCAGCACGGTCATCATGTAGTCGTGGCCGCCGCCCTTGAAGGTGCCGAGGCTGTGCACCCGCCAGCCGTGCGTGGACCGCGACAGCCAGCCGTTCTTGACGTGCACGGAGACCCCGGACGGGACGCCGTACGGGGTGCCCCAGCGCTGGGACGAGATGACCTCTCCCATCAGCTTCTGGATGTACGCCCGTGAGTTGTCGCTCAGGACGGTGTTCTTGGCGGTGATCATGGTGAGCAGCCGCTGCTCGTCGTGGACGTCGATCTGGGTGAGGCCCCAGTAGCCGTTGGCGCCCGGCGTGGTCTGGGTCATCCCGGCGGCCGTCAGGAACCCCTTGATCTTCGTCAGGCCGAGCTGCTTCCACAGTTTCGTGGTCGCGTCGTTGTCCGACTTGGTGATCATTGCCTTGGCCAGCGACTGCTCGGTTGCCGTCAGGTAGCGGTTGTGCTTCTTGGCGTCCCACAGCAGCGTGGCCAGCACGGTCACCTTCACGGTGCTCGCCGAGTCGTAGTGGGTGGTGGCACGGAGCGTGCACGTGGTCTTCGTGGACCGGTCGTAGAGCCCGACGGCGATGGTCCCCCTGCGGTTCGCCATCGCCGCGGTGATGTCCTTCTTCAGCTTCGCGGCGAGGCCCGCCTTCGCGGACGTGCAGCTGACGGTGGGAGCGGCTGCCGAGGCGGGTGCGGCCACCCCCGCGGTGAACGCGGCCCCGCCTGCGATCGCCACCAGTACCTTGGCGCGTCTCGATATCCGGTGTGTCATACCCGGATTGACTCGCGAGTTCGCACGAATGGTTGTACGGGCGGGGCAGGGTTTGACGAGTCGTTACCGGCACGGCGACGGCGGAGGTGCCGGTCGCCGCGGCTGTCGCGGCCGTGCCGCCCGGGTCAGAGGTCGAGGACGGCCTCGGTGGCCGGGGTGCTGCAGCAGACGAGGACGGTGCCGGGCTCGGGGAGTTCGAGCGGCGGGGTGGTGTAGACGACGTCGCCTGTCACCAGCGGGGTGACGCAGGTGTGGCAGACGCCGGTGCGGCACGACCAGCGGGTGGGGATGTCGCAGGCCTCGGCGAGTTCGAGGAGCGAGGCGTGGGCGGGTGACCACGGGGTGGAGACGCCGCTGCGGGCGAAGGTGACGAGCGGGCCGGGGCCCGGCGGACCGGAGGGCTGGTGCGGCCGGACCGCGGCGGTGGGGGTGACGCCGGGGTTGATGGCGGTGAGCGCGCTGAACCGTTCCGTGTGGATCCGCTCGGGGCGCAGACCGTGGTCGCGCAGGATGTCGCCGAGGTCGTCCATGAAGGCGGTCGGTCCGCACAGGTAGGCGTCGGCGTCGGGCGGGATCCCGAGGGCGGCGAGTGACGCGGCGGTGGGGCGGCCCCGGGTGACCCGGTCCTCGCCGGGGCGTGGGCCGTCGGCCGTGTAGTAGAGGTGCTCGCGGGCGTCGGGGAGCCGGGCGAGGAGGGCCCGGGCCTCGGCCGCGAAGGCGTGGTGGGCGCGGTCGTGGGCGGTGTGGAGCCACCAGAGGGGACGCGGGTCCCGGGCCGCGGCGAGCCGGTGGAGCATGGCGAGCACGGGAGTGACACCGATGCCGGCGGAGGCGAGGACGACCGGGCCGGTGCCGTCTTCGAGGACGAACGTGCCGCGTGGGGCGGCGACGTCCACGAGGTCCCCGGGGCGGAGCCCGGCGTGGATGTAGCCGCTGACCTTCCCGTGGGGTTCGTGCTTGACGCTGATCCGGTAGCCGTCGGCCACGGGCGGCGCCGAGGACAGGGAGTAGCTGCGCACCTCGTGGACGGCCGCCCCGGCGGCGGGACGGAGGGAGAGGTACTGGCCCGGGCGGGCCGCCGGCAGCGGGGTGCCGTCGACGGTGTCCAGGTAGACGGAGGAGATGTCGGCGGTCTCGCGGACGATACGGGTGACGCGCAGGGGCCGGAAGCCCGGCCACCCCGGCTCCTCCCCGGGCCGCCCGGCGGCGGCGAGCTCACGGAAGGACTGCTGCCAGCCGGGGCTGAGGGCGGGGATGTCCAGCGCGGTGCGCAGCTTCGCGGGGTCGCGGCCGGGGAGGTAGAGCAGCGCGTCGGTGTCGGCGACGCTGAGTTCGCCCGGCCCCTTGCGGGTGAGGGTGATTCCGTCGCCGGCCTGGACGTGACCCTCGGTGAGTACCCGCAGGTAGAAGCCGGGGCGGTGGTGGGCGACCAGGAGGGCGGCCATGCCGGGCTCGCCCAGGCGCATGCCGACGCGGTAGCAGGTGACGCGGGGCTGGGTGACCTCGAACTCCGCCTCGCCGATCCGGTACCGGTCGCCGATGCACACCTCGTCGTCGGGCAGGCCGTCGACGGTGAAGTTCTCCCCGAAGATCCCGAAGGTCAGGTCGTCGCGGCCGAGCTTCTTCCGCCAGTACCGGTAGGAGTCCAGCTGGTAGACGAGCACGGCCCGGATCTCGCCGCCGTGCCCGGCCAGGTCGCCCTGGCCGTCTCCCTCGACGTTCAGCCGCCGCACCATGCGGCGGCCGGGCACGGGGGACTTCCACGCCCCGGTGCGGACGGTCCTTCCCTGCCAGGGGACGTCCTCGGGCATTCCCACGTTGACGGACAGCAGCGTCGCCATGGCGACCTCCTGCGGGTGACCGGCCGGCGGCCCCAGTCTGCTGCCTTCGCCGGACCGCCGCGAACGGAGGAGACGTCCGGACGGAACACCTAGTGGTGCCAGGCGCTCCCGCCCGTGTTGTGGATGAAGCGCTGCAGCACCTTGAGGGTGGTCAGGTACTCCTCGTCGGAGATGCCCGCGTGGCGCTCCGCCTGCAGCTCGGCCTGGACGGCCGCGGCCTTGCCGTAGAAGGCCCGGCCCTCTTCCGTGAGGCTCAGGAGGCCGCCCGGGGCCTGGGTGATCCACCCGTGGGCGATGGTGCTGTCGATCTCCTCCTCCATGGCCTCCGGGCCGGTGTCGAGGTAGCCCCGGAGGATGCGGGACACCTCGTCCCGGGTCCCGTCGCCGTCGGCCCGGGCGACCTGGCCCAGGACCCACCACTGCGGCTGGGTGGTGCCGATCTCCGCGAGGGCGGCCCGGGCGCGGGTGACGACGGCCTTGTGGGCGGCCCAGCTCCAGTAGCCGATGGGCTGGTGGATCAGTTCGGCGTCGCTGTGCGAGTACTCCACGGCCGGTACCTCCGTCTGTGCCTGAGTGGTTCGACACCGCCGACCGTAGAAACTCGACCGCACTTGAGGTCAAGCCCTGCCCGCCGGAGCGAGGGGGCCCAGGTCCGTGGACCGAGCCCTCCTGCGACCATCGCCCGAGAATTGTTGCGGAGGGATGAAATCCGGTTCCGTCCGTGTTGTGGTCATGCGGAAGAAGAGGGCGAACGGGAGGCACCGCGTGGCAGCGCAACAGGGGGAGCGGCGGCAGGGCTGGGCGCGCAGGCTGGCGGAGTATGCCTGGCGGCATCCCAGGTACGTCGTACTCGCGCTCGGGTCCTCGCTGGCCGGTATGGCCGTACTGGCCGTCGTACCCCTGATCACCAAGGTGATCATCGACGACGTGATCGGTGACCACAGCCGGGCCATGGGCCCCTGGGCCGGTGCCCTGGTCGGCGCCGCCGTCCTCGTCTACGTGGCCACCTTCGTCCGTCGCTACTACGGCGGCCGGCTCGCCCTCGACGTCCAGCACGACCTGCGGACCGAGATGTACGACACCATCACCCGGCTCGACGGACGGCGGCAGGACGAGCTGTCCACCGGTCAGGTGGTCGGCCGGGCGACGAGCGACCTCCAGCTGATCCAGGGCCTGCTCTTCATGCTGCCCATGACCATCGGCAACGTCCTCCTCTTCCTGATCTCCCTCGGCATCATGGCCTGGCTGTCGCTGCCGCTCACCCTGGTGGCCCTCGCCGTCGCCCCGGCCCTGTACTGGATCGCCAAGCGCAGCCGCAACAAGCTCCACCCCGCCACCTGGTACGCCCAGGCCCAGGCCGCCGCCGTCGCCGGCGTGGTCGACGGTGCCGTGAGTGGCGTCCGCGTGGTGAAGGGCTTCGGGCAGGAGGAGCAGGAGACCGGCAAGCTCAGGGAGGTCGGCCGCAGGCTCTTCGCGGGACGCCTGCGCACCATCCGGCTGAACAGCAGGTTCACCCCGGCCCTGCAGTCCGTCCCGGCCCTCGGCCAGGTCGCCATGCTGGCGCTCGGCGGCTGGCTGGCGGTCCGCGGTCACATCACCCTCGGCACCTTCGTCGCCTTCTCCTCCTACCTCGCCCAGCTGGTCGGCCCGGTCCGGATGCTCGCCGTGGTCCTCACGGTCGGCCAGCAGGCCCGCGCCGGCACCGAGCGCGTCCTGGAGCTGATCGACACCGAGCCGACCCTGAAGGAGGGCACGAAGACCCTTCCCGCCGACGCGCCCGCGACCGTCGAGTTCGACGACGTGTCCTTCGGGTACGACCATGAACGCCCGGTGCTGAACGGGCTCAGCTTCGAGATCCGGCCGGGCGAGACCCTCGCCGTCGTCGGCTCCTCCGGCTCCGGCAAGTCCACGGTCTCCCTGCTCCTGCCGCGCTTCTACGACGTCACCCACGGCGCCGTCCTGGTCGGCGGCCACGACGTCCGCGAGCTGACCTTCGACTCGCTGCGGGCGGCCATCGGCCTGGTCCCGGAGGACTCCTTCCTCTTCTCCGACACGGTCCGCAACAACATCGCCTACGGCCGCCCCGACGCGACCGACGAGGAGATCCGGGAAGCCGCCCGCGCCGCCCAGGCGGACCGTTTCATCGACGAGCTGCCCGAGGGCTACGGCACCAAGGTCGGCGAGCAGGGCCTCACCCTCTCCGGCGGCCAGCGCCAGCGCGTCGCCCTCGCCCGCGCCCTGCTGACCGACCCCCGCCTGCTCGTCCTCGACGACGCCACCTCGGCCGTCGACGCCCGCGTGGAGCACGAGATCCATGAGGCGCTCAAACACGTGATGCGCGGCCGCACCACCCTCCTCATCGCGCACCGCCGCTCCACCCTCAACCTCGCCGACCGCATCGCCGTCCTCGACGGCGGCCGGCTCGCCGACATCGGCACCCACGAGGAGCTCCAGGAGCGGTCCGCCCTCTACCGCCGGCTGCTCACCGACCCCGACGAGCTGGGCGGGGTCTCCCCGGGCCACGCCCTCCCCGTGATCCCGCAAGAGGACACGACGGTCCGGGACGAACTGGACGCGGAGTTCGACGCCGAGCGAGGCGTGACCCCGCGCCTGTGGACCGGCGACCGTACGCCCAGGGACCTCGCCCTCGCCGGCACCCCGGCCACCCCCGAACTCCTCGCCCAGGTCGACGCGCTGCCCCCGGCCACCGACACCCCCGACATCGACGAGGCCCGGGCCGTACTCCCCGAGGACTCCTACGGTCTGCGCCGGCTGCTGCGCGGCTTCGGGCGTCCCCTGCTCGTCAGCCTCGCGCTGGTCGCCGTGGACGCCGGCATGGGCCTGCTGCTGCCGGTGCTGATCCGGCACGGCATCGACCAGGGCGTCACCAAGATGGCGCTCGGCGCGGTCTGGGCGGCCTCGCTGCTCGGGCTGTTCGCGGTACTGGCCCAGTGGGCGGCCCAGATCGGCGAGACCCGGATGACCGGACGTACCGGCGAACGCGTCCTCTACTCGCTCCGGCTGAAGATCTTCGCCCAGCTCCAGCGGCTCGGACTCGACTACTACGAGCGGGAGCTGACCGGCCGGATCATGACCCGGATGACGACCGACGTCGACGCGCTCTCGACCTTCCTGCAGACCGGGCTGGTCACCGCCTTCGTCTCCGTCGTCACCTTCTTCGGCATCATGGTCGTCCTGCTGGTGATCGACGTACAGCTCGCGCTGGTCGTGTTCACCACCCTGGTCCCGCTGATCGTCGCGACCTTCTTCTTCCGCCGGGCCAGCGTGAAGGCGTACGAACTCGCCCGTGAGCGGGTGTCGGTGGTGAACGCCGACCTCCAGGAGTCGGTGTCGGGCCTCAGGATCGTGCAGGCCTTCCGGCGCGAGGGGGACAGCGGGCGCCGTTTCACCGAGCGCAGCGAGAGCTACCGCAGGGCCCGTATCCGGGGCCAGTGGCTGATTTCGGTGTACTTCCCGTTCGTCCAGCTGCTGTCGTCGGTGGCCGCGGCCGGCGTGCTGATGGCGGGCGCGCACCGGGTGGAGGCGGCCACCCTCACCACCGGTGCCCTGGTCGCCTACCTCCTCTACATCGACCTGTTCTTCGCACCCGTCCAGCAGCTCTCCCAGGTCTTCGACGGCTACCAGCAGGCCACCGTCTCCCTCGGCCGCATCCAGGAACTGCTCCGCGAGCAGACGTCGACGCGGGCCGCGGACCAGCCGCGGGAGGCGACCGAACTCCGGGGCGAGATCGCCTTCGAGGACGTGCACTTCGCGTACGGGAACGACGAAGAAGCCCTCGGCGGGATCGACCTGACGATCCCCGCCGGGCAGACGGTCGCCTTCGTCGGCGAGACCGGCGCCGGCAAGTCGACCCTCGTCAAGCTGGTCGCGCGGTTCTACGACCCGACGGGCGGCCGGGTGACGGTCGACGGCACGGATCTGCGCACCCTGGACCTCACCTCCTACCGGCACCGGCTCGGAGTGGTCCCGCAGGAGGCGTACCTCTTCCAGGGGACCGTCCGGGACGCCATCGCCTACGGCCGTCCGGACGCCACCGACGCCGAGGTGGAGGCGGCGGCCCGCGCGGTCGGCGCCCACGAGATGATCGCCACCCTCGACGGCGGCTACCTCCACGAGGTGGCCGAGCGCGGCCGCAACCTCTCGGCGGGCCAGCGCCAGCTGATCGCCCTGGCCCGCGCGGAACTCGTCGACCCCGACGTCCTGCTCCTCGACGAGGCGACGGCGGCCCTCGACCTGGCGACGGAGGCCCAGGTCAACATCGCCACCGACCGTCTCACGGGCCGTCGTACCACCCTGGTCGTCGCCCACCGGCTGACCACCGCGGCCCGTGCCGACCGGGTGGTGGTCATGGACCACGGCCGGGTCGCCGAGGACGGCACCCACGACGAACTCCTCGCCCGCGACGGCCACTACGCCCGACTGTGGCGCACCTTCATCGGCCAGTCCGAGGAACCGGAGGAGCCCGTCGGCGCGACCCGCTGAGCCGCCGGCGTCCTGACCTGGCGTGGTCCAGGGCGGGTGATCGGGTCGCTGACGGTCGTGCAACCATCCGACATATGTCGTGCGTCCGTACATCAGTACGGTCATGGCTGGGGCACAGCTGCGGGGCGGTGCGGGAGGGGACGACTGTGAACAGTGGTGCGATACGGCGGCGGCTGGCGCTCGGTGCGGCCGCGCTGGCCGCCTCCGGGGCGCTCGCCCTCGTGGTACCGGCCGAGGCCCAGGCCGTGACGGCGGGCAACTGCGCCGGGCGCCAGGTGCGGACCCTGCCCTTCGCCACCGGCATCGTGCACATCTACCGGCAGGGCGGCTACGTCTGCGCGGTCACGCTCCCCAGGAACTCCGGCGGCAAGCGCATGATGTCCGTCAGCGTCCAGGCCCGCGGCAACCGCCCGGTCGTCGACAAGGGCAAGTACCAGTACCACGCGGGCCCGGTGACCGTGCACGCCGGGCACCGGTGCGTCTGGGTCAAGGGCGCGGTGGGCCGCAGCTCGGTGAGTTCCGGCTGGATTCTGTGCTGAACGCCCTTACGCCCCTCTGATTCCCCCTGGTGTGACGGCAGGTGCTCCGATGCCTTCCGCCATGGCCGGCCGCCTCCCGCAGCAGATGCCCGGCGAGTTCGGCGAAGGACGGCATGGAGAGCTCGGGCACGGCGAGCAGGAGCCCGATCTCCGCACGCATCGGCCCACCTTAGGGGGAGAAACCCGGCCGCGGCCGAGGCCGACATGGAGCGTTCACACGCGGCGGGCGCAGCCCACCGGCCGTTCGCCGCCGAGCTGGACGTACAGGGCCGTCGACGCCGGGCACCGGTCCCGCGAGGTCACCGCACGCACCACCGTGTACTGCGGTGTCCGCTTCCCCGAGCCGTCACAGGCGGTCTCCCGGACCTGGCCGTGGCCCGAGCCGTAGACGCAGTCGCCGACGATCGTGCGCGGTCCGCCGCCCCCGCCGGGATCGCCGGGGTGCGGCGGCTCCAGGTTGCGCATGCAGGCATAGCCCTGCGGGATCGTTCCGTCACCGTCCACGTCGCCGCCGGTGCGCTGGGCGCCGATGTGCAGCACGAAGTCGGTGGTGGCCGGGCACGCGGGTCCGGCGGCGATCGTGCCGTCGTACCGGGCGACGACCCGGGCCGCCGCCCGTTCGCTGGTGCAGGGCACCTCGGTGAAACTGGCGGTCCCGAACGAGCTGCACTCGGTGACCGCGAGGAACCGCGCGCCGTACCCGGACACCGTCGGACTCGCCGTCGACCGCGCGCTGCCCGCCGGCTCCCCGGACGGGGACGGCCGGCACCCGGCCGACGACAGGGCGACGGCGAGCGTCACCAGCACCCCCGCGCAACGTCTGCTCCACATACCGACCCCCCTGCCAGCGTGGCCCGCGGGCACGGCCCACGCCAGCTGTGCGGGAGGCTTTCCGCCCGTTGGGGGCGTTACGCCCGATCTATTACGTACGTCTAGTACGTCAGCCCGTGGCCGATCGGGTACAGCACCTGCGTCGGATCGTCCGCCCGCTGCACCGGCACCGGCAGCCTGCCGCGCGGCGCGACCCGCCCGGCGATCACCCGGGCCGCGGCCCGCAGTTCGACGTCCGTCCAGGAGTAGGACGCCAGACAGGCCCGCACGGTGGGCAGTTGGGCGATGTCGTACGGGTTGCGCACGGCCACCGCCACCACCGGCCGGCCGGTCGCGACCAACTTCTCCACCAGCCGCTGCTGTCCGCCGCCCGCCGTCACGTTGTACGTCCCGACGACCACCGCGTCCACCTCCTGCGCCGCCGCCACCGCCTTGTCGATCGTCGCCGCGGCCGGATCCGTACCGGTGGCCAGCACGGCCGTGGTGAAGCCGAGTTCGGTGAGGGCGGTGGCGAGTACGCCGGTGGGCGGGCCCGTCGTACCGGACGGGGAGGCCGGGTCGGCGCCCACCACCAGCACCCTGCCGTGCGTGCGGTGGGACAGCGGCAGCAGCCCGCCCTCGTTGACCAGCAGGGTGGTGGTGCGCTCGGCGATCCGGTCGGCGACGGCGAGGTGCCGGGCCGTGCCCACCACCCGGCCGACGTCCTTGGTGTTGACGTACGGCCGGTCGAGCAGCCCCAGCCGGGACTTCAGCCGCAGGACCCGCAGGATCGACTCGTCCAGCCGCGCCTCGGTCAGCTCCCCGTCCTGTACGGCCTTCAGGACGGCGTTCCAGGCCACGTCCAGCGTGGGCGGGTTGAGGAGCTGGTCGACCCCGGCCTTCAGGGCGAGCACGGGCACACGGTCGTCGCCGTACTTGGTGCGCACGCCTTCCATGCCCAGCGAGTCGGTCACCACGACCCCGTCGTAGCCGAGTTCGCCGCGCAGGATGCCGGTGAGGACCGGGTGGGAGAGGGTCGCGGGGTCGCCGGAGTCGTCCAGCGCCGGGAACTGGATGTGCGCCGTCATGATCGAGTCGATGCCCGCCTTCACCGCCGCCCGGAACGGGACCGCGTCCAGCTTCTCCCACAGCTCCCGGCTGTGCGTGATGACCGGGAAGCCGGTGTGGCTGTCGACGGCGGTGTCGCCGTGCCCCGGGAAGTGCTTGGCGGTGGCCGCGACCCCGGCGTCCTGGTACCCCTGCACCTCGGCGGCGACCAGCGCGCCGGCCGCGTCCGGGTCGGCACCGAAGGACCGTACGCCGATGATGGGGTTGGCCGGGTTCACGTTGACGTCGGCGTCGGGGGAGTAGTCCTGCCGGATTCCCATCGCCCGCAGCTCCGCGCCGGAGATCCGGCCGAGGGTACGGGCGTCGGCGCGCGAGCCGCCCGCTCCCATGGCCATCGCGCCCGGGAAGAGGGCGGCGGGCTCACCGATCCGGCAGACGGCGCCGTGCTCCTGGTCCGTGGCGATGAGCACGGGGAGGCCGCGCGGCTGGCCCAGGGAGGCTTGCTGGATCCCGTTCGACAGTTCGGCGATCTGCCGCGGGCTCCGGGTGTTGTGCGCCCAGGTGAAGTAGATGATCCCACCGACGCGGTACCTGGCGACCAGCTCGGCGGCCGTACGGACGCCGATCTCCTTGAGGTTGGCATCGATGTCGGCCTGGTCGGGGGCGGTGGCGGAGTGGCCGTAGACCCGCATCACGAACAGCTGGCCGACCTTCTCCTCAAGGGTCATACGGGAGATGAGGGAGCGGAGTTTCTTGTCGTCGGAGTTCTTGTTGTCGGAGTTCTTGTCGTCCGAGCCGAAGGCGTACGCGCTGTTGCCGACGGTCAGTCCCGCGGTGACGCCCGCGGTCGCGGCGAGGACGGTGCGTCTGGAGGGCACGTGCGCTCCTTCTGGTGGAGAACCGGCTGAAGGAAACTTCCGTAGGCACACCAATATTCGGGAAGTTTCTTTCCGTCAAGGGAATGCACAGGGCCTGCCCGGCGCGTCAGCCCGAAGGAGGGGAACGGCACCCGTTCGGCGGACGTGAGCGGGGTGTGGTGCGTGCGGCTGCACGGCGGAGGAGGGAGTCGACGCGGAGCGTCGGTGACCGACGACAACGCGGCAGATGGGCGTGCCACGCCCCAGGTCTCCGGGCCGGCGCGCCGGGCAGGACCCGACCAGAAAGGGGCCGCCATCGGCGCATCGGAGGGGGGCACGTCGATGGCGGCGGGCCGGCGGCCGTGGTGCGGCGGAGAGGGTGGGTCGACCGTCGCAGCCAGCAGCGAGGGCCGACACCACACCACGGAGACTCTTCCGACAGCCTGCGCATTGGACGGACGGGGGAGGGCCCGGGTTCCCGACTTCCGAAAGTCGGGGGCAGAGGGATTCGAGGTACGTCAAGAACTCGCTGTTCCGTCCGGCCGAGGACATCGGGGTGTCTCACTCGCAGGTGGACAAGGCGCGCTGGACCGTGTCGAAGGGGCCGAAGGACCGCCGGGTGTCGCAGGTGTCTTGCGAACTGTCGCCCAGCCAGGCGAGCGCGACCTACGGCGCGTGATCTCGGCGCCGTGACCCGGGCGGGTGGCCCCGGTGCGGGGCCTACCTCGCGCGGGGGCCGGTCGTTCCGCTCACGCCGACTCGTTGAGCAGGCGTGCCAGGTGGTCCCGGCCCGCCGTCAGCAGGCCGGGCAGCGGGGCCGCCGCCTCGTACCAGCGCTTCTCGTACTCCCAGCACAGCCAGCCGTCCCAGCCGTGCCGGGAGAGCACCTCGACGCACTCGGACAGGGGCAGGACCCCGGCGCCGAGCGGCAGCGGGGTGGTGTCCTCGGCCGAGGCGATGTCCTTGACCTGCACGTAGCCGAGGTGCGGGGCGAGGGCCGCGTAGGTCTCGGCGGGCTGCTCGCCGCCCAGCCAGGTGTGCATGACGTCCCAGAGGGATCCGACCATGCGGTGGCCGACCGGGCCGAGGACGCGGATCGCGGCGGCGCCGGTGCGGTGCGAGTCGTGCGTCTCCAGCAGGACCCGGACACCGAGCGCGGAGGCGTCCTCGGCGACCGTGCCGAGCCGCCGGGCGGCGATCGCGTCGGACTCGGCGGCGGGCAGCGCCGGGTCGGCGCCGGGGAAGACACGGACGAAGGAGGCGCCCAAGTCGTGCGCCAGCTGGAGGAGTTGGCGCATCTCGTCGAGGACCGGGGCGTCCTCGCCGGGGGCCGCGACGCGCGTGTACCCGGCGACGCCCAGGACCTCCACCCCGGCCGCCTTGAAGTCGGCGGCCACATCCGCCCGCGCGGCCGGGCCGAGGCCGGGATGCACGGGCTCTTCCGGATGGGCGCGCAGTTCCACGCCGTGGTAGCCGTGGGTGGTGGCGAGTGCCAGCACGTCCGGCACCGCGAGACCGGGAACCCCGAGGGTGGAGAAGGCGTACCTCATGTCCACCAACCTACTTCTCATCCATCGGTTCCGTGCAGGTCCAGCCGCCAGTCCTGCCCGACCAGATCCTTGCCGAAGGAGCGGTGCGGTTTCTCGGCGGCGAGGACGAAGCCGTGCCGCTGGTAGATGCGGCGGGCGGCGGACAGGACGTCGTTGGTCCACAGCACCAGGTCCCGGTAGCCGACCCCGCGCGCGAAGTCGATCACGGCGCTGACCAGCCGGTCCCCGATGCCGAGCCCCCGGGCCTCCGGCTCGACGAGCAGCAGCCGCAGCCGTGCGGTGCCTGGGGCGTCGTCCCGTACGCACATCACGCACCCCATGGGCCGCCCCGCCCACTCGGCGATCCAAACCCGCTCCAGATGCGGGTCGTGGTCCTCGGCGTAGTCGGCGACGATCCGGGCCACCAGGCCCTCGTAGTCGGTGTTCCAGCCGTACTCGGCGGCGTACAGGGCCGCGTTGCGCTGCACGATCCAGCCCAGGTCGCCCGGGTGCGGCTCGCGCAGTACGGCCTCGCCGGCGCCGTCGGGGGTGTGCGCGTCGCCGAGGATCATACGGATGGTGCGCATCGCCTCGGCGAGCCGTGGCCGCTGGCCGGGGTCGACGGCGCCCAGCAGCGAGCCGACCGTTTCCCGGGCCCGCTCGTCGAGCAGCCCGGCGGCGGACCGGCCGTCCGCGGTGAGCGACACGTGCCGCCGCCGCGGGTCCTTCCGCGAGGGTGAGCGCTCGATCAGCCCGGCCTCCTCGAACTTGTTGAGGATCCGGCTCAAGTACCCGGCGTCCAGCGCGAGATCGGCCCGCAGGTCGGCCGCGTCGGTGTCGGCGGAGTGCGCGAGCTCGTACAACACCCGGGCCTCGGTGAGGGTGTAGGGGGCGTAGAGGTGGCGGCCGTAGTCGAGGGCGCCGATGACGTTGGTGTAGAAGCGGTTGAAGGCACGGATGTCCTGGACGGTCATGGCTGGCCCCCGATGGTTGACTGAGTCAGAGATGCCGTGCCTCCGAGGCTATCCCGCCGCCCCGCCCGACCGGAAGGTGTCGGCCTGAACGGCCAAGCCGCAAGCTTTACTTGTCCTTGTTCCACTGGGGTCGGTCCTGCTTTTGACTTCGTCGCGCCCGCGCCGTAGGTTTATACACGAACGTCACTAATGTCCGTTTCTACCTGGGATGTGACGTGGTCCGCCGGAAGCCCGTGCGGTGCGGAGAACCGGCATCAAGGGCGGCGGACGCGCTCGGAGCTGCGCGCAGGCTCTGGAGCGCACGCAGGGCGGCCCTCAAGCGGCTGCCGTAAACAACCACACCCTCGGAGAGGGGAAATCATGCGCGCGCACACCACACGTATGAAGAGGGTCGCCATCGCTGCGATCTCGGCACCCATCCTGGCGCTGGCCGCCGGAGCCGGTGTCGCCAGCGCGGCCACCCACGCGGCGCCTGACCACGTTGTCTCCTACCAGGACAACGGTGGCGGCGGCGGTCACGGCGGCGGTGGCGGTGGCCACGGCGGCGGTGGCTGGGGCGGCGGCGGCCACGGTGGCGGCGGCTGGGGCGGCGGCGGCCACGGCGGCGGCGGCTGGGGCGGCGGCTGGGGAGGCGGCGGCTGGGGCGGTGGCCACGGCGGCTGGGGCGGCTGGGGCGACGACGACAACGGCTGGGGCGGCGGAGGATGGGGCGGCGGTGGCTGGGACTGAGCCAAGCCACAGTGATTGACGCTCCCTGACAACAAAGGATGGGTCCGGGTGTCCGGTCTTCGGACACCCGGACCCATGCGGCAAACCCCCCGCCGGGCCCCCGGGCCCGGCGGCCGTGGAGGCGGTGACCGGATGAGGATCGTCTGTGTGGGCGGAGGCCCGGCCGGGCTGTACTTCTCGATCTCGGCGAAGCTGCGGGACGCCGGGCACGAGATCATCGTTCTGGAGGCGGACCCGCCCGAGGCCACCTATGGCTGGGGCGTCGTCTACTGGAGCGATCTACTGGACATCCTGCACCGCAATGACCCCGAGAGCGCACGGGCGGTGAGCGCCGGCTCCGTGCTCTGGCAGCAGCAGGACATCCGCGTGCACGGCAACCGGTACGACGGCACCGCGCACTTCGGCGGCTACGGCTACAGCATGGGCCGCGCGGCCCTCCTCGACGTGCTGGCCCGGCGTGCGCGCTCCCTCGGCGTGGACGTACGGCACGAGCGCCTCGCCGACCCCGCCGACCTGCCCGACGCCGACCTGATCCTGGCCGTCGACGGCGCGGGCAGCCGGATCCGGCAGAGCCGCGCCGAGCAGTTCGGCCCGCGCATGGAGACCGGCCGCAACCCCTACATCTGGCTCGGCACCGATCGGCAGTTCGACAGTTTCGTGTTCGCCTTCGAGGAGACCGAGGCGGGCTGGATCTGGTTCCACGCCTATCCGTCGTTCAAGGGGGTCAGCACCTGCATCGTGGAGTGCTCCCCCGAGACCTGGCAGGGCCTCGGCCTGGACACGCTCGACGAGGACGACGCCGTCCCCCTGCTGGAGAAGATCTTCCACCGCGCCCTGGACGGCCACTCCCTGATCAGCAGGTCCCGCGGTGCGCCGGCGAAGTGGCAGCGGTTCACGCACATCACCAACGAGACCTGGGTCGACGGCAGCGACGGCCGGCCCGTCGTGCTGGCCGGCGACTCCGCGCACACCACCCACTTCACGCTGGGCTCCGGCACCCGGCTCGCCATGATCGACGCGATCGTGCTGGCCTACGCCCTGAAGGAGTTCCCGGATCCGCGGGTGGCGCTGCACGAGTACGACAAGCACCGCCGCGCGGAACTGCACGCCGTGCAGGCGGCGGCGCGCACCAGCATGGCCTGGTTCGAGCACTTGGACGAGTACCTGGACCGCGGCCCGGTCGACTTCGCCTACGCGATGGCGGTCCGGCAGGGCCGGCAGTCCCCCTGGCACTACCAGAAACACCTCGCCATGCAGCTGAAACCGGTACGCCAGGCCCGCCGGGCCTACGACACGGGAAAGCGCTGGTACCAGGACCGGAAGAGGGGCGAGGCGCCGCTGCCGCTGCTGGGGCGGTCCCTGCGGGACGACCACTGAGGCCGGCGGCGGGGCCCCCGGCCCGGGGCCCCGCCGCCGACCACACACGAGCATCCTGAGGAACCGTTTCTGCTGGGCCGGTGCCCCGTGATCCGCCTACTCGAGCCCACGGCCACCGGCCGCAGAGTGACCACCCCGTCATGCTCGCGGTCCACCTGCCCGGCCTTACGGCCACCGGGCCCCCTCAGGGCGACCACCCCGTCGGGCTGGCGGTCCACCTGCCCGGCCTTACGGCCACCGGGCCCCCTCAGGGCGACCACCTCGTCGGGCTGGCGGTCCACCCTGCCCAGGCTTATGGCCACCGGGCCCCCTCGGGGCGACCACCCCGTCGGCTCGCGGTCCACCTGCCCAGGGTCACAACCCACCTGCTCAGGCTCACGGCCACCCGCCCTCGGGGTCGTACTCACCCGCTGCCTCAGGCCGACGGCCTGCCTTGGGCTCGGGCTCGCGCCCCGCTCAGCCCCGCGGCCCCCCTGAGGACCCCCGCACCATCAACTCCCCCCGGACCGTCGCGATGCCCCCCGGCGGGGGCTCCTCGCGGCCCATGGCGATGCGGCCGGCCCGGGCGCCCGCCTCGGCCAGCGGCAGCCGTACCGTCGTCAGCGACGGCACCGCGTCGATGCTGAACGGCAGGTCGTCGAAGCCGGCCACCGACACGTCCGCCGGGATCCGCAGCCCCGACTCCCGCAGCGCCGCGCACGCGCCCAGCGCCACCGAGTCGTTCGCGGCCACCACCGCCGTCAGCGACGGGTCGCGGCGCAGCAGTTCGAGCGTCGCCTCGTACCCGGCCCGCCGGTCGTAGCGCCCGTGTACGGTCCAGCGCGGGTCCTCCTCGATGCCCGCGTCGGCCAGCGCGGCCCGGTGGCCCTCCAGGCGGTGCCGGGTGGTCGTGCGCTCCTCCGGGCCCGCGATGTAGCCCAGCCGCCGGTGGCCGAGCCCGATGAGGTGCTCGGTCAGCTGCCGGCCGCCCCCGCGGTTGTCGAAGGTCAGGGCCACCGCGTCGGTCTCCGGCGCCGGCGGCCGCCCGCACAGCACCACCCGGGTCCCAGCGTCCGCCAGCTTCCGCAGTTTCGACGCCACCGCCGCCGCGTGCGGCGCGTTCTCCATCGCACCGCCGGTCAGGATCACCGCCGCCGCCCGCTGCCGTTGCAGCAGGGTCAGATAGGTCAGTTCCCGCTCCGGTGACCCCCCGGTGTTGCAGACCACCGCCAGCCGCTCGCCGCCGGCGCGTCCGCCCGGGCCGCCGATCTCCGCCTGGATCGCGCTCGCCATGATCCCGAAGAACGGGTCGGCGATGTCGTTGACGAGGATGCCGACCAGGTCGGAGGTGGCCGCCGCGAGCGCGCTCGCGGGCCCGTTGAGGACGTAGTCCAGCTCGTCCACCGCCCGCAGCACCCGCTCCCGCGTGGACGCCGCCACGGGGTAGTTGCCGTTCAGTACGCGCGACACCGTCGCGGGCGAGACCTGGGCGCGGGCCGCCACGTCCGCCAGGGTCACCGTCATCTCGTCATCCTCCGGTCGCGCGTCTCTTCGTACGCCGTCGTACACAGCCTGATCAAAGGAAGCCCCCTTGCCGTGCAGACCATAAGGCCATTCACTCCTGTTGTTCGCCCCCTCGAACAACTCGACCCCATCACGGTCTTGTACAGACCGGTGGTCAAAGGCTAGCTTCAGACCATATAGAAAGCGCTTGCTGCGTTCCTGGGACGCATGCGACGAAGGGAATCACGTGACACGCAAGACGGTGCGTATCGCCATGAACGGCGTGACCGGGCGCATGGGCTACCGCCAGCACCTGGTCCGCTCGATCCTCGCGCTGCGCGAGCAGGGCGGTCTCGACCTCGGCGACGGCACCGTGCTGTGGCCGGAACCGATCCTCGTCGGGCGCCGGGAGCACGCGCTCCGCGACATCGCCGACCGGCACGGTCTGTCCGAGGAGCACATCTCCACCGACCTGGAGTCCGTGCTCGCCGACCCGACCGTGGACATCTACTTCGACTCCCAGGTCACCTCCGCCCGCGAGGAGGCCCTCCGGCAGGCCATCGCCGCCGGAAAGCACCTCTACACCGAGAAGCCGACCGCGACCGGCCTGGAGGGCGCCCTGGAGCTGGCCCGGCTGGCGAACGCGAAGGGCATCAAGCACGGCGTCGTCCAGGACAAGATCTTCCTGCCGGGCCTGCTGAAGCTGAAGCGGCTCATCGACGGCGGCTTCTTCGGCCGGATCCTGTCGGTCCGCGGCGAGTTCGGCTACTGGGTCTTCGAGGGCGACTGGCAGGCCGCGCAGCGCCCGTCCTGGAACTACCGCGCGGAGGACGGCGGCGGCATCGTCGTCGACATGTTCCCGCACTGGGAGTACGTGCTGCACGAGCTGTTCGGCCGGGTGAAGTCCGTCCAGGCCCTCACCGCCACCCACATCCCGCAGCGCTGGGACGAGAACGGCAAGCCCTACGACGCCACCGCCGACGACGCCGCCTACGGCATCTTCGAACTCGACGGCGGCGCCGTCGCCCAGATCAACTCCTCCTGGGCGGTCCGCGTCAACCGCGACGAACTGGTCGAGTTCCAGGTCGACGGCACCGAGGGCTCCGCGGTCGCCGGGCTGCGCAACTGCCGTGCCCAGCACCGCAGCGCGACCCCCAAGCCGGTGTGGAACCCGGACATCCCGGCCACCGAGGTCTTCCGCGACCAGTGGCAGGAGGTCCCGGACAACGGCGAGTTCGACAACGGCTTCAAGGCCCAGTGGGAGCTCTTCCTCAAGCACGTCTACGCCGACGCCCCCTACCACTGGGACCTGCTGGCCGGCGCCCGCGGCGTGCAGCTCGCCGAGCTGGGCCTCAAGTCCTCGGCGCAGGGCCGCCGTATCGACGTACCGGAGATCGCCCTGTGACCATCCAGCTCCCGGGCGCCGACGGGGCGCTGCGGACCTACGAGCCGCGCACCGAGCCGCTCGCCGTCACCCCCGGCACCCCCTTCACCTCCCGTACGGTCTTCTCCGCGGCCCACGTCGTCGCCGACCCGTTCGCCGACGTCTCCCCGGACTCGCCCGCCGCCGTCGACTGGGACGCCACCCTCGCCTTCCGCCGCCACCTGTGGGCGCACGGCCTGGGCGTCGCCGAGGCGATGGACACCGCCCAGCGCGGCATGGGCCTGGACTGGGCGGGCGCGGCCGAGCTGATCCGCCGCAGCGCCGCCGAGGCGAAGGCGGTCGGCGGCCGGATCGCCTGCGGGGTCGGCACCGACCAGATCACCGGCGGCACGCTCGCCGGGATCCGGGCCGCCTACGAGGAGCAGCTCGCGCTCGTCGAGGAGTCCGGCGCCCAGGCCATCCTGATGGCCTCCCGGGCGCTCGCCGCGACCGCCGCCGGCCCCGAGGACTACCTGGAGGTCTACGGCCATCTCCTGCGCCAGGCCACCGAGCCGGTGGTCCTGCACTGGCTCGGCCCGATGTTCGACCCGGCGCTGGCGGGTTACTGGGGGTCGGCCGACCTGGACGCGGCGACAGAGGTGTTTCTGGAGGTCATCGCCGCCCACCCCGACAAGGTCGACGGCATCAAGGTCTCCCTGCTGAACGCACAGCGGGAGATCGACCTCAGGCGGCGGCTGCCGCACGGCGTCCGCTGCTACACCGGCGACGACTTCAACTACCCCGAGCTGATCGCCGGCGACGAGCAGGGTTTCAGCCACGCCCTGCTCGGCATCTTCGACCCGCTGGGACCGCTGGCGGCCCAGGCGGTACGGATCCTGGACACGGGCGACACGGCGGGCTTCCGCGCGCTGCTCGACCCGACCGTGGAACTCTCCCGCCACCTCTTCCAGACCCCCACCCGCTTCTACAAGACGGGCGTGGTGTTCCTGGCCTGGCTCGCCGGCCACCAGGCCCACTTCACCATGGTCGGCGGCCTGCAGTCGGCCCGTTCCCTGCCGCACTTCGCCCGCGCCTACGAACTCGCCGACGGCCTGGGCCTGTTCCCCGACCCGAAGCTCGCCGAGGACCGGATGAAGACCCTCCTCGCCCTGTACGGAGTGACCCGGTGACCGGCGACCTGTCCCGCTTCTCGATCAACCAGATGACGGTGAAGCAGCTGTCGCTGCCCGAACTGGCCGACGCCTGCCTGGAGCTGGGCGTGCCGGCCGTCGGCCTGTGGCGGGAGCCGGTGCAGGCCTACGGCGTGGCGGCGACCGCCAAGCTGGTCCGCGAGGCGGGTCTGACCGTCACCACCCTGTGCCGGGGAGGCTTCCTCACCGCGATCGACCCCGAGGCGCGGGCGGCGGCGCTCGCCGACAACCGGCGGGCGGTCGAGGAGGCGGCGGCCCTCGGCACCGGCACCCTCGTCCTGGTCTCCGGCGGCCTGCCGGCGGGCTCCCGGGACCTGCACGGGGCCCGGGAGCGGATCGCGGACGCGCTCGCCGAACTCGGCCCGTACGCCGAACAGCACGGCGTCCGGCTGGCCATCGAGCCACTGCACCCGATGTACGCCTCCGACCGCTGCGTGGTCTCCACCCTCGCCCAGGCCCTGGACCTCGCGGAACGCTTCCCCGCCCACCAGGTCGGCGTCACCGTGGACACCTACCACATCTGGTGGGACGACCAGGCGCCCGCGGGGATCGCCCGGGCCGGTGCGGGCGGCCGTATCCACACCTTCCAACTCGCCGACTGGACCACCCCGTTGCCCGAGGGCGTCCTCAACGGCCGCGGCCAGATCGGGGACGGCGCGATCGACATGCGGGAGTGGAAGGGGTACGTGGAGGCGGCCGGTTACACCGGTGCCATCGAGGTCGAGCTGTTCAACGACGGGCTGTGGGCGCGGGACGGCCGCGAGGTGCTCGCGGAGACGGCGAACCGTTTCCTGACCCACACGGCGTAGTCCAGCGAGGCGGCCGAAGAAGCGAACCTGCTCTCCGGCCGCCGCCGCACGGCACGTATACGTGGCGTATACTCGACGCATGTCCGACGTCATGATCCGTGTGCCCGCCGAAGTCCGTGACCAGCTGGCCGCCGTGGCCGAGGCGCGAGGCACCAGCCTCCGTGCCCTCATGCAGGACATAGCTGCTCAGACGCTGACCCCCGAGCAGATCAGGGAACGGGCCGACCGCACGCGCGCGCTGCTCGCCGAGCGCTTCGGGCACTACGTTTCGGACGAGGAGTCCGCCGAGATGCGGCGCAAGATGCGGGAGGCCGCCGCCGCACACCGTGCCACCTCGGCGGGGACGGAGCCGCACCCTTGAGCTGGACCGAGCACTACGTCCTCGACACCCCCACCCTCCTGGCGATGGGAGGCGACAAACAGGTCTCCGGCCTGATCCATGCCGCTGCCGCCAGTGACGACCTGCGTCTGTGGGTGCCTGTCCTGTGTCTCCTGGAGGCCGAGCGCCAACGTGCCGGGATCGTCGACCACGTGGGCGTGCTGGTGGGCGTACTCCACCTCGTCGACGACGACTACTCCATGGCGGTCACCATCGCCGAACTGCGCCGCGCGGGCGTCGACTTCGGTGTCTCCGCCGCCGTGCACACCGCGCGCCCGAACCAGACGCTCCCCATGGGCGGCCTGATCGCCTCCGTGGCACCGGAGCCGTACGAAGGACTCGGCGTCGGGGTCATGGACCTGAACCGCTGAGGGCCGTCCGACGGGAGCCACGTTCCGGGGCCGTCAGCTACTGAGACGCCCGTCGCCCACGGCAGCCAGGGGCGCCGCCCGCGGCCCGGGTCGTCGCCGCCGACGGTCCGGGGAAGAAAATCTTGGAACGGCGTACAACCCTCCCCCCACCCTGCCGGTCTTCTTGCTGTCAGGACTTTCGGAGGGGGATCCGGGGGGATCGCGGGGGTTCTGATGCGGAGGGGGTAAGCCGAGGGGGTTCGATCGACGGATCGGGCCCCCTCGAAGCATGTCCGGCCCCGGCCGGGGTCAGCGGCCGCCGGGTCCGGTGCGCAGTAGGGCGGCGCCGAGCGGGGTCAGGGTGTGCAGGACCGTGTTGGCGTGGCGGTGGCTGGTGATCAGGCCCGCGTCGCGCAGTACGGCGGTGTGATGGCTTGCCGTCGTGGGTGTCACACCGGCCCGGCGGGCGGCCTCGGTGGTGGTGGAGCCGGTCGCGCTGGCTCTCAGGATGGCGGCGCGGCTGGGGCCGAGCAGCGCGTTCAGCGGTGGGGAGTCGGCCTGCGGGGTCGCCGCCGGCGGGTGGTGGAGGGGGTAGAGCAGCACGGGCGGGAGGCCGGGGTCGGCCAGGGCGATGGGGGTGTGCCAGCAGAAGTGCGAGGGGATCAGGAGCAGCCCCTGCCCGTCGAGGTGGACATCGCGGTGGTCCGGATACGGATCGATCTCCAGGACCGGTGGCCGCCAGCGGATCGTGGGGCCGAGTCCGGTGAGCATGCCCTCGGTCCCGGCGTGGAACAGGGTGTGGGCGTGCCGGGCCCGCTCGGCGTGCAGACGTTCCTGGATGGCCTCCTCGTGAGGGGCGATCACGGCACGGTGGTAGGCGCGCAGGGCGCCCACGAGTTGTTCGCGCATCTCCCGCTCGGTGAGCCGGCCTGCCCAGGCCGGGGCACCGACGGCCCGGGTGAGCAGGTCGACCTCGCTCGCGACCCGCTCGTAAGGCGTCGCCAGAACGGCCTCCAGTCCGGCGTCCAGCCCCTGGATGCCCTCCGGCGGCGTCAGGAAGTCGGGGAAGTAGCTGGCGCGCGGGAAGAGCGGCAACAGGAAGGTCTTCACCGTCCGTTCGAGCCCGGTCCGGCGTAACGAGGCACACGCCGTACGGAACCACGGCCCGTAGGCCCAGCGGCCGTCGCGGGTCTGGAGCCGGTGCAGACTGACCGCGATCTCCCAGAGCGCGTGCGGCTCGGTCGCCACTCTGACCTTGGTGAGGTCCTCGGACGTGAAATGAAAGCGGAGCATCCGTTTCTCCGGTGGGCCCCCGTCGGCTGCCTGCGATGTGTCAGTGCACTCGCAGGAGCATGACAGCGACATAACCGACCGGGAACATGAGTTCCCGCCAGTCGTAGGCGAGTTGGCACCATTCACGAGAAAGGGCACGGGATGTCCTCGTACGAGCAGGAGCACGACCGTAAGTCCAGCCGCACACCTGGTCGGGGCCGGAGGGCCTTCGTCGCCGCGTCGCTCACCATCGCCACGGCCGCCCTGGGCCTGATCGCACCGAGTGCCGCGAGTGCCTCGACGCAAGCGGCGTGGGACTGTCCGAGCGGCGATCTGTGCGTCTGGACCGGTACCGCCGGCACGGGCAGCCGGTGCACGTGGGCGAACGCCGACGCGGACTGGTACAACACCCCCACCGTGTGCTCGTGGGCCGACAACCAGGTCGTCGGGTCCGCCAAGAACAGCGGCACGTCGTCCTCGTACAACTGGGTCATCCTCTACACCGGTGCGAACTACACCGGTACCGGCTACTGCATCGCGCAGCACGGCGACACCTGGGCGAACCTCAACGTCAAGTTCCGTTCGCACCGCTGGGAGGCTTCCTGCTGATCGGCGGATGACGGACCGGCGGGCCCCGGAAAGTGCCGGGACCCGCCGATCCGTGCTGTTCCCTGCCGATCCGTGCCGTCTCCCGCGGGCCCGGCCTTCTAGAAGAACACCCCGCACCGCAGCAGCACGTTCGCGTACGGCCGGGCCTCGCCCGTGCGGACCACCAGGTGGGCGCCCTCCGACAGCTCCTTCAGCCGCTCGTGCGGGACCAGCGCCAGGTCGGGAAAGTGCCCGTCCAGCAGCTTGGCCGCGGCGGGATTGGCCCCGTGTATCTCGGTCGCCGCCGTCGCGCCCTCCACGACCAGCTCGGCCAGCAGCCCCTCCAGCACCTCGGCGAAGGACGGCACCCCGGCCCGGAAGGCGAGGTCCACGACCCGCGGCCCCCGCGGGATCGGCATCCCGGCATCGCAGACCAGCACCCCGTGCCCGTGCCCCAACTCGGCGAGCGCACCGGAGAGATGACGGTTGAGGATCCCCGCCTTCTTCACAGCGCCTCGACCTCCGCCGCCGTCGGGTACGAGTCCTGCGCGCCCCGCTTCGTCACCGCCGCCGCCCCGACCCGGGCCGCGTACGCCGCCGCCTCCGCCAGCGAGGCGCCCGCTCCCAGCCGTACCGCCAGGGCCGCCGCGAACGCGTCCCCGGCACCCGTGGTGTCCACCGCGTCCACCTTCACGGACGGGACGGACCCGACCCCGTGCGCGTCGGCGACCAGCGCGCCCTCCGCGCCCAGTGTCACCACCACCGACTTCGGGCCCTTCGCGAGCAGGAGCCGTGCCCAGTCCGCCGGTTCCTCGCTCACGCACGCCTCGCCGAGCAGCACCTTCGCCTCGTGCTCGTTCACGATCAGCGGGTCGCAGGCCGCGAGGACCTCACCCGGAAGGGGCCGCGGCGGGGACGGGTTGAGCACGAACCGGCTGCCGGGAGCCAGGTTCCGTACCACCTCCACCACCGTCTCCAGCGGGATCTCGAGCTGCGTGGAGACCACCCGGGAGGTGTGGAAGAGGCTGACCGCGGCCCGTACGTCCGCCGGTGCGAGCCGGCCGTTCGCACCCGGCGAGACCACGATGCTGTTGTCGCCGGAGGGGTCCACGGTGATCAGCGCGACGCCCGTGGGCGCCCCGCCCGCCAGCACGCCCACCGTGTCCACCCCGGCGGCCCGCTGGGAGTCGAGCAGCAGCCTGCCGTGCGCGTCGTCGCCGACCCGGGCCAGCAGGGCGGTGCGGGCGCCGAGCCGGGCTGCCGCGACCGCCTGGTTGGCGCCCTTGCCGCCGGGGTGCGTGACGAGGTCGCCGCCGAGCACGGTCTCCCCGGCGGCCGGCCGCCGCTCGACCCCGATCACCAGGTCGGCGTTGGCCGATCCCACGACCAGGAGGTCGTAGTCGTACATGAAGTGACTCCCTAAGAGAACGAGTTGAGGCGGCCGGGCTCGGCAGGTGCCGCCCGGCCGCCTCCTTGGTACCTCAGCCCGTGAACCCGGCCACGTTCTCCTTCGTGACCACCTTCACCGGCACCTTGATCGTCGACTCCACCTTCTTGTCCTGGATCGCCTTGAGCGCGTTGTCCACGGCGATCTTCCCGAGCTGGCTCGGCTGCTGGGCGACCGACGCGTACAGCGTGCCGTTCCTGACCGCGGTCAGGCCGTCCGGGGTGCCGTCGAAGCCGACCACGGACACCGACGTACCGGCCTTGGAGCCGAGCGCCTTGATCGCGCCGAGGGCCATCTCGTCGTTGGCGGCGATGACGCCCTGGACGTCGGGGTGGGCCTGGAGCAGGTTCGACATCACGTCGAGGCCCTTGGTGCGGTCGAAGTCGGCCGGCTGCTGGGCCACCACCTGGATCCCGGGGTAGGCCTTGAGGCCGTTCGCGAAGCCCTGCGCCCGCTCCCGGGCGGCGGAGGTGCCGGCCTGGCCCTGGAGGATCACGATCTTGCCGTTGCCGCCGAGCTTCTCGGCGATCGTCTTGGCGGCCAGCTCACCGCCGGTGACGTTGTCGGAGGCGACCAGCGCGTCGGTCTTGGCGTTGTTGACGCCCCGGTCGACGGCGATGACCGGGATGTCGGCCTTGTCGGCGGCCTTCACGGAGTTGCTCGCCGCGTCCGAGTCCACCGGGTTGACGATGATGGCGCCCAGTCCCGAACTGGTGAAGTTCTGGAGCTGGTTGGCCTGCTGCGAGGCGTCGTTCTGGGCGTCGGTGACGGTCAGGTCGACGCCCAGCTTCTTCGCCTCGGCCTGGGCACCGGACCGGATCTGCACGAAGAACGGGTTGTTCAGGGTGGACAGGGACAGGCCCATCTTCGGGTTGCTGGACGAGGAGCCGGTGTGCAGCAGGGAGGTCGCGGCGACGAGTCCGACGGTGACGACGGCCGCCAGCGCGTACGTCCCCGCCTGCTTGCCCTTGTTGCCCCCGGTACCGGCGGCCACCGGGGTCGCCCCGGCCTTGCGGCGCACGGTGTCGAGGAGCACGGCGAGCGCGATGACGACACCGATCACGACCTGCTGCCAGAACGCCGACACGTTCAGCAGGTTGAGGCCGTTGCGCAGCACCGCCAGGATCAGCGCGCCGATGAGCGTCCCGGACGCCTTGCCGGTACCGCCGGCCAGCGACGCGCCGCCGATCACCACCGCCGCGATGGCGTCCAGTTCGTAGCCGTTGGCGGCCTGCGGCTGCGCCGAGGAGAGCCGGGCGGCCAGCACGATGCCGGCGACGGCCGCGAACAGCCCGGACAGCGCGTAGATGGCGAGCTTCTGCTTGTTCACCCGCAGCCCGGAGAGCCGGGCGGCCTCCTCGTTGCCGCCGATCGCGTACATCGAGCGCCCGATGTACGTCCGGCCGAGGACGAAGGCCGCGATCAGTCCCATGAGGACCATGACGAGGACCGGCACCGGCAGCCAGCCGCCGAGCGTGTCACCGAGGTGCGAGACCGAGTCGGGGAAGGCGATGGGGGAGCCGTCGGAGATCACCAGCGAGAGGCCGCGGGCCACCGACAGCATGGCGAGCGTCGCGATGAACGGCGGCAGCTTGCCATAGGCGATGAGGAAGCCGTTGACGAGTCCGGCGGCGATGCCGGTGGCGACGGCCAGCAGGACGGCCAGGAAGACCGGCACCCCGTGCGAGGTGGCGCTCCACGCCAGCATGGTGGCGGACAGGGCCGCCACCGAGCCGACCGACAGGTCGATGCCCGCCGCGACGATCACGAAGGTCGCGCCGAAGGCGAGGATGGCCGTCACGGCCGCCTGGACGCCGACGTTCAGCAGGTTGTCGGTGGTGAGGAAGTCCCCCGACAGCGCCGACATGGCGATGACGAGGACGATCAGCGCGGTGAGCGCGCCGTTGTCGAGGAGCAGCCGGCGCACGCCGGAGACGCCACTGGCGCCCGCGTTCCCGCTCTTGAGCGTGTCAGTGGCCACGTCCGGCCTCCTTGTCGGTTGCGGTGGTGGTGGGGGTGCTGACGGCGAGTGCCATCACGGAGTCCTGGGTGGCCTGGTCGGCGGAGAGTTCGCCCGCGATCCGGCCCTGGGCCATCACCAGCACCCGGTCGCTCATCCCGAGGACCTCGGGCAGATCGCTGGAGATCATCAGTACGGCGGCTCCGGCGGCCGTCAGCTCGTTGATCAGCTGGTAGATCTCGACCTTGGCGCCGACGTCGATGCCGCGCGTCGGCTCGTCGAGGATCAGCACCTTGGTCTCGGCGAGGAGCCACTTGCCGATGACGACCTTCTGCTGGTTGCCGCCGGAGAGCGTGCGCACGTGCTGACCGAGCCCGGCCATCCGCACGCCCAGCTGCCCGGCGATCCGCTCGGCGGCGACATGCTGCGCCTTGAGGTCGACGATCCCGGCCCGGGTCGCCCGGCGCAGGGTCACCAGGCCGAGGTTCTCCTCGACGGAGGCGTCGAGGACCAGCCCCTGCCCCTTGCGGTCTTCGGGGACGAGCCCGATCCCGGCGGCCATCGCCGCGTTCACGTCGGACCGCCTGAGTGCCGTACCGGAGACCTTGACGGCCCCCTTGTCGTACGGATCGGCCCCGAACACGGCCCGCACGACCTCCGTGCGGCCGGCACCCACGAGCCCCGCGACGCCGACCACCTCACCGGCGTGCACCTCGAAGCTCACGTCGTGGAAGACGCCGTCCCGGGTCAGCCCGTCCACGGACAGCAGCGCGGCACCGGTCTCGGCCCGCTCGCGCGGGTACTGCTGCTCGATGGACCGCCCGACCATGAGCCGAACCAGCTCGTCCTGCGGGGTGTCGGCGGCCACCTGCCCGACCGACTTCCCGTCCCGGATGACGGTCACCCGGTCCCCGACCGCGGCGATCTCCTCCAGGTGATGGGTGATGAAGACGATCCCGACCCCGTCCTCGCGCAGCTGCCGCACGATCGCGAAGAGCTTGTCCACCTCCTCCGAGGTGAGCACGGCGGTCGGCTCGTCCATGATGAGCACGCGCGCGTCCAGGCTGAGCGCCTTGGCGATCTCGACCATCTGGAGGCGGGCGATACCGAGATCACGCACCCGCGCGCGGGGCGGCACATTCACCCCGACCCGCTTGAGCAGGACCTCGGCGTCGGCCTCCATCCGCTTCCGGTCGATCATCCCGAGGCGGCGCGGCTGCCGGCCCAGGAAGATGTTCTCGGCGACCGTGAGATCGGGTACGAGGTTGAACTCCTGGTAGATGGTGGCGATCCCGAGGCGCTCGGAGTCCTGCGCACCATGGATGCGCACCTCCTCGCCACCGGCCAGGATCCGCCCTTCGTCGGGCGTGTAGGCACCGGAGAGCATCTTGATGAGAGTGCTCTTGCCGGCGCCGTTCTCACCGAGGAGTACGTGCACCTCGCCCCGGCGCAGATCGAAGTCGACGCCGTCGAGCGCGACCACTCCGGGGAAGGACTTCCGTATGCCCTCGATGCGCAGCAACTCGTCCGGGTTGCTCACGATGTGCTCCTTTGCACAGGGGTCTGGTTCTCGCCACGGTTCGCGTCGCGATTCCCGTCGGGGTTCGGGCCGCGATTCCCGTCCGGGTCCGCGCCGCACGAGCGGCGCACGACGAGCCGGGCGGGGAGGGTGACGGACTGCGGAGGCCGCCCCTCGATACGGTCGATCAGCGCGCGCACGGCGGCACGTCCCAGCTCACCGGTCGGCTGGGCGATCGCCGTGACCGGCGGATCGGTGTGCACGAACCACCGGATGTCGTCGAACGCGGCGAGCGCGATGTCGTCCGGCACCCGCAGGCCACGCGCGCGTACGGCGTCGAGTGCGCCGAGCGCCATCAGGTTGTCGGCGGCGAAGACGACCTCGGGCGGCTCGGGCAGGTCGAGGAAGCCCTCGGTGACCCGCCGTCCGCTCTCGGCCTGGAAGTCGCCCTGGCCTATGTAGGCGTCGGGGAGGGGGATGCCGTACTCGGCGAGCGCCTCCCGGAAGGCCTGCACACGCTCACTGCCGGTGGTGGTGGCCGCGGGGCCCGCGATGATCGCGAGCCGCCGGTGCCCGAGCCCGTGCAGATGGGCGACGAGATCCCGTATGGCGGCGTGTCCGTCGGCCCGTACGACGGGCACGTCGACGCCCGGGATCCACCGGTCCACGAACACCATCGGCGTCCCGCCGCGCGCCGCCTCCAGCATCAGCGGCGAGCCGCCGTCGGTGGGGGAGACGAGCAGCCCGTCGATACGGCGGTCGAGCAGCGTCCGCACGTGGTGATCCTGCAGCTCCGGCCGCTCGTCGGCGTTGCCGATGATCACGCTGTAGCCGTGCGCGCGGGCTTCTTCCTCGACCGAGCGGGCCAGTTCCGTGAAGTACGGGTTGAGTACGTCGCTGATGACCAGGCCGAGGGTGCGGGTCTGGTCGGTGCGCAGGGAACGGGCGACGGCGTTCGGGCGGTAGCCCAGCGTCTCGACGGCGGCCAGCACACGGGTACGGGCGTCGGCGCTGACCGACGGATGGTCGTTCAGGACACGGGACACCGTGGCGACGGAAACACCCGCCGCGGCGGCCACGTCCTTGATGCTCGCCATCGCCGCTCCACCTCCTCGTGGAACTCATGGAATCGATTACACGCACTGCGTACCGAGGATTGGAATCGATTACACGGCGGCTGGGCAAGAGGTGTGGGATGGCCGAAACCGAATCGTGACCCTGCGGGAGGCGGTGCGGGAGGCGGTGCGGGAGGGCGCGGGTCCGTCGTCGGTCGCGGGTGCGTCGGGGCCGGTCGCGCAGTTCCCCGCGCACCTTCGGGACGCTGCGGTGAAGCGCCCTGCAAGGGGCGCGGGGGACTGCGCGACCAGCCCCCACCGGCCCGCACCCGACCACGGCGGGCCCGGCGGTGCCCGTCAGCCGATGCGGGTTCCCGTGCCGCTGACGCGGACGCGCGGATCGCCCGCGTGCAGGGTCACCGTCAGTTCGCCGGGGCGGCCCAGGTCCTCGCCCTGGTGCAGGGTGAGGACGGCGTCCTCGGCGACCAGGCCCAGCTCACGGGCGTACGCGCCGAACGCGGCGGCCGCGGCACCGGTCACCGGGTCCTCGACGACGCCTCCGACGGGGAACGGGTCGCGGACGTGGAACACGGTGGCCGACTCCCGCCACACCAACTGCACCGTGGTCAGGTCCAGGCGGTGCATCAGCGCTTCCAGGCGCGCGAAGTCGTACGCGAGATCCGCGAGGCGCGCCCGGGTCGCCGCCGCGAGCACGAGATGACGGGCACCGGCGAACGCGATCCGGGGCGGGAACGCCGGGTCGAGATCGGCGGCCGGCCAGCCGAGCGCGGCGAGCGCCTCCGCGAGGTCGGCCTCGGCGACCTCCTCGATGTGCGGCTCGACGCTGGTGAGGGTGGCCGTGACCGTCCCGCCCTCCTCGCTCACCGCGACCGGCACGGTGCCGGCGGGCGTCGCGAACACCAGCTCCCCGGGGCCGATCCGTTCGGCGAGTGCGATCGCGGTCGCGATGGTGGCGTGCCCGCAGAACGGCACCTCGGCCTTCGGGCTGAAGTAACGGATGGTGTACGCCCGTTGTCCGTCGCCGCCGAGGCCCTCCGGGGGCGCGGTCAGAAACGCGGACTCCGAGTAGCCGAGGTCGGCGGCGATCGCCAGCATGGCATCGTCGTCCAGGCCGCTGGCGTCCAGTACGACACCGGCGGGGTTCCCGCCCTCGGGACGGTCGGAGAAGGCGGTGTATCGCAGTACCTCGGGGTGCGGCGCATTCGTCGTCATGGTCGCGCAACACGGCCTGGTCGCACGGCTATTCCGGCCGGTGCGGCCCTCGCCGGACGCGGCGGCCGGAGCCGCGGCCCGCGTGCTCGGTTCCCGCGCCCGTCCCCCTCCCCTTCCACCGTCCGTGCGGCGGTCACCTCAGGGGCGTCCAGAGCCGTACGGAAGGCGGAAGGGGGCCGAACCCGGCGCTGCCGGCGCGCAGTTGAGCCACCGACCGCGTCCTACATCGGCTTCGGCTTGAAGACCGCGAAGGTCGCGCCCTGCGGGTCGGCGACCACCGACATCCGGCCGGCCATCATCTCGAACGGCGGTGCCAGTACTGATCCGTTGCGCTTGACCAGCGCGTCCACCGTGGAGTCGACGTCGTCCACCGCGAAGTACGTCAGCCAGTGCGGCGGGACGCCGGGCCGGTCGTCGCCGAGCTGTGCGGCACCGCCGACGGCCTTGCCACCGACGTTCAGCGACCAGTAGTCCCCGTCGGCGCCCTCCATCGGCTGGATCTCGATGCCGAAGGACTCGCCGTAGAAGCCGGTGGCGCCGAGTACGTCGCTGGTGTTCAGCTCGTTCCAGATCAGCGTGCCCGGCTCGTTGACCAGCCCGGCGCCGTGGAACTCGCCCGGCTGCCACACCCCGAACACCGCGCCCTGCGGGTCGGCGGCGATCAGCATCCGGCCGAGTCCGCCGACGTCCATCACCGGGGCCAGCAGGGTGCCGCCCGCCGAGACGATCGCGTCCTGGGTGGCCGGCGCGTCGGTGCTGGCGAGGTAGGTGGTCCAGACGGTCGGCGGCTCCGGCTGCCCCTCGGGCGCCATGGCGGGACCGATGCCGGCCACCGGCTTGCCCCGCAGCGTGCAGACCGCGTACCCGCCGAACTCGCCCGGGCCGACCTCGCCCTGCCAGCCGAACAGGTCACGGTAGAAGTCCAGCGCGGCCTGCTGGTCCTGCGCCATCAGGTCGACCCAGCACGGGGTGCCGGTCGGGTACGGAGTAGTGATCTCGGGCATGTCCAGCTCTCCCTGCGTGCGCGCGAAAACGTCCCCCGCCGCAACCATCACCGGCCGCCGTGGATCCCGCCACCCGAGCCGCCGGGGTTGTTACGGTCACCACCGGGCGGACACCGGCCCGCGAGGCAGGTGCCCCCGCGAGGCAGGTGCCGTACGCGGAGGAGTCCTCGGCGGTGTGGCACTGGATCACCGAAGAGCAGCCGCAGGCGACGACCGACCTGGTCGTTGACTTCCTGCGCCGGGCGCGTTGAAAGTCGGTCCCTGACCGGGTCAGCCAGCCGACCGGTCCACTAGGTACACTCGTGTGCCGGACGCCGTTCCCCAGGCGCGGACCGCCGACCTGTGATGGAGGGTAGGGGCTATCAGAAGAGAGGAAGCTGGTCGGTGATCTCGCCCTGTCCGCCCGGCCGTCGAGGCGCCGCCCGGCCGGAAACAAGCAATCATTGATCACCTGCCTGACCGGTGATGGCGACTGCCGGGGAGGGGTATCCCATGATCAACAGGCGTACGTTCAACAAGACCGTCGGCACGGGCGCGGCCACGCTGGCCGGACTCCAGGCAAGCGCGAAGGCCGCGTCCGCCCACCAGGCGGAGGGTGACCCTCCGACCCCGGCGGTGTCCCCGACGCCTACGGTGCCCATGGTCACACCGGGCACTCATACGTCCTTCGGCAAGGTGAAGCACGTCAAGGCGGGCGTGCTGGACATCGGCTACGCCGAGGTGGGCCCGGCGCACGGCCCCGTCGTCATCTGCCTGCACGGCTGGCCCTACGACATCCACAGCTTCGTGGACGTCGCCCCGTTGCTCGCGGCGCAGGGCTACCGGGTCATCGTCCCTTACCTGCGCGGACACGGGACCACGCGCTTCCTGTCCGCCAAAACCGTCCGCAACGCCCAGCAGTCGGCGGTCGCCCTCGACATCATCGCCCTGATGGCTGCTCTGAAGATCCAGCAGGCCCTTCTCGCCGGCTTCGACTGGGGATCACGTACCGCCGACATCATCGCGGCCCTGTGGCCCGAACGCGTCAAAGGCCTGGTGTCCGTAAGCGGGTACCTCATCACCAACGTCGAGGCACAGAAGAAGCCTCTGCCCCCCAAGGCCGAACACACCTGGTGGTATCAGTACTACTTCAGCACCGAGCGGGGTCGCCTAGCCATGGAGGACAAGACATACCGGCACGATCTGTGCCGTCTCGTCTGGGACGAAGTCTCTCCCACCTGGCACTTCGACAACGCCACGTTCGAGCGGACGGCCACCGCGTTCGACAATCCCGACTACGCGGCGATCGTCATCCACAACTACCGCTGGCGGCTGGGGCTCGCCGACGGCGAACGCCGGTACGACCGGTACGAGAAGGTACTCGCCACGCGCCCCGTCATCGGAGTGCCGACGATCACGATCGATCCCGAGCTCGACCCGTTCACCGCGCCCGGCAACGGGGCGTCGTACCGCGATCGGTTCACGGGCAAGTACGCGCACCGCGCACTCAAGGGCGTCGGCCATGACATGCCGCAGGAGGCACCCACCGCCTTCGCCCAGGCGGTGGTCGACGTGGACCACTTCGACGGCCGTCCCGGGGCCGAACCACACCGTTCCCAGGGCCCGGCGAGATCATCATCACCGTCCTGAACGGCGAGCCCGATCGCGCTGGACAACGGCGGCGACCCTGGGCGCACTCCCTGAAACCCGACGGCGGCCGCCGCATCTTCGACCAGCTCCTGGTCTGGGGCCCGGCGTAGGCCCTGACGCCGCGCCACCTCGTGCGCCCGCGCTATTACGCGGCCGCCAGCTCGCACCACACGTACTTGCCCCGGTTGCCGAACCTGGACAGCGGCTGCCATCCCCACAGATCCGAACAGGCCCGTACGAGCGCCAGCCCCCGCCCCTCCTCCGCCTCCCCGAGTCCCTCCAACGGCACGGGCGGCTCCGGCGGTTCCGGGTCCGCGTCCCACGCGCCGATCCGCAGCGTCCCGGGCGGCGACCACCGGACCCGCAGGGCCGCGGGTCCCTTCGTATGCCGTACGGCGTTGGAGACCAACTCGGTCGCGAGCAACTCGGCGACCTCGAGGAACCGCGTCATCCCGTGCGCGGTGAGGATCAGTCTGAGCGTGTGTCGGCTGACGGTGACGGCACGGAGGTCGTTGGGGATGGTGAGCGTGTACTCCCAGGCTTCGGGCATGCGTCATCAACTCCGGTGGTGGTGGGGGAGTTTCACGCGCGGTGGCGTTGCCGCAGCCGTCGTGGCAGGACGGGGCGGTGCACTTCCGCTGCGTGAGCGGTACGTCACTGACGGTAGGGCTAACATGTGTACCCGAGCAAGCCGATCGCGTGATCCGCACCCGAACGAGGAGCAATTGATGCCCCTGAGGCGCGAAGCAACCGCACGTCAGATGCGTTTGGGAGTCGAACTGCGCCGACTCCGTGAATACGCGGGACTCACAGCCATCGAGGCAGCAGCGCTGCTCGGGGCAAATCGCTCCCAGATGAGCCATCTCGAATCCGGACTCGCGGGTGTGAGCGAGGAGCGGCTGCGGCGCCTTGCGTCCCACTACGCCTGCACGGACGAGACGTTCATCGATGCCCTGGTCGCCATGGCTACCGACCGGACGCGCGGCTGGTGGGAGGACTTTCGGGGTTTGCTACCCACGTCGTTCCTGGACCTCGCGGAGCTGGATCACCACTGCTCGTTCCGGCATGAGGTAGCCATCCTGTATGTGCCGGGTCTGTTGCAGACGGAGGACTACGCGCGGGCAGTCTTCTCTGCCAGGTTGCCTGAACTCACGTCTGATGAACTTGAGTTGCGAGTCTGTCACCGCATGCGACGGCAGCAGATCATCATGCCGTACAAGTTGGTGATCCACGAGTCGGCCTTGCGTATCAGGGTCAGTGACCGTGCTGCTTCCCGAGCCCAACTCGTGAGACTCGTTGAACTCTCGGAAGCCGACCACATCACCTTGCGTATCATCCCTTTCGACCTGGATGGGTTCGCCACAGCCTCAAGCACGATGACCTACGTAGGTGGCCCGGTGCCCAAACTGGACACGGTGGTGCGCGACGCCCCCCACGGCTCACTCCTTATCGATTCCGAGGCTCAGCTCAGCGTCTATCGAACTCGCTTCCGTAGGGTTGAGGATGTATCACTTGAGCCCGACCGATCGCGTGACTTCATCCACAAGCTGGCGAAAGAGCTGTGAGGCCCATGGATATCTGGCGGAAGTCGTCGTACTCAGGCGAGGGTGACGGCAACGACTGCGTGGAAATAGCCACCACCTCCACTCGTACAGCCGTCCGAGACTCCAAGGCCCCGACCCGCGCCGTCTTGGTCTTCCCAGTCGGAGCCTTCACCACCTTCCTCGACGCCCTGAAGATGCACCCCCACCCGTAAACTTCCGGCGTGGCATTCATGAGCGCCCACGCCCGCTGGACCGTGTCGGCGGGGTGATCAGCGCCCACGCGTAGCCGCCGACCGCCGCCGCCCCTGTCAGTCCCCACCGGTACCGTCGGTTTATGGCTCAGCAGACGGGGACCCCCACCGGCGAACGACGGCTCGCCACTGTCGAAGGCGTGCTGGAACGGATCACCTACGCCAACGAGGAGAACGGGTACACGGTCGCCCGTGTCGACACCGGCAGAGGCGCCGGTGACCTCCTCACCGTCGTCGGTGCGCTGCTCGGCGCGCAGGTGGGGGAGTCGCTGCGGATGGAGGGGCGCTGGGGGTCGCACCCCCAGTACGGCAAGCAGTTCACCGTCGAGAACTACACGACCGTGCTGCCGGCCACCGTCCAGGGCATACGGCGCTACCTCGGCTCGGGCCTCGTCAAGGGCATCGGGCCGGTCTTCGCCGACCGGATCACCCAGCACTTCGGCATGGACACCCTCCGGATCATCGAGGAGGAGCCGAAGCGGCTGATCGAGGTCCCCGGTCTCGGCCCGAAGCGGACGAAGAAGATCGCCGACGCGTGGGAGGAGCAGAAGGCGATCAAGGAGGTGATGCTGTTCCTCCAGACCGTCGAGGTGTCCACGTCCATCGCCGTGCGCATCTACAAGAAGTACGGCGACGCCTCGATCTCCGTCGTGAAGAACCAGCCCTACCGGCTCGCCGCCGACGTCTGGGGCATCGGGTTCCTCACCGCCGACAAGATCGCCCAGTCCGTCGGGATTCCCCATGACAGTCCGGAGCGGGTGAAGGCGGGGTTGCAGTACGCCCTGTCGCAGTCCGCCGACCAGGGGCACTGCTATCTCCCCGAGGAGCGGCTGATCGCCGACGCGGTCAAGCTGCTCCAGGTCGACACCGGGCTCGTCATCGACTGCCTGGCCGAGCTGGCCGCGCCGCCCGAGGACGGGGAGGACCCCGGTGTCGTACGGGAGAAGCTGCCCGGGCCCGCCCCCGACGCCGAACCCGTCACCGCCGTCTACCTCGTTCCCTTCCACCGCGCCGAAGTGGCGCTCGCCTCCCAGCTGTTGCGGCTGCTGCGCACCGGCGACGACCGGATGCCGTCGTTCAAGGACGTCGCCTGGGACAAGGCGCTCGCCTGGCTGAAGGACCGGACCGGTGCCGACCTGGCCCCCGAGCAGGAGGCCGCCGTCCGGCTCGCCCTCACCGAGAAGGTCGCCGTGCTGACCGGCGGGCCGGGCTGCGGCAAGTCGTTCACCGTCAGGTCGATCGTGGAGCTGGCGCGGGCCAGGCGGGCCAAGGTGGTCCTCGCCGCCCCCACCGGCCGTGCCGCCAAGCGGCTCGCCGAACTGACCGGCGCCGAGGCCTCCACCGTGCACCGCCTGCTGGAGCTGAAGCCCGGCGGTGACGCCGCCTACGACCGGGACCGCCCGCTGGACGCCGACCTGGTGGTGGTCGACGAGGCGTCGATGCTGGATCTGCTCCTCGCCAACAAACTGGTGAAGGCCGTACCGCCCGGTGCGCACCTGCTGTTCGTCGGGGACGTCGACCAGCTGCCGAGCGTCGGGGCGGGCGAAGTGCTGCGCGATCTGCTCGCCGAGGACAGTCCCCTCCCCGCCGTCCGTCTCACCCGCGTCTTCCGGCAGGCCCAGCAGTCGGGGGTGGTGACCAACGCACACCGGATCAACGCGGGGCAGCAGCCGGTCACCGACGGTATGAACGACTTCTTCCTGTTCGTGGAGGACGAGACGGAGGAGGCGGGCAGGCTCACCGTCGACGTCGCCGCCCGCCGGATTCCCGCCAGGTTCGGGCTCGATCCACGGCGGGACGTGCAGGTGCTCGCGCCCATGCACCGGGGGCCGGCGGGCGCGGGCGTGCTCAACGGTCTGTTGCAACAGGCCATCACGCCCGGCCGGCCCGACCTCGCCGAGAAGCGGTTCGGCGGCCGGGTCTTCCGGGTCGGCGACAAGGTCACCCAGATTCGCAACAATTACGAGAAGGGCAAGAACGGTGTCTTCAACGGCACCGTGGGCGTGGTCACCTCGCTCGACCCGGTCGACCAGCGCCTCACGGTGCTGACCGACGAGGACGAGGAGGTTCCCTACGAGTTCGACGAACTGGACGAACTGGCCCACGCCTACGCCGTGACCATTCACCGTTCACAGGGAAGTGAATATCCCGCCGTGGTGATCCCGGTCACCACCGGTGCCTGGATGATGCTCCAACGGAACCTCCTCTACACGGCGGTCACCCGGGCCAAACAGCTGGTCGTCCTCGTCGGTTCACGCAAGGCCATCGGTCAGGCGGTGCGCACCGTGTCGGCAGGCCGGCGCTGTACGGCGCTGGACTTCCGGCTCCGCGGCGGCTCCTAGACGGGCCCGTGGGCGGCTCGTGGCGGGGTACTTCGGGCTCATCACAAAAAATGATCGATCAAATGAGTCGTGAAGGTCACAGAGCACTTCCAGATGGGGAGACAAGGGGGCAGGATGAGCAGGTTGGCGGCACTGAGTGCCGTTGATAGGCCTGTTGGTCGACCCCGAGTGCACTCTCCTGAGCCAAATGGGGGATGGTAGAGACAGTCAGGGCACCTCGAAGATGAGGCACTACGTCGGTGAGGGAAGACGTGAGCGACAACTCTGTAGTACTGCGGTACGGCGACGGCGAGTACACCTACCCGGTGGTCGACAGCACCGTCGGCGACAAGGGCTTCGACATCGGGAAGCTCCGCGCCCAGACCGGTCTGGTGACCCTGGACAGCGGATACGGCAACACTGCCGCCTACAAATCTGCCATTACTTACCTCGACGGCGAGGCGGGCATCCTTCGGTACCGCGGCTACCCGATCGAGCAGCTGGCGGAGCGCTCCACCTTCCTGGAGGTGGCGTATCTGCTGATCAACGGTGAGCTGCCGACCGTCGACGAGCTCACGACGTTCAAGAACGAGATCACGCGGCACACCCTGCTGCACGAGGACGTCAAGAACTTCTACCGGGGCTTCCCGCGCGACGCCCACCCGATGGCCATGCTGTCGTCGGTGGTCTCGGCGCTGTCCACCTTCTACCAGGACAGCCACAACCCGTTCGACGCGAAGCAGCGCGACCTCTCCACCATCCGCCTGCTCGCCAAGCTTCCGACGATCGCCGCGTACGCGTACAAGAAGTCGGTCGGCCACCCGTTCGTCTACCCGCGCAACGACCTCTCCTACGTGGAGAACTTCCTGCGCATGACGTTCTCGGTGCCGGCGCAGGACTACGAGCTGGACCCGGTCGTCGTCTCGGCGCTCGACAAGCTGCTGATCCTGCACGCCGACCACGAGCAGAACTGTTCGACGTCGACGGTCCGTCTGGTCGGCTCGTCGCAGGCGAACATGTTCGCCTCGATCTCCGCCGGTATCTCCGCCCTGTGGGGTCCCCTGCACGGCGGCGCCAACCAGTCCGTGCTGGAGATGCTGGAGGGCATCCAGACCTCCGGCGGCGATGTCGACTCCTTCATCCGCAAGGTGAAGAACAAGGAGGACGGCGTCCGCCTGATGGGCTTCGGCCACCGGGTCTACAAGAACTTCGACCCGCGCGCCAAGATCATCAAGGCTGCCGCGCACGACGTCCTCTCCGCCCTGGGCAAGTCCGACGAGCTGCTGGACATCGCCCTGAAGCTGGAGGAGCACGCGCTCTCCGACGACTACTTCGTCTCGCGCAGCCTCTACCCGAACGTCGACTTCTACACCGGCCTGATCTACCGCGCGATGGGCTTCCCGACCGAGATGTTCACGGTCCTGTTCGCCCTCGGCCGGCTGCCGGGCTGGATCGCCCAGTGGCAGGAAATGATCAAGGAGCCGGGTTCCCGCATCGGCCGCCCGCGCCAGATCTACACGGGTGTCGTCGAGCGCGACTTCGTGCCGGTCGAGGAGCGCTGACACCGGCCGGTCAGGGGGCGCCGTCTCCATCGGTGCCCCCCGCCGCTCGGGCACAGCCGCTCGGGCACAGCCGCGCGGGCACAGCCGCGCGGGCACGGATGCGGTGGAGAACCGCAGACAGCGGAAAACCGCAGACGGCGGAAAACTGCAGACAGCGGAAAACTGCAGACGGCGGAAAACCGCAGACGGCGGAAACCGCAGGCATACGCATAGCAGAAGGCGCCCTGGAGCGCCGGTCCCCCCACGGGCCGGCGACCAGGGCGCCTTCCCGTGTCCCGGTGCGGATTCCCCCCACGGGATCCGGCCGGGCGCTCGGTATGGCAGCGCCTGAATTCGCTGCTTTGAGTACGACGAGCAGAACTCGCCGTACTACATGTCGTACTCCAGTGATGCGGTGCGATCTGCCGGGACCCGTACCGCACGGGAGGGCCGCTCAAAGCTTCCCGTCGTACGTGTCCCGGCAACGCATCTCTGAGGAAGTCCCCCAAGACATCCCCAGATGCCAGGTCAGCGCCCCCCAAGACGCTGGTCTGACATCGCCAACTTAGACCTTCGAACCCCTTCGATGGTTACGTTCGCATCACTGTGATCTGCGTCTCTTGCATATGTCCGTTAGATGCGCAAGAGCCCCGATACGGCGATCGGAGCTCAAGCGTAAGGATGATGCACGAGCCTTGTGAAGAGCTTATGTGAGGTGCGCGTTGGACTCCAGGGGGACTTCCGCATCCGCTGCCGCGAACCGGCGGTAACTTTCAGCGGAAGGTGCGCAGCCGCAGACTGTTGGTCACCACGAACACGGACGAGAAGGCCATCGCGGCCCCCGCGATCATCGGATTGAGCAGCCCGGCGGCGGCCAGTGGGAGCGCGGCCACGTTGTAGCCGAAGGCCCACACGAGGTTGCCCTTGATGGTGGCGAGGGTCCGCCGGGAGAGCCGGATCGCGTCCGCCGCCGCCCGCAGATCGCCGCGCACCAGGGTCAGATCGCCGGCCTCGATCGCCGCGTCCGTCCCGGTGCCCATCGCGAGCCCCAGGTCGGCGGTGGCCAGCGCCGCCGCGTCGTTGACGCCGTCGCCGACCATGGCCACCGTGCGCCCCTCGCGCTGCAGCCGTCGTACGGCGTCGACCTTCTCCTCGGGCAGCACCTCGGCGATCACGTCGCGGGAGTCGATCCCGACCGCCCGGGCGACCGACTCGGCCACCGCCCGGTTGTCCCCGGTCAGCAGCACCGGCGTCAGCCCGAGGCCACGCAGCGCGCGCACCGCCTCGGCGCTGGTCTCCCGGACCGTGTCCGCGACGGCGAGGACACCCCGGGCCCGGCCGTCCCAGCCGACCAGGACGGCCGTACGGCCCTCCTCCTCGGCCCGGGAGCGGGCGGCGGTCAACTCCTCCGGTACGGCGTCGAAAAGGCGCCCCACGGCCACCTCGCGGCCGTCCACGCGTCCGCGCACGCCCCGTCCGGGAACGTTCTCGAAGTGCTCGGCGGCGGGCAGGGCCCCCACCCGCTCCTCGGCCCCCGCGGCGATCGCCCGCGCCACCGGATGCTCTGAGGCGTGTTCGAGGGCGCCCGCGAGCCGCAGCACCTCGTCCTTGTCGGCGCCGTCGGCGACGTACACCTCCTGGAGGCTCATCCGCCCGGTGGTCACCGTCCCGGTCTTGTCGAGGACGACGGTGTCGACCCGGCGCGTGGACTCCAGCACCTCCGGGCCCTTGATGAGGATGCCGAGCTGCGCGCCCCGCCCGGTGCCGACCATCAGCGCGGTCGGCGTGGCCAGGCCCAGGGCGCACGGGCAGGCGATGATCAGCACGGCGACGGCGGCGGTGAACGCGGCGGCCGTGTCACCGGTGACACCCAGCCAGACCCCGAAGGTCGCGAGCGCGATCAGGATGACGGCGGGCACGAAGACGGCGGAGATCCGGTCGGCGAGCCGCTGCACCTCGGCCTTGCCGTTCTGCGCGTCCTCCACCAGCCTCGCCATCCGGGCGAGCCGCGTGTCGGCCCCGACCCGGCCGGCCTCGACGACCAGCCGCCCGCCCGCGTTCACGGTGGCCCCGGTGACGGCGTCGCCCACGGTCACGTCCACCGGTACGGACTCGCCGGTCAGCATCGACGCGTCGACCGCCGAGGCGCCCTCGACCACGGTCCCGTCGGTCGCGATCTTCTCGCCGGGCCGTACGACGAACCGGTCGCCGACCACCAGCGACGTCACCGGAACCCGCACCTCGCGCCCGTCCCGCAGCACCGCCACGTCCTTGGCGCCCAGCTCCATCAGCGCCCGCAGGGCCGCCCCCGCCCGCCGCTTGGAGCGGGCCTCCAGATAGCGGCCGAGCAGGATCAGCGCGACGACCCCGGAGGCGACTTCGAGGTAGATCGAGGACGCGCCCCCCATACCGCCGTCCGCCCGGGAGACGGTGAACCGGAACTCGTCGTGCAGGCCCGGCATGCCCGCGTCACCGAAGAACAGTGCCCACAGCGACCAGCCGAACGCCGCCAGCGTGCCGACGGAGACCAGGGTGTCCATGGTGGCCGCGCCGTGCCGGGCGTTGGTCCAGGCGGCCCGGTGGAACGGCAGGCCGCCCCAGACGACGACCGGAGCCGCGAGCGTCAGGGAGAGCCACTGCCAGTTGTCGAACTGCCACGCCGGAACCATGGCGAGCAGCACCACCGGCGCGGCCAGCAGGGCGGAGACGAGCAGGCGGTGGCGGAGGGCGGCGAGTTCGGGATCCCGCTCGGGCTCGGCCGCCGGCTCGGGTCGCGGCTCCGGGGGCGCGGGCTCCTCGGCGGTGTACCCGGTCCTCTCGACCGTGGCGATCAGGTCGGCGACCTGAACCCCCCCGGGGTATGTGACCTTGGCTTTCTCGGTCGCGTAGTTCACGGTGGCGGTGACGCCGTCCATCCGGTTGAGTTTCTTCTCGATCCGGGCGGCGCAGGAGGCGCAGGTCATACCGCCGATGAGGAGTTCGACCTCGGCCGTCGGGCCGACGGCCGGCCCGGCTATCCGTGTCTCTGCGGTGGTGGTGCTGGTCATGTCCGGACTCCAGACAACGGACCGGACCGCGCGGATCCAGTATCAGCTGGTCGGCGCGGCCCGGCGGAGAGATACGTTTCCGTCGTACGTACTGCTCGTGCGGCTCGTACCGGCCGCCGGGGCTCTGACGTCAGACGCGGCCGACGAGCTCGAAGCCCGCCTCGTCGACGGCGGCGCGGACCGCCTCCTCGTCGAGCGGGGCCGCGGAGACGACCGTGACCTCACCGCTGGCCGCGACGGCCGTCACCGAGCTGACGCCGGGCAGCCCGGAGATCTCGGCGGAGACGGAACCCTCGCAGTGTCCGCAGCTCATGCCGGTCACCTTGTAGACGGCGGTCACGGAACCCGGGGTATCGGTCTGGGCGGTCATGTCGTTCTCCTCGTGGAGGCGTGTGGGGCCGGTGGGGCCCGCGAGGGAACCCCACTGTTCTCACAGTATACCCCTAGGGGGTATTTCTCCAAGAGGGGTCCCGGCGCGCCAGCGAGCGCACCCAGGCGATGCCGAGCAGCGAGACGAGCACCAGCAGACCGACCGAGAAGAGGGTGAAGAGGTGCTCCTGTGCCGTGGTGGGGCGCGGGATGTACCCCTCGGCGAACAGCCGCCGGTCCAGTCCGGTACCCGCCAGATGCGCCACCAGCCAGATGGCGATGCCGTGCGTGGAGTCCCACAGGGCGTGCAGCAGGGCGACGCCGAGGTAGGTGCCCATGACCGGGGTGGTGAGGCGGAAGCGGCCGTTCGGGCGGCGGCAGGAGAGCAGGACACCGCCCGCGATCGCCGTCCACAGGCCGTGCCCGAAGGGGGCCGGCACCCCGCGCAGCATCTCCGTCTCGATCAGCGCCCGCAGGTCGATGCCCTCGGTGGAGACCGCCGCGTTGAAGGCGTAGCCGGCGCTCTCCAGGGCCGCGAAGCCGAAGCCCACGGCGGCGCCGAGCACCAGCCCGGCGCGCAGGCCCCGGATGCCGGGCAGCCGGCGCAGCACGAACATCAGGGCGCCGAGCTTCACCGCCTCCTCGATCAGGCCGACGGCGACGAACATCCCCCAGGAGGGGCGGACGAGGTAGGACTCCATCACCGAGGCACCCAGCACTCCGAGCGTGCCGCCGGTCAGGAAGCAGCCGAGGATCGCGCTGACCCCGAGGTCGCGGCCGTGCCGCTCGTACGCCCACAGCACGAAGGCGACCGGGACGAGAAAGCTGCCGAGCAGGATGAGCGTCGGCAGCAGCGTGGCGTTCTTCGTCGCGTACGTCACCACCACCGTCAGCGCCCACAGGGCGAGCCCGCCGCCGAGGCAGCGCTTCCACAGGCCGGTGCGGATACGGGGGTACGGCGGTGGCGGCTGCTGCGGACCGGGGATGCGGGCCTGCGGCCGGCGGGGCGGCGGAGAGTGGGTCACGGCGGGGTCCCCCTGGGTGCTCCTGCGGGTGCGGGCGCGGGTGACGGATCGGGCTGGGGCGGTTACCCGCACTTTAGGCATATGCGTTGAATGTCGCAGTCCGAAGAGGGCGGGCGCGGCGGGCCGGAACCGGTGGTGTGCCGCGGTGCCCGGGACGTTTAGCCTTCGCGCAGTCCCCGAAAGGAGCACCCCGCATGCGAGCAGTCGTCTACGACCGCTACGGCAGCCCTGCCGAGGTACGGGACGTGCCGGACCCCCGGCCGGCGCCGCACGGAGTGGTGGTCCGGGTCGAGGCCACCGGCCTGTGCCGGAGCGACTGGCACGGCTGGGCGGGCCACGACCCGGACATCACGCTTCCGCACGTGCCCGGCCATGAACTGGCCGGTGTGGTCGAGGAGGTGGGCGCCGCGGTGACCGCCTGGCGCCCCGGCGACCGGGTCACCGTCCCCTTCGTCTGCGCCTGTGGCCGCTGCCCGTCCTGCGCGGCCGGTGACCAGCAGGTCTGTGAACGCCAGACCCAGCCCGGCTTCACGCACTGGGGCTCCTTCGCCCAGTACGTGGCCCTGGACCACGCCGACGTGAACCTGGTGGCGATCCCGGAGGACATGGCGTACGCGACGGCCGCCTCCCTCGGCTGCCGCTTCGCGACGGCGTTCCGCGCGGTGGTGCAGCGGGGCAGGGTCGCGGCGGGGGAGTGGGTGTCGGTGTACGGCTGCGGAGGCGTGGGCCTGTCGGCGGTGATGATCGCGGCGGCGGCCGGAGCGCGGGTGGTCGCGGTCGACGTGTCGCCCCAAGCCCTGGACCTGGCAAGGAAGTTCGGCGCGGCGCACGGCGTGGACGCGGCGGCCGGCGACGACCCGGCGGCGGCGGTCCGCGAGCTGACCGCCGGCGGCAGCCACCTCTCCCTGGACGCCCTCGGCTCACCGCCCACCGCCGCCGCCTCGGTCAACTCCCTGCGCCGCCGCGGCCGTCACGTCCAGGTGGGCCTGCTGCCGTCCCCGGACGGGACCACCCCCGTGCCCCTGGCCCGTGCGCTCGCCCTCGAACTGGAACTCCTCGGCAGCCACGGCATGGCGGCGCATGCCTACCCCGGCATGCTCGAACTGGTCCGCGCGGGCACCCTCCGTCCCGGCCTCCTGGTGACCTCGACGATCACCCTGGACGCGGCTCCGCAGGCGCTCGCGGCGATGGGCGGCGCGCCGGTGGCGGGGGTGACGGTCATCGAGCCGTGGGCCTGAGTGTCCCGCCGGGCGCGGTTCAGGCGTCTCTGCGGTTTCTGTTGCCCGGCCGGGAGGCGACCCAGGCGCGGACCGTGTCGGCGTACCAGTAGGGCTTGCCGCCCTCGACGTGGTCGGGTGGCGGGAGCAGCCCGTGTTTGCGGTAGGAGCGGACGGTGTCGGGCTGCACCCGGATGTGTGCCGCGATCTCCTTGTAGGACCAGAGCCGTCGGTCGGTCATGAGATGCACCTCCCTGCGCGCACCGCGGGGGCGACCGGAGTCGGTCGTCGGGGGAGCCGGGCGCTGCGCTGGCGATCACAAAGCCTGTGCCCGGTGAACGACGGAGAGTGACTGTGGGCAAGCGGCTGTGGGCGGGGTGTGACCGACAACCCGCGTAGGCGCGACATGTGTGACACAAGAGGGGTGTTTGTGACACAGCTGGGGCACAGGCGCGGGCGAGTGTGCCAGCGGGGCGCGTTGACATGCGTGGGGGCGGGGGTCGCGGAAACCGCCGCGCCGGGTCCGGCCCGCCCATGTGGTCTCGTCCGAATGTCTGGACAAACCATTGACACGACCTCCTGTCCGGGACTACAAACCGGGGGAGAGCCGTGACGAAGGGAAACCGATGGCGTACGACCTGATCACCATGGGGCGGATCGGGGTGGATCTCTATCCGCTCCAGACCGGTGTCCCGCTCGCCCAGGTGTCGTCCTTCGGCAAGTTCCTCGGCGGGTCGGCGACGAACGTGGCCGTGGCGGCCGCCCGCCTCGGCCGGAACACCGCCGTCATCACCCGCACCGGTCAGGACGCCTTCGGCGCCTACCTGCACGAGGCGCTGCGCGACTTCGGGGTGGACGACCGCTGGGTCACCGCCGTGCCCGGACTGAACACCCCGGTCACCTTCTGCGAGGTCTTCCCGCCGGACGACTTCCCGCTGTACTTCTACCGGCAGCCCAAGGCCCCGGACCTGGAGATCGACGCCCACGAGCTGGACCTCGACGCCGTCCGGGACGCCCGCACCTTCTGGGTCACCGGCACCGGCCTGAGCGAGGAGCCCAGCCGTACGGCGACCCTCGCGGCCCTCGCCCACCGCGCCAAGGCCGGGACCACCGTCTTCGACCTCGACTGGCGGCCGATGTTCTGGAGCGACCCGGAGTCGGCCCGCCCCTTCTACGCCGAGGCCCTCAAGCACACCACCGTCGCCGTCGGCAACCTCGACGAGGTCGAGGTGGCGACCGGCGTGCGCGAGCCGCAGGCCGCCGCGCAGGCCCTGCTCGACGCCGGGGTCGAGATCGCCGTCGTCAAGCAGGGGCCCAAGGGCGTCCTCGCCGTCAACCGGGACGGTGACTCCGCCGAGGTACCGCCACTGCCGGTGAACGTCCTCAACGGGCTCGGCGCCGGTGACGCCTTCGGCGGTTCCCTCTGCCACGGCCTCCTCGAAGGCTGGGACCTGGAGAAGATCATGCGGCACGCCAACGCGGCCGGCGCCATCGTGGCCTCCCGCCTGGAGTGCTCCTCCGCCATGCCGACCGGCGAAGAGATCACGGCCGCGCTCGCCGCCGGAGCGGTGCTGTGAGGGCCGGCCGCGTCGCGGGCGCCCACCACGACGGCGCGACCCCCGCCAGGCAGCCGGGCGTGGACATCTCGGCCCTGGTCCACACCCGCACCCACCACCCCGAGGCCATCGCCGAGGCGGCCGCGCGAAGAACCCGCCGTCCGCTCCTCGACGAGGACGGCAGGCTGATGATCGTCGCCGCCGACCACCCGGCCCGCGGTGCCCTCGGCGTGGGCGGCGACAAGCTCGCCATGGCCAACCGGGCGGAACTGCTGGAGCGGCTCTGCCTGGCGCTGTCCCGGCCCGGCGTCGACGGCGTCCTCGCCACCGCCGACATCCTCGACGACCTGCTGCTGCTCGGCGTCCTCGACGGCAAGGTCGTCATGGGCTCGATGAACCGCGGCGGACTGCAGGGCGCCCGCTTCGAACTCGACGACCGCTTCACCGGGCACCGCGCCGAGGACATACAGCGCCTCGGGTTCGACGCCGGCAAGCTGCTGCTGCGGATCGACTACGACGACCCGGGCTCGCTGACCACCCTGGAGTCCACCGCCCGCGCCATCGACGACATGGCCGCGCGCCGGCTCCCGGTCTTCGTCGAGCCGTTCATCAGCAGCCGTACCCGCGAGGGCAAGGTCAAGAACGACCTGTCCGCCGAGGCGGTCACCCGGTCCATCGCCATCGCCTCCGGCCTCGGCGGGAGTTCGGCCTACACCTGGCTGAAGCTCCCGGTCACCGAGAACCCCGACGACATGGCCCAGGTCATGGAGACGTCCACCCTCCCCGCCGTGCTGCTGGGCGGCGAAGTGGGCGATGACCAGGACGGCGCGTACGAGAAGTGGCGCAGCGCCCTCCAACTCCCCACCGTGCGCGGCCTGGTGGTCGGCCGCTCGCTGCTGTACCCGGCGGACGGCGACGTGGCCGCCGCCGTGGACACCGCCGTAGGACTGCTGTGAGGCCCTGATGACGACCAACGAGCTGCACCTGGGCAAGGGTTCGACCGCGAACGCGCAGTACGCGCTCGACATCGACCCGAAGCGGGCCGGCTGGGCGCACAGCAGCCTGCGGATCGTCGAACTGGCGCCTGGCGGTAGCCACTTGTTCACCACGGGGGACAGTGAGTGGATCGTGCTTCCGCTGGCAGGCGGTTGTACGGTGCGAACGGAGGGAACAGAGTTCCAGATCCTGGGCCGGGAGAGCGTGTTCGCCGGAGTCTCCGACTTCGTCTACGTACCCCGGGACGCCCAGGTCCAGATCGCCTCCGGCGCGGGAGGCCGCTTCGCCCTGGCAGGAGCGAAGTGCGAGCGACGACTCCCCGCCCGCTACGGCCCCGCGCCGGAGGTCCCCGTCGAAGACCGCGGCAGCGGCACCAGCGCCCGCCGGGTGCGCAACTTCGCCTCCGCGGACGCCTTCGACTGCGACAAGCTGATCGCCGTCGAGGTGATCACCCCCGGCGGCAACTGGTCCTCGTACCCGTCGCACAAGCACGACGAGCACCGGCCCGGCGAGGAGTCGGAGCTGGAGGAGATCTACTACTTCGAGATCGACGGACCGAACGGTTTCGGCTATCAGCGCGTATTCCCCTCCCGTGAGGGCGGTACGGACGTCCTCGCCGAGGTCCGCTCCGGCGACGTCGTGCTGGTCCCCGACGGATGGCACGGCCCGTCGATCGCGCAGCCCGGGCACGACATGTACTACCTGAACGTCATGGCGGGGCCGGGTGAGACACGGGAGTGGCGGATCTGCTTCCATCCGGCCCACGTAGAAAGCGCAGAGGGGTATCGATGACGATACGGCTCACCGTCGCGCAAGCGCTTGTCCGCTTCCTCACCGCCCAGTACACCGAACGGGACGGCGAGCGCCGCCGCCTGATCGGCGCCACCTGGGGCATCTTCGGCCACGGCAACGTGGCCGGCCTCGGCCAGGCACTCCTGGAGCACGCGGACGACATGCCGTACCACCAGGGCCGCAACGAACAGGCCATGGTGCACGCGGCGGTCGGCTACGCGCGTCAATCGAACCGGCTCGCCACGCACGCCGTCACCACCTCCATCGGCCCCGGCGCCACCAACCTGGTCACCGGCGCCGCCCTCGCCACGATCAACCACCTCCCGGTCCTGCTGCTGCCCGGCGACGTCTTCGCGACCCGCCCCGCCGACCCGGTCCTCCAGCAGCTCGAAGTCCCGCACGCCGCCGACGTGTCGGTCAACGACACCCTGCGCCCGGTGTCGAGGTTCTTCGACCGGATCACCCGCCCCGAGCAGCTGATCCCGTCGGCCCTCGCCGCCATGCGCGTGCTCACCGACCCCGTAGAGACCGGCGCGGTGACGCTCGCGCTCCCGCAGGACGTCCAGGCCGAGGCGTACGACTGGCCGGCGGAGTTCTTCACCGAGCGGGTGTGGACGGTACGACGGCCGGGCGCCGATCCGGTCGAACTCGCCGCCGCCGTACGGGCGATCAGGAGTGCCCAGCGGCCCCTGGTGATCGCGGGCGGCGGGGTCCACCACAGCCGCGCCGAAGCCGTCCTCGCCGAGTTCGCCGAGGCCACCCGCATCCCGGTGGCGTCCACGCAGGCCGGCAAGGGCTCGCTGCGCTGGGACCACCCGCAGGACGTCGGCGGCGTCGGCCACACCGGCACCGCCACCGCCGACGAACTCGCCCGCACCGCCGACCTGGTGATCGGCGTCGGCACCCGCTACACCGACTTCACCACGGCCTCCGGCACCCTCTTCGAGAACCCGGACGTCCGCTTCCTCAACCTCAACATCGCGCCCCACGACGGCCACAAGCTCGCCGGTCTGCCCCTGATCGCCGACGCCCGCGGCGGTCTCGCGGAACTGAAGAAGGCCCTGGAAGGCCACCGGACCGCCGACTCCTACGTCACCGAGTACACCGAGGACAAGGAGCGCTGGGAACAGCGCGTCGACGCCTGCTACGAGGCCGAGGAGCCGGACATCCGGCCGACCCAGCCGCAGGTCCTCGGCGCCCTGGACGCGCTCGTCGACGAGACCGACGTCGTGATCAACGCGGCCGGCTCGCTCCCCGGCGACCTGCACCGGATGTGGCGGACCCGCTCGTACGACCAGTACCACCTGGAGTACGGCTACTCGTGCATGGGCTACGAGATCCCGGCCGCCATCGGGGTGAAACTCGCGGCGCCGGAGCGCAACGTCTGGGCGCTGGTCGGCGACGGCACGTATCTGATGATGCCGACCGAGATCGTCACCGCCGTACAGGAGGGGACAGCCATCAAGGTGCTGCTGGTGCAGAACCACGGCTACGCCTCCATCGGCGGACTCTCCGAGTCGGTGGGCGGCGAGCGGTTCGGCACCGCGTACCGCTACCCCTCGGCGGACGGCACCTTCACCGGTGCCCCGCTCCCGGTCGACCTGGCCGCCAACGCGGCCAGCCTCGGCATGCGCGTCCTGCGCGCCAAGACCGTCCGTGACCTGCGCTCGGCGCTCGCCGAGGCGCGGGCCGCCGACACTCCCACATGTGTCTACGTGGAGACCGAAACGGCCGACACTGTGTCGGGCCCGCCTCCCGCGCAGGCCTGGTGGGATGTACCTGTGGCCGAGACCGCGACCCGAGCGTCCGCGGTCAAGGCACGTGAGCTGTACGAACGGCACGTCTCCACCCGACGCCGCCATCTGTGAAGGAGTAACCGGTCATGACGAAGATCGTCAACCACTGGATCGGCGGCAAGTCCGTCGACGGCACGTCGGGGAATTTCGGGCCGGTCACCGACCCGGCCACCGGCGCGGTCACCACGAAGGTCGCGTTCGCCTCCGTCGACGAGGTCGACGCCGCGGTCGCCGCCGCCAAGGACGCCTACGCGACCTGGGGCCAGTCCTCGCTGGCCAAGCGCACGGAGATCCTGTTCCGTTTCCGTGCCCTGCTGGACGCCAACCGGGACGCGATCGCGGAGCTGATCACCGCCGAGCACGGCAAGGTGCACTCGGACGCGCTCGGTGAGGTCGCGCGTGGCCTGGAGATCGTGGACCTGGCCTGTGGCATCAACGTGCAGCTGAAGGGCGAGCTGTCCACGCAGGTCGCGTCCCGCGTGGACGTCTCCTCGATCCGCCAGCCGCTGGGTGTGGTCGCGGGCATCACGCCGTTCAACTTCCCGGCGATGGTCCCGATGTGGATGTTCCCGATCGCCATCGCGACCGGCAACACCTTCGTCCTCAAGCCGTCCGAGAAGGACCCCTCCGCCTCCATCAAGCTCGCCGAGCTGCTGGCCGAGGCCGGGCTGCCGGACGGTGTCTTCAACGTCGTGCACGGTGACAAGGTGGCCGTGGACCGGCTCCTGGAGCACCCGGACGTCAAAGCCGTGTCCTTCGTCGGCTCGACCCCGATCGCCCGCTACATCCACACCACCGCCTCCGCGAACCACAAGCGGGTGCAGGCGCTGGGCGGTGCCAAGAACCACATGCTGGTCCTCCCGGACGCCGACCTGGACGCGGCGGCCGACGCGGCCGTCTCCGCGGCCTACGGCTCGGCGGGCGAGCGCTGCATGGCCATCTCGGCCGTGGTCGCGGTCGGCGCGATCGGCGACGAGCTGGTGGCGAAGATCCGCGAGCGCGCCGAGAAGATCAAGATCGGCCCCGGCAACGACCCGACCTCCGAGATGGGCCCGCTGATCACGGCCGTGCACCGCGACAAGGTGGCCTCCTACGTCTCCGGTGCCGCCGCCGAGGGTGCCGAGGTCGTCCTGGACGGCACCGGCTACACGGTCGAGGGCTTCGAGGACGGCCACTGGATCGGCATCTCGCTGCTCGACAAGGTGCCCACCACCGCCAAGGCCTACCAGGACGAGATCTTCGGCCCGGTGCTGTGCGTCCTGCGCGTGGAGACGTACGAGGAGGGTGTGGCGCTGATCAACTCCTCCCCCTTCGGCAACGGCACCGCGATCTTCACCCGGGACGGCGGCGCGGCCCGCCGCTTCCAGCTGGAGATCGAGGCCGGCATGGTCGGTGTGAACGTGCCGATCCCGGTCCCCGTCGGCTACCACTCCTTCGGTGGCTGGAAGGACTCGCTCTTCGGCGACCACCACATCTACGGCAACGACGGCACGCACTTCTACACCCGCGGCAAGGTCGTCACGACCCGCTGGCCGGACCCGTCCGAGGCCCCGGCCGGTGTCGACCTGGGCTTCCCGCGCAACCACTGAGAGTGACCGACTGACGCTGTCGGGGCCGTCCGGATACCGGACGGCCCCGACTTTTTTTTATCGGCGGTGCTGCGGTTCCCGTGTGGACGGGATGAATCGGATGACTTAGGCATTCTTGATGTGCGACCTTCAAAACCAAGGTCATGTGGTCGGAAGGTTTGATGATTGACCTATTGGCCCGTCCGCACCTGTGAAAGCGATGCGACCCCGGTCGCTTTACGAGTGCGGAATCCGAAGGTAAACAGCCATTGACGCAGCGGTTTTCGTCGGGGTTCCATGCAGCACGGCCCAACCGCCGGAGGCATCCGCAACGACGCGATCGGAACCGCCGCATGACCGACACGCTCCGCCCCGTCGAGACCGCCCTCCCCGAGGTGTCCGACAGTCCCAAGACGCTCAAGCGCTCCATCGGCGTGGTCGGCGGCACCCTCCTGACCCTCTCCTGCGTGACCCCCGCCTCGACGCTCTTCGTGGTCGTGCCCGACCTGTTCGGATCCCTCGGCACCGCCACCGCCCTGACGATCGCCATCGGCTCCCTCCTCTGTATCGCCGTGGCGTTCTGCTACTCGGAGCTGGGCACGCTCATCCCGAGCGCGGGCGGCGAGTACGCGATGGTCTCCACGATGGCGGGCCGCCTGGCCGGCTGGCTGGTCTTCGTCCTCTCCCTCCTCGTCGTGATGATCGTGCCCCCGGTGATCGCCATGGGCACGGCCGACTACCTGGCCCCGATCGTCCACCTGGACCCCGCCATGACCGGCGCCGGCGTGATGCTCCTCGCGACCCTCGCCGGCCTCCTGGACCTGCGCGCGAACGCCTGGATCACCGGCATCTTCCTGGTCCTGGAGGTCATCGCGGCCGGCGTGGTGGCCGTGCTGGGCTTCTCCCACAGCCACCGCGGAGCCGGCAGCCTCACCTCCATGCAGGTGGCGGACGCGGGCGGCCACACCACCACCGTCACCGCGATGCTGGTGGTCTCCGGCCTGGCCATCGCCCTCTTCGTCACCCAGGGCTTCTCCACGGCGGTCTACCTCTCCGAGGAACTGGAGAACCCGCGCCGCAACGTAGCCCGTACGGTGCTGGCCACCCTCGCCATCTCCACGGTGATCATCCTCGTCCCGGTGGCCGCGATCACCATGGGCGCGACCGACCTCAAGGCCCTCACCGGCGGCGACATCAGCTCCATGGTCACCGCCTGGTCCAACTCCGCGGTCGGCACGTTCGTAAGCCTCTGCGTGGCCCTCGCGATCATCAACGCGGGCATCGTCATGGTCATCCAGAACTCCCGCGTCCTGTTCGCCTCGGCCCGCGACAAGGCGTGGCCGGCGCCGGTCAACAGCGCCCTCTCCCGCCTGGGCCGCTTCGGCTCCCCCTGGGTGGCCACGCTCGCCGTCGGCGTCCCCGGCGCCCTGCTCTGCTTCGTCAACCTGGACACCCTGTACGGCGTGACGGGCGTGTCGGTGACCGGCATGTACCTCCTGGTCGCCGTCGCCGCGCTGCTGGCCCGCCGGGGCGCCCACAAGCACACCCCGGCCTGGCGCATGCCCCTCTGGCCGGCCATGCCGATCGTGCTCATCGCCGTCCTCGCCTACATCCTCACCCAGCAGGAAACGACCTACCTCCTCTGGACCGGCGGCATCACAGCAGCGGCAACCCTCTACTGGGCCTTCTACCTCCGCCCCCGCAAGGAAACCCACTGGGTGGTCTCGATCCCGGAGGACGCCCAGGTTTAAGGGAGGGGCGAGTGGAGCGCCCCGTCAGGGGCGCGGGGAACTGCGCGCTCAGCCCCCACCCACCCGCACCCGAAGTCGCCCCGGCGCCCCCGGCGTACCGCACCCGAAGTACGCGGCAACGCGTCCGTACTCCTCGGGGATGGCCAGGGGTTCACCCCACCGTCGGCATCGGATGTCGGTCCAGGCCCGTACCGTTGAGGGCATGGATCTTCGACCCCCCGGCCTACGAGCCCTGCTCCGGCGGCCGCGGCGACTTCTGTCCGCCGCGGCCGCCGTCGTCGTGCTCGTGGGCGCCGGCACCTGGACGGCCGTCGCGTCCGACGACCCGCCCCCGGTGCACCGGTCCGACAACGTCATGGCCGTCGACGGGGTACAGCTGGACACCTCGTTCTTCACCACCCCCGGCCCCGGCCGACGTCCCGCGGTCCTCCTCGCCCACGGCTTCGGCGGCTCCAAGGCCGACATGCGCCAGGAGGCCGAGGACCTCGCCCGCCAGGGCTACGCGGTCCTCACCTGGTCCGCCCGCGGCTTCGGCAGGTCCACCGGGAAGATCGGCCTCAACGACCCGAAGGGCGAGGTCGCCGACGTCTCCCGGCTCATCGACTGGCTGGCCGAGCAGCCGCAGGTCCAGCTCGACAAGCCCGGCGACCCCCGCGTCGGCATGGCCGGCGGCTCCTACGGCGGCGCGATCTCCCTCCTGGCCGCCGGCTACGACCAGCGCGTGGACGCGATCGCCCCGTCGATCACGTACTGGAACCTCGCGGACGCCCTGTTCCCGAACGGCGTGTTCAAGAAGCTGTGGGCCGGGATCTTCTTCAACACCGGCGGCGGCTGCGCCAGGTTCGAGCCGGCGCTGTGCGCGATGTACGACCGGGTCGCCGAGTCGGGCAGGCCGGACGCGGCCGCGGTCAGCCTCCTGGCGGAACGCTCGCCGTCGGCCGTCGGCACCCGCATCAAGGTGCCCACCCTCCTCTTCCAGGGCCAGACCGACTCCCTCTTCACGCTCGCCCAGTCCGACGCCGCCGCGAAGGCGATCCGGGCCAACGGCGCCCCCGTCGACGTCGACTGGATCGCCGGCGGGCACGACGGCGGCGACCTGGAGACGAGCCGCGTCGAGGGCCGGATCACCTCCTGGTTCGACCGCTACCTGAAGGACGACAAGGCCACCGGCACCGGCCCCGCCTTCCGGATCACCCGCACCGGAGGCGTCGACTCCACCGACGGCGCCGCCCAGCTGCGGGGCGCGACCTCGGACAGCTACCCCGGCCTGGAGAGCGACCGGAAGTCCATCGCCCTGACGGGCGGCACACAGCGCGTCCAGAACCCGGCGGGCGCCACCCCGCCCGCCGTCTCCGCGCTGCCCGGCCTCGGCGCCGGCGGCGGCCTCGCCCAGCTCTCCTCCCTCGGCGTCGGCGTCTCCCTGGACTTCCCGGGCCAGTACGCCCGCTTCGACTCGGCGCCCGTCGCCGACAACGTGCAGATCACCGGCTCGCCCACGGCCACCGTCCACATCACCTCGACGAGCGACGACGCCGTGCTCTTCGGCAAGGTGTACGACGTCGGCCCGGCCGGCACCCAGCAGGTACTGCCCTCCCAGCTGGTCGCCCCGATCCGCGTCGAGGGAACGAGGTCCGGCAAGGACGTCACGATCACCCTCCCGGCGATCGACCACGAGGTGCAGAAGGGCCACCGGCTGCGCCTGGTCCTCGCCTCCACCGACCTCGGCTACGCCTCCCCGACCGCCCCGGCGACCTATACGGTCTCCCTCAAGAGCGCCCTCGGTGTGCCGACGGCACCCCAGGTGGACACGGCCGCCGCGGCGCTGCCGGCCTGGGTGTGGTGGCTGCCGCCGGCCGGAGCGCTCGCCGCCCTGGCCCTGCTGCTCACCGGCCGCCGCCGTACCACCCCGGCACCCGACCCCGAACTGGCCGAAGTCCCGCTGCAGATCACGGACCTGACCAAGCGCTACGCCGGCTCCACGGACCGGTACGCGGTTCGCGAGCTGTCCTTCCGCGTCCAGAAGGGCCAGGTCCTCGGCCTGCTCGGCCCGAACGGCGCGGGCAAGACCACCACCCTCCGCATGCTGATGGGCCTGATCACGCCGGACGGCGGCGAGATCCGGGTCTTCGGCCACGCCATCCGGCCGGGCGCCCCCGTCCTCTCCCGGGTCGGCGCCTTCGTGGAGGGCCCAGGCTTCCTGCCGCACCTCTCCGGCCGGGAGAACCTGGAGCTGTACTGGCAGGCCACCGGCCGTCCGGCGGCCGACTCCCACATCGAGGAGGCCCTGGAGATCGCGGGCCTCGGCGACGCACTGGCCCGCGCGGTCCGCACCTACTCGCAGGGCATGCGCCAGCGCCTCGCCATCGCCCAGGCCATGCTCGGCCTGCCCGACCTGCTCATCCTCGACGAACCGACCAACGGCCTCGACCCGCCGCAGATCCGCGAGATGCGCGAGGTGATGATCCGGTACGCGGCCGCCGGCCGGACGGTGATCGTCTCCAGCCATCTCCTCGCCGAGGTCGAGCAGTCCTGCACCCACCTCGTGGTGATGGACCGCGGCCGGCTCATACAGGCCGGCCCGGTCGCGGAGATCGTCGGTTCCGGCGACACCCTGCTCGTCGGCACCGGCGTGCCCGTGGAGGAGCCCGTGGTGGAGAAGGTGGCCGCGCTGCCCGGTGTCGCCTCGGTGACCCGCGCGGACGACGGACTGCTGGTCCGCATGGAGCCCGGCGGCAGCGCACCGCGACTGGTCGCCGAACTCGTCCGGCTCGACGTACCCGTGGCCTCCGTGGGCCCCCACCGCCGTCTCGAAGACGCCTTCCTGACCCTGATCGGAGGTTCCGCATGAGCACGCTCACCGAGGTCGCCTCCGGCTATCAGGCGGGCCGCACCCTGCCGCTGCGCGTCGAGCTGGTCCGCCAGCTGAAGCGCCGCCGCACCCTGGTGATGGGCGGGATCCTCGCCGTACTGCCGTTCGTCCTGCTGATCGCGTTCGCCATCGGCGGCCAGCCGGGCGAGCGGAACGGCCAGGTCACCCTGCTGGACACGGCCACCGCGTCCGGCGCCAACTTCGCCGCGGTCAACCTGTTCGTGTCGGCGGGGTTCCTGCTGGTCATCCCGGTCGCCCTGTTCTGCGGGGACACGGTGGCCTCGGAGGCCAGCTGGTCCTCCCTGCGCTATCTGCTCGCCGCACCCGTGCCCCGGGTCCGACTGCTGTGGTCCAAGCTGGTCGTCGCCCTCGGCCTCAGCCTGGCCGCGATGGTCCTGCTGCCGCTGGTCGCCCTGGCCGTCGGCAGCGCCGCCTACGGCTGGGGGCCGCTCCAGATCCCGACCGGCGGCGAACTCGGCACCGGCACGGCGGCCCAGCGCCTCGCGGTCGTGGTGGCGTACGTCTTCCTGTCCCAACTGGTCACCGCGGGGCTGGCGTTCTGGCTCTCCACCAAGACGGACGCGCCCCTCGGCGCGGTCGGCGGCGCGGTCGGCCTGACCATCGTCGGCAACGTCCTGGACGCGGTCACCGCCCTCGGCCACTGGCGCGACTTCCTGCCCGCGCACTGGCAGTTCGCCTGGGCGGACGCCGTACAGCCGCATCCCGAGTGGTCCGGCATGATCCAGGGAACGGCGATTTCCATAACGTACGCCCTGGTGCTGTTCGCCCTGGCCTTCCGGGGTTTCGCCCGCAAGGACGTGGTCTCCTAGGTCACCGGACGATCTCCCTCCGGCATCGACGGCGCTGGTCCGTGCCCGGTTCGAGATCCATCCGCAACGCTTTGGGTCGCACGTTCCACCCCCTCGCGCCGTCAGAGTCGGCACAGAGCCAGAGGGCCAGCAGGCCGACTCCGACCGGCACAGGGGGCACATCAGATGGAGCGCTACCGGATACGACGCACCCGAGGGGCACTGCTCGCCCTCACCACCACGGCCACCCTGCTGCTGACGGCCTGTGGCGCGGGCGACGGCAGCCACTCGACCAGCGACTCGAAACAGAGCAACGGCCTTCCGGCTCCGGCTCCCAGCCGGCCGCAGGACGAGGACTCCGCGACCACCCCGGCCTCCGACTACCTCTCCACCTTCGCCCTGGACGTCGACACCGCGTCCTACGGCTACGCCCGCCGCACCCTCGCCGACGGCGAGCGCCCCGCCCCCTCGACCGTCCGCGCCGAGGAGTTCGTCAACAGCTTCCGCCAGGACTACCCGGCCCCCGACGGCAACGGCTTCACGGTCACGGTGGACGGCGCCCGCACCAGCGACCCGGACTGGTCCCTGGTCCGGGTGGGCCTCGCCACCCGCCCCGAGGACGCCACCGGCGAACGCCCGCCCGCGGCCCTCACCTTCGTCATCGACGTCTCCGGCTCCATGGACGAGCCGGGCCGGCTGGACCTCGCCAAGAAGTCCCTGGACACGATGACCGACCGGCTGCGCGACGACGACTCGGTCGCGATCGTCGCCTTCAGCGAACACGCCGAGACGGTCCTGCCGATGACCCGCCTCGCCGGTCACCGCGGCGAGATCCACCACGCCGTCGACAGCCTGGCCGCCCTCTACTCCACCAATCTCGGCGAGGGCGTGGAGACCGGCTACGCCACCGCCGTCGAAGGCCTGCGCAAGGACGCCACCAACCGTGTCGTCCTGATCTCCGACGCGCTCGCCAACGACGGCGAGACCGAGCCCGACGCCATCCTGAAACGCATCGACGGCGACCGCCGCGAGTACGGCATCACGCTGTTCGGCGTGGGCGTCGGCAGCGACTACGGCGACGCGCTCATGGAACGCCTCGCCGACAAGGGCGACGGGCACACCACGTACGTCTCCGACACCGCCACCGCGACCCGGGTCTTCTGCGAGCAACTCCCGCAGAACATCGACCTGGTGGCCCGCGACGCCAAGGCCCAGGTCGCCTTCGACCCGCATACGGTCGCCGACTTCCGCCTGATCGGCTACCGGGACCGGAAGGTCGCCGACGGGGACTTCCGCGACGACCGGGTGGACGGCGGCGAGGTGGGCCCCGGCCACACGGTGACCGCCCTCTACGCGGTCCGCACCAAACCGAACGCGGAGGGCCACCTGGCCACCGCCACGGTCCGCTGGCTGGACCCCGAGACCCGCACCCCGCACGAGAACACGGGCGCGATGGAAACCGGCACGCTGCACGACTCGGTCTGGACGGCGTCCCCGCGCTTCCAGGTGACGGCGGTGGCGGCGTACTTCGCGGACGAGCTGGGAGGAGGGGACTACCGCATCCCCGGGAAGCCGGGCCTCGGCACCCTGCGTTCCCGAGCCACCGCACTGGCACGGACGACAGAGGACAAGAACGTATCCGACCTGGCGACAGCCATCAGAGAGGCGGATCGTTCGCCCTCCGCGAGCTGAAGCGCGCCCCAAAGGGGCGCGGGGCTGTATCAAGGTGCGGCTACCGCCGCGTGGGCGCGACCAGCCCCCATCCACCCGCACCCGAAACCCAACCCCAACCCGTCCCCACCCATTGACGCATCCTTAGGACCGGCTGCGCAGCCGGTCGCCGGTCGGCCAGTGCCTGGTCGTCGGCGACAACCGGCCGTTCGTCGCCGCCCTGATCACCCTCGACCCCGAGGCGGTCGCGCACTGGCTGTCCGTACGGAAGCTGCAGATCGAGGCGCTGTACCGAAAGTGAGCCGCGGGGCGTGGAAAAGGCGGCGGGCCACCGGAAGAACCGGTGGCCCGCCGCCCGCCGCCCGCCGCCCGCCGCCCGCCGCCCGCCGCCCGCCGCCCGCCGTCCGCCGAGCGTGTGCCGGACTACTTGTTGCCGGTGCCGTTGGCCGCGAGGACCGCGATGTCGTCGAGGATGTGCGAGAGCGGCTCGTCGCCCTTGGCCTGGGTGGAGTTCTCGACGCACTGCTGGTTCTGCGGGGAGGACAGGACGTTGATGTCCTGGACGTTGATCGGGACGGCGCCGACGAGGCCCTGCAGGTTCAGCTTGGCGGGCAGGCCGACGCACGGCTTGTTGAGCGACCCCTGGACCAGCGAGAGCTGCGGGCTCTGGTCGCCGAACGTGGCCGAGTTGCCGAACTCCGACTTGGCGCCGTTACCGCTGGCCGAGGTGGTGCCGTTGTCGTTGCCGGTGGCCAGGGCCTGGGGAGCGGCCGTGGCCGCGAACCCGGCGACAGTGGCGGCAACGGCCGCGGTTGCCCACAGCTTCTTCATGTTCATTCCCTTTCGAAATGCGGACTCCCGGGAGGAGCTGCGTGATCGTCAACGGCCGAAACCGCGCCGGGGTTGCGTGCTTTGCCCCCATTGGAGCAGCGCAGTCCGATTAGGCGACGAGCGCTCCGCCGGGGGCGCGTGTGCCGGAAACGCCGCAGGCCGGCGGGCCGCCGGAAAACCGGCGGTCCACCGGCCGAGGGCACCTGGCGGAGGGCCTGGAAGGCGTCTGGACTACTTGTTGCCGGTGCCGTTGGCCGCGAGGACCGCGATGTCGTCGAGGATGTGCGAGAGCGGCTCGTCGCCCTTGGCCTGGGTGGAGTTCTCGACGCACTGCTGGTTCTGCGGGGAGGACAGGACGTTGATGTCCTGGACGTTGATCGGGACGGCGCCGACGAGGCCCTGCACGTTCCCCTTGACGGGCAGGCCGATGCACGGCTTGTTGAAGGAGCCCTGGATGAGCGCCAGCTGGGGGCTCATGCTGCCGTACGTGGCGGAGTTGCCGAACGCCTGCGAGGCGCCGTTGCCACTCGCCGAGGTGGTGCCGTGGTCGTTGCCGGTGGCCAGGGCCGGCGAGGCGGCGACAGCGGTGGCACCGGCCACGGAGGCGGCGACAGCGGCGACGGCCAGAACCTTCTTGATCACTTGTATTTCCCTTCTGGAAAAACCCCGTCCACCGGAGCCCACTGGTCAACTCCCGGCGATGCGATTGGTTGCTCCGCTTCACTCCGATGGCGCACGGTCCGGTAATCCCCCCCGACATCGCCGTGGGCGCGCGGTCGTACGGGAATTCCGGGCGGTCACCGGTCCGATCGGGTGACGTGTCGCACCCCCGCCGCAACCATTCCGGACGCAGTCGGTTGATCGAGGGCAGGAACGTGCGTCTGCGCACGGAGCCAGGAAAGGAAAGCGAAATGCTGAAGAAGGCAATGGCCGCGGTGGCGGTCGCCGCGTCCGTCGTAGGTGTGTCGGCGGCGGCAGCCCCCCAGGCGCTTGCCACCGGCAACGACCACGGCACCACCTCCGCCAGCGGCAACGGCGCCAAGTCGGAGTTCGGCAACCAGGTGACCAAGGGCAAGATGAGCCCGCAGGCCACCCTGGTGCAGAGCTCCCTGAACAAGCTGTGCGTCGGTCTGCCTGTCAAGGGGAACGTGCAGGCCCTCCTCGGCGCCGTCCCGATCGACGTCCAGGACGTCAACGTGCTGTCCGCGCCGCAGAACCAGCAGTGCGCCGAGAACTCCACCCAGGCCAAGGGCGACGAGCCGCTCTCGCACATCCTCGACGACATCTCGGCTCTCTCCGCCAACGGCGCCGGCAATCAGTGACATCCTGGCGGTCATGGAAAGTCCGCTCGGGCGGCGCGTATTCTCGCGCCGCCCGAGCGGCTTTCGTCGAGGTTGCGTCAATTCGGTGAAGGCGTTCGAGTGAATTACCCGACGGCGCGCGTTCCGTAGTTTCTTCGACTGCCTATTTCTCGTTCTACAGTCTGCCGGTCATGGTGCGAGCCGTTCATGCTGTGCTCGCTCGGTTTCGGCCGTCATACGGGCATGACCGCAGAGAAGGGAAAGTTCATGAAGAAGACCGCTGCTGTCGCCGCCGGTGCAATCCTGGCCCTGGGCGCTGCCGTTCCGGCCTTCGCGGACGCGGATGCCGAGGCTGCTGCCGTCGCTTCCCCCGGAGTTGTCTCCGGCAATGTGATCCAGGTCCCGATCCACATTCCGATCAACATCTGTGGCAACACCGTCAACGTCATCGCGGCTCTGAACCCCGCGGTGGGCAACGTCTGCCTCAACCACTGACAACGTCAGCGCAGCGCACCAGCCGTCCGGCTGTGTCACGGCCGGCCTCGGACCGTCGAGCCTTCGCATCCGCGCTCCGAGGCCGGTTTTTTCCACTTCTGAGCAGGAAGACAACGAGATTGCGACAGACCCTCAGCAGGGGAATGGTCGTGGCGGCCGCCGCGGCCGGCATGCTGTCCCTGTACGCCAGTCCCGCGCTCGCCGACACGGACGCGACCGGGACCGCAGGCGGTTCACCGGGTGTCGTGTCCGGCAACAACGTCCAGGCCCCGGTGAACGTGCCGGTCAACCTGTGCGGCAACTCGGTCGACGTGGCCGCCGCGCTGAACCCGGCCTTCGGCGGCTCCTGTGCGAACGCATCGGATTCCGGCGAGCACTCCGACGACCGCGCGTCCGAGACGTCCTACGGCGACTCGGGCGCCGACACCTCGGGCTACGGCAGTACGGGTTGCGACTCGGGTTACGGGGCCGAAGGCTCGCCCGGCAACACCCCGTCCCCCTACGGAGACGAGACCTCGCCCCCCTACGGAGACGAGACCTCGCCTCCCTGTGGCGAGACGACGCCCCCGCCGAGCCCGACGCCCCCGCCGCGCCCGACACCCTCGTCGAGCCAGACACCCTCGTCGCCGAGCCCGACGCCTCCGCCGAGCCGGACGCCCTCGTCGCCGAGTCCGACACCTCCACCGCCGAGCCCGACACCTCCGCCCGGCGGCGGGCACCACCAGGGATCCGTGCCCACTCTGCCGCACACCGGCAGTGACCGTGGGGCCACGCTCGCGGCCTCGGCCGCCAGCGCCGCGCTGATCGCGGCCGGGACGATGCTGTACCGACGAGGCCGCGCCGGGTCTCGCCGGTCCTAGCCCGCCGGGTGCCGGACGCCTCCGCCAGGCTCCGGCACCCGCCTTCCATCAGCTCCGTACCGTGCCCGATGCCGGCTCCCGGAGGTCCGTGTCGAGGTCCCAGCCGGCCGGGCCCGAGCGCAGCCGCCGCCGTACCCCGCGCACCAGCGTGCCCGCGGTGAAACCGGCGCCGTGCACGAAGCGCATCGCCGGGCCGAAGCCCGCGGCCGTGATCAGACCGGCCAGGAACAGCCCGGGGTACGACGACTCGAAGTCCCGGCCGACCTCCGGCGCCCCGTCGGCCCCGGTCACCAGCGTCGTACGCAGGTCGTCGGCCAGGAGCCCGAGCCGCTCCCGGGTCGCCCTGAACCCCGTGGCCGCGATGACGTGCTCGGTCTCCAGGGTGCCCACCCCGCCGCCGCGCGTCTCCGTGTCCAGGCGCACCCCGGCCGCGGTGGCCCGGGCCGCCGTCACCTCGCGGCCGAGCAGTACCTCCACCCCGGACTCCACCCGCTCCCGCACCCACCAGGCACCGGCCGGCCCGAGGGCCGTGGCCGCGATCCGTGCCCGGGTCGGCTCCGCGAGCCGCCGGTACAGGCCGGGGCGCTCGGAGTAGAACCAGTTGCGCCAGCCGGGGCCGAGGCCGCTGTGCGGGGCGCGCGCCGACTGCCACCAGGGGCGCTTCCAGGGCGGCGGCACCTCGTTCCAGTACAGCTCCTCCGCGCGCACCAGCACCCGTACCCTGCTGCCCTGTTCGGCGAGGAGCGCGGCGGTCTCCAGGGCCGCCTGGCCGCCGCCGATCACCGTGACGTCCCGGCCCCGGAAGCGGTCGAGGTCGGCATGGTGGCTGCTGTGCGAGACCAGGTCGGGGGAGAGGCCGCGCAGCGCGGACGGGATCTCGACGAACGGCAGCACGCCGACGGCGAGGGCGACGGTCCGGCCGTGCAGGGTCTCGCCGTCCTCCGTCGTCGCGTCGAACCCGCCGGTGCGGGGCTCGATACGGGTGACGGTGCGTTCGTCGACGGGCGGGGCGGCGTTGCGGGCGAACCACAGGCCGTACTCGGTGAACATGTCCAGCGGAATCGGCCGCCCGTGCCGGGCCTCGACCCCCCGGCCCGCGCAGTACACGTCCAGCCGCCAACGCGCCTCGGGATCCGACAGGTTGGAGGCCCAGGGTTCGGACTTGAGGAACATCCCGCGGGGCATGTGGTCGCGCCAGGACGCCATCGGGCGACCGAAGACACGCACGTTCAGCCCCGCTGCCGCGGCGTGGGACGCGATGGACAGGCCGTACGGGCCCGCGCCCACCACCAGCAGGTCATACATCAGCAGCTGCTCGCTTTCTCGTCGTCGGACCGGTCGGGCAGACCGGAGAGGCTGGCGGCACCGGACACTCCGGAGAGTTCCTCGTCCAGGGCGACCGGGCGGCGTTCCCCGGCCGGCTCCCCGGCCTGGCGGACCACGACGGAGGCCGGCCGCAGGGCCGGGGTCGTGCCGGGGTGCAGCCGGTCCAGGAGCCGGCCCGTCACATGCCGGGCCCACAGCGCCCACATCGCGAGCCCAGGTCCCCGGTCGTCCGGCGCGGACCAGGCCAGCTCCCGCCCGCGCGGGGCCGGCCGCAGCGCGCTCAGCGGCGCGTAGTTCTCCACCACGAACGCCCGCCCGGCCAGCGGTGCCCCGGCGGTCAGCGGGCGGTGGGTGAGATCCAGGTGCAGGGCGCGTACGACGTCCATGCCCGCGCTGTCGGTGAAGAGCCGGAACTGGGCGCCCGGACGGGGGTTGAAGTCGAGGAGGTGGTAGCGGCCGGTGCTGCCGCAGCGCCGGAAGTCCAGGTCGAAGATGCCCCGGAAGCCCAGTTCGCCGGTGAGGCGCTCGGCCAGCCCCTGGACCTGCGGGTTGGGCGTCCACAGGCCGACCGCGGTCAGGCCCGCCCCGCGCGGCCAGGCCCGCTGCTTGCGGCCGGGGCCCCCCGCGCGTACCGCTCCGGTGCGGTCGGCGTAGCCGTGGAAGAACCAGTCGCGGTCCTGGCCCGGCGGCAGGAACTCCTGGAGCAGCAGCCTGCTGCCCGCCTCGTCGGCCCGCAGGAACAGCTCCCGCGCCTCCCGTGCCGAGCGCACCACGATCGTGCTGCGCAGCCCGGACCCGGCCGGCACCAGCCAGGGCCGGCTCCACTTGGCGATCACCGGAAGCCCGAGCCGCCAGACGGCGGCGGCGGCCTGCTCGGCGGTGTCCGGGACCAGGGTCTGCGGGTGCGGGATCCCGGCCGCCGCGCACACCTCGGCCAACTCGGCCTTGTCGGCGACCCGTTCGGGAAGCAGGGCGGGCTGATGCGGCAGCAGATAGGCGGGCGCGAGGTCCTCGCGGAGCCGGCCGACCGCGATCGCGCTCGCGTCGTCCATCGGGATCAGCACCGCCGGACGGGCGATCCGCGCCGCCACCCGGCGCAGCACGGCCACGATCTCCGCGGCGGACGCACCCGGCGCCGGCGGCGGATGCAGTTGCCGTACGAAACGCGACCTGCCGACCGGACTGCCGGTGGAATCGGCGACCAGATGGACGTCCACGCCGGCTCTGCCGAGCGAGCGCACGGCCCCGAGGGTGCCGTGGTGAAAGGGATTCCGGTCGATCCGCAGCAGAACCGCGGGAACCCGGATGTCTAGCAGCGACACGGACCTTTTCCTTTGCCTCGGTTCACCCGTGCGGGCGTTCGGCGCACCCGAAAGCCGTAGCCGCACTGGCGGTATTCATATTGATATGACTGAGTGTCAGTAAGTGGTACTTCCTCAGCGGATGTGCGAACGGACGAGAACTGGTGGAGAAAGGAGCAGGCATGGCTCCACAGCAGCGAAAGCGGCCGAGGTCCCGGTCGCACCGGCGGGCTGTGGTCGCGGCGGTGGCGGCGGTCGTCGTCGCCTCGGCGACCCTGGCGACCGGTCCGGGCTTCGCCGCGGGTGCGGAGGTGGCGCTGGTCACGGACCCGACTCCGGCTCCGACACCCACGACGTCCGTCCCGGCGTCGGCGGCACCCCTGCCGGTCCCGGCCAGTCCCGCGGCGGTCGCACCGGCACCGGTCAGCCCCGCGCCCGCCAGGGCGGCGCCGCCGGCCTTCGGGGCCTTCCTGGACTCCGGGCCGCTGGGCGTGGCCCGCATGGCCCAGCTGAGCGGCTGGCTCGGCGGCACCGAGCTGAAGGTCGCGCACACGTATCTGCCCGGCGACCGCTGGGCGGACATCGAGGGCGCCCCCGGCTTCCTGGACGTCTGGGCGCACTGGCGGCGGGAGAAGGACGACCGGATGCTCGTCCTCAACGTGCCCATGCAGGAGCGCAACGAGGACCACGTCGGGGACGCCGAGGTCCGGTCGCTGCTGGCGCAGGGCGCCGCCGGGCTGTTCGATCACCACTTCCGGGCCCTGGCCGAGCGGCTGGTGGAGCTGGAGGTGCCGGACACGGTCATCGTGCTCGGCTGGGAGATGAACGGCACTACCTACACCCATCGTTGCGGGCCGGACCCGGAGGCCTGGAAGAAGTACTGGAAGAGGATCGTCACCACCATGCGCGCGGTGCCGGGCCAGAAATTCCGGTTCGACTTCACGCCGAGCCGGGGCCGCGACGCCGTCCCGTGGACGGAGTGCTATCCCGGGGACGACACGGTCGACATCGTCGGAATGGATTCCTACGACCAGCCGACCGGTCTCTCCTTCGACGAACAGGTGCGGGAGCCTTACGGACTTCAGCAGCACGTCGATTTCGCGAAAGCCCACGGGAAACCTATTTCCTATCCGGAATGGGGACTTTTCCGTAACGGTGACAACGCCGAATACATGCGGCGGATGCTCACCTGGCTGGACGAGCACAAACCGCTGTACAACACGCTGACCGACTACTGCCCGCACGGTGTCTGGCAGTGTTCGGACAACCCGCGCTCGTCGCGGGTCTACCGCTCGGCCCTCTCCGGCCGGACCGACACCGCGACCCCGACGCCGGCCCCCACCCCGGACCTCCCGAAGCCGACCCCGACCGCGACTCCCGCTCCCAGCACCACGCCCCCGGCCGGCTGCGCGCCGATGGACCTGGGCGACTGGATCGAGTACTGGCTCGGCGGGAAACTCTGCGTCCGCCTCGACTGGTGGTCGCGCTCGCACTAGTCCTGCCGCCGTTCCTTCCATCGGTGCCGCACCTCCTTGACCCGCTGCCGGGCGGCGGCGTCGCACAGCGCCGCCGTCAGCAGCGGTGCGGTGCGGCGCCGGGCCAGCAGAAGCCGCTGGTTGGCGACCGGCTGGGGCCGCCAGTGGTGCTTGTACGGCTCGTTCCCGCGCAGCAGGCTCAGCGCGCCCCGCTCGCCGGCACCGGTGTGCTGGGTGCAGGCGTCCAGGAGCATCACCGCCACGTCCGCCTTGCGCTCGCGCAGCCGCGGATGCGCCCCGTACAGATAGCCGCCGGCCAGGCTCGGCGACAGCAGGGTCAGATCGACGGCGACCACCTCGTCGTCCAGCCGGAACTCGGTGACCACCGCGTCCCCGGAACGCACCATCGGCCCCACCGAGCGCACCAGATGCTCCCGGAACCGCGACTGGAGGTGTTCCGTCGTCACCTTCCGTCCCTGCCACTGGAGCCGGTGCAGCTCGAGGAGCCGCCCGAGCGCGGTGTCGACGCCCTCCGGCGCCACGACGTCCCGGCGCACCCCGAGCGAACCCAGCTTGCGCAGCTTGGCACGGACCCGCTGCTGGGCCTTGGTCGAGGGCAGCCGGCCCACCAGCTCCTCCATCGACACGGCCGGCAGCTCCAGGCACAGCGAGTCGGGCACCTTCCGGCACGGCCCGTGCCAGCGGTCGTACACCCGCTCCACCGCACCGCCCGGACGCACCTCGCGGAAGTCGATCAGCGCCGTCCGGGCCGCCTGGGCGAGTTCCTGGGTGAGCGCGGCCGCCGCCCGGCCGTCGTCGGTGTCGGCGAGCAGCACGTCCGTGTAGTCCGAGATCGCCCCGCCCAGCGGCACCAGCGTGGGCAGCGGCCGGCGCACCAGCATCAGCGGGGCCGCGCCGACCAGTTCACCGCCGTGCCGCACCAGGACCAGGCGGAGCCGGCCCGGGACGCCGTACGAGCGCCACCAGGAGTGCAGCCAGGCGTGGCTCTGGAACGGGGTGGCCGTGCCGCACCGCCGGTAGAGACGGCCCCAGGCGGGGGCCAGCCCGGCGAAGGCGCGTTCGTCGGTGACGAGTTCGGTGGTGGTCGCGGCGAGCGTCGGGTAGGCCGTCGCCGTCACAGCTGTCCGTGCACGTCGGCGGCGACGGCGGGTCCCGGCACGGAGGCCTGCAGGGCGTTCTCCTCGTGGCGCCGGGGCCGCACCAGCAGCACCAGCCCGGCCAGCAGTCCGCCCGCGCAGGCGCCCACCAGGCCGGTGACCCTCGAGGAGGCCGAGGTGGGCGCGGTCGGCTTCAGTGCCCGGGAGAACTGGAGGAGTTCGACGTGCGTGTCGCCCTTGGTGTCGTTGGCGTGCTGGGTGAGCGAGCGGGCCACCGCGTTCGCCATGTCGGCGGCCTGGAGGGCGTGCGGCGAGGTGGCCGAGACGGCGACCATCGGCGCGTCCGGCGAGGTCTCCGCCTGCACGCTCTCCCGCAGCGTGTTCACCGGCACCCCGGCCCACACCTGGGCGTCCCCGAGCACCGCGAGCTGGGTGGCGACCCGGCCGTAGGCCTGCGCGAAGCCCTGCGCGGTGGCGGTGTCGGACCGGTCGGCGGGGACGGCGATGACGTAGCTGGTCGCGGTGTAGCTGGGCGGCGTGAGCACGCCGTAGGCGCCGCCCAGCAGAGCGCCGGCGGCGACCCCGGCCGCCAGCAGCGACCAGGGCGGCACCGCGCGGGCGCGGGCGAAGGGGCGGGCTGCCCCGCTGGTGTTCTCGGTCATGGCGTACTGGCTCCCTGAGGGGTGGTGGCGAGTGCGGCCGCGTAGACGTCCATGAGCTGGGCGGCGCTGCGGGTGATGCAGTAGTGACGGGCGGCATCCGGCGCGGTGCGCGGGCCGGGCCCGGCGGCGCGGGCGGCGGCCAGCGCCTCGGCGTAGGCACGGGCACCGCCCTCGACCCGGCGGGCGCCGGGGGCGGCGGCCGGCGGCAGGTCCTCGACGGCGGGGCAGGAGCTGTAGAGGACGGGCAGCCCGGCGGCCAGCGCCTCGATCACCGCGAGCCCGAAGGCCTCCTCGGCGGAGGGCGAGGCCAGTACGTCCATGGCGGAGGCGAGGGACGGGAGGTCGGGTTCGGCCGGGCTGTCGGAGACATACGGCCGTTCACCGGCGAACAGGACCCGGCCGGCGACCCCGGCCTCCTCGGCGGCACGCCGCAGCGCCCCCTCCTCCGCACCCCCGCCGACCAGCAACAGGCGGCAGTCCGGCGGGAGCTGGGCGAGCGCCCTGATCAGGACGTCGAACCGCTTGCCGGGCGCCAGCCGCCCGATGCCGCCCACCACGAAGGCGTCCTGCGGGATCCCGAGACGGGCCCGGGTGCGCTGCCGCCGGTCCGGGTCGAAGCGGAACCGCTCCAGGTCGATGCCGTTCGGTACGACCTCGATCCGCGGCCCGGGCACCCCCCACCCGCGCAGCCGCTTGGCGACGGTGGGCGAGACGGCGACCGTGGACCGGCCGAGCCGTTCGCCCGCGAGGTACAACGCCCGTACCCCGGCGGTCAGCCGGCGCCCCTCCAGCTGTGCGTCGCCGAGCGAGTGCTCGGTGGCGACGACGGCCCGCACGCCCGCGAGGCGCGCCGCGATCCGGCCGTAGAGACAGGCCCGGTAGAGGTGGGTGTGGACGAGGTCGTAGCGGCCCCGGCGGATGAGCCGGACCAGGCGGGGCAGCGCGGCCAGGTCCCGGTTCCCGGCCATCCCGAGATGGACCACCCGCACCCCGTCGGCGGCCAGCCCGCGCGCGACCGGCCCGGGGTTGGTGAGCGTGACGACGTCGCAGGAGACGGGCAGGTGGCGCAGCAGCAGCCGCAGTTGCTGCTCCGCCCCGCCGACCCCCAACCCCGTGATGACATGCAGGGCTCTCATTCAGAGCCCCTTGACGGGACGGCGGCGCAGCCGGTGCAGCCGGTACTTCAGGAAGAGGCGCAGGGCGTGGTCGTTCTGGCCGATGTGCACCCGGGGCAGGGTGTGGACGCCGCTCAGGTCGCCGGGGTCGATGGCGCAGGCGTAGCGGTATCCGGCGTCCCGTACGGCGTCGACGGCACGCTGGTCGACGGTCCCGTAGGGGTAGCAGAAGCCGTCCACGGGGGCCTGGATCAGCTCCTCCAGGAAGGCCCGGCTGTCGGCGGTCTCGGCCCTGAGGGTGTCCGCGTCGGCCTTCGTCAGGTCGGCATGGGTGAGCCCGTGCGAGCCGACCTCCACGCCGGCCGCCGCCGCCCGCCGGACCCCGTCCGCGGTGAGCAGCGGCTTGCGCGGGCCGAGCGAGTCCCAGCGGTTGTCGCTGCCGAGCCGCCCGGGCAGCACGAACAGGGTGGCGCCGCAGCCCCAGCGGTCGAGCAGCGGCAGGGCGTGGTCGAGGAAGTCGGCGTAGCCGTCGTCGAAGGTGAGCCCGACCAGCCGCCGCCCCTCGCCCCGGGCCCGGGCGGCGAGCAGTTCGGCGACCGACACCCCGCGCAGCCCCCGCCGGCGCAGCCAGCCCAGCTGTGCGGCCAGCCGGTCGGGGGTGACGGTGACGCGGTACGGATCGTCCGAGCGGTCGCCCACGGAGTGGTACATGGCGACCCAGGGGACCGGGCCCGCCAGGTGTCTGATCTTCTCGGCGGACTCAATGGAAGACGGCATGCGCGAGCCTTCGGGTGACGGTGCCTACGGAACGGAGTGCGGGTGCGAAGCCCTGGGCGTCCAGCGCCCAGCCGAGCAGGACGAAGATCGCGGTCACGGCGGTGGTGCCGGCCGCCAGACCGGTGAGCGGGGTCGCGGGCTGTCCGGCGACGAAGGTGCCGACGACCGTGGCGACCACGGCGGCCCGCACCGGCCGGCTCAGCTCGGCCAGCACCCGCCGGGTACGGATCGGGACACTGCGCGGGCCCATGCCGGACAGCAGGAGCACGGCGGTGACGGTGATGCCGGTGGCGTTGGCGGCGGCGATGCCGGTGACGCCGTACCGGCCCACCGCCATGGTGCCGATCCAGGAGGTCACGACGATCCCGGCGGCCATGGCGCCGACCGGGTACCAGGTGGCGCGGCCCGCCGAGAAGTAGGAGCGGACCAGCACCCCGACCATGGTCTGCCCGAGCAGCCCGAGCGCGTAGACGCGCATCACCCCGGCGGTGGCGGTGGTGTCCGCCGCGGTGAACGCCCCCCGCTGGAACAGGAGGTGGACCAGTTGCGGCGCACACGCCACGACCACGGCGGTGCCGAGCAGCACGACGCTCGCGGCCACCGACAGATCCCGCTCCACCCGCCGCCGGGCCCGCTCGATGTCGCCCTCGGCCAGCGCCCGGGCCACCACCGGGAAGGTGACCGTGCACAGCATCATCGACATCGTCATCGGGATCTGCGCGACCTTCTGCGCGTAGTTGAGGTGCGAGATCGCCCCGGAGTGCAGATGCGAGGCGAGGAACCGCTCGATCAGCACCTGCGACTGCCGGCACAGCGCGAACAGCAGCACGGTGGCCATCAGGACGACGTTCAGCGGCTCGGCCTCGGCGACCGGGTCACCGACGGCGGCCTTGACCTTGCGCCGCAACTGCCCGAGCAGCGAGGGAAGCTGTACGGCGACCATCAGAAGGCCCCCCGCCGCCACCCCGAACGCGGCCGACCGCACGCCCCAGCCACCGCCGAAGGCGAACATCGCCGTGATGATGCCGGCGTTGTAGGCGACGTAGATCGCGGCCGGCGCGAGGAACCGCCGGTGCGCGCGGAGGGCGGCGCTGCAGTACCCGGCCAGCCCGAAGGTCAGGACACAGGTCGCGGTCAGCCGGGTGCAGTCGACGGCGAGCCCGGGATCGCGCAGACCGGGCGCGAGCACCGCGACGAGCTGCGGGGCGCCCCCGATGAGAAGGGCGCCGACGGCGGCGAAGGCGAGCGCCAGCTTGGGCAGGGTCCCGGCGACCAGCGCTCGCACGGGGTCGCCGGGAGCCCCCTGCGCCCGCCGGGCGAGGGCCAGGCTGAAGGCGGGGATCAGCGCGAAGGCGAGCCCGTCCTCGATGAGCAGTGTCGCGGCGAACTCGGGAACGGTCCAGGCGACGAGAAAGGCGTCGGTGTCCTGCCCGGCGCCGAAGAGCCGGGCGAGCGACTGGTCACGGATGAGCCCGAGGAGCGAGCCGACGACGGAGAAGGTGGCGGTGACAAGAGCGGCTCTGGCGAGAACACCACGGGAGGAAGGCGCCCCGTCAGGGGCGCGGGGCTGGGACGTCTGCGGCTCCGCCGTGTGGGTGCGCTCGGCCGCCGCCGACCCGCTGTCGACACGCGACCCGGGCACGCCCGAAGTCCTGGAAGGCGTCATCGTCATGGCGAGCGCTCCGCCCCCGTCAACGCCCACCAGGCCACCGCCCCGAACACCACCGCCGTCAGCACGGTCGACGGCCCCCCGATGTCCGCGTACGCGAAGTCCACGAGCTGCCAGATCAGCAACCCGCACCCCACCAGCGCACAGTCGAGGCCGGCACCGCCGCGGACGCGCCACCACCCGCGCAGCCCGCACACCAGCAGCGCCAGCCAGCTGCCCGTCAGCGCCAGCGCCCCGAGCAGCCCCTGCTCGCTCAGCACCAGCAGGTACATGTTGTGCGGCGACAGCAGCGGCTGCTTCCGGAACGCGGCCCCCGCTCCCTCCGTGTCGCTCCCGGAGGACAGCGCCAGCGAGGCATGCCCGTCGCGGTATGCCGGGAAGTTCTTCAACCCGACGCCGGTGACCGGGTGTTCGCGCCACATGCCGGTCGCCGCCGCCCACAGCGTGTAGCGGTCGACCACCGACTGGTCCGGGGCGTCGGTCACCTGCCCGATACTGCTGAGCCGCTCCTGGAGCAGCGCCGTACCGACCCCGAAGCCCCCCACCAGCACCACGCCGGCGGCGACCGCGACCGCCGCCACCTTCAGCGCCCGCCGCAGCCCGGCCAGCGCCAGCTGCACCCCGCAGGTGAGCACCGTCGCGATCCAGGCCCCCCGGCTGAAGGACACCGCCAGCGGCAGCAGCAGGCCGAGCGCGCACCCGGCCGCCGCCACCCGCTGCCGTACCGGCGAGCGCCCCAGCGCCAGCCCCAGCGCGCAGACCAGGCCGAACGACACCACGGTCGCCATGCCCATCACGTCCTGCGGCCCGAACGTGCCGACCGCGCGGATCTCCTCGCCCTGGTACGACGCCCCGGTCCCGGTGAGGTACTGGTACCCCCCGACCGCGCCCTGCCACGCCGCGAGCCCCACGAACGACCAGGCCAGCAGCCGGAAGTCGGCACGGTCCCGGATCAGCAGCAGTACGGCGGCGGGGACCAGGACGAACACCTGGAGATAGCGGCCGAGGCCGGTCAGCCCGGCCCCCGGGGAGGACGCGCCGGCCGCCGCGACGGCCAGGCCCACCACCGGCATGCCCAGCACCACCGCGGCCGTCGCCGACAGTGGCCGCCGCCGCTCCCGTACCGTGCGCACCGCGGCGTACAGCACCACCAGCGCGGACACGGCGTCCGCGGGCCCCGCCCCGCTGTCGCCGCCGGCCGGGGTGAGCGGCAGGGCGAGGACCGCGAGCACGGCGGCCGCGGCGAGGACCGGCGGCAGCCGCAGGGGCCTGGCCGGGGAGAGTGCGAAGCTCATCGTCAGCTCCCCGTCGAGCGCACGAGCGCGGCCGCGGTGCGCAGCAGGATGCAGATGTCCTGCCACAGCGACCAGTTGTCGATGTAGGCGTTGTCGAAGCGGGCCCGGTCCTCGATGGAGGTGTCGCCGCGCAGCCCGTGGATCTGGGCGAGCCCGGTGATGCCGGTCCGCATCCGGTGGCGGGCCGCGTAGCCCGGGTAGGTCTGGCTGAACTGGCCGACGAAGTACGGCCGTTCGGGCCGCGGGCCGACCAGGCTCATGTCGCCCCACAGCACGTTCCACAGCTGGAGCAGCTCGTCCAGGGACGTCTGGCGCAGGAACCGGCAGAAGGGGCTCATCTCGGCTTCGCCCGCCACGCTCCAGCGCGTCGCGGCCTCGTGCGCGTCGACCGGGCGGTGGGTGCGCAGCTTCAGCAGGGTGAAGGGGCGCCCGTTCCGGCCGATGCGCTCCTGCCGGAAGACCACGCCGGGTCCGTCGGTGAGACGCAGTACCGCCGCGCACACCAGGAGCAGCGGACTGACCAGGACGAGCGCCGACCCGGAGACGACGATGTCGAGGAGCCGCTTGCCGAGGCTGCCGCGCCGCCGCGAGCCCATCTCCAGGCGGCGGCAGGAGAACCCGGCGAGCTGGTCGCGCATCTCGTACGCCGGTGAGTCCGCGTCGACCTCCCAGACCACGCAGCCCGACTCGGCCAGCGCCCGCAGCAGCGGGCCCTGTTCGGTGCGGACGGCGGGGTGGACGGTGAGGACGGCCCGGACCCCGTTCTGGATGAGGGCCCGCTCGACCTCCTCGCCGGTGGTCAGCACCGGCAGCCCCTCGGGGCCCTCGGGGTGCTCGGCGACCACACCGACCGGCCGTACGCCGAAGCCCGGGTGGCGCAGCACGGCGGCGGCGACCCGCTGGGCGGTGGCGGCGGGGCCGATGACCAGGGCGGCGCGCGGGTGGCGCAGCAGGGCCAGGCGGCGGCGCCAGTGCACCAGACCGCGGCCGGCGCAGGCCGCCGCCGCGTGCAGGGCGCAGCCCAGCAGCAGGGTGCGGGCGGGCAGCGCGCGGTCCGGGTACCAGGCGGCGACGGCGGCGGCGAGGCCCAGCCAGACGACGGCGATCCGGCCGCAGACCGCCGGGAGTTCGTCCAGGATCCCGGCCACCCGCGCGGTGGGCTGCGGGCGCAGCAGTATCGCCCCGGACACCAGGAGACCGACCAGGACGGGCCGGCCCACGGCCTCGTCGAGGGCGACCGCGCCGAGCAGCGCCGCGCACAGGTCGGCGGCCAGCAGCGGCGCCGGGGAGGCGGGCCGCGCGGGCGGCCGCCGCGGGGGGAACCGGAAGCCTCCGGCGGTGCGGGCCGGCAGGACGGAGACGGCCGAGAGTCCGTGGTCCCGTGGCTGCGGGCCGGGGGAGGGGACGGTGCTTTCCGCGGTCACGAGAAGATGGACTCCCTGCACTCAAAGGACATGAGCGGCCGCCCGCCGAGGAGTTCGCGGTACAGCTCCGCGACCGCCTCCGCCGTGCGCCGCACATCGTGCGTGGACTGGACATGCCGCCGCCCCCGGTCGCCGAGCGACGCGCGCAGCTCCGGGTCGAGCAGCAGCCCGGCGACGGCACCGGCCAGCGCGCCCGGCCGCCCCGGCGGCACCAGGCAGTGCGCGGCGTGCCCGGGCGGCAGACTCTCGCGGGCGCCGTCGACATCGGTGACCAGCACCGGCCGCCCGCAGGCCATCGCCTCCAGCGGGGCCAGAGCCATGCCCTCCCAGCGCGAGGGCAGCACCACCAGGTCGGCGGCGTGGTACCAGGGGCGGACGTCCGCGACGGCGCCGGCGAACTCGACGGAGGCGGGGGCGAGCCGGCGCAGCGCCTCGCCGTCCGGTCCCTCGCCGACCAGCGCCAGCCGGGCGCCCGGCACCCGGCGCAGTACCTCGGGCCAGGCCCGCAGCAGCACGTCCTGGCCCTTCTGCGGGCACAGTCGGCCGACGCAGACGACCAGGGGTGCCCCGGGCCCGGACGGGCCCCGGGTGTCCGGGGTTCCCGGGGCTCCCGGGGCTCCCGGGGTGAAGTGCTCGGTGTCGATGCCGTTGGGGACGACGGCGTACTGGGCGCGGATCCCGGCGCGCACGCCGGTCGTGCGCTCCGCCTCACTGACACACACCACCCGGTGCGCCCAGCGCGCGCCCCACCGTTCCCACCGCAGCGCCAGCGCGGCGGTGACTCCGCCGACCGCCTCGAAGGACCAGGCGTGCGGCTGGAACAGGGTCGGCACCCGGCCGCGCACGGCCAGGCGGCCGGCCAGGCCCGCCTTGGCGCTGTGCGCGTGCACCAGTTCCGGCCGCACCTCGTCGAGCAGCCGGCTGAGCCGTCGTACCTCGTCGCGGAGACCGGCGCCCGGGGAGCGCTCGGCGCGCCACCCGCGCACCTCGGCGCCCAGTTCCCGCGCGGCCTCGGCCAGTTCACCACCGGGGCAGGCCACCGTGACCCGCAGACCGGCTGTGAGCTGGGCCTTCGTCAGGTCCAGGACCACCCGGGCCACCCCACCCTCGACGGGTTGCGCCAGGTGCAGGACCCGTCGCCGAGGGTCGGTTGCTGATCGGTGCATACGCGGTATTCCTCGCTCACGGGGGGCGCTCGGGACTGCGGGCGGAAACGCGCCGCACTACTGCACGTCCACGGCGGCGAAGAGCGCGCCCGCCCACGCCGCGTCGCGCTGGGAAACGAGCCGGAAGGTCAGCCGGTCACCGCCCTGCGCGAGACCGGTACCGAGATCGAACACATCCGAGTCGTAGCCGAGCGCGTTGTCGTACGCGGGCTCACGCCGGGCGCGTACCGGGCCGGGGTCGTTGATCGTGGAGTTGAGTACGTCGTCGGCCGGGTCGGCGGAGTCGGCGAGCGGGGTGGGGGCACGGCCGGCGACGGTGTACGTGAGCGAGTCACCGGTTCCGCCCCGGTCGCCGTTGTAGGCCACCAGACCCACCCGGCCGTCGGCGCCACGCGGGACACGTAGCCCGTTCAGCCGTATCTCGGCCGCCCGGTCGAGGGAGTCGAAGCCGTCCCAGAGGGCGAGCGTGCGCAGTGGCTCGGCCGGGTTCTGGTAGGCCACCAGCAGCGTCCAGCCGCCCCAGGCACCGGACCCGGACCTCCCCCTGGCCGCGTTCACCTGGCCGACGGTCCACAGTCCGGGCCCGCTCGACCGGACCAGGTCGGTGATCTCCGCCGAGGCCTGGAAGGCGTCCGCGCCGTCCTCCGCCCGGTGGCCCACGACCGTGTCGGCGAGCAGTTCCTTGTACTGGCCGCCGGGTTCGGCGATCAGCACCCGCCCGTCGTCCTTCGCCGGCTTCTGCTCGCCGGCCAGCAGGTTGCCGCCCCAGTACAGCCGCGCGTACGTCACCCGGGAGCCCTCCGGCAGCCGGAGCTCGGCGCGTGAGGAGTTGTAGGTGTGGGGGTCGTCGTCGACGTCGACGTAGAACATGTCGAAGTCCCCGTTCACCGCCGGGATCCGGCCCTCCCGGGCCGCCGAGCAGGGCGGTTCGGCCGGGAGTACGGGTGTCGTACGGCAGCTGATGGAGGCGTTGGCCGCGCGGGCGAAGCCGCCTCGCTGCACCACGCGGTAGCGCTCGGCGAAGGGGATGCGCGGGGCCTCGGGGGAGGGCGGGGCGGCCGGAGCGGTCGCCCGGGCGGCGCCGGGTGCCCAGATCGCGGCTAGGGCGAGCGCGCTCATCGACGCACGGCGCAGCGGCGGGCCCAGGGGATTGCGCATGACCGGCTTCGCCCTTTCGGGAAAGGAGGGGGAGGCGGGAGGAGCGGGAAGAGCAGGAGGAGCGGGAAGAGTGCGATGTGATGCCAATACGGGTAAGTCAGGAGATGCGCAACTCTAGCCGCTATCCGCACTAATCGGTCGAAACTGGGCAAGTGTGTCGGAATGGTGAAGGAGGGCTTGCGGGAGATCACTCGTTCGGCGGCACACCCCGAGCCTGTGTCGCGCGTTGACACGGCGCTGGGTATCCGCCCGGATGTTTGTCTCGACCCCAAGGAGCACCTCTCCATGTCGCGTATCGCGAAGGGCCTGGTCCTGTCCACCGCCGCCGTCGCGGCCGTCGCCGGCGGCGCCGGTGTGGCCGCCGCCGACAGCGGCGCGAACGGCGCCGCCGCCCACTCCCCGGGCGTGCTGTCTGGCAACGTGATCCAGGTTCCGGTCCACGTTCCGGTCAACGTCTGCGGCAACACCATCAACGTGATCGGCCTGCTGAACCCCGCGTTCGGCAACACCTGCCTCAACGACTGACGCTGCGGCTTTTCCCTTCGGCCGGCCGGCCGCCCGCGCACCCCGCGGGCGGTCGGCCGGTTCGTGTGTCCGGGCGCGACTCCCGCGCGTGCCTCGCTCAGACGTTCCCTCGAACGGCCGGAGTGGGGGCGGAAGCGGCGAGGCGGCCTTGGCAGGGCACCTCATCAGGAACGATGAAACGACGGCACGGAGAGCGATCGGTGACGGTGGGCGGTCGAGCGGTTGCGGGCCGACGCGGGTGATTTCACGGTGGGCAGCAAGTCCCATGCACATCGAAAGGAACACCCATGCGTGCTCTGCCCGCACGGCGTCTCGCGTCCACCGCGGTCTGCGCCATTCTCCTGGCCGGGATCACCGGCCCGGCGGCCGTCGCCGCCGACTCGGCCCATGAGCGCACCCACGCGATGACCCAGGCGCCCGTCCCCGGGGCCGACGCACTGCTCGCCCAGGTCAAGTCACTGGGCAACCTCGGGACCGTGCTCAAGCCGGTCACCGACCTGCTCAACACCGTGCTCGCGGCGGACAACGGCCAGCTGACCGCCGATCAGGCCACCCAGCTCGGCGACGCCGTGAAGGCGGCCATCGCCCAGGTCACGGCGGCGGCCCCGGCCGCGGCCCCGATGTCCGCGGCCTCTCCGGCGGCGGCGAAGCCGACGACCCCGACGGCTCCCGCGGCGACGCCGGCCACCCCCGCGGCCAGCCCCACGGCACCCGCGACGATGCCGACGGCCCCCGGGGCCGCCCCGACGACCGGGGCGACCCCGACCGCCCCCGCCGGCCCGGCCCTGCCGTCGGCTCCCGCCCTGCCGTCGGCTTCCGCCCTGCCATCGACTCCTGCCCTGCCGTCGGCGCCGGCCGTGCCGAGTACCTCCGCCGTGCCGGTCGCGTTCCCCGCGCCGGCCGCCGCCCAGGCCAAGGGTCTCGGTGGCGCCCCCGCCGCCAAGGACCTGACCGGTGACGCGCTGACCGCTCTGCAGACCGCGGTCGACAACCTCCTCAAGGCCGCCACCTCCGGTGACGTCGGCCAGGTGCTGCCGGCCGCCACCGCCGTCGTGACCGGCCTGGTCAACCTGCTCGCCGCGATCCTGCTCGGCAGCGGCCTGCCCGCGCCCAACCTGCCGGGGCTGCCGGGCCTGGCCGCCGTGCCCAGCCTGCCGGTCTCCACGCCACTGCCCCTGCCCACGGGCTGACCGGGCCGACCGGGCTGACTGGACCGACCGGGCCGGGCCGACCGGCTGCTAGGCCTGACTGGCTTCATGGGCCTGCCGGGCTTGACCGGCTCCACCGGGCCGATCGGGCTGACCGGCCTGCTGGGCCGATCGGCTTCACCGGGCCGATCGGCCTCACGGCCCTGACCGGCCTCACGGCCCTGACCGGCCTCCCGGCCCTGACCGGCCTCACGGCCCTGACCGGCCTCACGGGCCCGACCGGCCTCACGGGCCTGCCGGGCCCGCCCCCCTTCACCGCCCTCGACCGGGTCGTCTTCGGCCGCCGGCCCTTTCGGGATCTCATATGTCTTCTGAGCGTGGGGTTTCCGGCCTGCCGGGGCGTCGTTAGGCACGGCGTCAGCATTTCCCCTGGTGGCTTCCATTGGCGTGGCTCGCGCCGCCGAAAGTCACCGAAGAAAGGAACACGATGAAGTCTCTGAAGGCTGCCGCTGTCGTCGCCGGTTCCGTGGCCCTCGCCGGCTTCGCCGCGCCCGCGTTCGCCGGCAACAACGCCGACCTGACGCCCACCAGCCTCAACGGCGCCGTGACCACGCTCACCAAGAGCCCTCTGACCCTGGACCAGGCGATGCCGCTGAAGCACCAGTCGGACGCTCTCAACACCGAGAACAAGCGCTCCGTGCTCAACAAGGTCAAGCGGACGACCGGCGCCGTCAACCAGCAGCGCAGCCCGCTGCTCGGCGGTCTGCCGCTGCAGGGCTGAGGCCGGGCGGGAACGGTTCGAGGGACGCCGTACTACCGGCGTCCCTCGTTCGTGTGGCCGCCCCGCCGGCTGTCCGCCGGTCGGGTGAGCGGGCGCCCGGCCGCCGCGCGGCCCGTCGATAAGGTCACGCGGTGACCTCAACCCCAAGCGCAACCCGCCCCTTCCGCCCCGCCGACCTCGGCACGGTCGCCGTGCTGGCCTGGAGCGGCGAGGCTCCCGACGGCAGTGACATGCCCTATCTGCTGGCCTACTCCCTCGGTGACGCCGCGGGCGGCGCGGAGGCCACCTCGGCCGCCGTCGAGGCGCTGCTGGAGAACAACGGACTGCCGGTCGGCGGCGACCTCGTGGACGGCACCGCCCGGCCCCGCCTGCCCGTCACCCTGCTGGTCGAGTCCGGTACGGCCGTCCTCAGCCTGGCCCCGCTCAACGCCCAGTGCCCCGCGCCCGAGGAGTGGCTCGCCGCCGTCGACGAACGCGGCTACGCCTACCTGGTGTTCACCACCCGGCCCTGGCCCGGGGGCGAGCCCGGCAAGCCCGTCGAGGTGGAGGCGCTCAAGGAATTCGCCGGGGCCGAGGAGACCCTGACGGCCGCCGCGCACATCGTGCTGCCCGCCCGCAGCCTGCGCGGCTGATGCCGGGAACCGCAGCCGCCGGCCGGGGGTTCGCGCTGCTCACGGTGGTCGCGGGGGCGGCCGGGCTACTGGCCTCCTGGGTCATCACCCTCGACAAGTTCAAGCTGCTGGAGAACCCGCACTTCGTCCCCGGGTGCAGCCTGAACCCGGTGGTGTCCTGCGGCAGCGTGATGAAGAGCGACCAGGCCGCGGCGTTCGGCTTCCCCAACCCGATGCTGGGCCTGGTGGCCTACTCCATCGTGATCTGCGTCGGCATGAGCCTGCTGGCCGGCGCGCGCTTCCCCGCCTGGTACTGGCTGACCTTCGACGCGGGATGTGTCTTCGGCGTCGGCTTCGTGTCCTGGCTGCAGTTCGAGTCGCTGTACCGGATCAACGCGCTGTGCCTGTGGTGCTGCCTGGCCTGGGTCGCCACCATCCTCCTGTTCTGGTACGTCACCTCCTTCGCCGTACGCCATCGATTCCTGCCCGCGCCCGGATGGTTGCGGGAATTCCTCGGCGAATTCACCTGGGTCCTTCCCCTGCTGCACATCGGGGTCGTCGGCATGCTGATCCTGACCCGCTGGTGGGACTTCTGGACCAGCTGAACAGTGGACTTCGGGACGAGCTGATGAGTGAACAGCCGACTAATGCTGCACCTGGGCGAAATGTGAACTGACGTCGTTTCATGGCTCGTTACCCGGTACGGACGTCGCTCCTCCCGCCTCCTGAAAGGGCCCGTACCCGTCATGAAGCCGACCACCCGAGGAACCCTTGCCGTCGTCGTCACGGGCGTCGCGGTCGCCGTGGGCGCGGCCGTCACGCCCGCCGCCGCGGCCCCGACGGTGCCCGTCCCCGTACCGCTGGACGGCGTCGAGAAGTCCCTCCACATGGAGATGCCCGAGCTCGGCATGGAGCTGCCGCTGCTGATCCCCGGCGTTCCCGAGGGGCCGCGCTACGTCCAGGGCCGGCTCCTCCCGGACCGGACGCTGCCGCAGGTGCCGCTCAACGGAGGGCTGCCGGGTGTCGGCCTCAGGGCTCCGCTGCCGGGTGTCCTCGGCGACGGCTACGACCACATCGACGTCGGCACCCCGGTCTCCGGCCTGCGCGCGCTCACTCCCGGCCTCGCGCTGGCCGCCCCGCTCACCGCGCCCGACCCGGAGCACCTCGGCATGCCGGCCCCGCGGATGCCCGACGCCGGCGTGCTCGCCCCGGCCCTGCAGACGGTCGTCGGCGGCGACCTGGGCGCCGGCCCCGGCCGGTGACGCGCCGGTGAGTACGGCCGCCACACCGGCCGCCGACCGGTCCCGGCCGTGCGCCGGATGGTGGCGCGACGGTGACCGGGCGGCCCCTTGGGCGGTTACCGGTACCGACAGCGATCGGTGAACCGTACGAGGAGTGAGCATGGTCGTCGGAGCAGGCGATGTGGCGGTGGGCGCGGACCCCGGGGCCGGGCGGCCGGACAGAGCCGGGGCGGGCGGACCGACGCGGCGCGAGGTCACCCGGGGGCTACTCGCCTCCGTGGCCGCCCTGGCGCTCGCCCCGGTCGTCGCCGCCTCCCGCCCGGTACCCCAGGCGGACGGGCCGGTGGGCACCTCCTTCGACGAGACCTACCGGGGCCGCCGTATCCAGGGTGTCCTGGTGCCGGCGGCGGGCCGGGGCGCCGACGAGGGCGAGTGGCAGGTCACCGTGGCGGGCCGGCCGCTGCATCTGATGCGGCGGGCCGACGGCACCTGGCTGAGCATGGTCGACCACTACAGCTCCTATCCGACCCCGCTGGAGGCGGCCCGGGCGGCCGTCGACGAGATCGGGCCCGGGCAGCGGCTGCGCGACCTGGCCCCGGGACCGATGGGCGGGGGGCATCTGCACATGGGGGGCGACCATGGCGTACGTGCGTAAGAACGTCGGCAGGCTGACGGCCGGCGAGCGCAGACGGCTCGTCAACGCCTTCCTGGAGGTCAAACGGCGGGGCGAGTACGACGAGTTCGTGCGGATGCACATCGACCACTACACCGCCGACGGCGAGAGAGGGCTGCGCTCCGCGCACATGGCCCCCTCCTTCCTGCCCTGGCACCGCCGCTTCCTGCTGGAACTGGAGCGCGCCCTGCGCCGGGTGGACGGGTCGGTGACCGTGCCGTACTGGGACTGGACCCAGGACCGTACGACGTCCTCCGTCCCCTGGACCAGGGACCTGCTCGGCGGCAACGGCCGGCCCCGGGACCAGCAGGTGATGACCGGCCCGTTCGCCTATGCGGCCGGGCACTGGACCATCAAGGAGGGCATCACCGACGGCGAGTTCCTCGCCCGGGACCTGGGCCGGGCCCGCGACCCGATCGCACTGCCCACCAGGGCCCAGCTCGCCCAGGCGCTCGACGACCCGGTGTACGACGTCGCCCCCTGGGACTCGACCGTCAGCCGGGGCTTCCGCAACAAGCTGGAGGGCTGGGGATCCGGCAGCGGCAGCGCTTCCTGGCGCAACCACAACCGGGTGCACCGCTGGGTCGGCGGGGCGATGCTCGGCGGCGCCTCCGTCAACGACCCCGTCTTCTGGTTCCACCACGCCTTCATCGACCTGCAGTGGGAGCGCTGGAAGGCCCGGCACCGAGGGCAGCGCTATGTGCCGGCCAAACCGCCCGGCCGCGGCGACCCGCAGCACCGACGGGTCGTCGCCCGCGGCGAGAAGCTGCCGCCGTGGGACGTCACCCCCGGGTCGCTGGAGGATGTGAGCCGGATCTACCGGTACGCCTGAGGCGCCCCGGACATGGGAGGAGCCCCGGCACCCAGGGTGCCGGGGCTCCTCCGCTGGCGGTGGCTCAGCTGCCGTAGCCACCGTTCTTGCTGTCGCCGCCCTTGTTGTCGCCGGCCTTGCCGTGGCCTTCGTTGACGCAGGTGTTGCCGAACGCCGGGTTCAGCAGACCGATCACGTCGACGGTGTTGCCGCACACGTTGATCGGGATGTTGACCGGGACCTGGATGACGTTGCCGGACAGCACGCCGGGGGAGCCGACGGCGTCACCCTGGGCACCCGCGTCGGCCAGAGCCAGGCCGGCTCCGCCGATCACCACTGCGCCGGTGCCGAGAGCGACGGCGGCAGCCTTCGCGATGCGAGACATCAGTTCTCCTTCTTGTTGCTCGGGGAAGTGCGGCGGCAGGACCAGCCGCCGCACTCCCCTTTCAACGCCACGACCTGCGGCTGGTCACGCCGATCACCGGACGATCACTCCAAGGGCCCGAGCCGGGGCGGCCGCCGTACCGGGGAACCCGCCAGGAAGGCCCGGATGTTCTCCACCGCCCGGCCGTGGTTCGTCGTGTGGTTGGCGTAGGAGACAGGGCCGTCGGCGCGCCCGAAGGGGTGCGGGGGCTGTATTGGGGATGCGGGTGCCGCCGCGTGGGCGCCGCAGCCCCCCGCGGGGGCCCGCGGCCGGTTCAGGCCCCCACCAGCGTCGACCGGTACCACCGTTCCGCACGGCGGAAGCAGCTTGCGAAGCCCGCGGCCGGCGACTCGCCGAGGTCGGACCAGAGCGCGTCCGCCTCGAAGAAGTGGTCCGTGGTCAGGATGTCGAGCGTGCCCGGCGGGACGCCCTTGGCGGCGAGGATCGCCTTGGCCCCCTCGACGGTGAGGTTGTCGTGCGGCCAGGCGATCCCGGCGCACTCGGCGATCGCCCGCAGCGCACTGTCCACGGTGACCGGCAGCGGATGCGCCGCGTGGTACACCCGTGAGGTCAGCGCCGCGTCCGGCGCGAGCGCCGTGGCCACCAGCAGCCGGGCCAGGTCCGGCGCGGTGATCACCGACGCCCGCGCCGGCCAGCCGGCCACCACCCCCGGCAGGGCCCGCAGCAGCCGGGCCAGGTTGGGCCCGACCCACAGGTCCCCTTCGCCGAAGACCAGATGGGGGCGGAGCACCACACCGCCGGCGGCGAGGACCGCGTCCTCGGCCGCCGCGCGGGTGCGGGAGGTGACGGAGCCCGGATTGCGCGTGAGCTCCTCGGGGCGGGAGCCGCAGAAGGTGCCGCGGCCGTAGACGGAGGCGGTGCTGAGCTGGACGATCCGGCGTACCCCCGCGCGCCGGGCCTCGGCGACCAGCGCCGCCGTACCACGTGCGTTGACGGCCTCGTTGGCCTCCGCGCTGCCGCCGATCTGCGAGGCGCAGTGCAGCAGGACGTCGACCCCGTCGCACACCCCGTGCAGCGAGCCGGGGTCGGTCAGATCGGCGGACACGGTCCGCACCCCGGAGCGGGTCCGGGGCAGGGTCCTGCGGTGGGTCATGAGCCTGAGCTCGGCGCGCCGCAGTCGCGCCTCGTGTGTCACATGCGCCCCGACGAACCCGGACGCGCCGGTGATGAGGATGGTGGCCACGAGGACTCTCCCGGAAGGCGGTCGGGGTCAGCGGACTCGTGGCCGCAGGACCAGTTCGGCGGTGAAGACCGTCTCCTTCCGCTGGCTGCCGCGCACCCGTACCAGCAGGTCGCCGGCGCCGCCGTACGGTTCGGGGTCGGCCGTGATCCAGCAGGGCGCGTCGAGTTCGGCGTACCGCACGAACTCGCTGCGCAGGTCGAGCAGGAGGGCGCCGGGCACCCCGGTGCGGGCGTGCGCGGCCTGCCGGGCGGCCTCCAGGAGGAACATGCCGGGTATGTGGTCCACGGGGTGGTCGAAGTAGGTCGGGTGCGCGGTGTCCACCCTCAGTTCCCATCGGCCGCGGGTGCCCGGCTCGGGCTCGCCGAGGACGACGTGCCGGGGGCCGGCGTGGCCCACCGCGGCCGGGTCGAGGGCCGGTGGCGGGGTGCGGCCGGTGGTGGGGCGCTCCCCGCGCATCCGCCGGTACACGTCCGGGCTCATGCAGCGGAACGCGGCCGAGGCGGTGGCCCGGGCGCCGTTCTCGCGGAGCACCGTCACGTCGTAGCGCATCTCCCGCAGCCGGCCCGCGCGGCGGACGACGTCGCGGCAGACCGTGTGCATCTCGACATCGGTGGGAACCGCGTCCGCGACGAGCAGTTCCGGCTCGGTGGTCACGGACATGTCAGACATGAGGAACTGGTGGCCGAACGGGACGTCGAACTCGGCGTGGGCGAGCAGGGAGCCGATCTGACGGACGGACTCGAGCAGCAGCATGGGGTCCTGGTAGCCCCGGTCGGGGGCGAACAGGGCGTGGCAGCGCGGCCATTGGGCCCGGACGGCGAAACCGGCCCCGGCGCCGGGGCCGTCGGCGGCAGGGGACTCGTCGGGCTCCCAGCCGGTGAGGAGGACCTCGGAGACCGCCGCGCGATGGACGTACTCACGCGGCACGGTGGTGGTCAGCACGGGGAGCAGGGGCTTGTGGGCGAGGATCCGTTCGGTGAGGTGCGGCATGTGCAGCGCTCCTGTGTCGGTGTGACGGGGAGGGGGCAACAAGCCGTACGTCGGCTGTCACCCCCCGTGGCCGACGTTCTAGCCACAAGATACAGACAGGTCGGTCCGGTTCTGCAAGAGGCGAGCTGATTTCTTGGGGGAGTCCGGAACTCCGCCCGTCCGACCGTCGGGGACGACTGACCGTTATGCCGGAATTGCATCCGCGAAACGAACAACCCTGCATGGTTTATGGAAGAGGCATAGTCCTTGGTCAAGTCTTTCCGGGGGCCTCCTGAGTGGAGTCCCGCCTCCCACTTGTCCGGTAATCCGATGAAATCGCAGCTCATCGCGGCGCGGGTCAGGCAAGGTCGGAGCGCCGCGCCGTGTCACCTCGCCAGTTGACAATCAGACAAGTCTGTTTGGTACGGTCTGGTCGTGAACCCGCAGTCCGAGATGACGTGGATGTGCCTCAGGGGGAACAGATGAACCGCCAGTACGCGGATCTCGTGGCGCCGTCGGCGCGGCGCCACCGCTCGCACGGCCCGCTCGTCCCGCTCGCCTCGGGCGGGCACCCGGCCCGCCCGGCCCCCGCGCGGGGCGCGTCCCGGGCCGGGGTCCTGAACATCCTGGTCGTCGAGAACGACCCACTAGCCTCCGACACCCTCAGGCAGGGTCTGGTCCGGCACGGGTACGCCACCCGCGGCGCGACCACCGGCGCCCAGGCGCTGCGCGGGCACCGCGAGGCCGACCTGGTGCTGCTCGACCTCGACCTGCCCGACCTGGACGGTCTCGAGGTGTGCCGCGGCATCCGGGCGGTCAGCGATCTGCCGATCATCTCCGTCACCGCGCGCGGCTCGGAGCTCGACTGTGTGCTCTGCCTGCAGGCCGGCTCGGACGACTACCTCGTCAAACCGTACGGATTCCGGGAGTTACTGGCCCGGATGGAGGCGGTGCTGCGGCGGGCGCGGGTGCAGTCGGCGAACCAGCCGGCCGGTGACCGGGTCGTCGCCCACGGGCCGCTGCGCATCGACCCGGGCGCCCGGACGGTCACCCTGGACGGACGGCCGCTGGACCTGACGCGCAAGGAGTTCGACCTCCTCCACCTGCTGGCCTCACAGCCCAGCACGGTGATCCCGCGCCGCCAGATCATGGCCCAGGTGTGGGACGACGCGTGGTCCCCGCGCGGCCGCACGGTCGACACCCATGTCGGCACCCTGCGCGGCAAACTGGGCTCCAGTGCCTGGATCGTCACCGTCCGGGGCGTCGGTTTCCGGATCGGCTCCCCCTAGCGCTTCCGCGCGTTCCCCGAGGTCATGCCCCGTTCCGGCGTCCGGCGACGGAACCGCTTTCTGACAACTCCCACCGCGGTACTGACCGTGGGCCGTGGATGCGGCTTACGATACAGACAAGTCTGTTGAATTCAGTGGGAGAGCGTAGGGATCTGGCATGGCTCAGCAAGAACGCGGCAAGCGGTCACGGCGGTCGATCCTGGAGGCGGCGGCCCAGGTCTTCGACGAGCGCGGTTACGACGCCGCCAGCACCAACGAGATCCTGGCCCGCACCGGACTCACCCGCGGTTCCCTCTACCATCACTTCCCCTCCAAGGAAGCCATCGCGCTGGCGCTGGTGCAGGCGCACGCCGAGGCCCTGGAAGTGCCCGACCGGCCGGTCCGGCTGCAGTCGGTGATCGACCTGACCCTGGAGTTCGCCCGGCGCCTCCAGCACGACGCGGTGCTGCGCGCGAGCGTGCGGCTGACCATAGAGCAGACCTCGTTCGACTGCCCGCCGCAGACCACCTACGAACAGTCCATGGAAACCATCCTGACGCTGCTGCAGGAGGCCGAGAAAGGGGACGAGATCCTCCCCGGAGTGGATGTGCGCGAGGTCGCCTCGCTCATCGTCGGCTCCTTCACCGGCCTGCAGATCATGTCCCAGGCCTACTCCGGCCGTGCCGACCTGCCCGAACGCACCAGCGTCTTCTGGAAGTTCCTGCTGCCCGGCCTCGCCACGCCCGGCTTGATCGGCCGGCTGCGCACGACGCTGCCGACGGACTGACTGGCCCTACCAAACGGTTCCCGGTCCGCCCTCGGTGTGCGGGGCGGACCGGCGGCGGGTCAGATCCGGCGCTCCCCGCCCCGGTTGGGCCGGTCGCGGTCGAACAGCGGGCGCAGCAGCCGCCACAGCCGCTGGGTGATGTCGCCGTCCCACCAGCTCGGGTCGGTGTGCCCCAGGGTCTCGATGCCCGCGGCCACCACCACGGCCAGGTCCGCGAGGTCCTCGGCCGGCTCCTCGGCCTCCTTCTGCGCCTCGGTGACCCGCTCGTGGACCGCGGCCAGCATGTCGTCGCGGAGCCGGGGCGGTCCGGCCGAGCCGTCCGCGGCCAGCTGCATACCCGCCCGGACGATCTTCTCGGTGCGCATGGCCTCGCCGAGCGCGAACAGAAAGCGCTTCGGCGCGTCGGCCACCGGACCCGAGAACGCCTCCTCGGTCAGCGCCTCGACCCGCTGCCGGGCCTCCTCGTACACGGCGGCGGTCAGGGCCGTGGTGGAGGAGAAGTGGTGGTAGAGCGCCCCCCGGCTGACTCCGGCCCGGCGGCAGATGTTGACCAGCCCCGCGTCGGACAGCCGGCCGTCCGCGATGAGCTCGGCGGTGGCATGGAGGAGAGCCTGACGCGTCTGCTCGGATCGCGCCTGCATCAGGTCGTACCCGCCTTCCCTGCCAACAGAGTGCCCGGTGCGCGCCATGCTCACGGACACCGATGTCAATGATGGTGAGAATCATACAACCATGCCTGTTTCCTAGGGGGACCCCGACAGGGGCCTACCTCCGCATGATCTCCACAGAATCCGAACGCCCCAGGCGGCAAGGGTAGTTGTCCGAAAACATGCGCGACGGGCGAAGATCCGAGTTGGTCCTCAATCAGACAGGTCTGTTTGTAACAGTGATCATATCCGGCCACTTGGCACGGGTTTGACACTCCGCTGACAGAGCTGCGGAGGATTGTGGGAACCCTGAACCGCCGTGCGTTGAAGGGCCCGGCGACCCCCGTGAGACTGGTGGCAGTTCCGCAGGGACCAAGGATTCGGGGGATCCGAATGGAAGAGTTCGAGCGACTCGCGGACGAGCACGGGAGCCGCGACTGCAGACGGCGCTGCGGACGGATCTGCGTCCGCTGCCTGGACCGGATCGACGGCGCCCTGCGCGCCCTCCTCGACCTGTACCGGGAGAGCGACCAGGCGCTGGTGCCCGGCGGCCCGGTGCTGCGCGAGCGGGTGAGCGGCAGCCGCGCCACCGTCGGCATCGTGCTCGACGAGCGGGCCCTCGCGCTGCGCACCCGGACCACCGAGGTGATGGAGCTGTGGGCACGGCTCGTCGTGGACGAGCGCACGGGCATCCGGCCCGCCGACCGCCAGATGGGCGCGCTGGTGCGGTTCCTGCGCCGGCAGCTGCCCTGGCTCGCCGGGCACCCGGCGGGCCCGGACTTCGACGAGGAGCTCGCCGAACTGCTCGGCGACCTCCGCGCCCTGCTCGGCCCCGGCCCGGCGCGCCGGTTCGCACTGGGTCCGTGCACCCGGCCGGAGTGCGCCGGGACGCTCTACGGCGTGCTGCCGGCGGACGGCGGCGAGCGGGTGCCGAGCCATGTCGCCTGCGACGACGGCCATGCGCTGCCGCCGTGCCAGTGGCTGCTGGTCGCGGACCGGATGCGGGAGGCCGCCTGACGTGGGAGGCGGCCGGACGTGGCAGGCGCCAGATGCGGACGGCGGCACACGCGGGGGCCGGAGGAGGCGGATGGAACGGACCGGGCGGACCAGGCCCTCAGGCGGAAGAAGTGGAAGCGGCGGAAGGAGGTGAACGGCATGATCGAGCCGACGCGGCCGGCGGGCGGAGCGGCGAAGCCCCGCCGGGTGCCGACGGAGCTGGCGGCCCTCGCGATGGGCGTCACCCAGGCGACCATCCGCAAATGGGCCAGTCGCGGCAAGATCACCCGGCATGGCGGCCCGCGGCGGGCCGAGTACGACCTCGACGAACTGTTCGCACTGGCCCGCAGGGGCAAGACCGAATAGGCGGCGCGAGACCCTGTAACCGCAGTGAATTCGAGTAATCCCTTTCTGTCGCACGGAATTCACCGACCCTCACCCGCAAGAAACCGGATCCGTGTGGGGATCCGGTGCGAAGCAGCCCCCGCGGCCCATCCCCCTGCCGCGGGGGCTTCTTCGGCTGACTGACCATCAAGTTGCTTATTCATAAGAGAAGTTGACGCACCCGAACAGAGGTGTCACACTCTTTTCGGCGCCCCCATGCCCTGACGGCGGTGGCGCTTCGGCCGGGCTCCTTCTGTCGAGCCCGTGGCTTCCTTCTCGAAATCCGCGTCCCGTCCGGGACGCGGATTTTTTGTTTCTCTCCCGCCCCGACTTGAGGAAGTGTGCTCGATGCCTGTTTCCACCTGGACACCCGTCGGTCAATGGACGGGTACGGTCACGCACGACGGCGAGGTGGACCAGTACACCGTCGCCTTCGCCCCGGACGGCTCGCTCTCGGTCACCACGCAGAAGAGCACCGGCACCGGCTCCTGGGCCGTCACCGGCGACGACTCCGTGGAGTTCTCCCTGCGTGAGGACTTCAACCTCGACGTCACCCAGATCAGCCCCAACGGCCACCGGGCCGCGTACATACAGATCGACATCACCGCGCGGCACGAGGACGGCGCGCTCACCGGCGAGGGCAAGGCCGTCGTGCACGGCCCCGACGACGTCGTGATCTACGCGACGGACGCCCAGACCGAAGCACGCCGGGTGTCATGACGGCCGAAGTCGCGCGGCTCGTCGACGTGCTGAGCCTGCGGGACCTGGCCGGGCGCTATCTGGCCGGCCTCGACGAGGGCGGCTTCGACGAGACCTGGGCGCGGTCCCTGTTCACCGAGGACGTCGAGATGACGTTCCCGGTGGGCAGCCACCAGGGACTCGCCGGGGTGGCCGGCTTCACCACCGAGATCATGGCGCGCTGGGGCCGAACCCACCACCACGGCTCGGAGAGCCAGGTGGAGGTGGACGGCGACACGGCCCGGCTCAGCTGGAGCCTGATCGCCTCCCATGTCCACCACGGCTCACCGCTTCCCCCGGACCCCACCCAGTACTTCCAGCTCGGCGGCCGCTTCACCGGCACCGCCCGGCGCACCCCCGACGGCTGGCGCTTCGACCGGCTGCGGCTGCGGATCGTGTGGACCACCGGCGCCGTGCCCAGGGGAGTGACCCAGGTCGACCGAAAGACCCTCGACACCCGAGGAAACGCGACCACTTCGGCAACTTCAGCAGAGGAGAACCCGCCCATGCCCACCACGCTCACCGCGGACCAGCAGAAGGAACTGATCGAGAAGGTCTTCCACGAGGGCCTGGACCTGGGCGACCTGTCGGCCGCCGACCGCTACCTCACCGCCGACTTCCGCAACAACGGCAGCCACGACGATTCCATGCGCGGCCCGGAGGCGTTCAAGCACACCATCAGGATCCAGCAGTCCGCGTTCAGCGGGATCAAGTACGAGATCCTCGACTTCATCTCGATGGGCGACAAGGCCGCCATCCGCTGGGTCATGCACGGCAAGCACACCGGGCCCTTCATCGGCATCAAGCCGACCGGCCTCCAGGTGCAGCACCAGGCGATCATCTGGTTCCGCTTCGAGGGCGACAAGATCGCCGAGCGCTGGGGCATCGTCGACAACTTCTCCCTGCAGAAGTTCCTCCAGTCCGGCGGCAAGCCGGTCGGCCCGCTGACCCCGGCGGGCAAGCCCGCGGCCTGAGCCGCCGCCCGGCCGTGCGCCCGGCCCCCGCTGACGGCGGCGGGGGCCGGGCCGCACTCCACGGAATCGAAGTGCCCTACGGAGCAAGGGACGTGAGACATGCCGATCGACAGGAAAGTCGCCCGCTTCAACCGGCGGTTCGCCAACCATCTCGTCGGACCGCTGTTCAGCCGGCTGCCCGGGTTCGGGAAGGTCCACCACCGCGGGCGCAAGTCCGGGCGGGAGTTCGCCACGCCGGTCAAGCTGTTCCGGCGCGGCGCGGACATCGTCATCACGCTGCCGTACGGACCCGGCTCCGACTGGGTCAAGAACGTACTGGCGGCGGGCGGCTGCGAGATCACCACGCGCGGCCGCCGTATCCAGGTCGGCAACCCGGTGGTCTTCAGCGACGACGGTACGACGAAGATGCCCGCCCTGACCCGGCGGATCCTCTCCCGGGTCGAGGCCACCGAGTTCATCGCGCTGACCCCGGTCCCGGCGCCCGCGCAGGTGCCGGCGGGCCGGACATGACCGCCGTCGGCCAGGTCACCCGCCCGCTGCGGGTGGCGCTGCTGGTCGGCTCCGCCCGCGACGGGCGGCTCGCGCCGGACGTCGCGGGCTGGTTCGCGCGGGTGACCGCGCGCCGGGACGACCTCGTCCTGGACGTCGTCGACGTCGCCGAGCACCCGCTGCCGGCGAGCCTCGACGCGGCCGACCCCCGGGCGGCGGCGCTCCGCCCCCGGCTGGCCGGGGCCGAGGCGTACGTCGTCGTCGTACCGGAGTACAACCGCAGCGTCCCGGGGCCGCTGAAGACCCTCATCGACAGTTTCCAGTCGGAGTGGGAGGCCAAGCCGGTCGGCTTCGTCGGCTACGGGCTCGGCATGGCCGGCGGGGTGCGGGCGATCGAGCATCTGCGGCAGATCTTCGCGGAGTTCCACTGTGTGGGGATGAAGGACGTGGTGACGTTCCCGCGGGTGCTGGAGCACTACGACGCGGACGGCAACTTCCCGGCGGAGCCGGAGGGGGCCGAGGCCGCGGCCAAGCTGATGCTCGACCAGTTGCTCTGGTGGGCCGCCGCGTTGCGCGAGGCCAAGGCTCTTCGTCCCTACGGCACGTGAAAGTTCCGGCTCCGACAACGCGCCCCGTCAGGGGTGCGGGGCCGCATCGATGTGCGGCTGCCGCCGCGCGGGCGCGAACAGCCGCGACGGACCTGCGGACGCCCGACAACGGATCGCGGCACCTTCTGCGAAACGCGGTGCCACGGACGGCCGGTGAACGACCGCCGCACCGTCGTGGCTTGTCGCGCAGTTCCCCGCGCCCCCGAAAGAAGGGGCGTTCCCCTTGACCCCACTTCACAGGAGAACGTCATGGCAGCTGCCGCCGCCCCCGATCCGCTCACCCCGCTACTCGTCGCCGTGCCCGTGGTGATCCTCGCCTGCCGGGCCGGGGCTCAGCTGCTCAAGCGGCTCGGGCAACCCCCGGTCGTCGGGGAGATCCTCGTCGGCATCCTGCTCGGCCCCTCGCTGCTGGGCTGGCTCTGGCCGGACGCGCAGGGCTGGCTGTTCCCCGCGTCGGCGCTGCCCTACATCGGCGTGCTCGGGAACATCGGACTGCTCGTGTTCATGTTCCTCGTCGGACTGGAACTCGACCTCAAGTCCCTGCGCGGCAACAGCAGAACCGCCGTCGCCGTCTCGCAGGCCGGGATCGCGCTGCCGCTGGTGCTGGGCGTGCTGCTGGCGCTCGGCATGTACGGCCGGTTCGCCCCGGACGGCATCGGGAAGCTGCCGTTCGTGCTGTTCATCGCCGTGTCGATGAGCATCACCGCGTTCCCGGTGCTGGCCCGCATCCTGACCGACCGGGGCCTGTACCGGACCCGGGTCGGCGTGCTCGCGATGGCCAGCGCGGCGGTGGACGACGTCACCGCCTGGTGCCTGCTGGCCGCCGTCGTCGCCGTGACGAAGAGCGGCTCGCCCATGGACGCGCTGGTCACCGCGGGCTACGCGGTCGGCTTCGCGGCCGTCATGTTCGTGGTCGTACGACCGCTGCTCGCCCGGTGGGCCGCGCGCGCCGAGCGCCGGTACGCCGACGGTGTCGTGCTGGTCGTGCTGTTCGGCGGGCTGAGCCTGTCCGCGTACGCCACCGACCGGATCGGCGTGCACGCGCTGTTCGGCGCCTTCCTGTTCGGCGTGATCACCCCGCGCGGCAGCCGGCGGATCGAGGTCACCGCGGCCCGGATGCGGTCCTTCGCCGTGCCGGTGCTGCTGCCGCTGTTCTTCGTCAGCACCGGGCTCAAGACCGACGTCGGGCTGCTCGGCGGCAGCGCCGGCCAGTGGCTGTGGGCGGGCGCGGTGCTCGCCGTCGCCGTGGCCGGCAAGTGGGGCGGCGGCACGCTCGCGGCCCGGCTCTCCGGCCGTGACTGGCGGGACTCCATGTCGCTGGGCGCGCTGATGAACTGCCGCGGCCTGACCGAGCTGATCGTGCTCAACATCGGGCTGGGCCTCGGCGTCATCGGCCCCGAACTGTTCACCGTCCTGGTGCTGATGGCCCTGCTCACCACCGCCATGACCACCCCCGCGCTGACCCGTATCCGCAAGGGGGTCGACGAGGACCTCGGACAGGAACCGGCTGGAATCGGCCAGGACGAACCCGTCCTGCAGCCCGCGAGAACCCGCTGACCTGCGCCTTCGGGCACGGAGGCGGTGTCAGCCCCCGACCGGCGAATAGTTCTGGCCCTGATGGTTGGCAGATTGCTAGTTGGGAGCTTGATAGATAAGCGAGTTGACGATACTCTCGCAGTACGACAACGCAGCAGTGAGGGAGAGAGTGATGAGCCAGGACTTCAAGAACCTCGACATGACGATGATGTTCGCGATCCACGACGCCCTCCGGCGCGAGCTGGAGCGGATAGCCCGGATCACCGCGCGGGTCGACGAGGACCCCCGGCACGTGCTGAGCACCGCCGTCGGCTGGGAGCTGTTCAAGAAGTTCCTGACCGTCCACCACACCTCCGAGGACGACATGGTCTGGCCGGTCATGGAGGCGGCCCTGGTCGGCAAGGACGCCGAACTGGCCCTGCTCGCCGACATGGAGGCCGAGCACGGGGTCATCGACCCGCTGCTCGCCGACATCGACGCGGCCCTCGCCGACCGGGACTTTGGCCTGGAGCGCCTGACCGGCCTGACCGACACCCTCTACACCCAGCTCGGCGGCCACCTCGACCACGAGGAGCGGGACGCCCTGGCGCTGATGGACAGCACGCTCTCCCAGGAGCAGTGGCAGGCCTTCAGCGCCGAGCAGCGCACCCGGATCGGCGACGACTCCTCCCGCTACCTGCCCTGGCTGCTCGACGACATCGGTGCCGTCAAGGTCGCGAACATCATCGGAAAGATGCCCGCGCCGCTGCGCAACGCCTACGAGAACGACTGGCGCCAGGCCTACGAGGACCTCGGCATCTGGACCCCCAAGACCGCCTCCACCACCCGCTGAACCGGATCCCGAGGGTTCCGCTCGACACCCCCCAACCCTGAGACAGACACGGAGACATCCCATGTCGCTGCAAGACCGCACTCAGGCCGTCCCCAAGGCCGCGGCTCCGCCGCAGCAGGACGGCAAGCTCGGACTCGCGTTACTCGTGATCGCCACGGCCCAGCTCATGCTCGTCCTCGACAACACGATCGTCGCCGTCGCCCTGCCGAGCATGCAGAGCGCCCTGGGGCTGAGCGAGTCCAGCCTCGGCTGGATCGTCACCGCCTACGCGCTCGCCTTCGGCGGACTGCTGCTGGCCGGCGGCCGCGCCGGTGACCTCTTCGGCCGCCGCCGGGTCTTCCGCACCGGCCTGATCCTGTTCACCGCCGCCTCGCTGCTCGGCGGCCTGGCCCAGAGCGGCGAACTCCTGATCGCGGCCCGCGTCATCCAGGGCGCGGGCGCCGCGATCGCCGCCCCCACCGCCCTGTCCCTGCTGGCCACCACCTTCCCGGCGGGCCCCGCCCGCAACAAGGCGCTCGGCGTCTACGGCGCGATGGGCGGCCTCGGCTCGGTCGTGGGTCTGCTGCTCGGCGGCGCGCTCACCGAGTACCTCAGCTGGCGCTGGGTGATGTTCGTGAACATCCCGATCGCCCTGGCCGTCCTGTTCGGCACCAGCGTCCTCGTCGAGGGCGAGCGCGAGCGCGGCAAGGTCGACGTGCCCGGCGCGCTCACCGCGACCCTCGGCTTCGGCTCGCTCGTCTACGCCATCAACCGCGCCGGCGACAAGGGCTTCGGCGACGGCGTCACCCTGATCGGCCTCGGTATCGCACTCGTCCTGATCATCGCCTTCGTGGCCATCCAGCGCTCCAGCCGGGCGCCGATGATCCCGAGCGGTGTGCTGGCCGACAAGGGCCGGGTCGGCGCCAACCTGATCATGTTCCTGGTCGGCGCGGGCATGCTCGCCACCTTCTACTTCCTGACCCTCTACATGCAGATCGTCAAGGGCTACGCCCCGATGGTCACCGGCGTCGCCTACCTGCCCTTCGCCCTCGGCATGGGCATCGCGGCCGGCGGTCTCGGCCCGCAGCTGCTCGCCAAGATGCCCGAGCGCAGCGTCGTCGCCCTCGGTCTGCTGATCGGTGTCGCGGGCATGGTCTGGTTCAGCTTCATCGAGCCCGGCCAGAACCCGTGGGCGGCCCTGCTGCCCGCCCAGCTGGTCGCCGGTCTCGGCCTCGGCATGGTCTTCGTGGCCGTCACCATCGTCAGCGTCCGCGGGGTCGCCCCGCAGGCCACCGGCGCGGCCTCCGGCCTGGTCAACACCGCCCAGCAGATCGGCGGCGCCATCGGCCTGGCCGCGCTGGCCGCGGCGGCCACCGCCATCACCGACCACGAGCTGCCGGGCAGCGTCCCGCACGCCCTGACCACCGGCTACTCGTACGGGTTCCTGTTCGGCGGCGGCCTGTACCTGCTGGCCCTGATCGTGGCCCTGATCACCCTCCCGGCCACGGCCCCGCAGCACCACCAGGACGGCGAGCCCGCTCCCGCCGCCCTGTGACCCGGCCCCGGCGGCCCCGCCCTGTCCACCCGGGCGGGGCCGCCGGCACCCCGGCACCCCCCTGCCGTCTCACCCGCACGACCGCCAGGAGTCCGGCATGACCGACCGGAGCGAAGTCCAGGGACAGCGGCGTTCCCCCGCGCTGTGGGAGCCGGCCGACCTGGTCGCCCCCATGGCCGTGCGGGTGGCCGGGGTGTACCGGGCGTGCGGACAGGCGTCCGCCGTCCGTTCCTTGATCGAACTGGTGCGCGACGATCGAGCGCGCTGACCCACCCGTGCCGCAGGGCCGACGCCCCGGGCGTTCCCAAGGCGGTGCAGCGGGCCGAACCGCGTGCGAGCCGGTGCATATACTCGGGAAGGAGGTGCTGTCTTGCGGAGTTCAGGCGATTCCAGCGGTGCGCGAGGTCCGGTGACCCGGACCGAGGAGACCGCGGAGATCCCCGGAGTCCTCCCGGATTCACTCACCGGCTTCATCGGCTACCTCCTGCGCAGGGTCTACGCGCAGTTCGCCGCCAGCGGCGACGGCGGCGACAGCGACTCCCGCGACTTCCTGGTCCTCGACGCGCTCACCGGCCACGACTGGGAGTCCCAGCTCGACCTCGCGGAGCGGCTCGGCATCAACCGCACCATCATGGTCGGCGTCATCGACCGGCTGGAGGACCGCGACGAGGTGCGGCGCACCCGCAACCCCGACAACCGGCGCCAGTACGTGCTCTCCCTGACCGACCGGGGACGGGAGGCCGTGGAGGCCAGGCGGCGAGCGGTCGCCGAGCGGGACGCCCGGCTCACCGCCGTACTGACCCCCGAGGAGACCGCCCGGCTCGACGAGCTGCTCGCCCGGCTGCTGCCGGAGTCCGCGCAGCCGCTCGTGCAGGGCACCGAGTACCTGGTCGCGCAGGCCCATCACCGGCTGCGCAAGCACGGCGACGACAAGCTGGCCGGCACCGGGCTCAGGGTGCGCCACTACGGGCCGCTGTCCGCCCTCGACGTCCTCGGGGCCATCTCCCAGCAGCGGCTCGCCGAACTGCTCGCCATCACCGGGCCGGCCGCCTCCCAACTGGTCGACGAACTCGTCAAGCTGGGCCTGGTGCGGCGCGGCCGCGATCCGCACGACCGGCGCCGCTATGCCCTCGAAGTGACCGAACTCGGCCGCGAGCAGCTCGCCGTGGTGGTCCGGGCCGTCGCGGAACTCGCCGGGGACGTCTCCGCCATGCTCGGCCCCGGCGGCGAGGAGGAGCTGCGCGAACTGCTGCTGAAACTCCTCGCCCCGACCCATTCCGGACCCGCATTCTCCGAGAACGCCAAGTCATCTGTTCCCGCCAGGGGTTGACCCTCTGGCCAAAGGCTGTCACGCTTTATCCAGCGGCTGCGCCGTGCCTTTTTCAGGCCCTTCACAGACCCTTTCCAGGCTCTTCTCTCCAGGCTCTTCGTAACGTTTCCAGGCTCTTCGCGGCGCCCTTCCGAATCTTTCCGGAAGGGCCACGAGGGGCCTTTTTTCATGCGGATTTCCCGCTCCACACGGAATTCCCGTTGCGCACCGCCCCTCGACGAAGGAGACAGTCATGGTCGCGCAGAAGACCGACGGCTCGCCCGAACCGGCGCGCATACCGGAGGACATGACCTACGACGTCATCATCCTCGGCTCGGGCCTCGCCGGCTCCGTCACCGGCACCATTCTCGCCAAGCACGGCGCCAGGGTGCTGCTGGTCGATGCGGCCGCACACCCGCGCTTCGCCATCGGCGAGTCCATGACCCCGCAGCTCGTGGAATGGATCCACATCCTCGCCGAGCGCCACGACATCCCCGAACTGAAGAGCCTGTCCAGTGTCCAGGCCTCCACCCGCGACATCGGCCCGACCTTCGGCACCAAGGCGCACTTCGGCTTCATGAAGCACGAGGTCGGAAAAGAACCCGACCCGCGTGAGGCCACCCAGCTCGCCCTGCCGAAGATATTCCACCAGAACAGCCACATGTTCCGGCAGGACAGCGACGCCTTCATGTTCCACGTGGCGATCAAATACGGCTGCACCCCCCGGCAGAACTGGCGCGCCACCGAAGTCGATTTCGACGACGACGGCGTCACCGTCACCGGAAAGAGCGCCGCTCCGGGCGCCGCGCCCGAGCTGTACCGGGGCAGGTACCTGGTGGACGCCTCCGGCTTCCGCTCGCCGCTCGCCGACAAGTTCGACCTGCGCGACAAGCCCACCGCCCGCTTCAAGCACCACTCCCGCTCGATGTTCACGCACTACGTCGGCATCAAACGGTTCGACGACGTCAGCGGCCACCCGCAGGACCTGCGGCCGCCGGCCGACTGGCACACCGGCACCATGCACCACCTCATCGAGCGCGGCTGGTTCTGGATCATCCCGTTCGACAACCACCCCGACTCCCGCAACCCGCTGTGCAGCATCGGCCTGACCATGGACGAGCGCACCTATCCCAAGCCCAAGGACCTCACCCCGGAGCAGGAGTTCCAGCTCTTCCTCGACAAGTACCCGGCGGTCAAGCGCCAGTTCGCCGGCGCCACCCGGGTTCGCGAGTGGATCTCCACCGACCGGCTGCAGTACTCCTCGAAGCAGACCATCGGCGACCGCTGGTGCCTGATGTCCCACGCGGCCGGCTTCCTGGACCCGCTGTTCTCCCGCGGCCTGTCCAACACCATGGAGGTCGTCGACGCCCTGACCTCCCGGCTGATCCCCGCCCTGAAGGACGGCGACTTCTCCGCCGAGCGCTTCGCGTACGTCGAGCAGGTCGAGCAGGGCCTGCTCCAGTACAACGACGACCTGGTCAACAGCTCCTTCATCGCCTTCTCCCACTTCCGGCTGTGGAACGCGGTCTTCCGGGTCTGGGGCTCCTTCATCACCCCTGGCACCATGCGGCTCACCCGGGCCCGCCTCAAGCACTTCAAGGACCGCGACGTCCGGCACTTCGACGAGCTGGAGCAGGTGCCGTACCCGGGCCTGTGGTGGCCGCAGAGCGACTCGTTCAAGATGATCCTGGAGGCCACCGCCGAGACCTGCGAGAAGTACGAGGCCGGCGCGCTCAGCGGCGACGAGGCCGCCGACATCGTCTTCGGGCTGCTCAAGGAGTCCCCGGTCGTCAACCCGGTCTTCGGCTGGAAGGACGAGGAGCAGCGCTTCATCTACCCGTCCGTGGCGACGATGGCCCGCTTCCTGTACTGGGCCTCGGTCCAGGCCCCGCCCGAGATGAACAGCGTCGGCCGCGAGTTCCTGCTCGGCATCGTCAAGGCCGGGGCGAAGGTCCGCAAGCTTCTCTGACCCGCGCGGCACCCCCCTCGACCCACACCCCAGAAAGGGATGCGCATGTCCGCAGCAGCACGGTCGCTGACCCGCGCCCAGGAGACCCGGACCGCCGAGCAGACCCCGCCGGTCGAGCCGACGAGTCTGCGCCGCGTGTGCGGCCTGTTCACGACCGGCGTCACGGTCATCACCACCGGCCCCGACGGCGACGCGGACGGCACCACCGTCAACTCGTTCACGTCCGTCTCGCTGGAACCGCCGCTGGTGCTGTTCTGTCTGCACCAGCAGTCCCGGCTGCACACGCTCCTGGAGCAGAGCGGCGGATTCACCGTCAACTTCCTCTCGGGGCGGCAGCAGCCGCTGGCCCGGCACTTCGCCGGGCGCCGGTCCACCGCCTTCGAGGGGGTCCCGCACCACTTCACCGAGGACGGGCTGCCCGTGCTCAGCGAGGCCCTCGCCTACCTGACCTGCACCACGGTCGACATCCACGCGGCCGGCGACCACGACATCGTCATCGGCGAGGTGGTGGACCTGGGCGTGCCCGAGCACGGCCAGGAGCCGCTGGTCTTCTTCGACGGCTCGCTGGGCCCGCTGCGGTCGGGCGCGGACCGCTTCCACCACACCGAGCAGGCGTCCTGACATGCGCCGGGTGCTCATCGCCAACCGTGGCGAGATAGCCGTGCGTGTCGCCCGGGCCTGCCGGGACGCCGGGATCGCGAGCGTCGCCGTCTACGCGGACCCTGACCGGGACGCCCTGCACGTCCGGGTCGCCGACGCGGCCTACGCCCTGGGCGGTGACACCCCGGCCACCAGCTACCTGGACATCGACAAGGTCCTGCGGGCCGCCCGGGAGACCGGCGCGGACGCCGTCCACCCCGGCTACGGCTTCCTCTCCGAGAACGCGGAGTTCGCCCAGGCCGTCCTGGACGCGGGCCTGACCTGGATCGGTCCGCCGCCGCAGGCCATCCGCGACCTCGGCGACAAGGTGGCCGCCCGGCACATCGCCCAGCGCGCCGGCGCCCCGCTGGTCGCCGGCACGCCGGACCCGGTGGGCGGCGCCGACGAGGTCGTGGCCTTCGCGGCGGAACACGGGCTGCCGATCGCGATCAAGGCCGCGTTCGGCGGCGGCGGACGCGGGCTGAAGGTTGCCCGGACGCTGGAGGAGGTGCCGGAACTCTATGAGTCGGCGGTGCGTGAGGCGGTGGCCGCCTTCGGCCGCGGGGAGTGCTTCGTGGAGCGCTACCTGGACCGGCCACGGCACGTGGAGACGCAGTGCCTCGCGGACCGGTACGGCCACGTGGTCGTCGTATCGACGCGTGACTGCTCGTTGCAGCGTCGGCACCAGAAGCTGGTGGAGGAGGCTCCGGCGCCGTTCCTGACGGCGGAGCAGACGGCCGAGCTGTACCGCGCATCCAAGGCGATCCTGCGGGAGGCCGGGTATGTCGGCGCGGGGACCTGTGAGTTCCTGGTCGGCCAGGACGGCACGGTCTCCTTCCTGGAGGTCAACACCCGCCTCCAGGTCGAGCACCCGGTGACCGAGGAGGTCGCCGGCATCGACCTGGTCCGCGAGATGTTCCGGATCGCCGACGGCGCGGAACTCGGCTACGACGACCCCGAACTGCGCGGTCATTCCTTCGAGTTCCGGATCAACGGCGAGGACCCGGGCCGCGGGTTCCTGCCCGCCCCGGGCACGGTCACCCGCTTCGACCCGCCGACGGGGCCGGGCGTGCGGCTGGACGCGGGCGTGGAGTCGGGCAGCGTGATCGGTCCCGCCTGGGACTCGCTGCTGGCCAAGCTGATCGTGACCGGCCGGACCCGCGAGGAGGCCCTTCAGCGGGCCGCCCGCGCCCTGGACGAGTTCCGGGTCGAGGGCATGGCCACGGCCATCCCCTTCCACCGGGCCGTGGTCAGGGACCCGGCGTTCGCCCCGCAGGAAGGGCCCTTCACCGTCCACACCCGGTGGATCGAGACCGAGTTCGTCAACGGGATCGAGCCCTTCGCCGCACCTGCCCCCGACGCCGGGACGGCCGAGAGCGGGCGCGAGACCGTGGTCGTCGAGGTCGGCGGACACCGGCTGGAGGTCTCGCTGCCGGCGGTGCTCGGACGGGTCCCGGACCGGATGTCGAGCCTCGCCGGGGCGGCCGCGCCGCGGGCCCGCCGCCGTACCGCGGGCGGCTCCGCGCCGGCCGCGTCCGGGGACACGCTCACCTCGCCGATGCAGGGCACCGTGGTCAAGGTCGCCGTCGCCGACGGGCAGACCGTCGAGAAGGGCGACCTGGTCGTCGTCATCGAGGCCATGAAGATGGAGCAGCCGCTCACCGCGCACCGCTCCGGCACCGTGACCGGGATCGCCGCCGAGGTGGGACAGGCCCTCGCCGCCGGCGCGGCCGTGTGCGACATCAAGGACTGAGACACCGACCGAACACCGACTTGATCGAGGACTGGTCGACTTGGCACACCTCACCTACACCGACGCCATGAACGGAGCACTGGAGCGGCTGAGCTCCGTGGGGTACGAGCACGGGCGCAGCTTCGTCAACCACGCCCCGATGGCCGCCGAGGCCCTGGCCCACATGGGATACGCCGACGAGGTGCCCGGCTGGGTGGAAGGGCATCTGCGCAGCCACACCTTCCACGACGTGCCCGACCGGCGGTTCACCATCGACCCGGCGGACGAGGCCGACTGGCGGCGGGCACTCGGTGACTTCGGCCGGGTCGCCGACTGGACGGCCCTGTTCGAACGGGAGCTGGCCGAGGGAGAGTGGACCGACGTACTGGCCCGCTGGTGGCCCCGGCTGCTGCCCGGCATGTCCGGGGTGCTCACGCACGGGGTGATCCGCACCGCGCACGCGGTCCGTGCCGTGGTGACCGCGGGCCCCGACCAGCGGATGCAACTGGCCGAACTGGCCCAGGGGCTCGGCTACTGGGCGGCCCGTCACTCCGAGGGCGGAGTCGTCGTCGAGGAGCGCCCGGGCGAGGACGGCGACGGTGATGCCGCAGCGGCCCTGGACGAACTCGTCGCGGAGTTCTCCGGCATCTACGCCACGCTCTCCCCCGGCCATCCGATTCCGCTGATCCACTCGGTCACCGGGCCCGCCGCCGTACGACTGGTGGTGGAGCACCTCCCGGAGGCGCAGCGGTGGCCGTCGTACCAGGTCGCGCGGGCCGTCAGCCGCACCATGCTCGACTGGTTCCACGCCGTGCCCCGGCCCTCGGCCCCGCTGCCGGACGCCCCCGACGTGGCCGGCCTCTTCGCCGAGGCCGTGGGGATCGGCGACGAGCACGCCATCAAGCTCGCCGAAGTGGCCGTACGGCACGAGGCATGGGCGCCCGACCCGCGGCACGCGGCGGCCGCGCAGGTGGCGAACCGGGCCATCGGACGCCTCCTGCACCGCTGACAGATCGTCTTCGACGGTCCCGCAGACCGGACCGTACGGACCGTTACCCGTTCCCGAGGAGTGTCATGGACGCACAAGTCATCGTCGTGGGCGCCGGGCCGGCCGGCATGATGCTCGCGGGCGAGCTACGGCTCGCGGGCGCCGACGTCATCGTTCTGGAGAAGCTGCCCGCGCGCACCGGAGAGTCGCGCGGCCTCGGCTTCACCGCCCGCACCATGGAGGTCTTCGACCAGCGCGGACTGCTGCCCCGCTTCGGGGACATCGAGGTCAGCAACGTGGGCCACTTCGGTGGCCTGCCGGTCGACTTCGGTGTCCTCGACGGCGCCCACCAGGCTGCCAAAACGATCCCTCAGTCGGTCACCGAGACCGTCCTGGAGGAGTGGGCCGGCCGGCTCGGCGCGGACATCCGGCGTCGGCACGAGGTGCTGTCCGTCAAGGAGAAGGAGGACAGCGTCGAGGTCGAGGTGCGCGGCCCCGAGGGCGTGCACCGGCTGCGCGCCGAGTACCTGGTGGGCTGCGACGGCGGCCGCTCGACCATCCGCAAGGCCGCCGGGTTCGACTTCCCGGGCACGCCGTCGACGCTGGAGATGTACCTCGCCGACGTGCGCGGTATCGAGCTGGAGCCCCGGATGATCGGGGAGACCCTGCCCGGCGGGATGGTCATGGTCGGGCCGCTGCCCGGCGGCATCACCCGGCTGATCATCTGCGAGCGCGGCACCCCGCCGCAGCGCCGTGAGAAGCCGCCCACCTGGGCGGAGGCCGCGGCGGCCTGGCAGCGGCTGACCGGCGACGACATCTCGCACGCCGAGGCGGTGTGGGTGTCCTCCTTCGGCGACGGCACGCGCCTGGTCACCGAGTACCGGCGCGGCCGGATCCTGCTCGCCGGGGACTCCGCGCACATCCATCTGCCGGCCGGCGGCCAGGGCATGAACACGAGCATCCAGGACGCCGTGAACCTGGGCTGGAAGCTGGGCGCGGTGGTGCGCGGCCGGGCACCCGAGGCGCTGCTCGACACGTACCACGACGAACGGCACCCGGTCGGGCAGCGGCTGATGATGAACACCCGGGCGCAGGGCCTGCTGTTCCTGTCCGGGCCCGAGGTGCAGCCGCTGCGCGACGTGCTGAACGAGCTGATCCGCTATCCCGAGGTCAGCAAGCACCTGGCGGCGATGGTCTCCGGGCTCGAGATCCACTACGACCTCGACGGGGGCGCGGGCGCGCTGCTGGGCCGACGGCTGCCGAACGTGCCGCTCGCGGGCCACAAGAGGGTGGCCTCCAGCACGGAGGCGCTGCGCGCCGGGCGGGGCGTCCTGCTCGACCTCGCCGACAACGCGCGGCTGCGGGAGCGGGCCTGGGCGTGGCGGGACCGGGTGGACGTGGTGACGGCGGTGGCGGAGGTGCCGGCCGACAGCCCGCTCGCGGGGACCACGGCCGTGCTGGTGCGGCCCGACGGGTATGTGGCCTGGGCCGCGCCGGGTAGCCACGCGGATCTGCCGATGGCTCTTGAGCGGTGGTTCGGGCCTGCGCGGTGAGGCAGTGCCGCCGAGTGCGCTGCCGAGAGTGCCGCTTTGCATCGTGTCGCGGCTGCCCCGCCGTTGTGGCTGGTCGCGCAGTTCCCCGCGCCCCTTCGGGCGCTGCCCCCTGCGGGGCGCCAATTGGCGGCCCCCCTTTGAGGAGAATCCCCATGCACAGCACCCTGATCGTCGCTCGTATGGAGCCGGCTCACAGTCAGGAAGTCGCCCGGTTGTTCAAGGAGTTCGACGAGACCGAGATGCCGCACCTCATGGGCACCCGGCGGCGTGAGCTGTTCGCCTACCGCGGGCTGTACTTCCACCTCCAGCACTTCGACACCGACAACGGCGGTGAGCTGATCGAGTCGGCCAAGACCGACCCGCGGTTCGTGCGGATCAGCGAGGACCTCAAGCCGTTCATCCAGGCGTACGACCCCGCCACCTGGCGGTCTCCCGCCGACGCGGTCGCCACGCGCTTCTACGACTGGGAGGGCCGGGCGTGAACGCCAGGCGAGTGGTCATCACCGGGGTCGGGGTCATCGCCCCCGGTGGTGTCGGCACGAAGAACTTCTGGAACCTGCTCAGCGAGGGCCGCACCGCGACCCGCGGCATCACCTTCTTCGACCCGTCCTCCTTCCGGTCCCGGGTCGCCGCCGAGGTCGACTTCGACCCGGAGGAGCACGGGCTGAGCCCGCAGGAGATACGCCGGATGGACCGGGCGGCGCAGCTGGCCGTCGTCAGCGCCCGCGAGGCGCTCGCCGACAGCGGGCTCGACCTGTCCGGCGCCGACCCGCACCGGGTCGGGGTCACCATCGGCAGCGCGGTCGGCGCGACCATGGGCCTCGACCAGGAGTACCGGGTGGTCAGCGACGGCGGCCGGCTCGAACTGGTCGACCACACCTACGCCGTCCCGCACCTCTACAACTACCTGGTGCCCAGCTCCTTCGCCGCCGAGGTGGCCTGGTCGGTGGGTGCCGAGGGCGCGGCCACCGTCGTGTCCACCGGCTGCACCTCGGGTCTCGACTCCGTCGGGCACGCCGTCGAGCTGATCCGGGAGGGTTCCGCCTGCGCGATGATCGCCGGCGCCACCGACGCCCCGATCTCCCCGATCACCCTCGCCTGCTTCGACGCCATCAAGGCCACCACCCCGCGCAACGACGACCCCGAGCACGCCTCCCGCCCCTTCGACGGCACCCGCAACGGGTTCGTGCTGGGCGAGGGGTCGGCCGTCTTCGTCCTGGAGGAGCTGGAGGCGGCGCGCAGCCGCGGCGCGCACATCTACGCCGAGATCGCCGGGTACGCCTCGCGCTGCAACGCCTTCCACATGACCGGACTGCGCCCGGACGGCGCCGAGATGGCCGAGGCGATCTCGGTCGCGCTGGGCGAGGCCCGGCTCAACCCCGAGGCCATCGACTACATCAACGCGCACGGCTCCGGCACCAAGCAGAACGACCGGCACGAGACCGCCGCGTTCAAGAAGAGCCTCGGCGACCACGCGTACCGGACCCCGGTGTCCTCCATCAAGTCGATGGTCGGGCACTCGCTCGGCGCGATCGGCTCCATCGAGATCGCCGCGTCCGTCCTCGCCATGGAGCACCACGTCGTGCCCCCGACGGCGAACCTGCACACCCCCGACCCCGAGTGCGACCTGGACTACGTGCCGCTCACCGCCCGCGAGCACCGCACCGACGCGGTGCTCACCGTGGGCAGCGGGTTCGGCGGCTTCCAGAGCGCGATGGTGCTCGCCCGACCGGAGAGGAGCACGGCAGCATGAGCACGCGCACGGTTGTGACCGGGCTCGGCATCGCCGCGCCCAACGGCCTCGGTACCGCCGACTACTGGGCGGCGGCCCGCGCCGGCAAGAGCGGGATCGCCCGGATCACCCGGTTCGACCCGTCCGGGTACCCGGCGAAACTGGCGGGGGAGGTCCCCGGGTTCAGCGCCGGCGAGCACCTGCCGAGCCGGCTGCTCGCCCAGACCGACCACATGACCCGGCTCGCGCTCGTCGCGACGGACTGGGCGCTGGCCGACGCGGACGTCAGCCCGGCCGACCTGCCCGCCTACGACATGGGCGTGGTAACCGCCAGCTCCTCCGGCGGCTTCGAGTTCGGCCAGGGCGAGCTGCAGAAGCTGTGGAGCCAGGGCAGCCAGTTCGTCTCGGCATACCAGTCGTTCGCCTGGTTCTACGCCGTCAACAGCGGCCAGATCTCCATCCGCAACGGGATGAAGGGGCCGAGCGGGGTCGTCGTGTCGGACCAGGCGGGCGGGCTCGAGGCACTGGCCCACGCCCGCCGGCAGATCCGGAAGGGGACGCGGCTCATCGTCTCCGGGGCGATCGACGCGTCCATCTGCCCGTGGGGGTGGGTGGCACAGCTGGCCAGCGAGCGGCTGTCCACGTCGGAGGAGCCCGAGCGGTCGTACCTGCCGTTCGACCCGGCGGCGGCCGGGCACGTGGCCGGCGAGGGCGGGGCGATCCTGATCCTGGAGGCCGAGGAGACGGCCGCGCGGCGGGACGCCCGGGTGTACGGGGAGATCGCCGGGTACGGCACGACGTTCGATCCGGCGCCGGGCAGCGAGCGGCCGCCGGGGCTGCGCAAGGCCATCGAACTGGCCCTCGCCGACGCGGGCGTGGACGCGGCCGACGTGGACGTCGTGTTCGCCGACGCGGCGGCCGTGCCGGAGCTGGACCGGGTGGAGGCGGACGCGTTGAACGACGTGTTCGGGCCGCACGGGGTGCCGGTGACCGCGCCGAAGACGATGACCGGGCGGCTGTACTCGGGGGCGGCGCCGCTGGACGTGGCGACGGCGCTCCTCGCCATCAGGGACGGGTTCGTGCCGGCGACGGTGCATGTCTCGCCGGAGGCGAGTTACGACCTCGACCTGGTGGTGGGGGAGCCACGGCTGACCGAGGTACGGACGGCGCTGGTGCTGGCGCGGGGCTACGCCGGGTTCAACTCGGCGATGGTCGTCCGGGCGTGATCCGCCCACGACCGTAGGGGCTGTGCGGTGGCGCGGCCGCGGGCGCGTGGGGGTTGCTCGCGCGGTTCCCCGCGCCCCTTACGGGGCGCTGCCCAGCCGGCTCCTCTTCAGCCGACGGCACCCTGCGAGCGCCGGTAAGCATCCCCCCAGCCCACGCCCTCAAGACACACCCGCCCTTCCGGCCCACCACTCTCTCCCACGCCGGGCCGGAAGGGCGGGTGTTCCTCCTAGAGCCGATCCGTAGAGCCGATCCGTAGAGCCGATCCGTAGAGCCGATCCGTAGAGCCGATCCGTAGAGCCGATTCGTAGAAACGATTCGTAGAACCGAAAGGAAGATCACCGTGGCCACCCAGTCCTTCACCCTCGACGACCTCAAGCGGATCCTGCTGGAGGCCGCCGGTGCCGATGAGAGCGTCGATCTCGACGGGAACATCCTCGACACCGACTTCGAGGAGCTCAGCTACGAGTCGCTCGCCATCCTGGAGACCTGCGGACGCATCGAGCGGGAGTACGACATCACGCTCGACGACACCGTGGTGACCGAGGCGAAGACCCCCCGCGAGCTGCTCGCCCTCGTCAACACGCAGCTCGGTGACGTCACCGCCACGGCGGCCTGACCGACCTCTCTCCGTCCCCCTCCGGCCGCCGGCGCCCGCCCCCGTTCGTTCCGGGCGCCGGCGGCATCCCCATGCCCGAAAGACCTGAACGCCCTGAAAGGGAGCGGCAGACATGTCCGAACAGCAGCAGAAGGTCGCCCTGGTCTCCGGGGCCACCAGCGGAATCGGCCTCGCCTCGGCGCGGCTGCTGGCCCAGCAGGGTCACCGCGTCTTCATCGGCTCCCGCGACGCCGCGAACGTGGAGCGGACCGTCAAGGAACTGCGCGCGGAGGGACTGGAGGTCGACGGGACCACCCTCGACGTCCGGTCCGCGCTGTCCATCACGAACTTCGTCCAGGCGGCCGTCGACCGCTACGGCACCGTCGACGTCCTGGTCAACAACGCCGGCCGGTCCGGCGGCGGAGTGACCGCCGACATCGACGACGAGCTCTGGTACGACGTCGTCGAGACCAACCTCAACAGCGTCTTCCGCCTCACCCGCGCCGCCCTCACCACCGGCGGCATGCGGGACAAGAGCCGGGGGCGGATCATCAACATCGCCTCGACGGCGGGCAAGCAGGGCGTGGTGCTGGGGGCGCCGTACTCCGCCTCCAAGCACGGGGTGGTGGGCTTCACCAAGGCCCTGGGCAACGAGCTGGCCCCCACCGGCATCACCGTCAACGCCGTCTGCCCGGGATACGTCGAGACCCCCATGGCCCAGCGCGTCCGCGCCGGCTACGCGTCCGCCTACGCCACCACCGAAGACGTCATCCTCGACAAGTTCCAGGCGAAGATCCCGCTCGGCCGCTACTCCACCCCCGAGGAGGTCGCCGGACTGGTCGGCTACCTCGCCTCCGACACCGCCGCCTCCATCACCGCCCAGGCCCTCAACGTCTGCGGCGGCCTCGGCAACTTCTGAAAACCCCGGCACCCTCTAGGAGTTCACCCATGTCCGAGTCCAAGGAAGTCGAGCACGAGATCACCGTCTCGGCGCCGGCCGCCGAGGTCTACCGGCTGATCGCCGACGTGGCCAACTGGCCGCGGATCTTCCCGCCGACCATCTACGTCGACCACCTGGAGCGCTCCGGCCACGAGGAGCTCATCGGGATCTGGGCCACCGCCAACGGCGAGGCCAAGAACTGGACTTCGCGCCGGGTGCTGGACCCCGACGGTCTGCGGATCACCTTCCGGCAGACCGTCTCCACCCCGCCCGTAGCGAGCATGGGCGGCACCTGGATCATCGAGCCGCTCGACGACACCACCGCCCGGATCCGGCTGCTGCACGACTACACCGCCGTCGACGACGACCCGGCCGGGCTCGCCTGGATCGACGAGGCGGTGGACCGCAACTCCCGCTCCGAGCTGGCCGCGCTGAAGACGAACGTCGAACTCGCCACCGCGTCCGAGGAGCTGACGTTCTCCTTCGAGGACACCGTCGAGGTCGACGGTTCCGCCAAGGACCTCTACGACTTCGTCAACGAGGCCGACCGCTGGTCCGAGCGGCTGCCGCACGTGGCGACCGTCCGCCTCACCGAGGACACCCCGGGTCTGCAGACCCTGGAGATGGACACCCGCGCCAAGGACGGCTCCACGCACACCACCAAGTCGTACCGGGTCTGCCTGGACGGCCGGAAGATCGCCTACAAGCAGACCACCCTGCCGGCCCTGATGAACCTGCACACCGGCTACTGGACCTTCCGCGAGACCGACGCGGGCACCTTCGCCTCCTCGCAGCACACCGTCGTGCTGCGCCCCGAGAACATCGAGAAGATCCTCGGTCCGGACGCGGGTGTCGCCGAGGCCCGCAGTTACGTCCAGGGCGCGCTCAGCACCAACAGCCGCGCCACCCTGAACCACGCCAAGGCGTACGCCGAAGCGAGGCGCTGACCCATGGCCGGTGCCGACGCTGTCGAGACGCACGTCGTGGTGGTCGGCGCCGGACCCGTCGGGCTGATGCTCGCCGGGGAACTGCGCCTCGGCGGCGCCGAAGTGACCGTACTGGAACGGCTGGACGCCCCGACGACCGAGTCGCGGGCGTCCACCCTGCACGCCCGCACCATGGAGCTGCTCCGGCAGCGCGGCCTGCTCGACGGCCCCGGCGGCTTCGGCGACCCCGAGCCGCCGCCCCACGAACCCCGCGGCCACTTCGGCGGCCTCCCGCTGGACCTGACCCTGCCCAGCAGCCACCCCGGACAGTGGAAGGTCCCGCAGACCCGCACCGAGGAACTCCTCGGTGCCTGGGCGGAGCGGCTCGGCGCGCGGGTGCTGCGCGGCCACGACGTCGTCGCCCTGCGACAGGACCGCGACCGGGTGGTCGTCGTCGCCGAACAGGGCGGCCGACGGCGGGAGTACACCGCGGGATACGTCGTCGGCTGCGACGGCGAGCACTCCGTCGTACGACGGCTCGCCGGCATCCCCTTCCCCGGCAACGACGCCGAACGGGAGCTGATCCGCGCCGACGTCGACGGCATCGACATCCCGAACCGGCGGTTCCAGCGGCTGCCGAACGGGCTCGCCATCGCCGCCCGGCGCGGCGACGGCGTCACCCGGGTGATGGTCCACCGGTTCGGCACCCCGCCCCGCGGCTCGGGTGACGCGGAGTTCGCCGACATCGCGACCGCCTGGCGGGACGTCACCGGCGAGGACATCGCCCACGGCACCCCGCTGTGGGTCAACTCCTTCGGCGACGCCTCCCGGCAGGCCGAGCACTACCGTGCGGGCCGGGTACTGCTCGCCGGCGACGCGGCCCACCAGCAGATGCCGATCGGCGGCCAGGCCCTCAACCTCGGCCTCCAGGACGCCGTCAACCTGGGCTGGAAGCTCGCGGCCACCGTTCTCGGCCGGGCCCCGGCGGGACTGCTGGACACCTACCACGACGAACGGCACGCGGTCGGGCGCCGGGTGCTCTCCAACATCCGCGCCCAGGCCCGGCTGCTGCTCGGCGGACCCGAGGTGGACCCGGTGCGCTCGGTCGTCGGCGAACTCACCTCCTACGAAAAGGTCCGCGCGCACCTCGCCGGGATGATCAGCGGGCTCGACGTGCGGTACGGCGACGAGCTCACCGGGCTCGTCGGTGCACGGCTGCCCGAGCTGCGCCTCGACTCGGGGGCGACCACCGCCGAACTGCTGCACTCGGCACGCGGGTTGCTGCTCGTGACGGACGAGTCGCTGGCCGGGGCGGCCGGCGACTGGTCGGCCTCCGTCGACACGGTCACCGCCCGGCCCCTGGACACCGGCCCGCTCTCCTTCGGGGCCGTGCTCGTACGACCCGACGGTTACGTCGCCTGGGCCGGCGGCTCGGCGGACGGGCTGCGCGAGGCCCTCGGCCGCTGGTTCGCGCCCACCGCGCGTGCCGCCGCCCGATCACCACAACTGACTGGCAGGAGAAGGAAGATGGGCAACCTGACCGGAAAGACCGCCCTTGTCACCGGCGCCAGCCGGGGCATGGGCCGGGCCACCGCCGAGCGGCTCGCCGCCGACGGCGCGCTGGTCGCCGTGCACTACGGCACCAGCGAGGAGGCCGCCGCCGAGGTGGTCGCCGGGATCGAGAAGGACGGCGGCCGGGCGTTCGCGGTACGCGCCGAACTCGGCACCCCCGGCGACGTCCACGAGCTGTTCCTCGCCCTGGAGGCGGGGCTGAAGGAGCGCACCGGCGAGACCGAGCTGAACATCCTGGTCAACAACGCCGGTGTGATGGGCGGGGTCAAGGCCGAGGACACCACCCCGGAGCAGTTCGACCGGATCTTCGCGGTCAACGCCCGGGCGCCGTTCTTCGTCATCCAGCGCGCCCTGGTCAACATGCCCGACGGCGGCCGGATCGTGAACATCTCCTCGGGGCTGACCCGGTTCGCCAACCCGGACGAGATCGCGTACGCCATGAGCAAGGGCGCGGTGGAGCAACTCGCCCTGCACTACGCCAAGCTGCTCGGCCCGCGCGGCATCACCGTGAACAGTGTCGCCCCCGGCATCACCCGCAACGGCAACCCGGTGTTCGGCATCCCCGAGGCCGTCGAGGCCATGTCGGCGCTGTCCACCTTCAACCGCGTCGGCGAACCGCAGGACGTCGCCGACGTCATCGCCTTCCTCGTCTCCGACGACGCCCGCTGGGTCACCGGCTCCTTCGTCGACGCGAGCGGCGGCACGCTCCTCGGGTGACGCGGTGACCAGGACCCTTCCGTCACCGGTCGCCGCCGGCCCGGACGAGCGGTTCGGCCCCCGGCTGTGGGGCCTGCTGCTCGTCCTCGCCGGCAACATGCTCATTGACGCGCTGGAGGTGTCCGTGGCGGTGGTGGCGCTGCCCGCCATCGGCACGGACCTGGGAGCGGGGCCGACCGTCACCCAGTGGGCGATGACCGGCTTCGCCGCCGGCTTCGGCGGCCTGCTCCTCTTCGGCGCCCGCGTGGTGACCCTCCTCGGCCGCCGCCGCGTCTACCTGGCGGCACTTCTCGCCTTCGCCGCAGCGTCCGTACTCAGCGCCCTCGCCCAGGACCCGTGGCTGCTCCTCACCACCCGCCTGGTCAAGGGCTTCTGCGCGGCCCTCACAGCCCCCACCGGCCTCGCGATCATCACCAGCACGTTCCCGGAGGGCCGCCCCCGATCCCGGGCGGTCTCGGTCTACACCCTCTTCGGCGCAGGCGGCTTCACAGCAGGCCTGATCCTCTCCGGCTGGCTGACGGAAGCGTCCTGGCGCTGGGCGTTCGCCTTTCCGGCGCCGGTGGTGCTGGTGCTGTTCGCCTTGGGGCTGCGCTTGATACCAGGGGAGGCATCAGGCGCCCAAAAGGGGCGCGGGGCTGTATTGGATATGCGGCTACCGCCGCGTGGGCGCGACCAGCCCCCACGGCGCCGCACCATGACCACGACGGCACACCGTTACGACATCCCCGGCGCCCTCACCCTCCTGGCAACCCTCCTCGCCCTCGTCCAGGGCATCACGCAAATCCCCGGCCACCGCTGGAGCGACCCGAGAGCCGTCGGGCCGCTCTGCGCGGCCGCACTGCTGCTGGTGGCGTTCTGGCAGATCGAGCACAGATCGGCCGACCCCCTGCTCAGACTCGGACCCTCGCTGCGCAGCAACCCCGCGTTGCTCCGCTCCGCCGCCGGCGCGGCCTGTCTCAACGGCTCCTACCTGGGCCTCCTGTTCGTCCTGACGTACCAGACCCAGACCCTCGCCGACTGGTCCCCCCTCCGCGCCGCCCTCGCCCTCACCCCGGCCGCCGCACCCCCGGCGCTCACCGCGCTCGCCTCCGGCCGCCTGGTCGCCAGGTTCGGCGCCCCCCGCCTCATCGTGGCCGGCGCCGCCTGCGCCTTCGCGGGCTATCTGCTCCAACTACGCCCGGATCCATGGCCGTTGGACTACCCGGGCCGGATGCTGCCCACGCTCCTGCTGGTCGGTACCGGCTTCGTGCTGTCCTTCGCCGCGCTGAACATGCAGGCGATGTCCCGCCTCGCGCCCGCCGACCGGCTCACCGGCAGCGGCCTGTACCAGACGGCCGTACAGCTCGCCGCGGTCGTCACGGTCGCGCTGGTCGCCGCCCTGCTCGCCGCATACGCACCCGCGACCGCCCCGGGCCCGGCCGCCGCGGCCGCCGCCTGCCGGCCCGCGCTGACCCTGGTCGCCGTGCTCGGTTTCCTGGGCCTGCTCGTCGGCCTCACCGGCCTGATCCGTACCCCACCCTCCTCACTCCACGACGGGGAATGACCATGGACCAGACAACGCAGACCTGGGTCTTCGACGACCTGGAGGACGAACTCGACGACCTGGACTACGAGTTCGAGCGCGACCAGATCGTCGAGGTGGTCCCGCCCAGCCTCGCGCACCTCGCCTCCGTCGGCCTCACCGAGCGCACCCGGATCATCGACGCGTACGTGCGCGGCGAACTCGCCCGGGTGCTGCGGGTGTCACCCGAGAACATCGACACCGTGGGCCGCCCGATGAACAGCCTGGGCATCGGGTCCATCAACGGCCTGGAGCTCCAGCGGCGGATGGAGGCCGCACTGCGCGTCGACGTCAACCTCAACCGGCTGCTGCGCGCCAACAGCGCCGCCGAGCTGGTCGAGTGCCTGGCCGGACAGCTCGGCCCGGAGGACAGCCCGCACAAGCACGCCGGGAAGGGCGAGCACCACCTCGTCGCGCACGACGTGCCGAGCCCGAGGTGATCGGGCAGATGCCGGTCCTGGAGTTCGGCGCGGCCGCCCTCGCGGCCGGGCCCCGGCTGCCGGCGGCCGGGCAGCTGGACGTCTGGATGGTCCGCCGGGCGCCGCTGGAGACCGCGGCCGAACTGCTCGACCTGACCGAGCTGAGCGAGGCGGAGCGCAGGCGGACCGCGTCCTTCGTCCGGCCCACGGACGGGGTGACGTACGCCTCCGCGCATGTCGCCCTGCGCCGGCTCCTCGGGGCCTACCTGGGGCTGGCCCCGCAGGACGTGCCGTTCGTGCGGGAGCCCTGCCCGGGCTGCGCCGAACCGCACGGCCGCCCGGCGGTAGCCCACCCCGACCCGCCGCTGCACTTCTCGCTGGCGCACAGCCACGGCATGGCCGTGATCGCCCTCTCCCGTACGGTCGTCGGCGCCGACGTGGAGCGGCTGCCGCGGGCCGAGACCGTCGAGGTGTGCACCCCGGCGCTGCACCCGGGGGAGCAGGCGGAGCTGGCGGCGCTCGACGACGCCGGGGAACGGCGCGCGACCTTCGGGCGGCTGTGGACCCGCAAGGAGGCCTATCTCAAGGCGCTGGGCACCGGTCTGTCCCGCGACCCCGGCCACGACTACCTGGGTGCCGACCCGCACCGCAGGCCGGCCGGCTGGACGCTGCTCGACCTGCCGTCGGGGCCCCGGCACAACGCGGCCGTCGCGGTGCGCGGCGGGGCGCCGGAGCAGGTCACCGTGCGCTGGGTGCCGCCGGTCGCGCTGTACGCGGGACAGACGGTCGACCTGGACGCCGACGGCACCGTGGGCGTGCCCGTGCACCGGGGCGCCGAAGGCACGACCACCGCAGTATCCGACTGGGGAGCGTGACCCACCAATGTCACTCGAACAGAAAACCGGCCGCCCGAGCCTGCACGACCGTGAACATCGCGGCCAGTGGAGCGCCGCCGAGCGGATCGAGGAGCTCGGCCTGATGAAGGAGGCCGCCCGGCACGGCGACCCGCTCGCCACCGAGCGCCAGCACGCCAAGGGCAAGCTCACCGCGTACGAACGTATCGAACTCCTGCTCGACGAGGGGTCGTTCAACGAGGTCGAGATGCTCCGCCGGCACCGGGCCACCGGGTTCGGCCTGGAGAAGAAGCGGCCGTACACCGACGGTGTGATCACCGGCTGGGGCACGGTCCACGGCCGTACCGTCTTCGTCTACGCGCACGACTTCCGCATCTTCGGCGGCGCCCTCGGCGAGGCCCATGCCCAGAAGATCCACAAGATCATGGACATGGCCGTCGCGGCGGGGGCCCCGCTGGTGTCCCTCAACGACGGAGCCGGCGCCCGGATCCAGGAGGGCGTCTCGGCCCTCGCCGGCTACGGCGGCATCTTCCAGCGCAACACCCGCGCCTCCGGGGTGATCCCGCAGATCAGCGTGATGCTCGGCCCGTGCGCGGGCGGCGCGGCCTACTCGCCGGCCCTGACCGACTTCGTCTTCATGGTCCGGGACATCTCCCAGATGTTCATCACCGGGCCGGACGTGGTCAAGGCGGTGACGGGCGAGGAGATCACCCAGAACGACCTCGGCGGCGCCGACGTCCACGCCACCGCCTCCGGCGTGGCCCACTTCGCCTACGACGACGTACGCAGCTGCATGGAGGACGTACGGCACCTGCTGTCGCTGCTGCCGTCCAACAACCGCGACCTGCCGCCCCGGATGCCGACCGAGGACCCCGCCGACCGGCGCACCGACCACCTCCTCGAACTGGTCCCGGAGGACCCCGGCCGGGTCTACGACATCCGGTCCGTCATCGAGGAGATCGTCGACGACGGCGACTACTTCGAGATCCAGCCCGGCTGGGCGACCAACGTGGTGTGCGCGCTGTCCCGGCTGGACGGCGAGGTCGTCGGCATCGTCGCCAGCCAGCCCGCCTCCTTCGCCGGCGTCCTGGACATCGACGCCAGCGAGAAGGCCGCGCGGTTCGTGCAGTTCTGCGACGCCTTCAACATCCCGCTGGTCACCCTGATCGACGTACCGGGCTTCCTGCCGGGCGTCGCCCAGGAGCACAACGGCATCATCCGGCGCGGCGCCAAGCTGCTCTACGCCTACTGCAACGCCACCGTGCCGCGCATCTCCCTGGTGCTGCGCAAGGCCTACGGCGGCGCGTACATCGTCATGGACTCCCGCTCCATCGGCACCGACCTGGCGCTGGCCTGGCCGTCCAACGAGATCGCCGTGATGGGCGCCGAGGGCGCGGCGAACGTCATCTTCCGCCGGGAGATCGCGGCGGCGGACGACCCCGAGTCCATGCGCGCCCAGAAGATCAAGGAGTACCAGGCGGAGCTGATGCACCCCTACTACGCGGCCGAACGCGGTCTGATCGACGACGTCATCGACCCGCGGGCGACCCGTGGCACCCTGATCCGCGCCCTCGCGATGCTGCGCGGCAAACAGGCCGACCTGCCGTGCCGCAAGCACGGCAACCCGCCGCAGTGAGCGCGGCGCGACCCGCTGCGGTGAGTGCGGCGACGGGCACAGGCGGCACAGGCAGCGTCGCAGGCAGCACAGGCAGCACAGGCAGCACAGGCAGCGCAGGCAGCGCAGACGGCACGGTCGGCACGGACGGCGCCCTGGTCATCAAGGTCGTCAGGGGTGCGGCGAGCCCCGCCGAGCTGGCCGCGCTGACCACCGTCCTGCTCGCCCGTGCGGCCGCCCTGGCCGCGGCGGACCCGTGCCCGCTGGAGTCCCGCCCGGTGGCCGGCTGGCGCCGCCCGGAACGCCTCGCGGCGCACCGCGACCCCCGCGGCTGGCGTCTCGCGGGCAGCCCAGCAGCCTGACCGGCCCTCCTCACCCGAATTGGAGCCACGGATCCCATGACGTCCCCGTCCCTCGACCGCGCCGGCACGGTCCTCGAACTGCGTGCCGAACTCGACGCCCTGCGCGCCGAGTTCGCCGCACTCGCGGACCGCGCGGCCGTCGCCGAACTGATCGACCGCTACATCACCCTGCTCGACACCCAGGACGAACACGGCTTCGATCCCGCCTGGCCGGCCACGGTCTTCACCCCGGACTGCCGGCTGGAGTTCCCGGTCGGCACGGTCGAGGGCCGCGACCAGGCCGCAGCCTTCCACTACGACCGCAAGTCCCGCTTCGCCCGCACCCACCACCTGGCCGCCAACTACGGCATCCGGGTCGACGGGGACACCGCCCGGATCCGTATCCACCTCGTCGCGTCCCATGTGCACCACGACGACGGTCCGGACCCGGACGGCCGCTTCGACATCGGCGGCCACAGCGAGGGCGAGGCGGTCCGCACCCCGGACGGCTGGCGGCTCAGCCGCTGGCGCTTCCACCTGACGTGGTCCGACGGGGCCGGTCCGCGCCCCGGCCCCGACCCCCGCGCACTGCGCAGTTCCCAGCCACGCCCACGCCCCACGAAAGGACGATGAGACCGTGCCCGCCACCCCGACCACCACGCTCGACCTGGGCGCTCTGCGCGAGACTCCCGGCGACGACCGCCGGCGCGCGTTCGAGACGTTCCTCTGCCGGAATCTGGCCCAGCACCTGGACATCCCTCCGGCCCACCGCATCGCCCGCAACCGCCCCCTCTACACCCAGGGCATCGACTCCCTCACGGCCCTGACCCTCCAGCGCACCCTGGAGTCGGCCCTGAACATCCCGGTGCCCGCCCACCACCTCCTGCGCGAACAGTCGGTGGGCGAACTGGCCGCGACACTGAGCGACTTGGTCGACCGGACCTGAGCCTCCCAGTCTCCTGTGCCGTTGGGTGCGAGATGCCCGCATCTCGCACCCAACGGCACAGGAGACTGCTGACAACGATGTCAAGACCCGGATACCTCCGGGCGGGAACCCGCCCCGTGGCATGCTGAGAGCCGGACGGCCCGAAAGGCGGCGGACACGATGGACTGGGCCCGGTTCGCACAGAAGCTGGCGTCGATGGCGCGGGACCTGCTGGCACAGGAGTCGGTCGACGCCACCCTGGCCCGGATCACCGGCTCGGCCACGGAGCTGGTGGAGGGCTGCGACGCGGCCGGCATCCTGGTGCTGCGCGGCAAGGAAGTGCGGACACTCGCCCCCACGGAGCAGCTGGTCGTGGACAGCGACCGGCTCCAGGAGCGGCTGGGCGAGGGCCCATGCTTCGACGTGGCCCACGCCGAGAACGGGGAGCGGGTGTTCCGCATCCGGGACGTCACCCGCGAGCAGTCCCGCTGGCCGGAATTCGCCCCCCAGGCCCACCGGCTGGGCGTGGGCAGCATGATGGGCTTCCTGCTGTACACCGAGGGCGAGGAACTCGGCGCGCTGAACATCTACTCCCGCCGGCCTGGCGCCTTCACCGAGGCCAGTGAACTCGCCGGCTGGCTGCTGGCCTCCCACGCGGCGGTCGCCTTCTCCAGCGCCCGCACCCAGGCCCAGCTGGAGCAGGCCGTCGCCACCCGTCACCTGATCGGCGAGGCCATGGGCATCCTGATGGGTGGCCACCGCCTCACCGAGGACCAGGCCTTCGACGTACTGCGCCGCTACTCGCAGGAGAACAACATCAAGCTCCGCGAGGTCGCCCGCCGGGTCTGCGAACAGGGCTCGCTGTCCTGACCGACAGTGTGGGCGGGCGGCTGTTGCGGGAAGCCGGCGTACGACGTCGACAACAAGCCCTTTCTCGGCGGCCCGCGGTGCCCGCGCCCGTGATCGGCGAAACTCTGCCCGAACGGCCCCGAAGGCGCGTCTGACCTGCGGTTTCCCGGGGATCAAGGATGGCTGCGGAGTGGGCGCCCCCGGCAGGACTCGAACCTGCGGCCAAGCGCTTAGAAGGCGCCTGCTCTATCCACTGAGCTACGGGGGCCGGATGTGCTGGCCTCGTACGTCCTGCCCTTGTCGGGCCGGTCCGTGACGTTGCCGGGGACAAGGATAGAACTCCCCGGTCCTCGTCCCGGTTGCTTCGCCTCCGTGGCTCAATGTGGAGGTTCGGTGAAGCGGTCCTGATAATCGCAGGCAGGTACGAATAGTGCATCGCTTTTGGCGCCTGACGCACCGGGTGTTGTGCACTCGTTATGCCTGGACTGTGCCTCCGTCCCAGTCGTCCCTTCCGCCCGTTGTGTTCTGTCGGCGCGCAGACATGTCTATATGCTTCAGAATTCCCCTAAAATTGGGCATTCTTCGCATGTGGTGACCTTGGACGTACGGCCTCAGCTGCTCGACACACTCTCCGCTCTGCGCGACCGTGTCGCCGCCGCACGCTTTCCGTTGCCCCTGGCCGGGGCGGCACGCGCGCGTGCCAATCGCGACGAACTGCTCGCCCAACTCGACGACTATCTGGTGCCCCGGCTCAAAGAGCCGGAAGCGCCGCTTCTGGCCGTCGTGGGCGGATCGACCGGTGCCGGCAAGTCGACCCTCGTCAACTCTCTGGTGGGCCGCCGGGTCAGTGAGGCGGGCGTGCTGCGGCCGACCACCCGCACGCCGGTCCTGGTCTGTCATCCGGAAGACCATCACTGGTTCAGCGGCATGCGCGTGCTACCCGACCTCACGCGCGTGTGGGTACCGAACCAGGAACCCGGCGACGACTCCTTCCTCCCCGGCGAGAAACCCGAGCGCGTGCTGCGCGTCGAGACCGTCGACAGCCTCCCGCGCGGACTCGCCCTCCTCGACGCCCCCGACATCGACTCCCTGGTCGTCGACAACCGCGTTCTCGCCGCCGAACTCATCTGCGCCGCCGACATCTGGGTGATGGTCACGACGGCCGCGCGCTACGCCGACGCCGTCCCCTGGCATCTGCTGCGCACCGCCAAGGAGTACGACGCCACCCTGGTGACCGTCCTCGACCGGGTCCCGCACACGGTGGTCTCCGAGGTCTCCCGGCAGTACGGCGCCCTCCTCACCAAGGCCGGGCTCGGCGAGGTGCCCCGGTTCACGGTGCCCGAGCTGCCCGAGTCCGCGTGGGGAGGCGGGCTGCTCCCGGCCACCGCCGTCGCCCCGCTGCGCGCCTGGCTCCTGCAACAGGCCCAGGACCCCGGCGCCCGCCAGCACACCCTGGCCCGCACCGCCCACGGCGTCCTCGACTCCCTCAAGGCCCGGATGCCCGAGCTGGCCGCCGCCGCCGCCGCGCAGTACGCCGCGGCCCTGCGCCTGACCTCCGCCGTGGAGGCGGCCTACGACAGCGAGCACGCGCGCGTGCGTGGCCGGCTCCAGAACGGCGCCGTGCTCGCCGGTGACGCCCTCAAGCGCTGGCGCGCCTTCCCCGTCGACTGCGCCCCCGACGAGCTCCTGGACGCCCTGGTGGAGAGCCTCGCGGCACTGCTGCTGTGCGCCGTGACCGCCGCCGACGAACGCGTCGACGACTCCTGGCGCCGCGAACCCGCCTCCGCGGCCCCCGGGCTCACCGGCCGCGACCCCTCCGTGGAGAGCGCCGAGCACCGCATCGGCATCGCCGTCCGGCGCTGGCGGCGCGAGCTGGAGGAGTACGCCGACGACGAGGTGCGCGAACTCGACCGCAGTGTCGCGCCGGACTCCGAGGCGGTCGCCGCCCTGGTGGCCACCGCGCTGCTGGGCGGGCGCCGCACCCGGGTGGCGGGGGAGCGGCTCGCCGAACGCATCGGCGCCCATGGCGCGCTGCGGCTGCGCGACCGCGCGGGACGGCTGCTCGGCGAGCACGTGGACCGCGTCATGCACACCGAACGCGAACGCCGCCTCGCCCCGCTGGACGCCCTGGACGTCCACCCCGAACCCCAGGCCGAACTCATCGCCGCCCTGTCCGTCCTCCAGAAGGAGAGGTGACCGGTGACCGCCGTCACTGACCACGACCACACGGATCACATGGAACGCATGGATCACACCGGTGACTACACAGGTGAGTACACGAGTGAGTACACGAGTGACTGCACCAGTGACTGCACCGGTGACCTCGAAAGCGGCCTGACCGCGGCGGACTCCGCACCGGACGCCGGGCGTGAGCCGGGGCGGGAGCCGAGACGAGAGCCGGGACGAGAGCCGGGGCGAGAGCCGGGGCGGGGGCCCGGACGTGAGCCCGTGCCGGACCGCGTGCCGGACCGTGTGCCGGACCCCGTTCACGACCCCGGTCCGGACCCGGTGAGGGCCTCTGCGAAGGACACCGCGAAGGGCACCGTGATGGAGTCGGTCAAGGACCCGGGGAGGGACTCGGCCAAAGGCTCGGCGAGGGGTTCGGGAAAGGACTCCGCGCCGGACTCCGTGAACGAGGCCGCGAACGCCCCCGGGGCGCGCCTCACGAAGGACTCCGTACCGGACGGGTCCCGGGCCCGGCGGGACGGGACCGGCACGGAACCCGCCGGCCCGGCCGAGGGCGCCGCCGAGACCGAGACCGTGCCGCACGCGCGCGTGCAGGAGCAGCGGGAGCAACGCGAGCAGCGGGAACCGGGCGACCACGACCCGGGCGCCGCCGACGACGTCTGGGACGACGGCCTCATCGCCCGCCGGGTCAGCGAGACCGCGAAACCGGCCGTCCCCGTCCTGGAGACCCGGGGCCCGGGCGCCCCGCCCCCCGCCCCGCTGGCCTACGACGGACAGCTGCGCTCCCGCCTCGACGCGCTGCGCGAACTCGTCGGCCTCTCCCGCACCCGACTCGACAGCCAGACCCTCTCCGAGGCCGGCCGGGTCCTGGACGAGGCCGCCGCCCGGCGCCGGCTCTCCGGTCAGCACACCGTCGTCGCCATCGCCGGCGCCACCGGGAGCGGCAAGTCGCAGCTGTTCAACGCGCTCGCCGGAGTCGCCATCTCGGAGACCGGCGTACGGCGGCCCACCACCGCCGCGCCCATCGCGTGCAGCTGGAGCGACGGCAGCGCGGCCCTCATCGACCGGCTCGGCATCCCGGGCCGGCTGCGCCGCCGCCCCGTGCACAACCCGGAGGCGGACGCGCAACTGCGCGGGCTGGTCCTGATCGACCTGCCCGACCACGACTCCGCCGTGGTCCAGCACCGCGAGCACGTCGAGCGGATCCTGAAGCTGGTGGACGCGGTGATCTGGGTCGTCGACCCCGAGAAGTACGCCGACGCGGTGCTCCACGAGCGTTATCTGCGGCCCCTGTCCGGTCACGCGGAGGTCATGTTCATCGTCCTCAACCAGACCGACCGGCTTCCCGGCGAGGCCGCCGACCTGGTCCTCGACGATCTGCGCCGGGTGCTCGACGAGGACGGCGTCGCGCTCGGCGAGTACGGCGAACCGGGTGCCACGGTGCTCGCGCTGTCCGCGCTCACCGGGGACGGTATCGGCGAACTGCGCGAGGCACTCGGCCAGTTCGTCTCCGAGCGGGGCGCGGCGGCCCGCCGGGTCGCCGCCGACGTGGACGCCGCAGCGGCCGGGCTGCGGCCCGTCTACGCCACCGGGCGGCGCGCCGGGCTCAGCGAGGAGGCGCGCGACGACTTCGCCGCGCGGCTGGCCGACGCGGTGGGTGCCACCGCCGCCGGCGAGGCCGCCGAACGGGCCTGGCTGCGCAACGCCAACCGGGCCTGCGGCACGCCCTGGTTGCGGCTGTGGCGCTGGCACCAGGGGCGCGGCGAGCAGCCCACGGGACGCCTCCAGCAGGCCCAGCCGGAGGAGGAGGCCACCGCGCGGCAGCAGGTCGAGCAGGCGGTGCGCACGGTCTGCGACCGGGCCTCGGCCGGACTGCCCGCGCCCTGGGCGCAGGCGGTGCGGGAGGCGGCCCTACGCGGCTCGCAGGGCCTGTCGGAGGCTCTCGACGACCTGGCCGCACGGGCCGGGCTGCCCCCGGGGCGGCCGCCACGGCCGGGCTGGTGGCCGGTGGCGGTGCTCGCACAGGCCGCCATGACGCTCCTCCAAGTGGTCGGCGGGCTGTGGCTGGTGGGGCAGATCACCGGGGTGATGGCGCCCAACCTGGGCGTGCCGGTGCTGCTGATGATCGCCGGGATCGTCGGCGGGCCGCTGGTCGAGTGGGGCTGCCGGTTGGCGGCACGGGGCCCGGCCCGGCGGTACGGCCTGGAGGCGGAGCGCCGCCTGCGGGAGGCGGCGGCCGGGTGCGGCCGGGCCCGGGTCCTGGACCCGGTGGCGGCGGAACTGCTGCGTTACCGGGAGGTACGGGAGCAGTACGGCAGGGTGACGCGGGCGGGGGCAGGGGTGAGGTGACCTCGGCGGGGGGACGGGCGGGGGCAGGGGTGAGGTGACGTCGGCGGGGGGACGGGCGGGGCGAGGTCCGCCGTGGGGGCTGTGGGTCACTCGTCCGGGTGGTGGGGTTTTCCACAGGCCGCCGGTGGTCCACAGCGCTCGGCGGGGCCGGTCCGGCCGCGGCAGTCTGGCCCCGCGGCGATCGCCACGAGGGCGGCCGCCGTGGTGGACACAGCCGTACGGGACGGGCCCGTACGGGGATCCGCCCGGCCCCGGCGGCCGGGCGTGGGAGGGGTTCGTGATGAACGAGACGTTGGTATGCGCGGTGGGCAACGTGGCGACGCAGCCGGTCTACCGGGAGCTGGCGGCGGGACCGTCGGCGCGTTTCCGGCTGGCGGTGACCTCGCGCTACTGGGACCGCGAGAAGAACACCTGGACGGACGGCCACACCAACTTCTTCACGGTGTGGGCCAACCGGCAGCTCGCCACCAACGCGGCGGCCTCGCTGTCCGTCGGCGACCCGGTCGTCGTGCAGGGGCGGCTGAAGGTGCGCACCGAGACCCGGGAGGGCCAGCAGTGGACCTCCGCCGACATCGACGCGGTGGCGATCGGCCACGACCTCGCCCGCGGTACGGCGGCCTTCCGGCGGGCCGGGAAGCCGGAGACGGCGGCACCGGCACCGCCCCGGCCGGAGCCGGACTGGGAGACGCCGGCGGAGTCCTCCGCAACCGCCGCGCAACAGCAGTCGGAACCAGTGGCGGTGACATGAAGTCGCCCCGGATGGCGGACCGTTCGCCATGTCCTGCCCGAACTGCGGTCGGCCGAACATTCCTTGACGGTTTGTCGGCGCGTGCACCGCGAAGTACCCATCGGAACGGCTTGGTGGATTTGTCGATATGCGCTGCTCATCCGGCGTCCCGCGATAACGATTACGGATCGGATCGCTCATCCGACCATCTCACCGGGAATGGGCGGTCCGACTGATCCATAGGATGCCGGGCGTGGCCCCTGGGGCCGTTGATTCTGCTGGTGGGACCACCCCCCGCGTTCAAGGGGTCCTGCTCGAAGGGGAATTCTGTGCTCGCTGCGTTCTCTGGTTCCTCGGCGCCCGGTGCGTCCGCCAGGCACTCCGGTACGCCCGTGTCCGCGAGAGGCGTGGCCCGCCTCGCCGCCGCGGCACTGACGTCCGGGCTGGTGGCCGCCCTCGCGCTGACCGGTGCCGGCCGGGCCGCGGCCGACGACGGCACCACCCAGAGCCAGAGCGGGGCGACGGCGACCATAGGCGGCCTGAAGACCTACGGCGAGGCCGTCGTGCACGGCGACAGCGGTGACGAGCAGGTGGCCGCGGGCCTGTTCGAGATGTCCGTGGACGGCGGCGGCATGCTCCAGACGTACTGCGTCGACCTCCACAACCCCACCCAGCGGGACGCCAAGTACCACGAGGCGGCCTGGAGCGGCACCTCGCTGGGCGCCAACAAGAACGCCGGCAAGATCCGCTGGATCCTGCAGAACTCCTACCCGCAGGTCAACGATCTCGCCGCGCTAGCCCGCAAGGCCGGGGCCGGCAGCCTCACCGAGCAGGACGCGGCGGCCGGCACCCAGGTGGCGATCTGGCGATACTCCGACCCGGACGCCGGTGCGGACGTCGACGCCGTCGACCCGCAGGCCGAGAAGCTCGCCGACTACCTGGAGAAGAGCGCCCGCGGTCAGACGGAGCCCCAGGCCTCGCTGACCCTGGACCCGCCCGCGGTCTCCGGCCGGCCGGGCGGCCTGCTCGGTCCGGTCACGGTCCACACCAACGCGCGCACCGTCACCGTGGTCCCGCCCGCCGACGCGGCCCTGACCGGCGTACGGATCACCGACAGGACCGGCAAGCCGGTCACCACGGCGCAGGACGGTACCGAGCTGTACTTCAAGGTCCCCGACGACGCCGCGGACGCGTCCGCCGAACTCGCCGTCCAGGCGTCGACCACCGTCCCGGTCGGCCGCGCCTTCGCCTCCGAGAGCCGCAGCCAGACGCAGATCCTGGCCGGCTCCAGCGAGTCCACGGTCACCGCGACCGCGAACGCGACCTGGGCGGAGCAGGGCGCGATACCGGCACTGTCGGCCGAGAAGGACTGCGCCGCGGGCGGCGTGGACATCACCGCGGCCAACACCGGAGACCAGCCGTTCACCTTCGACCTGATGGGCACCGAGCACACCATCCCCGCGAACACCTCGCGGACGGTGACCATCCCGCTCCAGGAGGACCAGGTCTACGACTTCACGATCACCGGCGGCAACAGCCTCGAACGGCGCTTCACCGGCGTCTTCGACTGCAAGACCCAGGCCGCCGAGAGCGGCCTCGCCACCCAGACCCTCAGCGAGCCCAGCCCCGCCTCGGTGGGCGGCACCGCCTCCGACGTCAACCTCGCCGCGACCGGCGGCGACTCCGCGACCGGCGTGATCACGGGCGTCGCCATCGGCCTGGTGGTGATCGGCGGCGCGGTCCTGGTGATCCTCCGCCGCCGGGAGAACCCCATGGGCGACTGAGCCCCGCCGAACGGCCCCGCGGGGCAGGATGACCTCATGACCAAGTCACCCCGCGGTACGTCCCCGGACTCGGTGCTGTCCCTGTGGTCGCAGGACTCGGTGCTGTCGATCGGCTCGGTGGGATCCGTCCTGTCCATCGGGTCGGTCGGCTCGGCCCTGTCCGTCGGCTCGATCGGCAGCGCCCTCTCGGTCGGTTCGATCGGCTCCGCGCTGTCCCTGATCTCGGCCGGCTCATGGCTGAGCACGGCATCCCTCCTGTCGGCACAGTCCCGCTGGTCGGTCCTGTCCTGGCGCTCCTCACACGCCCTCCGCGCGGCCGGAGCCGCAGGAGCCCTTGCGGCCACCGCCCTGCTCCTGCACCACACCCTCCAGCCCCCTTCCGCCCCCGGCCCCACCAACCGCCCCTGACTCCCGTCCCCCACAGCCACAGGCGTAGCGGCCGACGCGCCGCACGGCCCTGGGCTTCGGATGAGGCCACGGGTCCACATCCTGTTGGCCCCACCAACGAGAAGGCCCCCGGCGCCGCCAAGGCCGGGGGTCCTCGGCTTTTGCCGATGGTGCGCCAGAGGGAACCCGCGTTCACACGGTCACGGGGACCGGGTGGATCTCGTCGGCCCGATGACCGGCACGTTCGTGAATACGCTGGACCGCTTCGGCCGAGGGGGCGTCAGAGAGGCAGTAGACCGTGCCGGACTCCGGGTCCGCCCAGGCTTTCTCGAAGTGGACGCCTTCTTCCTGTTCAATGGCAAGATCGGCCCCGTGGGCCTGCTGCAGCTGGTCGGCCGTGATGCCGTTCATCCCGTGGTGGACGTCCATGAACTGGGGCATGATTTCGCGCCTCCATCCAGCTCTCGCGCCCCGGCGAACTGCCGAGTCGCGCTCGTCGGCTCCGTCATTTCCATCCTGTGCCCGTACGACCATGACGGCGACTGTGCAGGCCCTGGGCCGACGGGTTACCGGCGAGGTGCACCAGAGGGGAGAGGCGTCCCAGGACCACCGGCATCCCGCTGGCGAATGTGTGTCGAAGGCGCCGAACATTCGGGCCTGGCGTCCAGCGAACGCCAGTTCGGAAGGGGGGTACCGGTGATCACACCGAGCGCCTTCTCAGCGCATGGCCGCACGGCGTTGCCGGTGGGCGAGGCCTCGGCAGAGGGTGCGGGTGAGCTGGTCGGGGTCGGTGACGGCAGTGTTGGCCATCGGCCCTCGCCGTAACAGGGACCGGGCGCCTTCCACCGGGTTCAAGTCCGGGCTGTAGAAGGGAAGCTGGATGACCGCCAGCCAGTCGTGGCTGGCGGTGAACTTTGATCGGCCCTGCTGGGTGTCGGCGCAGCTACCTCTTCTTGATTTTCTTCACTTTCTTCGCGCTCTGTGCGTTGCCCTGACCTGTGGACGCCTTCTTCTTTCCTTGATCGGTGGATGCGCTCGCGGGCTTCGTCCTGACGTTGATTGTGTCCTGCCGAGGGGCGGCGCTGCCTGGTTTCAGGGCCGCGTCGGTGACCGATTGCCCGCTCAGGTTTCCCGGTGCCGGACTGACGCTGTGTGCAGGGGCGGAGATGGTACGGCTGATGGACGGCTGTGGCGCGGGGGTGTCGTTGCCGTCTTCTGAGGTGTCGGGGGAAGAGGAGGTCACGGCTGGAGCGCTGGTGGGAGGGGCCGTCTTGCTCTCGGCGCTCTGATGCGAGGAACCGTCGGCGACGGCGAGGGTGGCGGCCATGGCTGCGGCTAGTGCGGCAGTTGCCCCGGCCATCAGGACGCGGCTCCGGGGACGAGCAGGTGGGGAACTGGCCAGGGAAGCCGCTTCGGAAACGGGCCCCTCCGGGCCGGGCAGCGGCGTCCTGTGGGTGCTGGTGCTGTCACCTGCGGGGCGCCGGCTTGCAGCTGTGCCCGTGGTACGGGCTGCGGACCGGTGGGACGTGAGGTTCGTGCCGGTGGACAGAGCTGCCAGTGTCCGGGCGCAGTCCTGTGCCGTCGGCCGTGCCTGCTCGTCAAGTGCGGTCATGTCGCTCAGCAGGGCGTCGAGTTCCGCGGGGAGGTGGTCCGGGAGGCCCGGCTGGCGGTGAAGCCGTGCTATCGCGGCTTCCAAGGGACCACCGTCGTATTCGAGTCTGCCGGTGAGGCATTCGAGAAGCACCAGACCCAGGGCGTAGACGTCGGCAGGCCGTCCGACGGGCCGGCCCAGGACCTGTTCGGGCGACAGATAGGCCGCCGTGCCGATGAAAGTGCCGGTAGCGGTGCATGTGGTGGCATCAAGCAGCCGGGATATACCGAAGTCGGTGAGATGGGGGTGATCGGATGCATCGAGGATGACATTGGACGGCTTGACGTCACGGTGGACGACTCCAGCGGCGTGCGCGTGGACCAGGGCATCGGCGAGGCCGGCGCCGAGCGCGGCGGTGGCTTCGGGAGACAGGGGGCTCCCGGCGATGCGTGCCTTGAGGGTGTGGCCTTCGATCAGTTGCATGACCAGATAGGCGTCACCGTCGTGCCGTCCCGCGTCGTAGGCGGTCACCAGCCCAGGATGCTGCAGGCGGGCCAGGATCATGGCTTCGCTCAGAAAGGCTTCCTCTGTGTCGAAGCCGGTGTTCGGCCGGAACATTTTCACTGCCACCGGCCGACGCAGCCGCAAGTCGAACCCGCGATGGACGTCCGCGGCACCCCCCGAACCGATGAGCGCGTCCAAACGGTATCGGCCCGCCAGTATCCGGGCGGAGTACCGGGAAGCCAATGCGAAACCCGACTCGCGGAACCCCATGCTCTCTCCCACTTCCGGCGTAGGCCCGCTGGTGGCGGGCTCCGCACGCAGGTACCCACAAGGCACCGGACTACCCGTAGCACCTCCCTTGCGGCGCCGACTCAGGCTGCTTAGACGTCATCGAGTCGATCGCGCACCGGCTCCAGTCCAGGTCACCGCGCCTGCCCAGCTCGTCCAGGACCAGACGGTGGAGCTTGGCCCAGACCCGGGCCATGGTCCACTCGGTGAACCGCCGGTGGGCTGTCGGCCCCGAAGGTCCGAACGAGCCCTGAACGCTCCACCGCAGGTCACAGCCCCTCGGCCGAACGGGTTTCCCCCCAGGGGTAGCCGTCAGGCAAGATGGGGTGTATCTGCCCACTGCCAGTTTCAAGCTGCCGGACGGTTTCTCTTGGCTGAGTTCATTTACACCATGCGCAAGGCGCGCAAAGCGCACGGCGACAAGGTGATCCTCGACAACGTCACCCTGAGCTTCCTGCCGGGGGCGAAGATCGGCGTCGTCGGTCCGAACGGCGCCGGTAAGTCGACCGTGCTGAAGATCATGGCTGGGCTGGAGCAGCCGTCCAACGGCGACGCCTTCATCTCGCCCGGTTACAGCGTCGGCATCCTGATGCAGGAGCCCACGCTCAGCGAGGACAAGACCGTCCTGGAGAACGTCCAGGAGGGTGTCGCCGAGATCAAGGGCAAGCTCGACCGGTTCAACGAGATCGCCGAGCTGATGGCGACCGACTACTCGGACGCCCTCCTCGACGAGATGGGCAAGCTCCAGGAGGAGCTGGACCACGCCAACGCCTGGGACCTCGACGCCCAGCTGGAGCAGGCCATGGACGCGCTGGGGTGCCCCCCCGGCGACTGGCCGGTCACCACCCTCTCCGGTGGTGAGCGCCGCCGCGTGGCCCTCTGCAAGCTCCTCCTCGAGGCCCCCGACCTGCTGCTCCTCGACGAGCCCACCAACCACCTCGACGCCGAGTCGGTGAACTGGCTGGAGCAGCACCTCGCCAAGTACGCGGGGACCGTGGTCGCGATCACTCACGACCGGTACTTCCTGGACAACGTCGCCGAGTGGATCCTCGAGCTCGACCGCGGCCGCGCCTACCCCTACGAGGGCAACTACTCCACGTACCTGGAGACCAAGGCCACCCGGCTCAAGGTCGAGGGCCAGAAGGACGCCAAGCGGCAGAAGCGCCTCAAGGAAGAGCTGGAGTGGGTCCGCTCCAACGCCAAGGGGCGGCAGGCCAAGTCCAAGGCCCGTCTCGCGCGGTACGAGGAGATGGCCGCCGAGGCCGACAAGATGCGGAAGCTGGACTTCGAGGAGATCCAGATCCCGCCGGGCCCGCGCCTGGGCAACGTGGTCGTGGAGGTCGACAAGCTCAACAAGGCCTTCGGTGAGAAGGTCCTGGTCGACGGGCTGAGCTTCACCCTGCCGCGCAACGGCATCGTCGGCGTGATCGGCCCGAACGGCGCCGGCAAGACCACGCTGTTCAAGATGATCCAGGGCCTGGAGACGCCGGACGCGGGTGACATCAGGGTCGGCGAGACCGTCAAGATCTCCTACGTCGACCAGAGCCGCGCCAACCTCGACCCGAAGAAGACGCTGTGGGAGGTCGTGTCCGACGGCCTCGACTACATCAACGTCGGCCAGGTCGAGATGCCCAGCCGGGCCTACGTGTCCGCGTTCGGCTTCAAGGGCCCGGACCAGCAGAAGCCGACCGCCGTCCTCTCCGGCGGTGAGCGCAACCGCCTCAACCTGGCGCTCACCCTCAAGCAGGGCGGCAACCTGCTGCTCCTCGACGAGCCGACCAACGACCTCGACGTCGAGACCCTCTCCAGCCTGGAGAACGCGCTCCTCGAGTTCCCGGGCTGCGCCGTGGTCGTCTCCCACGACCGCTGGTTCCTGGACCGGGTCGCCACCCACATCCTCGCCTACGAGGGCGAGTCCAAGTGGTTCTGGTTCGAGGGCAACTTCGAGTCGTACGAGAAGAACAAGATCGAGCGGCTCGGTCCGGACGCCGCCCGTCCGCACCGCGCCACCTACAAGAAGCTGACCCGGGGCTGATCGGACTTGCGTCACCACTACCGCTGCCCCCTGCGCTGGTCCGACATGGACGCCTACGGCCATGTCAACAACGCGGTCTTCATCCGCTACCTGGAGGAAGCCCGCATCGACTTCCTGTTCCGACCGGAAAAGGATTTCAAGCAGGGGTCGGTGGTGGCACGCCACGAGATCGACTACAAGCGGCAGCTCGTCCACCGGCACCACCCGGTGGACATCGAGTTGTGGGTCACCGAGATCCGGGCCGCCTCCTTCACCATCACCTACGAGGTGAAGGACGACGACGTGATCTACGTACGGGCCTCCACGGTGGTCGTGCCCTTCGACTTCGAGAGGGGCCGGCCGCGCCGGATCACCGCCGACGAGCGGGACTTCCTGGAGGAGTACCGGGACGACAAGGAGGAGGCCGTCGCCGCATGACGGTGCTCCACCTGGCCGACGAGGGGGAGGCGGCGGATCTCGCGGCCTTCCTCTCCCGACTGCTCCACTACGACCGTTCGGCCGCGGTACGCCTCCAGGCGGCCGGCACCGCGCTGGCCGTCTTCGGGCGGCCGCCGTCCTTCGAGGTGCTGGCGATCCGCGCGGTGCGGCTCGCCAAGCCGTACGAGCAGGGTCTCGACGTCACGCTCGATGTGACCGTCTCGGCGGGGGAGCTGCTGGAGTCGGTGGACGAGCGGGCCGCCACGGCCGGAGTGCCGGGGGCGGTCACCGGCCCGCCGTGGGCGGGCGTGCTGCCGCCGCGCGGTGGCTGGCGGCCGGAGCCGGGCCTGCCCGCACCGCGGGCGCTGGCGGCCACGGTGGCCGCCGCGGTGGGTGAATTCCGGTCCCGTACGGCGGAGTTGGCACCGGAGGACCGTACCCGGGCCGAACTCGACCGGATCGGACGGGACATCTGGTCCCGGACCGTGGGCGACACCCGGCTTCCGGTACGGGCCGTGCACGCGGCCCAGTCGCTGCGCTTCCTGCGGCCGGCCGGCGAGGCCGTGCTGCTCTCCGCGGGGGCGTGGCTACGGCTGCGCACACCGTTCGGGTCGATCGCGGTACGGCGGGCGGGACTCGGGGCGCTGGACGTCAGCGTCCGCTGAGCCGGCGCCCGCGGCCGGTCGGGGGTCAGTCCGGGGTGTTCACCATCGAGGCGGCCGCATAGGTGAGGTAGTTCCAGAGGGTCTCCCGGTGCTCCTCCGACAGACCCAGCTCGTCCACCGCCACCTGCATGTGCCGCAGCCAGGCGTCGTGCGCCGCCCGGTCCACGGTGAACGGGGCGTGCCGCATCCGCAGCCGAGGGTGGCCCCGGTTGTCGCTGTACGTCGTGGGGCCGCCCCAGTACTGGATGAGGAACAGGGTGAGCCGCTCCTCGGCCGGACCCAGGTCCTCCTCCGGGTACATCGGCTTGAGGAGCGGGTCCTCGGCGACCCCCTCGTAGAAACGGTGGACCAGCCTGCGGAAGGTCTCCTCCCCGCCGACCTGCTCGTAGAAGGTCTTCTCCTGAAGCGTGCCGCGCCGAATCTCTCTCACCCGTACATGGTCTCAGACGCGGTGACCGAGGACTCGAGGCTTAGGACCAGCTCGGGGGGCGCGGTTCTAGGGTGGACGTATGGGCGCCCACGACGCGGAGATCTCGGACATCGAGGGGCTGGCCTCGGCGGCACGGGCCGAGCTGGTGCGGGAGATCGACGCCGAGGGGGTCTGGGCGGCGGAGCCGGTGTGGCGGGAGGCCTTCGAGGCGGTGCCCCGGCATTTGTTCGTGCCGTACTACTACGTCGCCGGGCCACACGGCTATGAGCGCCGGTGGGGCCAGAGCGCCGATCCGGGGGCCCGGGAACGCTGGGTGCGCGGCGCCTACGAGGACGTTCCGCTGGCCACCCGGCTGCGCGACGGTCAGCTGCTGTCCTCCAGCAGCCAGCCCTCGCTGATGGCGCGGATGCTGGTCGCGCTGCGGGTGGCCGACGGCGACCGGGTGCTGGAGATCGGCGCCGGGACCGGGTACAACGCGGCGCTGCTGGCCCATCGGCTCGGCGACGACGATCTCGTCACCACGGTGGATGTGGATCCGGAGATCACCGAGTCGGCGCGACTGCATCTGGCCGCGGCCGGTCACCGGCCGGCCGTCGTCACCGGGGACGGGGCGCGGGGGGTGCCCGAGCGGGCGCCGTTCGACCGGATCATCGCGACCTGTGCGCTGCCGAGCGTGCCGCCGGCGTGGGTCGCGCAGTGCGCGGCGGGGGCGCGGATCCTCGCGCCGGTCTCCACCGGGCTGCTGGCGCTGACCGTACGGGGCGAGGGGTGCGCCGAGGGCCGGTTCCTGCCGTCGGCCGCGTTCTTCGTGCCGTTGCGCGGGGTGGAGCGGCCGGCGGCGGGGGATGTGGGCGGGGTGCCGTCCCGGGCGCTCGAGGACGAGCTGTTCCGGTTCCTGATGGAGCTGACCCAGGGGGTGCTCAGTCCTCGGGAGGCCTACGAGGTGTGGGAGCGGACGGGGCTGCCCGGGCGCGAGCGGTACGGCGTCACGATGGAGGGGGACGGGGAGTGGGTGTGGCTGGACGACCGGGAGGGGCCGTGGGTCTGGCCTCTCCCGGTCTGAGCCCCGTACGGAGTGCTCCGGCTCAGCCCCGTCGAACAGTGATCGTCGTCCAGGCCCCTACGTGCACCCGGTCCCCGTCCTGCAACGGCACCGGGACGAACGGCTGGATCGGCTCCTCGCCGCCGTTCACCGTCGTGCCGTTCGTCGAGTTCTGGTCGACGACCGCCCAGCTGCCGTCCGGCTGCTGGACCAGGACCGCGTGCTGGTGCGAGACGCCCGGGTCCTCCGGCGGCACCGACAGGTCGATGTCGGGGGTGTCACCGGTGGAGTGCCGGCGGCGGCCGATGGTGACCTGGTTGCCGGCGAGCGTGCGCTGCTGCTCGGGGGAGTACGCGGGCAGGTTGAGGCCGGCCGCCTCCGGGCCCGAGCGCTGCATCATCGCCATGAAGTACTCGCGGTCCGGGCCGATCGTCGCCGTCCAGGTCGCCGGAGCCTGCGGGGCCTGCGGGAAGCCGGGACCGGCCGGGGCGGCGGGCTGCGGATAGCCGTAGCCGCCGGAGCGGGCACCCGGGGCGGGCGCGCCGGGGCCGGCCGCCGGCGGGGAGATCACCCAGTCGTCGTCGCCGCCGAAGGAGGGGCCGGCGGCCGGGGGCCTGCCGGTCTCCTGCGGGTAGCCGGGAGGCGCGGGCGGGGCCGACTGCTGGAAGGCCCCGGGAGCGCCACCGGTGGTCCCGCCGGGACCGCCGGGCGGCGGCGGAACCGGCGGCCGGGACGGGTCCCCGCCGCCGAAGGGCCCGGCGGCCGGGCCACCGGAGGGGTCGCGGGTGAAGGGGCCGGAGGCCTGGCCGGGCCCGGGGGCGCCGCCGAAGGCGGAGGGACCGCCGGCGTTCTGGCCCGGAGCACCACCGAACGAGGGCGGCGGAGCCGAAGGACCACGCTCACCACCGAAGGGCGGCGGCCCGGACTGGCCGCGGTCGCCGCCGAAGGCCGAAGCTCCGGGCGGCCCGGACTGGCCGCCGCGGTCGCCGCCGAACGCCGGGGGCCCGGACTGGCCTCGGTCGCCACCGAAGGCGGGTGGCCCGGACTGGCCTCGGTCGCCGCCGAAGGCCGAAGCTCCGGGCGGCCCGGACTGGCCGCCGCGGTCGCCGCCGAACGCCGGGGGCCCGGACTGGCCTCGGTCGCCGCCGAAGGCGGGCGGGCCGGACTGGCCCCGGTCGTTGCCGAAGGCCGGAGGCGCCGGGGGGCCCGACGGGCCGCCGCCGCGTTCGTTCGCGAACGGGGTCGGGCCCGAGGGCTCGCTGCCGAAGGAGGGGATCGGCTCGGCCGGGCGGTTCATCTGGGACGGACGCGAGCCCTGGTACTCGTACGAGTCGGTGTTGCCGCCGTACGACGGCGGGGTGGGCGGCCGGAAGGTCGGCGCGGCCGGGGCGCCGCCCGCGGGCGGGCGCGGGGCGGCCGGGGTGTACGAGGTGGCCGTGTTGGTCAGGAAGTTCCAGCGGCATTCCTCGCAGAACGGCGCACCGCCCTCCCGGGGCGTACGGCACTGCGGGCACAGCTCCGGTTCGTGCGCGTTCGGCACGGCGGACAGATGCCGGCCACCGGCGGGACCGCCGGCCGGGGCGCCGGGCGCGGGCGGCGGGAAACCGTAGCCGCCGGCGGTCGGCGGGGGCGGAGGCGGCGGGGGCACGGCACCGGCCATGCGGTGACCGCACACCTCGCACCAGTCGTCGGAACCCGACTGGTGTCCGTTCGGGCAGGTCGGCATGTCGGTGGTTCCCTCTCTGTCAGGTTCGTCCTGAGCCTGTCTGGGTGTCCTGCGTGTGCTGCTAGGTCACTTCTTTACACGAACAGTCTTTGTGGACCGTGTTTCGAGAGTCATCTCGTCGGCCTCCGCAACCTTCGCTTTCAATCGCACAGTACCTGTCGCGGCGTCGACCACGTCCACCACCTTCGCAAGCAGTTTCGCAGTATCCGCGTTCCCGGAGGCGCTGGCGAGCTGAACGGCCCGGCCCAGTTTGGCCGTTGCTCCATCCATATCGCCCGCTTTGCGAAGATCCAGCCCTTGTTGGATGGCTTGTGCCAGTTCGGCCTGGCCGGTGTAGTGGGCGACTTGGGGGTTGATGGAGGTCGAGGCGACCATGTCGTCCGTCCACACCGCCCTGACCAGCCCCTGCGCGCCCAGGTTCTGGACGCTGCCGTCGGACTGCGGGACCACCAACGACACCCGGGCGGCGAGCATCTCCTGGCCGAGACCGGCCGTGGGGACCTCCACGCAGATGTGGTAGTCCCGGGACTCGTCGCCCCAGGAGCCGGTCGGATAGTCCCCGGCGCGCGGCCCGGCCTCGATGCGGCGGCCGGTCAACTCCTCGACCGTGGGCGCCACTTGCTTGACGAACTTGATCGTCGTGCCGACCGGGGTCCACAGCCGCAGCGCGACGTCCGCGACCTCCTTGCCCATCGCCGTCTCCATCATCTGCGTGAAGTCGGCGGCCAGACCCGTGGGGTCGGCGACGATGTCGGCGGTGCCGAGCAGCGCGGAGGCTATCCCTGTGACTTCTTTCACTTCCCAGTCGGTGCCCACACCGCGGGCGTCACAGGTGAACCGTCCGGCGCAGGAGTCCAGGGCGGCCTTGAGGTCCTCCGGCGACTCGTGCTCGTTGCGGCCGTCGGTCAGCAGGATGCCGTGCCGGATCGCGACGTCCGCCGAGGACAGCAGCCGGTCGGCGAGGCGCAGCCAGGTCCCGATCGCCGTACCGCCGCCCGCGCTCAGCCGGCGCAGCGCCTGCTTGGCCTGCTCCCGGGTGCTGCGGTCGGCCACCGCGAGCCGGCCATCGCCCGGGTAGACCTCCTTGGCGACGTGCGTGCCGCCGATCACCGCGAAGTGGGTGCCGTCACGCAGGGTGTCGATCGCGGCCGCCGTGGCGTCCCGGGCGTTGCGCATCTTGGTCGGCGGGTAGTCCATCGAACCCGAGCAGTCGACCATGATCGCCACCCCGGCGGCCGGTCCCTGCCCGGGTGCGTACGACGGCCCGGCCACGCTCCCGACGGTGCCGCCGCCGGTCGACGTCACCGTGACGATCGCGTTGACCTCGCGGCCGCCGTCCGGCAGGTATTCGTTCTGGTACACGTCCACCGAGAACTGCGGCACGTTCGACTTCGAGAAATTGGCCATGACTGCTCTGGTCCCCCTCCACCCCACGCGTGGTGGGTGCTGACGGTGTGCGGACCGGTCCCCTCCGGTCCGCGGGTGCTTCCCTGTGCTGTCCGTGCCCCGTTCCTGATTCCCCGTTTGCGGCCGTTTTGCGCGGCCTCAGGCGGATCCTGCCCCCTGCGGCGTCGCCGGGAACGGGAGCAGTGCCACTGTTACGTTGTCGTGGCCCCCGCCGTCCAGGGCGTGCCCGACCAGGACCCGCGCCGCGTGCAGCGGCCGTACGGCGGCGTCGGCGGGGACGACCTCGGACATCTCCTCGGCCGACTCCGCGTAGTTCCACAGGCCGTCCGTGCACACCACCACCACACCAGGCCGGTCCGGCTTGAAGGAAGCGGTGTGCGGCTCCAGTTCGTAGGCGTCCGCGCCGAGCCAGCCGGTGATCGCGTGCGCGCGTTCGTCGGCGTACGCCTCGGCCTCGCTCATCAGTCCCGCGGCCACCATCTGTGCCGCCCAGGAGTCGTCCTCGGTGAGCCGGGCCGGCGGTGCGCCGCGGTCCACCGGTACCCAGTAGGCGCGGCTGTCGCCGACCCAGCCGACCACCAGCAGGCCCGCGGTGACGACCGAGGCGACGATCGTGCACGCCGGGGCGTTCTGGTGCGGGCTGTGCTCGCGGGCCGTCGGCGGCTCCTCGGCGAGGGCGTTGACGGCCTGGGAGGCGACGACGATCGCCTCGTGCATCGCCGCTTGCGGATGCGTGCCCTGCGGCAGCGCAGCCAGCAGCGCCTCGCTCGCGGCCCGGGAGGCGGCCAGCGACGCCTCGTCGGGGCGGGTCGCCGAGGAGACGCCGTCGCAGACGACCGCGAGCACCGCGGGGGTGCCGTCGGGCAGCGCGGTACGGCCGACGGTGAACGCGTCCTCGTTGCGGTGGTGGCGCAGCCCGCGGTCGCTGACGGCGGCCACCGGGCCCACCTCCTGCTCCATGTGGTCGCGCTCGCGCGGCTGCGCGTGCCCGCAGTTCTCGCAGTAGCCGTCGTCGTCGACCCGGCCCGCCCGGCAGGCCACGCAGACCTTCGGCAGCTCGGTGGTCTCGGCGGACTCGGTGGTCTCGGCGGTCTCCGTGGCGGAGGCGGCCACCCGCGGGTCCGGCGCCTGGAGCGCGTAGTCGTCGTCGGGCTCCGGCGGCCGGTCGAAACGCACCCCGGAGGCCGGCGACACCGGCGGGCCCTGCGGCGGCGACACCGGCGAGCCGTGTGGCGGTGACCCCGGCGACCCGTGTGGCGGTGAACCCGGCAGTGGCTTGCCGCCCGAGTCCGTGCCAGGCAGGTCCGTCGGCAGATGCGGGGCCGACGGCGGGCCGGAGCTGTCCGGCTCGGGCGGTGGCCAGTCCACGCCGGAGGCGCCCATGGTGAGGGTCGGGTGGTCCTGCGGCTCGGCGGGCACGGCCGACAGGTCGTACCCGCACGCACCGCAGAACAGGTCACCCGATTCGAGCGGCTCCGCGCAGCTCGGGCACTTCGCCGGTGCGGCCTGCTGGGGCATCTGCGACATCAACTACACCCACGTCCGGGGGCGGTAACGGTTGGCCCGTTCCACCAGGTCGATCCTCTCCTCACCGCCGGTCGCCAGTCTGGCCAGCGTGCGGTACGAGCGTTCCAGGCCGAAGCGGAGGCCCCGCTCGTCCAGACCGCTGCCGAGCAGCACCCGGCCACCGCCGCCGGCGGCGGGCTGGGCGTCCTGGCCTCCGGAGAGTATCCAGTCCAGCGCGCAGCCGAGGACTTCCGCCGACAACTGCTCGCGCCGTGCCGGATCCAGACCGTATGCGTCCAGCGCCTCGATCTGCCCGGCGGCGGCCGTCAGGTCGTCCAGGAACGGCGTGTCGTCGGGCGTCGCGGTCCGGTGCCGCAGCCGCGCCCGTACGGCCGCCACCCGGGCCGCCGTGTAGTGGATCGACGCCTCCGGCACCGACTCCAGCGTACGCACCGCGCCGTGCCGGTCCCCGGCCGCCAGCTGCACCCGGGCCAGGCCGAAGGCGGAGCTCACGAAGCCCGGGTCGGTCGCCCACACCAGCCGGTAGTACTCGGCCGCGTTGTCCAGCTGCCCGAGCACCTCCGCGCACAGGCCGAGCGCCAGCTTGGGCGCGGTCTCGCCGGGGAAGGCGTCGTAGATCGCGTCGAAGGACAGCGCGGCGCCCTCGAAGTCGCCGGTGACCAGGGCGGCCACGCCCCGGTACCAGACCACCCGCCAGTCGTCGGGCCGCTCGTCCTCCAGCCGCCCGAGGCCCACCAGCGCGGCCTCGAAGGCGCCGTTCTCCAGCCGGGCGCGGATCTGCCGCAGCTCGGTCTCGACCGTCTGCGTCGGCGCCGCGGCCAGCGCGCCGAGCAGGCTGACCTCGCCCACCAGCGAGGTCGACAGGCCCGCCAGGAAACCGGCGTTCGGATCGCTCTGGTCGACCAGCGGGACCGGCAGGGCGAGCGCGGCGGCCGGCGTGGCGATCGGCCTGACCAGGGCGGGGTCGGCCGGGTCCGGGGCCGCTCCCGACGGGTCCAGCGCGAGGGTTCTGGAGGCCACCGCCCGCCCGCCCAGCCGGGACACGTCCCCGTCCAGCTTGGGGAACAGCTCGGTGTCCGTGACCTTGACCTCGGGCCCGAACAGCGTCGACAGCGCGGGCCGGGCCTTGCCGGTCTGCACCGACACGACCTCGCGCAGCACACCCGTCAGCTGCTCGGCCATCTCCTGCGCGGAGGCGAACCGGCGGGCCGGGTCGGGATCGGTGGCCCGGACCAGCAGCCGGTAGAAGGACTCGTACTGCCGGAACACCTCGATGTTGTCCGGGTCGGGCAGCGAGTCCACGAAGACGGTCGTGTAGCCCTGGAAGTCGAACGTGAGGACCGCGAGGGTGCGGCCGACCGTGTAGAGGTCGGAGGCGACCGACGGGCCGACCTCGGCGACCTCCGGGGCCTGGTAGCCGACCGTGCCGTAGATCGCCGACTCGTCGTCGTCCATGCGGCGCACCGCGCCCATGTCGATCAGCTTGAGCTGGTCCTCGGTCTGGATGGCGTTGTCGACCTTGAAGTCGCAGTACAGCAGGTTGCGGCTGTGCAGATGGCCGAGGGCCTCGAGCGCCTCGATGCCGTAGGCGCAGGCCTGCTCCACCGGCAGCGGGTCCCGGCGGCCCTCCGGGGTACGCCGGTCGTTGGCGATCTCCTTGAGGGACTTGCCGCCGACGTACTCCATGACGATGTACCCGTCGAGGGAGCCGGTGCGCTGGTCCAGATGCTCCACGAAGTTGTAGATCCGCACGATGTTGGAGTGCTCGATCTCCGCGAGGAACCGCCGCTCGGAGATCGCGGCGGCCATCGCGTCCTCGTCGCCGGTGTCGAGCAGGCCCTTGAGCACCACCCAGCGGTCGGACACCGCCCGGTCCACGGCCAGGTAGATCCAGCCCAGGCCACCGTGCGCGATACAGCCCACGACCTCGTACTGGCCGTGCACGACGTCCCCGGCCTTCAGCTTGGGCACGAACGAGTAGGGGTTGCCGCACTTGGTGCAGAAACCCTCCGTCCGGCCCGGCCGGTCACCACGGGCCCGCCCGACCGGCGCCCCGCAGTCAGAGCGCGAGCAGAACCGCTTCCGCTCGGGCACCTCGGGGTTCTCCAGCACCATCTCGCGCGGGTCCGGCTTCGGCACCTGCGGGACCGTGACCAGCCCCGCGCCCAGCCGGCTGCGCCCCGACCCGCTCGTCGACGAGCCGGAGCTGCGCACCGACACCGAACGGCCCGTCGACTTGCCCGACAGGGACCGCGAGAGCCGCCCGGAGACCGAGCGCCGCGACTTCGACGACTGCGACGACGTACGCGAGCTGCGGCTGCTGGAGCGCGAACTCCCGCCGCTCGCCGAGGACCGGCCGCCGACCGTGATCCCGGTGGGCGGCGAACCGACCATTCCTCCCCCAGAGGGGGGACCCCCAGCCGAGACGACCGGGGCCAGACCACAGGTGTCGCAGTACAGCTCACCGCCGCCGACGTCCTCGTACGTCCCCTCGCAGCCCGGCCGCTGGCACGTCTGTCCCGCCTGACTCATGGCTACTGCTCCCCCCTACGGTCCTCGGGCCCGCTCTGCGGCGGCACCCGCGGCGCGGCCAGCGCCTCGGCCGCCGCCCGCTGATAGCGCAGCACCGCCTGTTCCGCGACCCGCAGGTCGCAGGGCGCGCTCCACAGCATCCGCCGGGCCGCGTCGTACCGCTCGATCAGGAACGGATCCTCCGCCAGCCCGTGCCGGGCCACCTTCGCCTTGTACGCGTCCAGCCGGCCGCGCAGCTCCGCGCGTACCGCCAGCGGCGCGGTGACCGCCGTCAACGACTCACGCGCGCGCAGCAGTTCGTCCTCCGCCTTCTGCTCCAGGGACTCCAGGAGCGGCGACAGCCGGTGCCACTGGGCCGTTCTGCGGTACTCGGCGGCCGTCGCCAGCTGCTCCTGGAGCGCGGTCGGCGGGCCGCTGACCACCGGCACCTCGGTCGCCGCGATCTTCGCCAGCACCTCGCCGCGCGCGGTGCGCGCCTCGGCGAGGGTGCGGTCCGCACGGGACAGCACGTCCCGCAGCCTGATCAGCCGGGCCTCCGCGTCCTGCCGTACCGTCAGCACGGCGTCGATCTCCCGCCGCACCTCCTCCAGCGCCCGCGCCTCCCGGTCGTACACCGTGGTGTCCGGCCGGCCGCCGCCCGGCGCCGAACTCCCCTGCGCCGGCACCCAGAAGCCCAGCGGGTCCGACACGACGTCCTCACGGAGCCTGGTCAGGGTGCGGGTGATCCGCTCCAGGTCGTCGCCCGCCGGGTGCTCGCCCGGACGCACCCCGACGGAGTGCGCCAGCTTGCGGGTGCGCTGCAGCTCGGCGGCGAGTAAATCGATCCGCGCGGGCAGCGCCGACCACACCGCGTCGGCGGTGACCACCAGGTCCAGCGAGGTCGCGTACAGCTCGTTCATCCGGTCGACCAGGGACACCAGCGAGAAGCGCTCGCTGAGCCGGCCGGCCGCCGACAGCAGCGTCGGCGCGTTCGCCGTCGCCGTGGCGCTGCCCGCCACCGTCACCGACTCGCCGCGCAGCAGCTCGGTCAGCTCCACCAGGTCCTCACGGCTGGACCAGCGGCGCCGCGCCCTGATCTCCCGGGCGCTGCGCAACGCGTCCGTGTACGCGTCGAAGTACGCCCACAGCAGGGTGATCGACGCGTCGGCGGTCGTCCACCGCTCCCGGGTGGTCCCGGTCAGCTCGGCGCCTTCGAGGAGCCTGCGGCCCGCGTGGTCCTGCAGGGCGAGCAGCGAGGTCTCGATCGCCTCGTGCTCCGCGCCGAGCCGCGCCAGCGCACGGTCCACCTCGTCCCGGTCCATCACCGGCCCGGCGGGGTCCGTGACGCCCATCGATCACCTCTCGCTTGATTGTCGGGGCTGGGCCGGCGGATGCGGGTCAGCTCTTGAGCAGGTACTGCTGCGGCGAGGGCGGTTTCGACGCCGTCGAGTCCCGACCAAGTGTCGCCGACAGCCAAGTGCCGTACGACGCCTGCCAGCCGTCGGCCCGGTAGTCCACCAGGATCTGGTTGACCCGGCGTACCAGATCCTTCGCCTTCTTGTTCATCGCCACGCCGTAGTACTCGGTGGTGAACGCCGGGCCCTTCAGCTCGACGGTCGGGTCCTGGGCAGCCTGACTGGCGGCCAGCGCACCGTCGGTGATCACCGCGTCGACCTCGCCGAGCTGCAGCCGCACCAGACAGTCGAGCTGGTTGGGGACGCGGGTGATCGCGACCGAGGAGGGCAGCTTGCCGGACTCCTTGTCGGCGGTCACCCTGTCGTCCGCCGTCGAACTGTCCGCCGTGCACACCCTCTTGCCGGCGAGCGTCCCGTCGTACCCCTTGATCGGCGACGACTTGGGCGCCAGCACCTGCTGACCGGTCTTGAAGTACGGCGCGGAGAACGCGACCTCCTTCAGCCGGTCGCAGTTGATGGTCATCGTGCGCACCACCATGTCGACGGTGCCCTTCTGGAGCGCCAGTACCCGCTGGCTGGTCGGAATCGCCTTGAACGTCACGGCGTCGGGGTCGCCGAGGATGTCCTGGGCGATCCTGTGCACCAGGTCGATGTCGAAACCCTCCAGGTCCGCCTCCGAGTTGTTCGGGTTGCGGTAGCCCCAGCGGTAGCTGTTCTGGTCGACGCCGACGATCAACTTCCGTTTGCCGGGGCGCGCCTTGATGGCGTCGATCGTCGCACCGTCCGCGCCCGACGGCTCCCAGGTCTCGTTCTGTGCCTCGGAGTTCTTGCAGTCGTCGGCCTTCGCCTGACTGCCGGTCGCCACGCCCTGCCCGCCGAGCCCGGCCTCGCCGTCGCCCTCACCACGCGACTGGGTGAGGGGCAGCAGGAGGACGAACGCCAGCGCCAGAGCGCAGCCGACCGCCATCGCGCCCACCCCGCCCCAGCCGCGCAGGGAGGCCCTCATCCTCCGCACGAACATGGCCACGCCCCCTCTCACCGGTACTCCGAAAGCCTGCGTCCGATGCCGAACAGCGCGCCCGCCGCCGCCGCGACCCCCAGCATGGCGGCGCCGATCGGCAGCCCCGACATCGCGTCCAGCCCGTCGGCGGCCCGCTCCTCGAACTCGTGATCCTCGTGCACCAACGCGGTCTTCAGGTTCTTGTCGACGCTGACGAAACACTCGGCGGTCGCGCCGTCCGTGCCGATCACCTTGTCCAGCGCCGCCTGGTAGTCGCCGTTCTCGTCCGCGTCGCGGGCGGCAGTGTGCCGCTGCTTCCACACCTGCATGTTGCCCTCGGCCGCCACGACAGGCTTGCTGCCGGCCGAATCGTCCGCGAGTTTCGCGGCCTGGGTGAGGCCCTGGCCGAGGGCGGCCATGTCCTCGTCGAAGTGGTAGTAGTACGTGTCGTACGACTTCTTGTCGACCGTGATGGTCTCGGCGCCGCGCGCCACCAGGCTCAGGTTCTCGTTCCCGCGCGCCTTCAGGGAGGCGATCTGGGCGTCGTGCAGCACGTTCAGCGAGCGGACGCCGTGGTCGTAGGAGCCGTTCAGGCCGACGCGGGCGACGGTGTGGCCGACGACCAGCCACAGCAGGGTGACGACGGTGGCGGCCGAGGCCGCGACCAGGCCGTGGTTCAGCAGGCGGTTGGTACGGCGGTAGTGACGCAGCTGGGCCCAGCCGAGCGCGGCGAGTGCGAGGAGGCCGAGGACTATGGCCGCCCATGGGTACGGGGTCGCGTCCGAGTAGTCGGACGACAGCCGAGCGTTCTCCTTCTGGTAGAGAGCGTGGGCCGCCGGGAGCATCTCGTCCTGCATCTTGTCGTTCGCGTACCGCAGGTAGGCGCCGCCGACCGGGTAGCCCTGCCGGTTGTAGACCCTGGCCCGCTCGACGAGCCCCTTGTACTCCGGGAGCAGTTTGTTCAGCTTCGCCACGGCCGCCTCGGCGGGCGAGCCGGGTTCGGAGTTGGCGGCGGCGGTGACCAGTCCGGCGGCGGCCGTCCGGATGTCCTTCTCGTAGGTCTCGCGGGAGGCGTCCGTCTCCTGACCGCCCGCCAGGAACCCGCTGGAGGCCGCCGTGTTGGCGTCCGCCAGGGAGCGGTATATCTCGGCCGCGCTGGAGCTGAGCGGCTGGCTGCGGTGCAGCACGTCGTCGGCGGCGGCCGCGCGTTCGGTCATCTGCCAGGCGGTGACGGCACCGAAGGCGACGATCAGGACGGCCAGGATCGCGCCGATGAGCCGGAGCCGGCCGGGCTCGGTGGTGACGGCGGCGCGCACCTGCTCCACGCCCTCCGCGAAGGCGCTGCGGCGCGGGGGCGTTGCCGCGGGCGCGGGGGAGCCGGCCCGCTGTGCGGGCAGGACGGTACCTGCGCCTGGCGGTGCCGCGCTCTTCGTCGGCGGGTGTGTCACTTGACCTCCCCCATGGTCATCCGGTCGCCGCCCAGTATCGCTGTCCGGACCGACATTCGGCACCGGGCGTCACTGGATCTTGATCCGATCGCAGCGGAACCCCTGCCCATGAATACGCCGGGGGAATCGGTTCGGTTCCGGAGGGGTGGTGTGGGGGCGTTCGGGCGGCGGGCCGGTGGGGGCTGGTCGCGCCCACGCGGCGGAGCCGCACATCGACACAGCCCCGCGCGCCCAGGACGGGGCGCGCTGCCCAGCCCCTTGTCTTCAGCCGCGGGCAGTCGCGCCTCCCCCAGCGCCTCAAAGACCTGGGAGGTGCCCCCAGCGCGGCACGGGTGGGCGATGGAGGCCCTCCCGCTCGAGCGGAGCCGAGAGTGGGGGAGGCACCCCGCAAGCGCCGGTAAGCGCCCCCCGCCCCAGCCCACCGTCACCCCTCGAAGTACGCCCGCACCCTCCCCTGCACATCCGCTCCCGCCCCCACCGCGTCCAGCCCCAGCAGCGCCGCTCCCAGTACCGGACGCGCCGTCACCACCCTCGGTACCGCCTTCGGGGCGCGGGCCGCCAGCAGTTCCCGCACGCCGTCGTCCAGTTGCGGGTGACCGCCCGTCAACACGCCGCCGCCCAGCAGCACCGGCGCCTCCTCGTCCAGCAGGTCGAGGCGGGTCAGGGCGACCGTGGCCATCGTCGCGACCTCCTGGGCCAGCCGGTCCACCACCGAGCGGGCGATCGGGTCGCCGTCGGCCGCCGTCGCGAACAGCACCGGCGTCAGCTCGTGCCGGCGGCCGTACCGGACGTGTTCCAGGTGCAGCGCCTCGATCAGCGCGTACATGGACGTCAGCCCGAAGTGCGCCGGCAGGGTGCGGGCCAGGGCCGTCGGGGCGCCGCGGCCGTCCTCCGCCCGCGCCGCGTGCCAGAGGGCCTCCTCGGCCAGTCCCCAACCGCCGCCCCAGTCACCGGAGATGCGCCCTATCGCGGGGAAGCGGGCGGTACGGCCGTCGGGGCGCATGCCGACGCAGTTGATGCCCGCCCCGCACACCACGGCCACGCCCCGGGGCTCGGCCACGCCCGCCCGCAGGATCGCGAAGGTGTCGTTGCGGACGGTCACCGGACCGCCCCAGCCGCGGGCGGCCAGCGCGGCGGCCAACTGCTCCTCCTCCACCGGCAGATCGGCGTTGGCCAGGCAGGCGGAGACATGGGCGGCCGAGGTGACGCCGGCGGCGGTGTACGCCTCGGCGACCGCCACCGCCACCTCGTCCACGGCCTGCTCCACGCCCACCACCGGCGGCCGGAAGCCGCCGCCGCGGGCCGTGGCGAGGACCTCGCCGTCCGCCGCCACCACCGCGACGTCGGTCTTGCTGTTGCCCGCGTCGATGGCGAGGACACTTGCGGTCAGGCCCACGCGAGGTGCTCCCGGTTGTGCGCGATCAGTCGGTCGGTCAGGGCTTCGGCGTACTCGTACTGGCCGACGAGGGGATGCGAGAGGAGGGCCTTGTACACACGGTCGCGGCCACCGCGCAGCGCCGCCTCCAGGGCCAGTTCCTCGTACGCCGTCACGTTCGCCACCAGGCCGGCGAAGAGCGGGTCGACGTCCGGGACGGGCAGCGGCACGGGTCCGCCCTTGCCGATCGCCGCCTGCACCTCGATCACCGCGTCGTCGGGAAGGAAGGGGAGCGTGCCGCCGTTGTAGGTGTTCACCACCTGGTAGGGGTTGCCGCCGCCGCCCAGCAGCGCCGCCGCCAGGTCCACGGCCGCCTCCGAGTAGTACGCGCCGCCCCGCCTGGCGAGCAGCTCGGGCTTCTCGTCGAGCGCCGGGTCGCCGTACATCTCCAGCAGCCGCCGCTCCATCGCGGCCACTTCGGAGGCCCGGGACGGTTTGGTGCGCAGCTCCCGTACGACCTCGTCGTGCGCGTAGTAGTAGCGCAGGTAGTAGGAGGGGATCACGCCCCCCAGGCGGTCGAGGAGGGCCGTCGGCAGCTTCAGGTCGGCGGCGATGGCGTCGCCGTGTTCCCCGAGCAGCTTGGGCAGCACGTTCTCGCCCTCGGGGCCGCCGAGGCGGACCGCCGTCTCCCAGGTGAGGTGGTTGAGGCCGAGGTGGTCCAGGTGGACCTCGGCGGGCGTGACACCGAGGAGGTTCGCGAACTTCCGCTGGAAGCCGATCGCCACGTTGCACAGCCCGACCGCCCGGTGCCCGGCCTGGAGCAGGGCGCGGGTGACGATCCCCACCGGGTTGGTGAAGTCGATGATCCAGGCGTCCGGGTTGGCCCGGCGGACGCGTTCGGCGATGTCCAGGACGACGGGGACGGTCCGCAGCGCCTTGGCGAGCCCGCCGGCGCCGGTCGTCTCCTGGCCGATGCAGCCGCACTCCAGCGGCCAGGTCTCGTCCTGCTGCCGGGCCGCCTGGCCGCCGACGCGCAGCTGGAGCAGCACCGCGTCGGCGCCCTCCACGCCGGCGTCCAGGTCGGAGGTGGTGACGATACGGCCGCTGTGGCCCTGCTTGGCGAAGATCCGGCGGGCCAGTCCGCCCACCAGTTCCAGGCGTTCGGCGGCCGGGTCCACCAGGACCAGTTCCTCGATGGGCAGCGTGTCCCTGAGCCGCGCGAAGCCGTCGATGAGTTCGGGGGTGTAGGTCGAGCCTCCGCCGACCACGGTGAGTTTCATACGTGGTTAACCCTTCACTCCGGTGAGCGTGACGCCCTCGACGAACGCCTTCTGGGCGAAGAAGAACACGAGGATCACGGGGGCCATGACCAGTACGGTCGCGGCCATGGTGAGATTCCAGTCGGTGTGGTGCATGCCCTTGAACGACTCCAGGCCGTAGGACAGCGTCCAGGCGCCCGGGTTCTCCGAGGCGTAGATCTGGGGTCCGAAGTAGTCGTTCCAGGCGTAGAAGAACTGGAAGAGCGCGACGGCGGCGATACCCGGTTTCGCCATCGGGACCACCACCCGCAGCAGGGTCCGCAGGTCCCCGCAGCCGTCCACCTTCGCCGCGTCCAGGTACTCGTTCGGGATCGTCGTCAGGAACTGGCGCAGCAGGAAGATGGAGAACGCGTCGCCGAACGCCATCGGCACGATCAGCGGCCACAGGGTGCCCGAGAGGCCGAGCTGCTTCGCCCAGAACAGGTACATCGGGATGATGACCACCTGCGGTGGCAGCATCATCATCGAGATCACCAGCATGAGTGAGAGGTTGCGGCCCCGGAAGCGGAACTTCGCGAGCGCGTACGCCACCGGCAGCGAGGAGACGACCGTCAGGACGGTGCCCAGACCGGCGTAGAACAGCGTGTTCCGCCACCAGGTCAGGAAGCCGGGGGTGTCGAAGACCTTCCGGTAGTTGCCCCACTCCCAGGTGTGCGGGATCAGGTCCCGGCTGAGCGCCTGGCTGTCGCTCATCAGCGAGGTCAGGAAGACGAACACGAAGGGGAGGGTGAAGAAGAGGGCGGCGGCGACGCCGAGGGAGTGGACCGCCACCCAGTTCAGCAACGCCTTGCGGCGGGCGGTGCGTTCGGCCGAGGTCATCGGCCGCGGGGTCACGTCCACCGGCCGGTCCAGTACCTGGGCCATGTTCAGTCACCTGCCTGGATGAGACCGCCCCGGCGCCGCATCAGGAACGACGTGAACACCATGGACAGGACGAAGAGGACGAGGGCGACGACACACGCGGAGCCGTAGTCGAAGCGCTGGAAACCGAGGTTGTAGACGAGCTGGGGCAGGGTGAGCGTCGACTTCTCCGGATATCCGGGCTCGAACTGGGTGCCCGCGCCCTGGATGACCCCCGAGGCGACCTTCCCGGCGATGAGCGGCTGGGTGTAGTACTGCATCGTCTGGATGACGCCCGTGACGACCGCGAACATCACGATCGGCGAGATGTTCGGCAGCGTCACGTACCGGAAGCGCTGCCACGCCGACGCGCCGTCCAGCTCCGCCGCCTCGTACTGCTCCGCCGGCACGTCGAGCAGCGCGGCCATGAAGATGACCATCAGGTCGCCGATGCCCCACAGCGCCAGGAGGGTCAGCGCGGGCTTGGACCAGGTGGGGTCGTTGAACCAGCCCGGGGCCGGGATGCCGATCTTCTCGAGGATGGAGTTGACCGGGCCGGTACCGGGGTTGAGGAGGAAGGCGAAGGCCATGGTGGCCGCGACGGGCGGGGCCAGGTAGGGCAGATAGAAGAGGGTGCGGAAGACGCCCGTGCCCGTCTTGATCTTCGTGATGAGCATGCCGATGCCGAGGCCGAAGACGACCCGGAGCGAGACCATCACGACCACGAGCCACAGGGTGTTGCGCATCGCGGGCCAGAAGTAGGGATAGTGCTCGAAGACGTACGTCCAGTTCTTCGTGCCGTTCCACGTCGGCGGTTTGAAACCGTCGTAGTGCATGAACGAGAAGTAGACCGTCGAGATCAGCGGATACGCGAAGAAGACCGCGAAGCCGATCAGCCAGGGCGACATGAAGGCGAGAGTCCGGAGTGCTTGTTTCCTGCGCTTCGCCACAAGGCCGGACCGGCGGCGCTCCGACGCCAAGGTGATGGTGCTCATCGTCACTTCGCCTGCGCGATGTCCGTGTCGATCTGCGCGGCGGCCTGCTTCAGGCCCGCCTTCAGGTCGGTGACCTTGCCGCTCTCGTAGTCGTAGCCGAGCTGCTGGATCGTCGTCAGGTACACACCGCCGTTGACGGAGGCGGGTGCCGTCGTGGAGTCCGGGTTCGCGGCGATGTCCAGGAACGTCTTGAACCGCGGGTCGTACTTCAGCTTCGGCGACTTCAGGGCGGCCAGCGTGGACGGCACGTTGTGGATGGCGTTGGAGAAGTCCACCACCGCGTCCGTGTCGGTGCTGATGTACTTCACGAACTCCCAGGCCGCGTTCTGCTTCTTGCTGGTGGCGGCGATGCCGGCGATGGTGCCGGTGATGTAGCCCTTGCCGTACTGGGCGGCCTGGTCGTCGGGGACCGGCATCGGGGCGACGCCTATGTCGAACTTCGGCTTGGCGTCCAGGGCCATGCCCAGCCGCCACTCACCGTCGAGCTGCATGGCGACCTGGCCGGTCTGGAAGGGGTGCTTGGGGCCCCACTCGTCGCCGAGCGTGGCCCGGAACGTCTCCAGCTTCTTGTAGCCGCCGAGCGTGTCGACGAGGTGCTTCTGGAGCGTGAAGGACTTCTCGAAGGCCGGGTCCTTGGCGACGTTCGACTTGCCCTTGCTGTCGAAGTACGTCGGCGAGAACTGCCCGAGGTAGTGCTCGGTCGTGGTCTCCCAGCCGTGGTAGTCCGGCATGAAACCGAGCTGCTGGTAGCCGTCGCCCTGGGTGATCGTCAGTTTCTTGGCGTCGGCCTTGAATTCGGACCAGGTCTTCGGCGGGCTGGTGATGCCGGCCTTCTTGAACGCCGTCTTGTTGTAGTAGAGCCCGTACGCGTCCCCGAGCAGCGGCACCGAGCAGCGGTTGCCGTCGAACTGGGTGTACTCGTTCATCGCCTTGGGGAACGTCGTCTGCGGGTCGACGCCCGACTTCTTGAAGAAGGGGTTGAGGTCGACCAGCGCGCCCGAGTCGCAGAACTTGCCCACGCTGTTGGTGGTGAAGGACGAGATGACGTCGGGGGCCTTGTCGCCGCCGGTGCGCAGCGCCTGGTTCATCTTGTCGTCGGTCATGTTGCCGACGACGTTGACGTGGATGTTGGGGTGCGCCTTCTCGAAGCCGGCGATCAGCGCGTTGACGGCCTTGACCTCGCTCGGCGCGCTCCAGGCGTGCCAGAAGTTGATGGTGGTGTCCGCGGAGGCGTCGTCGGAGGCGCCGGAGGAGGACTGGCCGGTACAGGCGGTGAGAAGGGCGAGTGAACTGGTCAGGGCGGTCAGGGCAAAAGCCGTCTTTCGGGCAGCGGAGGGTATGGGCATGGCAAGGTCTCCCAGGGGCGGGCGGTGAGGGAAGGGGCCGGTGCGGGGGTCGAGAGGGGCCGGTGCGGGGGTCTGGTGCGGGTCAGCGCGAGGTGTCGAAGACCTCGTCGCGGGCGGTCGCGAGCGCGCTCTCCAGCGCGCCGCGCAGCACGGGGTGTTCCTGGACGTCGCCGACGACGAGCCGCGGCCGGGCGGCCGCCAGCTCCTCCAGCTCGGCCTGGACCAGGGCGCGCAGCACTTCGCCGCCGGAGGTCAGGACGGTGCCGCTGAGGACGACGAGTTCGGGGTCGAGGACGGAGACGAGGGAGGCGAGACCGGTGGCGACCCGGGTCGCGTAGGTCCGCAGGAGTTCGTGGTGCGGGCCGCTGCCGTGCTCGGCGGCGCGGGCGACGAGCGCGGCGGCCACCTCGGAGTGCGACCCGGTCGGCAGGTCCCCGATGCCGAGCGCGCCGGCCAGCCTGGGCAGCGACTGCGCACCGGCGAGTTCCTGGTAACCGCCGCTGTTGGCCTTGGTGACCTGGCGGACCAGCGGGGTGCCCGGCACCGGCAGGAAGCCGACCTCGCCGGCACCGCCGGTCCAGCCGCGGTGCAGCCGGCCGCCGAGGACCAGGGCGGCGCCGAGGCCCTCCTCGTTCCACAGCAGCACGAAGTCGCCGTGGCCGCGGGCCGCGCCGAGCCGCTGTTCGGCGATGGCGACGAGGTTGACGTCGTTCTCGTACTCGACCGGCATCGGCAGCGCGGCGGCGAGGTCGTCGAGCAGCGCGGGGGAGTGCCAGCCGGGCAGGTGCGAGGCGTAGCGCAGCCGGCCGGTGTTCGGGTCGAAGGCGCCGGGTGTGCCGATGACCAGCCGGCGGACGTCGTCCCGGGCCAGCCCGGCCGCCTTCACGGCACCGTCGAGGGCGTCGGTGACCTGCCGTACGACGGACTGGGCCGACCGCCGTCCCGGGGTGGGGAGTTCGTACTCGCCGACGGTGCGGCCGGTGACGTCGGCGACGGCGGCCCGGATCCGGGCCGGGTTGACGTCGAGCCCGGCGGCGTAGGCGGCGCCCGGATTCACCGCGTACAGCTGGGCGTTGGGGCCCGGCCGGCCCTCGCTGGTGCCGGTCGCCAGCACCAGCCCGGCCGCCTCCAGGCGGGCCAGCAGCTGGGAGGCGGTCGGCTTGGAGAGGCCGGTGAGCTTGCCGATCCGGGTCCGCGACAGCGGGCCGTGCTCCAGCAGCAGGTCCAGTGCGGCGCGGTCGTTCATGGCGCGGAGTACGCGCGGGGTGCCCGGCGTACCGGCGGTTCCTGCCATGTGGTTCGACACCTGCCTTTCCAGCCGCTCAGTTTCCCAGTGACCCGGGTGATCGGTCCACCCGGGTGACCCGCCCGGATCACCGGCCCGGGATCACTGGCCCGGATCACCGGCCCGGATCACTGGCCCGGCTCGCCTGCCCGGACGGTTCACCGGATCGCTCACCGGATCGCTCACCCGTTGATCACTGTTAGGAAAGTTTCCTGTTGGCTGGAAAACGTAGGGCGCCGGAAGGAGAGCGTCAATAGCCCGCCGGCGCGGCAACCCACTCGTTACCTGGGCTCGGACACACGAAGGGCCCGCCCGGAAGACCGGACGGGCCCTGTGATGAAGGCGCCGCGGGCCCTAGTTGACCTTGATGAAGTCGCCCGTGGCCGTCGCCGCCGCGGTGGTCGTCGTACCGGCGAAGACATAGCGGTAGTAGCCGCTCTTCGACGCCTTCACCGTGGTGGACAGGGCGCCGTTCGTGCCGGAGGTGATGCCCTTGACGTTCGTGTACGTCTTGGTGCCCTCGGCGCGGAACTGCAGGACGGCCTTCTGCCCCTGGTAGCCCTTGTACGCGAAGGCGTCCCAGTCCGCCCGGGTCAGCTTCCCCTTGACGGTGATCGTCCTGCCCTTGGCCACCGGCTCCGGGGAGGCGTCGGCGGTCAGCTTGGCCGCGCGCTGCACCTCGGCCGTGCCGAGGTTGCCCCAGATCGCCGTGCCCGAGTTCGAGCTGAGGAAGTCGTCCGAGACGGTGCCGTCGATGTAGCTGTAGAACCCGCCGGCCTTCCAGGTGGTGGCGTCGGCGGCCGAGAGCAGGCCGTCCTCCGGGTAGATGACGATCTTCTCGGAGCAGGTCGCGGTGACGGTCGTGTCCGTCGTCGCCGTCGTCGTGCAGGTGGGCAGATCGTCGGGGCCGACGATGTTGCCCACCGACTTCAGGGTGCCGCGGTAGAGGATCACGCCGGCGAACGACGAGTCACCGTCCACGGCCACGTCCACGGGCCGGGTCAGGGTGTACGTCACCGGCACGCTCACCGACTTGGTGGTGCCGACCACGATCGCCTTGCCGTTGTTCACCTTGATGTCGGTGAACTTCAGGTCGGGCGTGCTCGTGGCCGCGGAGGCGGCGGGCGCCGCGAGACCGGCCAGGGCCAGGGCGCCGGACAGGGCGGCGCCTATGGCGAGCTTTCTCATGTATCCCCACATTCGCAACGGGTCCCCGGGCGACTTCGCGCTCCAGAACAAGGACCCGTGGTGCCGTGACCCTAGATGATCGCGTGACGCGCGGAGAATGCGGGGGACCTGTGAAGGGCATCTGAATCCGGCCGGATCCCGCTCCGCGATCACGACTCCGTCACGATCTTCGTCGCCCCTGGTCAAGCAGGCCCTTGGCAAGGCTTCCTGCTCTTGGACCCCGACACCGACCAGGAGAACGACGACTGAAAATGCCCCCTCGAAGACGGTCGTTCCTACGGCTGCTGCCGGCCGCCCTCGTCCTGGCGGCGGGCTGTACGACGACGGGGACGACGGATACGGCGGCGACGGATACGGCGGCGACGGCGGATCCCGGGCCCTCGGCCAAGGCGTCCGCCACCGCCCCCTCCTGCCCGGGCGGGACCTTCCGGTGGACCGGTGTGACACGGGAGGTCCGGCTCACCGCGGTCTCCCCGGTGGTGAAGGTGGACGACGGCGACCGGGGATGGATCACCTTCCACACCCGGCTGGTACGGAACATCGTGCCCCGGGTCGACACCAGCGACGGAAGCCTCTCCGCGCGCCGCGTCCTGGCCGCGCTCGCCCGCCACCTCAAGCTGTGGGACCTCGGGGAGTTCGCGGCGCCCGGGGAGGACTCGGCCCACCACGAGCGCCATGCGGTCCGGATGAACCCCCTCGGGCACGGCGCGCGCTTCGTCGAGGCCAAGGGCGTGACGGTGATCGAGGGCAGCTTCACCGTCGCCTGCCCCGGCCGTGCCGTCTACGGCAGCGTGTCCACCTGGGCGGTCGACCACGGGGCCTCCCTGGCCTGCGGCGTCGACCCCGGTGACGAGGCATGGGTCAAGGAGGCCTACCGGCTGGCCTGCGGCGGCGGTACCGCTTAGCCGACCGCGCGCCGGTCAGGTGCCGCCCGAGCGCCGGCTACTTGGGCGCCGGCCGCTGCGGAGTGATCGGGGTCGTCGCCGCCACCTGGGGCGAGTCCGTGTTGGAGAACGCCGACGGGGCGGCCACGGTCGCCGTCGGGTCCGGGGGGTCCTCCTCCGAGAGTGCGGTGGGGGCGCCGCCGACCATCCTGATGTCCGCCTCGTCGAAGGCCCGCTTGATCCGCCAGCGGAGCTCGCGCTCCACCGTCAGGGCCTTGCCGGGCATGGTCTTGGCGGAGAGGCGGACCACCATCGAGTCGATGAGGACGGAGTCCAGGCCGAGGATCTGGATCGGGCCCCACAGCAGCTCGTTCCAGGGCTCCTCCTTGGCCATCTTCTCGGCGACCTCGTCCAGGGTGGCCCGCATCCGGTCCAGGTCCTCGCTGGGCCGGACGGTGACGTCGACACCGGCCGTGGCCCAGCCCTGCGAGAGGTTGCCGATGCGCTTGATCTCGCCGTTGCGGACGTACCAGATCTCGCCGTTGTCGCCGCGCAGCTTGGTCACCCGCAGACCGACCTCGACCACCTCGCCGGAGGCGACCCCCGCGTCGATCGAGTCGCCGACGCCGTACTGGTCCTCCAGGATCATGAACACGCCGGACAGGAAGTCCGTGACCAGGTTGCGGGCGCCGAAACCGATCGCCACACCGGCCACACCGGCCGACGCCAGCAGTGGCGCCAGGTTGATCTGGAAGGCGGACAGCACCGTCAGCGCGGCCGTGCCCAGGATCACGAAGCTCGCCACCGACCGCAGCACGGACCCGATCGCCTGCGAGCGCTGCCGTCGCCGCTCGGCGTTGACCAGCAGCCCGCCGAGAGTGGTGCCCTCCGCCGACTCGACGGTCCGGTTCATCCGGTCGATGAGTTTGGTTATCGCCCGCAGCACGACCCTTCTGAGGACCACCGCGATCACCAGGATCAGCAGCACCTTCAGACCTATCGCCAGCCAGGTCGACCAGTTCTGCTCGACCCAGCTCGCGGCGTTCGTGGCGCTCTCCTGGGCGTCCTGGAGCGTGGGCACCGCAGGGGTGGCCGACCCCGAGGGGGTCGGCGACGGCGACGCACCGGCGGCCAGTAGGACGGCGGGCAAGGACACGGCGGGTACCTCCAGGCGGTGCGGTACTGCCCTCCGGTACGGCGTTCACGGTCACGTACGGCGTTCAAGGTCACGAAAAGGTCACCGGACGGGCAGGACCACCACACTAACGGGGCATCGCGTGTGGGCCCGACCAGTACGAGAAGGAGAGACCGTGCTCACTTCGCGGGCCTCCCGGTTGAACAGGCTCGCTTGAAAAGGGGGGTATCCGGGGGATGAATGCGGTGTGGTCGAAAACACTCCCAGGCCGTTACGCGGACATGGTGGCGCGTCCACCAGGCAAGAGGGGAGACTGACCACAGATCGTCCCGGCGCGAGCCACGCGCCGCCGACGCCCAAGGAGGCCCCCGTGCCGCATGTCCTGGTCCTCAACGCGTCGTACGAGCCGCTCGGCGTCGTACCGCTCCGCCGCGCGCTCGTCCTCGTCCTGGAGAACAAGGCAGTCGCCTTGGAGGAATCCGGCGCCTATATGCACAGCGCAACCGTCACAGTCCCCGCACCCAGCGTGGTCCGGCTCAAGCGATTCGTCCGGGTTCCCTACCGGGGGCCCGTTCCGCTCACCCGAAGGGCGCTCTTCGCGCGCGACGGGGGCCGGTGCATGTACTGCGGTGGCGTCGCAACCAGCGTCGACCACGTCATCCCGCGCAGTCGCGGGGGTCAGCACGTCTGGGACAACGTGGTCGCGTCGTGCCGTCGCTGCAACCACGTCAAGGCCGACCGCCATCTCTTCGAGATCGGCTGGCGGCTGCGGCACAAACCAGCCCCACCCACCGGCCTGGCCTGGCGCATCATCGGGACCGGCCATAGGGACCCGCGCTGGCTGCCCTACTTGCAGCCGTACGGCGCGGATGACGCCCTGGCCCGGATCGACGGCATCTCCGCCTGACGATCCGGGCCTTCGCATACCCGGGCGCCCGGGTGCTCCGGCGTCCGGGGGTCCCCTGTGCCCCCGGAGGCCGGACATTCATCCTGCGGTCACGCGTAGCGCAGCTCCGCGGGGCGTACCGAGCGGTGCAACAGCGGGAGCCCGGTGGCCGCCGCCAGCAGACAGGCGCCGTAGACCGCGAGCGGAACCAGCAGGGCGGCGTACGGCACGGCCGGCGAGGTGTACGTCGTGGCGGTGGAGGCGTACCAGACGCCGATGGCCATGCCGCCCGTGCCCGCCACCAGGACCGCCGGGGCCAGCGGCAGCGCGGTCTCCAGGAGCAGCGCCCGGCCCAGCACACCGCGAGGCACTCCGGCGGCGGCCTGCGCGGCCAGGCCCCGGCGCCGGGTGGCCAGCGACTCGGCGGTGCCGACGGCGAGACCGGACAGGACGATCGCCAGGGCGACGAGGATCGCGGCAGCCGTGAGGTCCAGACCCGTCGTGTAGTACGTGAGGTCCGTGCCGAGGTGGTGCGCCCGGTCCATGGCGTGCAGCACCGCGAGCAGCACCTGCCGCACCCCCACGAATCCGGTGCCCACGACGGTCACCAGCAGGACGGCCGCGTGCGTGCGGGCCGCCGCCCACGGGTCGTCGCGGAGCCGTTCGGCCGCGATCAGCAGCGCCGGGCTCTGCGCACGGGCGGCGAGCACCCGGCCCAGCCACCGGGACGACCAGCCCGCCAGCCACACCGCCGAGGCGCCGACCAGCACACAGGCGGCGAAGACCGTGAGCGGACCGAGAGCGAGCCCGACGTGGGGGAACGCGAAGGAATCGCCGACGAGCGCGGTCAGCGCGACCAACACCGCCAGTACGGTCAGCGACCCGGCCGCCACCCGGAACGCCCGCCCCGGCCCCCTGGTCGGCCGCGCCCGTCGGATCCAGCCCAGCGGCGAGGCCACCACCCCGCGCAGTGCCAGAGCGCTCACGGCCGCGCCCAGCACCGGCACCAGCACGGCCACCACGGCGATGCCGGCCCAGGCCAGTGGATCGGAACCGTGCCACAGACGCAGCAGGGACAGCACGGCGAACACGGTGGCCACGGCCGAGCCGGCCAGGCAGGCCAGCCCCGACTCCAGCGCCGCGATCCGCCGCACCTGCACGGGCGTGGCACCCGCCAGCCGCAGCGCGGCCAGCCGCCGGTCGCGGTGCACCGCGCCGACCCGCGCGCACTGCCCGAGGAACCCGAACACCGGGATGAACAGCAGCATCAGCGCGGTGATCACTCCGTCGCGCGTTCCCGGCTGGTCCAGCAGCCCCGAACCGACCGGGATGCGGTACTGCCCGTCCATCGGGGCGAGGACCGCGATCACCAGCCCGATGCCCGTGGCCAGCGCCGCCCCCGTCGCCGTCAGCAGGACCCGCCACCACTCCCGTCGGTCCGACCCCCGCGTGAGCAGCAGCGCCAGTCGCAGCTCGGTCCTCACGCCGCCACCCCCGCACTCGCCACGGTCCCGTCACTCAGCCGCACCTCGCGGTCCGCGTACGCCGCGACCTGGGCGTCGTGAGTGATCAGCAGCACGGCCGTGCCCGACTCGCGGGCCGTCCGCATCAGCGACGTCATCACCTGCTCGCTCGCCAGCGAGTCCAGCGCCCCGGTCGGTTCGTCCGCGAAGACCACCTTCGGGCCGGTCACCAGCGCTCGTGCCAGAGCGGCCCGCTGTGCCTGGCCGCCGCTCATCTCGCCCGGCCGCAGCTCCTCCTGTCCGCGCACCCCGAACCGCTCCAGCCACTCGCCGGCCCGCGCCCGGGCCTCGGTGCGGGCCGATCCGGCCAGCATCAGCGGCAGCGCCACGTTGTCGAGGGCGGTCAGTTCCGGGATCAGCTGCCCGAACTGGAAGACCACGCCGAAGTCGGAGCGCCGCAGCTCGCTCAGCCGCTTCTCCGGCAGCTGGTCGAGCCGCAGCCCGTCGTAGGCCACCGAGCCCGCGTCCGGTCGCACGATCCCGGCCAGGCAGTGCAGCAGCGTGGACTTGCCGCTGCCGCTGGCCCCCGTCACGGCGAGGATCTCGCCGGCGCGCAACTCGACGCAGGCGCCGCGCAGCGCCTCTGCCCTGCCGTGCGCCTTGACGAGGTCCCGGCCCGCCAGAAGCGGCACCGAGGAGTCCCCCTGGTTGCTCATGCTGCGTCGACCTCCGCGGTCAGAGTGGTCAGCCGGGCCGCCGTGGTGTTCATCCAGCGGAGGTCGGCATCGAGGTGGTTGAGGGCGTAGTCCGCCGAGAGCACGGTCGCCAGGTCGGCGCCCGGGGCCGTCTTGACGGCCGTGAGCTCCCGCATCCGCTCCATGTGCGCGGCGCGCTGGGCGCCCAGGTAGGCGGCCGGATCACCGCCGGCCAGGATCGAGACGACGACCTTGGTAAAGATCTCGTTCGACACGAAGGGCACGGGCGGCGCGATCTCCCCGGCCCAGCGGGCCAGTTCACGTGCCCCGTCGTCCGTCGACCGGTACAGCGTCCGCTCCGGCCCCCCGTCGGCGTCGGTCCCTTCGAGCTCGGCGAGACCGTCACGGACCAGGCGTTGCAGGGTCGTGTACACCTGCCCGTAGGCCAGCGGACGGGCCTGCGGAAAGCGTTCGTCGTGGCGCCGCTTGAGGTCGTAGCCATGACTCGGCCCTGCCTCCAGCAGCCCCAGAAGGATGTGCCGGGTGCTCATGGGGATCAGTATGCACTGGGTACATGTACTCAGTGAATAGTGATCACCGAGAATCCGCCTCGAAGTCCTGAGCGGGGTTCATCGCGGCGACGCCGATCGCCGTCCCCTGGCGGATCGGGGGCCGGGACCCGGCCGTCACGAGTGCCCTCGCGACGATGGGGTAGGGCTCCTCTCACCCGGCAACCGCCGCCGTACCCGACGTCATGACGAGGAGGCCACCGTGGCCGCAACGGTTCACCATCCGATCCCGGCCCAGTTCAAACCCCCGGTGGAGACCGAGGAGGAGTCCCGTCTGTGTGTGTTCAGCGCCGAGACCGTCTGCGCGGAGGCGCCGCTGACCAGCGAGCCGCCGCTGCCCGACGCCGAACCTCTGACCAGCGAACCGCCGCTCGCCGACCTGGCCCCGCTGACCAGTGAGCCGGGGTTGTAGATGAGCGAAGCCCTGGACCGGGGGCTGTGCCGGCTGGCCGAACTGCACGGCGTCGCCACCTCCTACAGCCCGTCCCCGGACCGTACGGTCGCGGCCTCCGCCGGCGCCGTGACCGCCGTGCTGGCCGCCCTGGGCGTCGACGCGAGCGGCCCGGAGGCCGTCCGCACCGCCCTCGCCGAACGCGAGCGGGACCTCGCCGAACGGCTGCTGCCGCCGACGCTCGTCCACTGGGCCGGCTCCGGCGACCCCGCCCTCGAGCTGCCCGCCGGCACCCGGCTGGAGGTGCGGACGGAGGACGGGGAGATGCGGGACGACGTACGGGACCTGCCGACCGGCGTGCACCTGCTGACCGCCGCCGCGCCCGACGGCCGTACCGCCCGCACCCACCTGATCGTCGCCCCCGACCGGCTGCCCACCCCCTCCGGCCGCTCGTACGGACTCCTCGTCCAGCTGTACTCGCTCCTCTCCAGCCGCTCCTGGGGCATGGGCGACCTCGGCGACCTCGCCGAACTGGCCGACTGGGCCGGACGCACCACCGGGGCCGGATTCATCCAGGTCAACCCGCTGCACGCGGCCGTACCCGGCCCCCCGACCGACCCCTCCCCGTACCGGCCCTCCTCCCGCCGTTTCCCCGACCCGGTGCACCTGCGGCTGGAGTCCGTCCCCGAGTACGTCCCGGATCCCGCGCTCGCGGAACGCGCCGGACGGCTGCGCGCCGCCGTTCTCGACCAGGGCGCCCACATCGACCGGGACGCGGTCTGGGAGCTGAAGCGGGAGGCGCTGGAGGCGCTGGCCGCCGTACCGCTCACCCCGGCCCGGCAGGCCGCCTACGACGCCTTCCGCGCCGAACAGGGGCAGGCCCTGGAGGACCACGCCACCTGGTACGCGCTCGCCGAGCGGCACGGCTCCGACTGGCACCGGTGGCCCGAGGCCCTGCGCGACCCGCGCTCACCTGAGACCGCCCGGGCCCGCGCCGGGCTGCGCGACCGGGTCGCCTTCCACTCCCGGCTCGCCTGGCTCACCGACACCCAGCTCACCGCCGCCCAGCACACCGCCCGCGACGCCGGGATGCCGGTCGGGATCGTGCACGACCTCGCCGTCGGCGTGCACCCCCAGGGCGCGGACGCCTGGGCGCAGCGCGCGTTCTTCGCCGCCGGGATGTCCGTCGGCGCCCCGCCCGACGCCTTCAACGCCCGCGGCCAGGACTGGGGTCTGCCGCCCTGGCGCCCCGACCGCCTCGCCGCCTCCGGCCACGCCCCCTACCGCCAGCTGCTGCGCGCCCTCTTCCGCTACGCCGGCGCCCTGCGCATCGACCACGTGATGGGCCTGTTCCGGCTGTGGTGGGTGCCGGAGGGCCGGCCGCCCACCGAGGGCACCTACGTCCGCTACGACGCCGAGGCGATGCTCGCCCTGCTGGCCCTGGAGGCGACCCGGGCGGGAGCGGTGGTGATCGGGGAAGATCTCGGGACCGTGGAGCCGGGGGTGCGCGAGACGCTCCAGCGGCACGGGGTGCTCGGTACGTCGGTGCTCTGGTTCGAACGGGACTGGGACGGCGACGGCCGCCCGCTCCCCCCGGAGCGCTGGCGCGCCGACTGCCTCGCCACCGCCACCACCCACGACCTGCCGTCCACCGCCGCCCGCCTCACCGGCGAGCATGTCGAACTCCGCGACCGGCTGGGCCTGCTGACCCGTCCGGTGGCTCAGGAGCGGGCGGACGCGGCGGCCGACACGGCGGAGTGGCTGGCCCTGCTGACCAGGCTGGGCCTGCTGGCCGTGTCCGACGCCGGTGACGAGGAGGCCGAGATCCAGGCCGTCCACCGCTTCCTGCTCCGCACCCCGGCCCGCCTGATCGGTGTCTGGCTCCCGGACGCGGTCGGCGACCGCCGCCCCCAGAACCTCCCCGGCACCTGGGACCAGTACCCGAACTGGCGCCTCCCGATCGCCGACGCGACGGGCCGCCCGGTGACACTGGAGGAGCTGACGGGATCAGCAAGGGTCCGGGCACTCCTGGAGGTACTGCGGTCGGACAGCCCACCCGACCAGGAGGAGAACGGCCGCACGGTGCCTCTGCCCAGCCCGTCATGAGACCGGCGGCTGACCGTTCGGACCGCCGGGCGTTCGGTGACGATGCCGCCCAGCCGCGACTTCAGCCCGGTCGGCGTGGGCCGGCTGCTGCCGGCCTCTCGCGTCCGTGCTCACCGCCGATAAGGCCGGCGGCGCGCCGCCGCCTTCGCGGACGTCATGGGCCGCCCGCGCCCTGGCACTCAGCAAAGACGGACCGGGCGGCAGCCCCTCCTGGCAGCCCCTCCTGGCACGGCCGCCGCAGCGCGCGGCGCCGCGTACAGGGACCCCGGGCGCGCGCCCCTCAAGTCGGCCCGCTAACTTTGGCAGCGTGGACAAGAAGAACGCCCTGCGCGCCGGCGCCCTGGCTGCCGGTACGACGCTGATGATGCTGCTCATGTCGTCCCCTGCCCTCGCGCTCACGCGTGACGACGGCGACGACCCCGGCAACGGCCTGAGCGTCATCGAGACGCTGGGCCTCTACGTCCTGATGCCGCTCGTGCTGTTCGCGGTCATCGCGGGCCTGGTCATGGTGCTGGACAAGTCCAAGGTCCGGGTCACCAAGCCGGGCACGACGAAGGCCAAGGCGAAGGCCTGACCTCCGCTTCTCCACCGAGGGCGCCGGTCGTCTTCCGTACGTCCCACGACGGGACGTACGGGAGCTGACCGGTGCCCTCGGCGCGTCGGTCAGGGGCTCGGCGCGGTCAGATACCGCTGCAGGGTCGGTCCGAGCCACGCCAGGATCTCCTCCTGCGCCAGCGCCACCACCGGCGGCAGCCGCAGCACGTAACGGGTGAGTGCCAGCCCCACCAGCTGCGCGGCGCACAGCCCCGCCCGAGTCTGCACCTGCTCGGGGTCGGGGCACACCCGCTGGGCCACCGGTACCACCTGCTCCCGGAAGATGCCCTGCAGCCGCTCGGCCCCCGCCCTGTTGGTGACGCCGACCCGCAGTACCGCGGTGAGCTCCTCGTTCGTCTCCCAGAGGGACAGGAAGTGGGCCACCAGCCTCCGCCCGACCTCGGTGCTCGGCACCTGGGACACGTCGGGCATCCGCAGATCGAGCGCGACGGCCGCCGCGAACAGGCCGTCCTTGTTGCCGAAGTAGCGCATGACCATGGACGGGTCGATATGCGCGTCCCTGGCGATGGCGCGGATGGTGGCCCGCTCGTAGCCGTCGGTGGCGAAGCGCTCGCGGGCCGCGGCCAGGATGGCGGAGCGGCTGGCGTCGGAGCGGCGCGCCGCCGAGCCGTTCGTGGGCTCCGTGTTTCTACTGGGGGTGCCGGTCATGCCAACGATCGTAGGCCAACATCTGTGGGCCAATAAGCGTTGGCGCCAGGTATGGGTCAGCATGGGTTGGTCAACAAGCGTGGGTCAACAAGTGTGGGTCAACGTGTGTGGGTCAACGTGCGTGGGCCAACAGGTGTTGACTCGTGCACTTGCCCGCCCTACGCCTGCCAACAAGTGTTGACCGCGGCGGACCGGCTCAGCCGACGGTGAAGTCGGTCACCTTGGTGTCCAGGGTGGTGCTGCCGTCCTCTGCGGTGGCGAGTACGGCGATGTGCCAGGCGCCGTGCGGGGTCGACGCGGCGTCGGTGGCGGACACCACGGCCCGGTACGCGCACCGCGCGGTGTCTCCCTCGGCCGGCTCGCAGGCCGCCGACTCCACCTCGGCCATGTCCTTGGCGGTCGGCGGCTTCTTCGCGAACCCGGACTTCTCCGGCCACGCCAGCACCTTCAGGCTCTTCAGCCCGGAGGACGCGGTGACCTCGGTGGAGAAGGCGAGCGAACCGTCCCGGCCGCCGGCGGGCGCGGTGTAGCGGGCGGTGCTGTGCGCGAAGGCGGGCGGCTGGTCCCCCGCGTAGGCGAGGGCGAAGGCCCCGGCGCCTCCGAGGACGACGACACCGGCGGCGATGGACAGAGCGATACGACGGGACATGACGGGTTCTCCGTGACGGTCTGAGTGCCTCGACTGGATGAACCGGCGCTCTGTGCCGCGCCGTTGCACCGATGCTCGCAACCCACGGGCACCCCGGGCGTGAGCACGGGTACTCAACTCCGCCTAGGTGATCGGGATCCGGGCATGAGGGGGCGAGGAGGCCCGGGGGCGGCCTCGACAGTCGCTGCGCCTGGAGTTCCCATGGGGGCGCTCAACGTCCTTGCGGAGAAGGAGAGTTGACATGCCGGCCAAGATCGGGATCGTTGCGACCCTCGGCGTCTCCGCCCGCCGTATCCCGCTGCGGGTGGCGGCCATGGCGCGCCGGGCGCTGGCCCGCACCGAGCCCGCGACCGCCGACGCGCTCGCGGACCTGGTGCGCGAGTGGTGCCGGGAGCTCGGCAAGGCCTGCGAGCCGCGCTGGATCCCGGTGTCCGCGCAGACCGGACTGCAGGTGCGCACGATGCTGGACCTCGCCGCACGACTGTGCGCATGACGAAGGGGGCGCCCGGAGCAGCGGCCCCGGGCGCCCCCTTCGTCGTACCGTCGGCTACTCCGCCGCCGCGTCCGCCGCCTGGGCCCGCAGGGCGCGCTCGACGCCCGCGCGGGACTCCGAGACGAGGCGGGCCAGGGCCGCGTTCGGCTGGGCCGTGGCCAGCCAGGTGTCCGTCTTGGCGACGGTCTCCTCGGAGACCTGGAGGGCCGGGTAGAGGCCGATCGCGATCTGCTGGGCGATCTCGTGGGAGCGGGTGTCCCACACCGACTTCAGGACCTCGAAGTACCGGTCCGTGTACGGCGCCAGCAGCTCACGCTGGTCGGTCTGGACGAAGCCGCCGATCACCGCCTCCTGCACGGCGTTCGGCAGCTTGTCGGAGTCGATGACCGACGCCCACGCCTCGGCCTTCGCCTCCTCGGTCGGACGGGCGGCACGGGCGGTGGCCGCGTGGCGCTCGCCGGCGGCCGTCTTGTCCCGCTCGTACTCGCCCGCGATCTCCGCCTCGTCGAACCGGCCGACCGCCGCCAGCCGCTCCACGAACGCCCAGCGCAGGTCGGTGTCGACGGCCAGGCCCTCGATCGTGTGGGTGCCCTCCAGCAGGCTGTCCAGGAGGTCCAGCTGTTCCGGGGTGCGGGCGGTCGCCGCGAACGCGCGGGCCCAGGCCAGCTGGTGGTCGCTCCCCGGGGCGGCGGACCGCAGGTGGGCGAGGGTGGCGTCGGTCCAGCGGGTGAGCAGGGCCTCGCGGGCGGTCGGGTCGGCGTACAGCTCGACGGCCAGCTTCACCTGGCGGTGCAGCGACTGCACGACACCGATGTCCGACTCCTTGCCGATCCCGGCCAGCACCAGGGACAGGTACGCGCGGGCGGGCAGTTCGGCGTCGCGGGTCATGTCCCAGGCCGACGCCCAGCACAGCGCGCGGGGCAGGGAGGCCTCGAAGTCGCCCAGGTGCTCCGTCACGAACTGCAGCGACCGCTCGTCCAGGCGGACCTTCGCGTAGGACAGGTCGTCGTCGTTGAGCAGGAACACCGCCGGCCGGCGGCGGCCGGTCAGCTGCGGTACGGCGGTCAGCTCGCCGTCCACGTCCAGCTCGATGCGGTCGGTGCGGACCAGCTTGCCGGTCGCCTCGTCGAGGTCGTACAGGCCGATCGCGATCCGGTGCGGGCGCAGCGTCGGCTCGCCCTTGGCGCCGGCGGGCAGCGCCGGGGCCTCCTGGCGGATAGCGAAGGAGGTGATGACACCGGCCCCTCCTTCGCCGTCTGTCTCGACCTCCGGGCGCAGGATGTTGATCCCGGCGGTCTGGAGCCACTTCTTCGACCAGGTGCTCAGGTCACGCCCGGAGGTCTCCTCCAGGGCGCCCAGCAGGTCGGACAGGCGCGTGTTGCCGTACGCGTGGCGCTTGAAGTACGCCTGCACGCCCTTGAAGAACTCGTCCATGCCGACGTAGGCGACGAGCTGCTTCAGGACGGACGCGCCCTTGGCGTAGGTGATGCCGTCGAAGTTGACGAGGACGTCGTCCAGGTCGCGGATCTCGGCCATGATCGGGTGCGTGGAGGGCAGCTGGTCCTGCCGGTACGCCCAGGTCTTCATGGAGTTGGCGAACGTCGTCCACGAGTGCGGCCAGCGCGAGCCGGGCGCGTACGCCTGGCAGGCGATGGAGGTGTAGGTGGCGAACGACTCGTTCAGCCACAGGTCGTTCCACCACTCCATGGTGACCAGGTCGCCGAACCACATGTGGGCCAGCTCGTGCAGGATCGTCTCGGACCGCGTCTCGTACGCCGCGTCGGTCACCTTGGACCGGAAGACGTACTGGTCGCGGATGGTCACCGCGCCCGCGTTCTCCATCGCGCCCGCGTTGAACTCCGGCACGAACAGCTGGTCGTACTTCTTGAACGGGTACGCGTAGTCGAACTTCTCCTGGAACCAGTCGAAGCCCTGCCGGGTCACCTCGAAGATCGCGTCCGAGTCCAGGAACTCGGCGAGCGAGGGCCGGCAGTAGATGCCGAGCGGCACGCTCTGCCCGTCCTTCTCGTACACGCTGTGCACGGAGTGGTACGGGCCGACGATCAGCGCGGTGATGTACGACGAGATGCGCGGCGTCGGCTCGAAGATCCAGACGTCGTCCTTGGGCTCGGGCGTCGGCGAGTTGGAGATGACGGTCCAGCCGCTCGGCGCCTTCACCGTGAACTGGAAGGTCGCCTTGAGGTCCGGCTGCTCGAAGCTGGCGAAGACCCGGCGGGCGTCCGGCACCTCGAACTGGGTGTAGAGGTAGGCCTGCTCGTCGACCGGGTCGACGAACCGGTGCAGGCCCTCGCCCGTGTTGGTGTACGCGCAGTCGGCCACGACCCGCAGGACGTTACGGCCCGCCAGCAGGCCCGGCAGCGCGATCCGGGAGTCCTCGAAGACCTCGGCGGCATCGAGCGGGTCGCCGTTCAGGGTGATCTCGTGGACCGCCGGGGCCACCAGGTCGATGAAGGAAGCGGCGCCTGCTTCGGCGACGTCGAAGCGCACCGTGGTCACGGACCGGTAGGTACCGCCCTCCTGCGCGCCGGAGAGGTCGAGATCGATCTCGTACGAGTCAACGGTGAGCAGCTTCGCCCGCTGCTGCGCCTCTTCGCGAGTCAGGTTTGTGCCAGGCACGCGGTCATCTCCTCGTTATGTGTGGGTTGCGCCATCCTTCCACGGGACCCTGGCCCGGGGCGACGAGGGAAAACCCCAGAGATCCCTTGGCCGGGGGTGTCAGGTGGCCGTCGTGCCGCCGTCGACCGGCCTCGCCGCGCCGGTGACGAAGGAGGAACGGTCGCCGCACAGCCACAGCGCGGCCTCGGCGACCTCGGCGACCTCGGCGGGGCCGGTCATCCGCTTCTGGAGTGTCCCCCCCTCGAACCGCGCCCGCAGCTCGGGCAGCGTCCGCACGGCCCGGTCCGTCATCTCGGTGCGGGTGCGGCCCACGACCAGCGCGTTGACGCGGGTCGGGGTTCCCCTTCGATGACGAACCTCGCCGCAACGCGCCCGAAGGGGCACGGGGAACGGCGCGACCGGCCAGGACGGCGCCGCACCCGCGCGGGACCAGCCAAGACGGCCCCGCACCCGCGCGCGACGGGCCAGGACGGCGCCGCACCCGCGCGCGACTGGCCAGGACGGCCCCGCACCCGCGCACGACCGGCCAGGACGGCCCCGCACCCGCGCACGACCGGCCAGGACGGCCCCGCACCCGCGCGCGACCGGCCAGGACGGCGCCGCACCCGCGCGACGGCGCGACGCGGCACCCCCTGAGGCGCCCGGCCTCCTACTTCGCCGGTCCGGCCCCCCTACTTCGCCGACAGCTCCTCCGCCACCAGCTCCGCGATCTGCACGGCGTTCAGCGCAGCGCCCTTGCGGAGGTTGTCGTTGGAGATGAACAGCGCGAGCCCGTTGTCCACCGTCTCGTCACGGCGGATCCGGCCGACGTACGAGGGGTCCTGACCGGCCGCCTGCAGCGGGGTCGGGATGTCGGAGAGCTCGACGCCCGGCGCGTCCGCGAGCAGCTCGGTCGCGCGCTCGGGGCTGATCGGGCGGGCGAAGCGGGCGTTGACCTGGAGGGAGTGGCCGGAGAACACCGGGACGCGGACGCAGGTGCCGGAGACCTTGAGGTCGGGCAGCTCCAGGATCTTGCGCGACTCGTTGCGCAGCTTCTGCTCCTCGTCGGTCTCGTTCAGACCGTCGTCGACGAGGTTGCCGGCGAAGGGGAGGACGTTGAAGGCGATGGGCCGCTTGTAGACCTGCGGCTCGGGGAAGTCGACCGCCGCGCCGTCGTGGGTGAGCTTGTCCGCGTCGGCGGCGACCTTCTGCACCTGCCCGTGCAGCTCCGCGACGCCCGCGAGACCGGAGCCGGACACCGCCTGGTAGGTGGTGGCGACCAGCGCCTGAAGGCCCGCCTCCGCGTCCAGCGCCTTCAGGACCGGCATCGCGGCCATCGTGGTGCAGTTCGGATTGGCGATGATGCCCTTGGGACGGTCGGCGATCGCGTGCGGGTTCACCTCGGAGACGACCAGCGGGACCGCGGGGTCCTTGCGCCAGGCGGAGGAGTTGTCGATGACGACGGCACCCTGGGCGGCGACCTTCTCCGCGAGCGCCCTGGAGGTGGCGCCGCCCGCCGAGAACAGCACGATGTCCAGGCCGGTGTAGTCGGCGGTCGCCGCGTCCTCCACCGTCACGCCGTCCAGCACGGTTCCGGCGGAGCGGGCCGAGGCGAACAGCCGCAGCTCGGTGACCGGGAAGTCGCGTTCCGTGAGGATTCCGCGCATGACCGTGCCGACCTGACCGGTGGCTCCGACGATTCCGACCCTCACGGTGACTCCCTTTGCGAACGTTGACGTGTGTCTGCGGCCTTTCCATCATGCGGCCGACCCGGGTCAGCCTGTCCAATCCTTTGCCCGCCATACCCTCCGAACGGACCTCACGGCCTGTGGAACTCCCGTCGGCACCCACGCTGAGCTGCAGAAATTTCCTCTCCGCGGCCCTCGTACCGCAAGCTGTGCTGCGTGGCGCGCCGGTGTGACGTACGCCTCGGAAAAGATTTCCCGGAGTCGTCCGAACGTTTCCGGGGGCCGCGGCGTCGTAGGAGAAACGCGGTGAGGGGGGTGGGTTGTGCTGCGCAGAAAGGCCCGCCGGGTCCAGGGGGACCAGCACGGTGATCCGCTGGACGCGGACCAGGAGCGCCGGGTGCGGGCGGTGCTCGCGCTGGGCGGCGTACCGCAGGCGGACCTGCTGGACGGGGTACAGCAGGTCCGCCTGCGGCTGCTGGAGCGGGCCGCGAGCGGCCGGGAGGCACCGCGGGACGTCTCGGCGTGGGCGGCGGTGGTCGCCTCCAACCTCGCCATGGACTGGCACCGCGCCAAGCGCCGCCAGGAACGCATCGGCGAACGGCTGGCCGCCCTCCGCATCCCCGACCACACCTACGGCGAGGACAGCAGCCTGCTCTCCGTCTCCGTCGCCCGCGGCCTGGACGAACTGCCGGACGCCCAGCGCCAGGTCCTCGTCCTGCGCTTCTACGCCGACCTGCCGGTGCGCGGGATAGCCGAGGAACTCGGCATCCCCGAGGGCACGGTCAAGAGCCGGCTGCACACGGCGGTACGCGCCCTGCGCGCCCGCCTGCACGAGGACGAGGTGGTGTGACATGACCGCCGGACAGACCGCCGGAGACGACCGTCACGACGGCGACGACGCCCTGCTGGCCGTACTCATGGACGCGGAACCGAGCGACGCGCAGCGTGCCGACCCCGCCTTCATGGCCGAGTACCGGGCGGCCACCGCGGATACCGAGATCCTGCGCGAACGGCTCGGCCTCATCGGGGACGCCCTCGCCGGCCCCCGGCCCGCGGCCCGCCCCGCGGCCCGGCCCCGGCCGCGTCCCCGGCGGCACCCCCGCCTCCGCGCCCTCGGCATCGCGGGCGCCCTCGCCGCCGCGTTCGCCTCGGTCGTGCTCGGCTTCGGCTGGCTGGCGGCGCACGGCCCGAGCGGGGCGGGGTCCGACAGCAGCGCCGGCGAGAAGGCGGCCGACAGCGCTTCGGGCGCGAAGCCCACCACCGGGCCCGGCTATCTGGCCTGCGCCCGGCTGGTGGCCGAGGGCACCGTCACCGGCGTACGACAGCTCCCGGACACCGGCACGGAACGCGTCACCCTGCGCGTGACCCACGCCTACAAACCGGCGAAGACCGCCGGGGAGGTCGACGTCGTCGTCGCGTCCGACGCCCGGATCAGCGCGGGGGCCCGGCTGCTGGTCGGCGTCACCCGCGGCCGGACCGTGGCCGACCTGTACGCGGTCGGCGAGGCCGGGATCGCGCGGGAGCGCGCCTGGATCGTCCGGGACCTGCCCGGGTCCCGGACGACGACCTGCCCGGGCACGTGAAGAGGCGGGCGCCCCGAAGGACGCCCGCCTCAGCATCGGACCTGCTACGGAACGACCTTCTCGATCTTCACGCTGCCGACGCCCGCGACCGTGCCGCGTGCGTTGACCAGCTGGACCCGGCCGAAGAACTCACGTCCCTCGGGGGCCGCCGTGGCCGCCGTGACCTGGCCGGTCACCGTGGCCGAGGCGCCGGTGCCGAGTTCGACCGGCGTCGACTCGTCGACCGTGACCGTGCCGAGCGCGGCGGAGAAGAACACGTCCCGGTAGTCGTAGTCGGTGGCGCCCGACGGCACCGAGTAGCCGGTGACCTCGACGGTGTAGGTGCCGGCGGCCGGCGAGGCGATGGACACCGCCTCCTCCGAGTCGCCGTCGGCGGACAGCCCGACCTGCGTGCCGGACGCGTCGTACACCGCCAGGTCGAGGTCGGCGGCCGTGTCGGAGACGCCGCCGATCGCGACGTCCAGCGACTTCGCACCCGCCGGCACGGTCACCGTGGTGGTCTGGACCTCGCCCTCCTTGATCGAGGGACGGGCCGTCTTCGAGGAGCCGAGCGGACCGCCGACCAGCCTGCCGTCGAGCGCGGCGAACTTGTTGGCCACCTTCCAGGAGGCGACGACCGGGACGCCGGCCTTGGCCTCGGGCACGGTCACGGTCTCCGGGTCGAAGGCCGCGCCGAGCACGGTGACGCCCAGCTTGTAGGGGTTGTCGAGCAGCGGGGAGGTGCGGCGCGCCTCGACCTCGATCTCCCAGACCCCGGCCTGCGGGTCGGCGTACGAACGGACGTCGGGCTTGCAGCCGTTGCCGTTCAGGTAGTTGTTGTAGCAGTACGGGGTGCCGGACTCGTCGACCGGGACGCCGTACGGGTGGATGGCGATGAACCGCGTCTGGCTCTTGTCGGCGAGCCCGCTCATCGCGACCTCGAGAGAGGTGGCGCCCTCGGGCACGGTCACGAAGTACGAGGTGGAGCTGTTGCGCTGCACCGAACCCGAGCCGGAGTAGGTGTAGGCGAGGGGAGTGGAGACCACGACCGTCGTCAGGATCTGCTTGTCGACGCCCTCGGTCTTCGGGTCGTCGACCTCGAGGATCGCGGACTTGATGCCCGAACTCTTCGCCCGCGCCTGCACCTTGACCGTCACCGGCTGGTTCAGCGGTAGCTTCACCTCGTCCGAGCCGACGATCTTGAAGGTGTGCCCGGCGTTGTTCTCGAAGTGCAGCTCGTGCCGGATCGCCGTGTCCGCGCCGGAGGTACGGGTGATCGTGACGTCGTACGTCTTCTTCTGCCCGGCCTTGAGACCACCTTCACGGTCGTACAGCCCTGTGCCGTAGCCCGGGGTCTTCAGCGCGTAGTCGATCGCGGTGTCGACCGGCGCCTTCACGGTGTAGTCGTGCGCGGTGGCGTGGTCGCGGATGGACTCCCACGCGTCGACGATGTTGATGCGGCCCGCGCCTTCTTCGTACGCCTGCACGTCCTTGATGCGGTCGGCGGTCGAGGTGAGGGCGGTGCGCAGGTCGGCGGGGGAGAGGGCGATGCCCTTCTGCTTGGCCGCGCTCAGCAGCAGCGCCGTGGCGCCCGTCGCCTGCGGGGACGCCATCGAGGTGCCCTGGAGCATGGAGTAGCCGGCCGGCAGCGAGTAGCCCGCCTCGGCGACCGGGGAGCCCGGCAGCCAGGTCTGGGTGGTGTTGATCGCGGCGCCCGGAGCGACCAGGGTCGGCGTGAAGCCGCCGTCCTCGCGCGGGCCGCGCGAGGAGAAGGGGAGCAGCTGGTACTTGGTCGTCACCTGGGAGCCGTAGTTGGCGGCCCAGGTCTCCTTGGAGATGGCCGCGCCGACCGAGATCACCTTGTCGGCGAGGCCGGGGTCGCCGATGGTGTTGGCGCCGGGGCCCTCGTTGCCGGCGGAGATGACCAGCTGCACGCCGTAGGTGTCGATGAGCCGGGTGTACAGCTCCGCACGGGCGTTGTTGCCGTCGTTCAGTGCCGGGAGGCCGCCGATCGACATGTTGACGATGTCGACGCCCCGGTTGGCGACCAGGTCGATCATGCCCTCGGTGAGGGCGACGTTGGTGCAGCCGCCGGTCCAGGTGCAGGCCCGGGAGGAGACGATCTTCGCGCCGGGAGCCGCGCCGTTCATCTTGCCGCCGAACAGGCCGTTGGCGGCGGTGATGCCGGCGACGTGGGTGCCGTGCTCGGACTCGATGACGCCGATGTTGACGTAGTCGGCCTTGGCACCGGACGCGTTGTAGACGACGTCCTTGCGGATCTCGACGACGAACGGGATGCGCTCGACGACATCTGTGGCCGGGTCGTCCGTGCCGAAGTAGCCGATCTGGTAGCCGTCCTTGTACGGCTTCATCGGCACGTCGTCGGTGAAGTCCAGGTCGTCGTCGGTGTCGACGCGCACGGTGCCGGAGGCCGCGTCGTACAGCACACCCCAGGCGTCGGTGGTGTCGCCGTCGCGGTTCAGGTCGCCCTTCATGTCGCCACCGGTGGTGGCGGACTCGTACATGTAGTTGAACCTGTACGAGCCCTCCGGCGCCTTGAACGTCTCCGTGCCCTGGGAGGCCGTGGTGATGGAGAACGCCGGGCCGGAGGCGGGGACGGTCATCCGCCGCCAGGTGCCGTCGCCGTCGTTGACCGGGTCGGTCGAGGTCACCCAGTCGACGATCTTCCGCTCGCCCGTGGTGGTCTTCTGCAGCGCGGGGTGGCCGAGGTCGACGCCGGAGTCCAGGATGCCGATGGTGATGCCCCGGCCGTCCGCCTTCGGGTTCTCCTTGACGAAGTCGACGGCACCCGTCTCGAAGGAGGGGTTGTAGGGGTTCTCGGCAGGGGTGTTCTTGTTCGGCGCCGGGTAGGTCTTCGCGGCCTTGGCCGACTTGGCGGTGTCCGACACCGCCGGGTCGTCGAGCTGGATCTCCTGGCGCAGGTCGATCGCGTGCACCGAGGACAGCTTCGCGGCGGCGGCGATCGCCGAGTCCGCCCGGCCGGTCGGGACGGTGGCGCGGACATAGCCGACCTTGTCGTACGTACGGCCCACCGAGCCGCCCTTGACGCCGTCCAGCTCCTGCGCGACCTGCTCGGTCTGCCCCGGCGCGGTCGCGATCATCATGGTGACGTTCTTGGTGCCGTCGGCCTTGGCCTCGGCGAGCAGTTCGGCGTCGTCCGAACCGAGCTTGTCGTGGGCCGACTTGGCCTCCGCGGTGGCGGTGGCGGCGGCCGGGGACGAGGTCGAGGCGGCGGCCAGGGGTATCGGCCCGGCGGCCGAGAGCGCGGCCACCACACCGACGGCGACGGCTATCCGGCCCAGGCGTCTGTGGCCCGGTATCGGGTCGTGCTGGGGGGCGAGGGTCATCTGCATCCCTTGTAGGTAAAGGAACGAGCATGGGGCGCGCGGGACTTGGTCAAGTACCGGCGCATTGGCGCACAGCTTTCCCCAAGAAAACGGCCTTTTGAGAACGTTGACCGAATCGATATGAACGTATGGGGAAAACCCCCGGTCACCCCTTGGTCGCCCCGCGGCCCTGTCGCGGAAACCCGGTGGCCCGGCGCGTCCCGGCGCCCTAACGTGCCCCTGTGCGCGAGAAGCTGAGGGTGGCGGCCTACGCCGTGTGCGTCCGTGACGGACAGGTCCTGCTGGCCCGGTCACCGGACGACGACGGCATACCCGAGTGGGTCCTGCCCGGCGGCGGCATGGAGCACGGCGAGGACCCGTACGACACGGTCCGCCGCGAGCTCATGGAGGAGACCGGCTACCGCATCGAGGTGACCGGACTGCTGGGCATCGACTCCTTCCGGTGCCACTTCGCCGCCGAGGGCCCGTTGCGCCTGCCCACCGACCACCACGGCGTGCGGATCATCTACACCGCTGAGATCGTCGGCGGCGAACTGCGCAACGAGATCGGCGGCTCCACCGACATGGCCGCCTGGCAGGACCTGGACGCCGTACCGGCCCTGCGGCGCGTCCCGCTGATCGATATCGCCCTGCGGTTGTGGCGGGAGCGGCCCGCGGCGGGGCGGTTTGCCGAAGAGCGGTCGTAGCAGTCGTCAGCGTCGGAGCCCCTCCCCTACCCCGGCAGATGAACGCGGAGTAGCCGCCCCCCGGCCACCCGCAATCCGCTCCATGACCGGTCCCCACCTCACCTGATCCACGTACGGTGATCGGCGCTGCGCGTTGCCGCCGCGTTCACGCGCAGGCCATCCCCGGTGCCAACGATCCAGAGTGAGCGGGAAGTTCGCGGAAGCGATCGCCCGCGACCACTGCCGGACGCGTTCGCACTCGGGGAGACCGCGCCATGTCGCGCATACGCTCAGTCGCCACCTCCGCGGCCCAGAAGGGCCGCGAGGCACTGGAGATCAACCGCCGTACCGTGCTCGCCGCCGCCGGAGCCGTCTCGCTCTCCGCGGGCGTCGGCTACGCCCTGCGCCCCACCGACAGCCAGGCCGCGCCCGCCGCGACCGCGGAGCAGGAACCGGTCGCCGAGGGCCGCAGGGCCGCCGCGGCCCCCCTGGCGCCGTACACCAAGGGCACCACCCTCGCCTCCGTCGCCGCGCCCCGCGCCGGCTCCGGGTACCGGCGGCTCGGCGACGGCGCCGGCTGGTCACGCGTGGTCCGCTCCGATCTGGCCGCCGCCGCATCCGGCCGGGCCGGCCGCCGCACCGCCCTCGCCGCGTTCGTGCAGTTCACCGACCTGCACCTGATGGACGTCCAGCACCCGCTGCGCCTCGAATACCTGCGCGCCCACGACCCGCACGCCTGGCGCCCCCACGAGGCGCTCACCGTGCCCGGCGCCATCTCCCTCGTCGAGCGCGTGAACGCGCTGCGCGGCGCCCCGGTCACCGGCTCCCCGCTGCACTTCGTGATGACGACCGGCGACAACACCGACAACAACGCCCACTCCGAGCTGGAGTGGTTCATGAAGGTGATGAGCGGCGGCCGGATCACCCCCAACAGCGGTGACCCCAAGCACTACGAGGGCGTGCAGAACAGCGGCCTCAAGCTGTACTGGCAGGCCTCCGCCACGGCCCGCGACAACGACAAGGCGCTCGGCTTCCCGCACCTCGCCGGCTTCCTCGCCGCCGCGATCCGCGAGGTGAACAGCCCCGGCCTCAACCTCCCCTGGTACTCCACCGTCGGCAACCACGACAACTTGCCGCTCGGCTGCTACGGCTCGCACGCCGACCCCTACCTCGCCGCGGCCGCGGTCGCCGGCAAGAAGCTGATGACGGTGACCGACGCCGAGGCCAAGAAGCTCCAGGACTCCATCCGCACCGCCCAGGACCCCAAGGGCAGCGGCTACCGCGACTTCCTCAAGGCCCACGCCCGTTCCATGCGCTCGGTCACCGCGGACGACAAGCGTGCCCCGTACACGGCCGCCGACTACCTCAAGGCCCACCTGGACCCGGCCTACCAGGGCGTCGGCCCGGTCGGCCACGGCTACTCCTCGGCGAACCTGGCCGCGGGCACCCAGTACTACGCCTTCCGTGTCTCCGACGACGTCATCGGCATCAGCCTGGACACGACGGACGCCGGCGGCCACTACGACGGATCGATCGGCACGGCCCAACTGGCCTGGCTGGAGAAGACCCTGCGGGAGAACAAGGACTCCTACGCCGTCGTCTTCAGCCACCACACCAGCCAGACGATGACCAACACCCGCCCCGACCCTGCCCACCCGGGCGACCGCCGCCACTCGGGCGCCGAGCTGGTCACCCTCCTCAACCGCCACGCCAACGTGCTGGCCTGGGTGAACGGCCACATCCACCGCAACCTCATCACCCCGCACAAGGCCTCGAACGGCAACTCCTTCTGGGAGATCACCACCGCCTCGCACGTCGACTACCCCCAGCTCGCCCGGGTCGTGGAGCTGGCGGACAACAAGGACGGCACGGTCTCGCTCTTCACCACGCTGATCGAGTCGGCGGCCCCGCACCGCACGGACTTCTCCGACCTCTCCCAGACCGGCCTCGCCGCCCTCTACCGCGAGCTGGCCTTCAACGCCCCCCGCTCCAGCAAGGTCCTGGGCGGCAACGCCGTGGACCGGAACACCGAGCTGGTCCTGAAGAAGGGCTGAAACTCACCCAACCGGCCCACAGCGGGCAACCTCCCCGATCACGACGGTGTCCCTTCCCCCGACCGGTGACCCGACCGGCCACCCGACCGGGGGAGAGACATGTTCCTGCGTACGACACTGATGGCGGCCACGGCGGCGGCCCTGTCCGCGGCACTGGCGGCACCGGCGGTGGCGGCGCCCGCCGCCGGCCACCAGGCCACCCGCGAGGCGGTGCGGGCCGCGGTCGGGGCAGGTGTACCCGGGGTGACGGCCACGGCCCGTGACCCGCACGGCACCTGGTCGACGACGGCCGGGGTGGGCGACACCCGGACCGGAGCCCCGCGTTCCGCCGCCGACCGCTACCGGGTCGGCAGCATCACGAAGACCTTCGTCTCCACCGTGCTGCTCCAACTGGAGGCGGAGGGCCGCCTGTCCCTGGACGACACGGTGGACAAGTGGCTGCCGGGAGTGGTGACCGGCCACGGCAACGACGGTCGCCGCGTCACCGTCCGCCGGCTCCTCAACCACACCAGCGGCATCTTCGACTACACGGCGGACGAGGACTTCGGCCGCACGTACTTCACGAAGGACGGCTTCTTCCAGCACCGTTACGACACGCTGACGCCCGCCGGGCTGGTCGCGATCGCGATGAAGCACAAGCCGGACTTCGCGCCGGGCACGAGCTGGGCCTACTCCAACACGAACTACATCCTGGCCGGCATGGTGATCAAGGCGGTGACGGGCCGCTCCTACGCCGAGGAGATCACGAACCGGGTGATCCGGCCCCTCCACCTCACCGGCACGTCCCTCCCCGGCACCCGCACCACCCTCCCGCACCCGAGCAGCCGCGCCTACTCGAAACTGACCGACCCGTCCGGCCCGACCTACGACGTCACCGCCCTCAACCCCTCCATGGCCTCCTCCGCCGGCGAGCTGATCTCCACCGGCTCCGACCTGACCCGCTTCTACGAGGCCCTGTTCCGCGGGAAGCTCCTCACCCCGCACCAGTTGAAGGAGATGAAGACCACGGTCCCCGTCCCCGGCATCCCCAACAGCGCCTACGGCCTCGGCCTGATCGACCACACCCTCTCCTGCGGTGTCCACGTCTGGGGCCACGAGGGCGGAATCCACGGCTCCTCCTCCACGGCGGCCACCACCGCCGACGGCCGCCACGCCCTGGCCGCGAACTTCAACGGCGACTGGGCGGGCGACCCGGGCACCGTCCTCGACGCGGAGTTCTGCGGGGGCTGAGCGCCTTCCGTGAGGGCCCGGAAAAAAATCCGGCGGCGATGTCGAGAACCCGCGGTCCGCTCCGTCCCAGGGGTGAGCGCGGCCACAATGGGTCGCACGAGCACCGAGGAGAACCATCATGGCCAAGTACCTGCTGCTCAAGCACTACCGGGGCGCCCCGGCCGCAGTCAACGACGTACCCATGGACCAGTGGGCGCCCGAGGAGATCACGGCGCACATCCAGTACATGAACGACTTCGCGGCCCGGCTGGAGAAGACCGGCGAGTTCGTCGGCGAGCAGGCACTCGCCCCCGAGGGGATGTGGGTCCGCTACGACGGTGAGGGGCGGCCGCCGGTCACCGACGGACCGTTCGCGGAGACCAAGGACCTCATCGCCGGCTGGATGATCATCGACGTCGACAGCTACGAGCGGGCCGTCGAGCTGGCGGGGGAGCTGTCGGCCGCCCCCGGGGCCGGGGGCAGGCCGATCCACGAGTGGCTGGAGCTGCGCCCGTTCTACGGAGTGCGGCCCACGGTCACGGAATGACCTCGGAAGTGAACGAGGCTCTGCTCCGGAGCCTCACGCCGAGCGTGCTCGGGATCCTCGTCCGCCGCGGAGCCGACTTCGCGGCGGCCGAGGACGCCGTGCAGGACGCGCTCGTCGAGGCGGTCCGCGTGTGGCCCGCCGACCCGCCGCGTGATGCGAAGGGCTGGCTGGTCACCGTGGCCTGGCGCAGGTTCCTCGACGCGACCCGGGCGGACGCCGCCCGCCGCCGGCGTGAGGACCTCGTCGACGAGGCGCCGGCCCCCGGGCCGGCGCCCGCGCTGGACGACACGCTCCAGCTCTACTTCCTGTGTGCCCACCCGTCCCTCACCCCGTCCTCCGCGGTCGCGCTCACCCTCCGGGCCGTCGGCGGACTCACCAACCGGCAGATCGCCCAGGCCTACCTGGTGCCCGAGGCGACCATGGCGCAGCGCATCAGCCGGGCCAAGCGCACCGTCTCCGGGGTGCGGTTCGACCAGGCCGGTGACGTCGCCACCGTGCTGCGCGTCCTCTACCTCGTCTTCAACGAGGGCTACTCCGGCGACGTCGACGTCGCCGCCGAGGCCATCCGGCTCACCCGGCAGCTCGCGGCCCGGCTCGCCCACCCCGAGGTGGCCGGGCTGCTCGCCCTCATGCTGCTCCACCACGCCCGGCGCGCGGCCCGCACCGCGCCCGACGGCAGCCTGGTGCCGCTCGCCGAGCAGGACCGGAGCCGTTGGGACACCCGTCTGATCGCCGAGGGCGTCGGGATCCTCCAGGCGGCCCTCGCCCGCGACCGCCTCGGCGAGTTCCAGGCCCAGGCCGCGATCGCCGCCCTGCACGCGGACGCGCCCACCGCGGAGGAGACCGACTGGGTGCAGATCGTCGAGTGGTACGACGAACTCGCCCGCCTCACCGACAGCCCGGTGGTCCGGCTCAATCGCGCGGTCGCCGTGGGCGAGGCCGACGGACCCCGGGCCGGCCTGGCCGCGCTCGCGGCACTCGACCCCGCCCTGCCCCGGCACACCGCGGCCGAGGCCTACCTCCGTGAACGCGACGGCGACCCGGCGACCGCGGCACGGCTGTACGCCGAGGCGGCCCGGAAGGCGACGGACCTCGCCGAACGCGATCATCTGACCCGCCAGGCCGCCCGGCTCAACGTCCGCCGGAGCCGTCACTGACACCGTCGTACGTTCGGGTGGCGCGCTTGCCGATTTTTTGCCCTCGGCCATGGCGGTCCCGCACCTCCCGCCACCCCGGAGAGATCCCGTAAAACCGCAGGTCAGAGGGGTGGCGGCGGAGGTCGTCGGGCGATGCCGCGAGTGACCGTCCCGGTACCCGCCGTGTAAATGAATCGGACTCCGATACGAGACATACCGTTCATCCGAATGAAACGTCCGTACCGCCTCATATCGGCTAACCCGCGGTTCTCGGGGATGGCTCGATCTGGTGCAAGGCAGGTGGTCGTGTGGACGCTCGGCTCGGACTTCGTGTCCTCTCGGTCTACGAGGGGTTTTTCTCCGGGGGAGCCCGGATCGTGCACAGTGATGTCCTGCTGGGCCTGGTGGAGGGCGGCCAGCAGTGGCATCGGGTGCTGAGTCTGCACGGAGAGGTCCACCGGGAAGCCACCACCCAACGGATGGAGGACGACGCCTGCTACCGCGCGCTCACCGCCGGTGGCATCGACGTCACCTCCCTCGGCCGCACCGCGGGCCTCGTCGACGGCACGGTCGCGGCGTCGGTTTTCAGCGGTCCCGAGCTGGCCGATACCGCGCGGGCCATGGCCGGTGCGGACGTCATCCTCTCGCTGAAGGAACAGCCCCTCGCCCTCCTCAACCAGGGCGGGCTGCCCCGTCGTCCCGTCGTCGTCTGCCTGCACCGGTCCGACCCGGAGAACCAGGGCCCGGCGCTGGACGAGCTGAAGACCGCCATCGCGGAGGGCAAGGTCGTGGCGTGCGTGTGCTGCGCCGAGTCGACGCGGGACGCGTACGAGGCGGCCGGCATCCCGGGTGAGCTGCTGCACGTCATCCCGAACGGGGTCGATCTGCTCCGCTTCCGCCCGGACGCGGCGGTGCGCCTGGCGTTCCGCGAGTCCGCCGGGATCCCGGCCACCGCCCCCGTCGTCGTCTTCGCCGCCCGGTACGCCGGGATGAAGAACGTGCCGCTCTTCCTGCGGGCGGCCCGCGCCTGGCTGGCCCGCGAGGGCGGTGGCCACGTGGTCATGTGCGGTGCCGGGATGACCGAGGACAACGCCGCCCTGTGGGCCGACATGGAGATCGCCTTCGGCGCCGACCGGGCCGCCCTCGGCGACCGTGTGCACCTTCTCGGCGTACGGCACGACATGGAGGCCGTCTACGCCGGCTCCGACGTCGTCGCCCTCACCTCCGTCTCCGGGGAGGCGGCGCCGCTCTGCCTCATCGAGGGCATGATGTGCGGCGCCGTACCGGTGACGACGGACGTCGGCGACAGCGCGTCGATCGTCGAGGGACACGGTCTCGTGACGTCCTTCGACCCCGACGCGATCGCCTTTGCGTGGTCGGCGGCGGTGGCCGAACGGGACGCCTTCGCACCGGCGCTGCTGGCGAGCCGCGAGCGGTTCAGCCGTACGCGGATGATCGCCGCGTACGCCGACCTGCTCGCCCGTGTCGCCGGCGACGTACGCGACGAGCTGCGCCCGGGCGTCGGCGGGCAGTAGCGGGGCGGGGCCGGCGGGTCACCGGGGGAGCGGGGCGTCACGCAGGACGCTGTGGAGGACCTGGTCGCCGAGGGCGCGCGGGTTGACGGCCGGCGTTCGGGCGTCGCCCCCGGCGGCACCCGACGGCACCCGACGGCACGAGGAGGGGCCGTCGGTCCCCCTCCGGACCGACGGCCCCTCCGCTCCCCTCCGTGATCCCCCTCCGTTATCGGGGCAGCACCACGACATACGCGGCCGGGTCCCGGTCGTCGGCCGCCATCAGAGCCGTACGGACCACCGCCGCCTGCTGCTCCATCGCGTCGCGGAGCTTCTTCGGGGTGAGGTGGACGACGGTGATGCCCAGCCGCTCCAGGTGCTCGCGCTTGCGGGCGTATTCGGACCACAGGGCGTCGTCGTCCTGCCGGTGGCCCTGCCGCGGTGCGCGGGTGTCCAGTTCGAGGGCGACGGCCTGCTCGGGCCAGTAGGCGTCCAGACCGCCCAGGTGGGGGCCGCCGGGGAGGCGCAGGTCCACGTTCCACACCGGGTCGGGGAGGCCGTACTCGCGGACCATCCGGTAGAGGCGGTCCTCGGCGATGGCCCGGCCCTCGGCGACCAGCGAGTCGACGGCGTCCACCACATGCGGGCGGGACAGCAGCTTCGCCTCGTTCAGCGCCCGTACCACCGCGGCCGGTTCGCAGTGGTGGCCGCGGACCGCCTCCGTCAGCAGCCGGCGTACCGCCTCCGCGTCGGTCAGGTCCGCCACCGCGTCCGCGAGGGCGCGGGGGACCGGGGCGACGGGCAGGCCCGTCACCGGCTCGGGGGTCGGCAGGGCCGGGGTGCGGAGCACGCGGACGTAGGAGGTGGAGCGGATCCGGCGCAGGCGCGGGACCAGCACGTCCACGTGGTCCAGGGAGAGGAGCGGCGGGGTGGAGGAGAAGCCGTGGAGGGTCAGCGCGGCCAGGCCCGTGATCATCGCCTCCGGGTAGACCGGGCGGTGCGGGGAGTCGGCGCTCGGCTGGACGGGGACACCGGGGGCCGCCTCGCGGGCGGCGAACAGCAGCGCTCCGTGCAGGCGTTCCTCGCTGGTCGGCGGGCCGGGGTGGAGCAGGATCACACCGGGGAGCAGTTGCTGCCAGGGACCGGCCGCCCGGCACTGCTCGGCGATCTCGGTGGCCGGGACACCGTGGGAACGGAGCTGAGCCGTCGTCAGCACCCGGCGGTGGACGTCGGAGAGGTGACGGAGAGGGCGGGGGGAGAGTGGGGTGTTGTGGGTCATGGACCGGAGATTCCCGCGTCCGGTCTGCCCGGTAACCGCTGTTACGTTCCTGTTGAAGAATACGGACAAGACGGTGCTAAAGGTCAGGTGTTCGAGTGCCGAGTAGGAGGTGAAAACCCCTGGTCCGATCGGGTGCGGACCAGGGGTTACGGCCATGATTGACTGAATTCCGTAACGGTCACCCGGCGGGAAACCCAAGGCCAAAGGTCAGGCGCCGGCGGCCCTCGCGTCGCACTCCTGTGCGCGCAGCGTCCGGGCCAGGTCCTCGCGGGCCTCCAGGACCAGCCGGCGCAGTGCCGGCGGCGCGTCGGCGTGCGCCGCCAGCCAGGCGTCCGTCGCCTCCAGCGTCTCCGGGCGGTCCTGGAGCGAGGGGTACAGGTCCCGGACCACGTCCATGCCGATCTGGATCGAGCGGTCCTCCCAGATCCCTGCGATGACCTCGAAGTACTTCTCCGCGTAGGGCGCCAGGAGGTCCCGCTGGGACGGCTGGGCGAAGCCCGTGATCGTCGCCTCCACCAGCGCGTTGGACAGCGCCTCCGACTCCACGACCTGCGCCCAGGCCTGCGCCTTCACCGCCGCCGAGGGCCGGGCGGCCAGGCAGCGCACCTGGTGGCGCCTGCCGGACGCGGTGTCGTCGCGGGCCAGTTCGGCCGCCAGCGCGGACTCGTCGGCCGCGCCGTGCGCGGCGAGGGGTTCGAGGAACGCCCAGCGCAGCTCCTGGTCGACGTCCAGGCCGTCGATCGTGGCCGTGCCCGACAGCAGTTCCTGGAGCAGCCGGAAGTCGGGCCCGTCCGCCGCCGTCGACGCGAAGAACCGCGCCCAGGCCAGCTGGTGCTCACTGCCCGGCTCGGCCTGCCGCAGCTCCCGCAGGGCGCCCTCGGCGAGCCGCGGCCCGGCCGTCTCCCGCCACTCGGGCGCCACATAGCCGACCAGCGCCGTGTTCGCCCACGCGTGCAGCATCTGCAGCACCCCGATGTCCGACTCGCGGCTCGCGAACCGCAGCACCAGGTCGACGAAGTCCCGGGCCGGCAGCAGCGCGTCCCGGGTCAGGTTCCACAGCGCCGACCAGCACAGGGCGCGGGCGAGCGGGTCGGTCAGGGCACCCAGGTGGTCCCGGAGCGTCGCCAGTGAGGTGTCGTCGAAGCGGATCTTGCAGTAGGTGAGGTCGTCGTCGTTGACCAGGACCAGCTCCGGGGCCTCGGCGCCCGCCAGGTCGGCGATCACCGTGCGCGGGCCGTCGACGTCCGCCTCCACGCGCGCGTACCGCTCCAGACGGCCGTCCGACACGCGGTACAGGCCGATCGCGACCCGGTGCGGACGCAGCTCGGGGTGTGACTCGGCCGCCTCCTGCAGCACGGCCAGTTCGGCCACCCGCCCCTCGCCGTCGAGCAGCACCTGCGGGGTCAGCGAGTTCACCCCCGCCGTCTGCAGCCAGGACCGCGCCCAGGCGCTCATGTCCCGGCCGCTGGTCTCCGCCAGGACCGACAGCAGGTCACCGAGGCGCGTGTTGCCGTACGCGTGGCGCTTGAAGTAGCGGCGGGCGCCCTCCAGGAACGCGTCCTGGCCGACGTACGCCACCAGCTGCTTGAGGACGGAGGCGCCCTTGGCGTAGGTGATGCCGTCGAAGTTGAGCTTCGCGTCCTGCAGGTCGCGGATGTCGGCGGTGACCGGGTGCGTGGACGGCAGCTGGTCGGCGCGGTAGGCCCAGGCCTTGCGGCGGTTGGCGAAGGTGGTCCAGGCGTTGCTGAAACGGGTCGCGTTGACGTTCGCGAAGGTGCCCATGAAGTCCGCGAAGGACTCCTTCAGCCACAGGTCGTCCCACCACACCATGGTGACCAGATCGCCGAACCACATGTGCGCCATCTCGTGCAGGATGACGTTGGCGCGCGCCTCGTAGGACGCCTGGGTCACCTTGCCCCGGAAGATGTACTCCTCCCGGAACGTCACCAGACCCGGGTTCTCCATCGCGCCGAGGTTGTACTCGGGCACGAACGCCTGGTCGTACTTCCCGAACGGGTACGGGTAGTCGAAGTGGTCGTGGAAGAAGTCCAGGCCCTGCTTGGTGACGAGGAAGACGTCGTCCGCGTCGAAGTAGGGCGCCAGGCCCTTGCGGCACATCGCGCCGAGCGGGATCTCCAGCGTCGTCCCGTCGGGGAGCGTGCGCGCGTACGCGTCCGTCACGTAGTGGTACGGGCCCGCCACCACGCAGGTGATGTACGTCGAGATCGGCTTGGTCTCCGCGAACCGCCACACCCCGTCGGCGAGTTCACCGGCCCCGTTGCTCCACACCGTCCACTCCTCGGGCGCCCGCACCTCGAAGCGGAACGGCGCCTTGAGGTCCGGCTGCTCGAAGTTGGCGAAGACCCGGCGGGAGTCGGCCGGCTCGTACTGCGTGTAGAGGTAGACCTCGCCGTCCTCGGGGTCGACGAAGCGGTGCAGGCCCTCGCCGGTGCGGGAGTAGGCGCACCGGGCGTCCACCACCAGCTCGTTCTCCGCGGCCAGGTCCTCCAGGAGGATCCGGGTGCCGTCGAAGACCTCGCCCGGGTCCAGGTCCTTGCCGTTCAGGGTCACCGCGGTCACGCTCGGCGCGATCAGGTCGGCGAAGCTCGCCGCGCCCGGCTCGCTGCAGCGGAAGCGGATCGTGGTCACCGAGCGGAAGGTGCGCGGCTCGCCCTCGCCCTCGCCCTCGCCGACGGCCGACCGCACGTCCAGCGACACGTCGTAGCCGTCCACCGACAGCAGGGCGGCCCGCTCTCGGGCCTCGTCGCGGGACAGATTCTCACCGGGCACGGGGGGCACTCCCTCATCGTTGTCGGTACGCCGGAACAGCACCGATACTCCCATGCGCACCTGACCGGGGGATCCGGGAATGGGGTGACCGACGGCGGTGTTGCGGCTGGGAAAGGGACCGTATTCCGAGGAGAGCCATGTCCGAGACCGTGACGAGTTCCGGCAAGACCCCTGTCGACTTCTGGTTCGACCCGCTCTGCCCCTGGGCCTGGATGACCTCCCGGTGGGTCCTGGAGGTCGAGAAGGTCCGCGACATCGAGGTCCGCTGGCACATCATGAGCCTCGCGGTCCTCAACGAGCCGAAGCTCGACGAGCTGCCCGAGGAGTACCGCGAGCTGCTGGAGACCAAGGCCTGGAAGCCGATCCGCGTGGTGACCGCGGCCTGGCAGAAGCACGGCTCCGACATCCTCGGCCCGCTGTACACCGCGCTCGGCACCCGTATCCACAACAACGGCGAGGGCCCGACCCTGGAGGCCATCGCGGGCGCCCTCGCGGACGTCGGTCTGCCCGCCGACCTGATCGACTACGCCGAGCAGGAGGACTTCGAGTTCGACGCCGAACTGCGCGCCTCCCACAAGGAGGGCATCGACAAGGTCGGCCAGGACGTCGGCACCCCGGTCATCGCGGTCCCCGGCGCGGACGGCGAGCAGATCGCCTTCTTCGGCCCGGTCGTCACCCCCGCCCCCAAGGGCGAGGAGGCGGCCCGCCTGTGGGACGGCACCCTCGCGGTCGCCTCCGTCCCCGGCTTCTACGAGATCAAGCGGACCCGCACCAAGGGCCCCGACTTCAGCAACCTGTAGGCCCGATCAGGTCGCGGGCGCATGCCCTGACGAACCCCTACGGGAAGGCCCCCGCGAGTCACGTCCTCGCGGGGGCCTTCTTTTTCCGCCTGCCCCCGTGAGCGGTGAGAAGACGATCACGAGGCAGGGCGCATCGGTGGCTCAGGGAGCCAGCAGCAGCACATCCGCGCGGGACTTCGCCGCCTCGTGACGGCGGGCCACGTCCTGCCAGTTGACGACGGCCCACATGGCGTCGATGAAGTCGACCTTCTGGTTCCGGTACTGGAGGTAGAAGGCGTGCTCCCAGGCGTCGAAGACCAGGATCGGGGTGGAGCCCTGGCCGACGTTGCCCTGGTGGTCGTAGACCTGCTCGACGATCAGCCGGCCGCTGAGCGGCTCGAGGGCGAGGACGCCCCAGCCGGAGCCCTGGGTGGTGGCGGCGGCCTTGGTGAGCTGGGCCTTGAAGCCGGCGAAGGAGCCGAAGGACTCGGTGATCGCGTCGGCCAGGTCGCCCACGCCGTCGGCGGCCAGCGGCTCGCCGCCGCCGTCCTTCGGGCCGGTCATGTTCTGCCAGTAGATGCTGTGCAGGATGTGGCCGGACAGGTGGAACGCCAGGTTCTTCTCCAGGCCGTTGACCGAGCCCCAGCTGTCCTTGTCCCGTGCCTCCGCGAGCTGCTCCAGCGTGTCGTTGGCGCCCTTGACGTAGGCGGCGTGGTGCTTGTCGTGGTGCAGCTCGATGATCTCGGGGCTGATCACGGGCGCCAGCGCGGAGTAGTCGTAGGGCAGTTCAGGGAGCGTGTAGACGGGCATGGGCGTGAATCCCCTCCGGACCGCTTGTTGCAATGGACTTGCAAGTACACGTTAGCAACAAGAAGGGCGGTGTGGGCAAGGAAGAAGGCCCCCACGTGTCGTCACGTGAGGGCCTCGGCGGGAGGGGCGGGGTCAGCCGGCGGCGGCGCCCGGGGTCATGCGGCCACGGGCGTGTAGTGCGAGGCGTCGCCCTCGACCGAGTAGCTCTCCTTGCCCTCGATGCCGGCCGGGACGTCACCGGCGATGGTGACGCGGTGCAGGCGGCGCGGACGGCCGTCGTAGTTGTCGATGGCGTAGTGCTGGGTGATGCGGTTGTCGAACAGGACGAGCTGGTTGGGGGACCAGCGGTGGCGCAGGATGTTCTCGGGGCGGGTGACGTACGCCTGGAGCAGGTCGAGGACCTTGCGGGACTCTTCCTTCGACAGGCCGACGATCCGCTGCGCGAACCCGCCGATGAACAGGCCGCGTTCACCGGTCAGCGGGTGCACCCGGACGACCGGGTGCACCGTGCGGAACTTGATCGACGTGAACTGGGCGCGCTGGGCTGCCTGTTCCTCGCCGATCTCCTCGTCCGGTACGGCGTAGTCGTAGTCGTTGGTGTGCTCCGCCCAGAGCGTGTCCGCGAGCGCGCGCAGCGGCTCGGGCAGGTCGCGGTAGGCGGCGGCCGAACTGGCGATCAGGGTCTCGCCGCCGTACGGCGGGATCGTGAGGGAGCGCAGGGTGCTGGCCTGGGGCGGGTTCAGGACGAACGTCACGTCCGTGTGCCAGTGGTTGGCCCGGCCGCGCTCGCTGTCGACGGGCAGCACGTTCGGGGCGCCGTCGACGGCGGGCACCGTCGGGTGGGCTGTGGTGAGGCCGCCGAAGTGCCGGGCGAAGGCCTCCTGGCCCGCGTCGTCGAGGTCGACGTCGTCGAAGACCAGGGCCTTGTGGGCGTTCAGGGCCTCGCGGATCGCTGCGACCTGCTCCTCGTCCAGCGGCTTGGCGATGTCCACGCCCAGGACCTGGGCGCCTATGTTCGCGGTGACCTTGCGGATCTCGATGGACATGCGGGGCGTCCTTTCAGACGGTGGCGAGTGCGGGAGTGACGTACTGGTTGGCGGGGCGGGGGAGGCCGTAGCGCTCCCGCAGGGTGCGGCGGGGGCCGTACTCTGCGCGCAGCAGGCCGCGGGCGCGCAGGAGCGGTACGACGTGGTCGACGAAGGCCTCCAGGCCGGAGGGGAGCACCGGCGGCATGATGTTGAAGCCGTCGGCGGCGCCCTGGGTGAACCAGGTCTCGATCGCGTCGGCGACCTGCTCCGGTGTCCCGGCGAAGGTCAGATGGCCGCGGCCGCCGCCGAGCCGGCCGATCAGCTGCCGGACGGTGAGCCGGTCGCGGCGGGCGAGTTCGACGACCAGCGTGTAGCGGCTCTTGGCCCCTTCGACGGCGTCCTCGGACGGCAGGCCGGCCGGCAGCGGCGCGTCCAGCTCCAGGGTGCCGGGGGCCAGTTGGAGGAGCCGCTCCAGGCCGTCGACACCGTGCCGGTGCACGATGTGGTCCTCGAGGAGCCGCTCGTTGGCCCGCGCCTCGGCCTCGGTCGAGCCGATCACCGGGACGATGCCCGGCAGCACCTTGATGTGGTCCGGGTCCCGGCCGGCCGCGGCCGTACGGGCCTTGAGGTCGGCGTAGAAGGCGCGGGCGTCCTCGATGGTCTGCTGCGCGGTGAACACCGCCTCCGCGTACCGGGCCGCGAACGCCTTGCCGTCCTCGCTGGACCCCGCCTGCACCAGCAGCGGGTAACCCTGCGGGGAGCGCGGCACGTTGAGGGCGCCCTCGACGCTGAAGTACGGCCCCTGGTGCCGGGGCGGGTGGATCTTCGCGTCGTCGCCCCAGACGCCGGCCGCCTTGTCGGCGACGATCGCGTCGTCCTCCCAGCTGTCCCAGAGCTTCAGGGCCACGTCGAGGAAGTCGGCGGCCCGGGCGTACCGCTCGGCGTGCGCGGGCTCCGCGTCCAGACCGAAGTTGCGGGCCGCCTCCGCCCCCGCGGTGGTGACGATGTTCCAGCCCGCCCGTCCGCCGCTGACGATGTCGAGGGAGGCGAACCTGCGGGCCAGGTTGTAGGGGGAGTTGTAGGAGGTGGAGGCGGTGGCGATCAGGCCGATGTGCTCGGTGGCGGTCGCCAGCGCGGTCAGCAGGGTGAGGGGTTCGAGCGCCCCGGAGGGCCGCTGCTCGACGCTGCCCCACAGATGCGGGCCGTCGGCGAGGAAGAGCGAGTCGAAGGTGCCGCGCTCGGCGGTGCGGGCCAGCCGTACGTAGTGCGCGAGGTCGACGTGCGCGTAGGGATCGCTCTCCGGGAGGCGCCAGGAGGCCTCGTGGTGACCGGTGTTCATGAGGAAGGCGTTGAGGTGGAGCGGGCGGGTCATGCGGGGTCCTCCGTGACACCGAGGGCGGCGAGCAGTTGCTTTCGGTAGAGGGCGCTCGGCCGGGCGCGGTCGATGGTCAGGTCGAGGCCGATCCGGCCGTTCTCCAGGACCAGGACACGGTCGGCGAGGACGATCGCCTCGTCGACGTCGTGGGTGACGAGCAGCACGGACGGCCGGTGCCGCCTCCACAGCGCGCGCAGCAGGTGGTGCATCTTGATGCGGGTGAGGGCGTCGAGCGCCCCGAACGGCTCGTCAGCGAGGAGCAGTTCGGGCTCGCGGACCAGGGAGCGGGCGAGCGCGGCGCGCTGTGCCTCACCGCCCGACAGCTCGCCGGGCCAGGCCCGCTCCCGGCCGCCGAGGCCGACCTCTTCGAGCGCCGACCGGCCCTTCGCGTGGGCGTCCTTGCCGTCCAGTCCCAGCACCACGTTGTCCAGCACCCGGCGCCAGGGCAGCAGCCGGGAGTCCTGGAAGACCACCGACACCCGTTCCGGAGCGGTGAGTTCGCCACTCCCCGCGACCCCGTGGTCGAGTCCGGCGACCGCCCGCAGCAGGGTGGACTTGCCGGAGCCGCTGTGCCCGAGCAGGGCGGTGAACTGCCCGGCGGGCAGGTCGAGGTCGATGCCGTCGAGGACCGTGCGGCCCCCGAACGACCTGGTCAGCCCCCGGAGCCGGACGGCGGGGCGGGTCAGCTGCTCAGTGTGCGGCGCCATGACAGCACCCTCCGTTCGATGCCACGGACCACGGTGTCGGAGACGAGGCCGAAGACGCCGTAGATCAGCAGGCCGACCAGGATGATGTCGCTGCGGCCGTAGTTCTGGGCCTGGAACATCATGTAGCCGAGGCCGCTGGTGGCGTTGATCTGTTCCAGGACGACCAGACCGAGCCAGGATCCGGTGACACCGAGCCGGAGTCCCACGAAGAATCCGGGCAGCGCGCCGGGGATCACGATCTGCCGGATGAACCGGAGCTTCGACAGGTCCAGGACCTCGGCGAGTTCGACGTACCGGCTGTCGATGGCGGACAGCGCGGCATGTGTGTTCAGGTAGACCGGGATGTAGACGACGATCGCGATGATGGCGATCTTGAAGGTCTCGCCGATGCCCAGCCAGAGGATGAACAGCGGGATCAGACCGAGGGTCGGGATCGCCCGGTTGATCTGCACGGTCCCGTCGATCAACGCCTCCCCGGTCCGGGTGAGCCCGGCGGCCAGGGCCAGCAGCACCCCGGCGGTCAGCCCGATCGCGAAGCCGTACCCGGCCCGCTCCACGGAGGTCAGGATGTCCGTGCGCAGCGTCCCCCCGGTCCACAGGTGGTACGCCGTGTCCAGGACCGTCCAGGGCGCCGGGATGGCGCCCGGGTCGAGCTGCCCGGCGGCGGACGCGATCGCCCAGGCGGCGAGGAAGACCAGGGGTCCGACCAGCCGGGCGGCGGGCAGCCGGCGGCCGGGCGAGAGTCGGCGGCGCGGGCGGACCCGGCGGGCCTCCTCCTCGACGGGAACCGGCACGGTGCCGGTGGCCACGGCGGTCATTTCCGGTACTCCGCCGGTACGGCCTTCGCGGCGAGGGACTCGAAGCGGTGGTCGAAGAGCGAGGAGACGTCGGTCTTCTTCACGAAGCCGCCCTCCGCCAGCAGATCGGCGGTCTCCTGCTCCCACTTGATCGCCTCGTCCCAGCTCGGCGGGAACAACGGCTTGTTGGCGAGCTTCGTGATGCCCTGGGCCTGGGCGAGGGTCAGGTTCTGGGTCTTCACGTAGAACTCCTCGTTCCAGGTGTCCGGGTTCTCCCACTGCCAGACCAGGCCCTTGGCCCACTGCGGGATGTACGCGGCGACCGCGGCCGCCTTGGCCTTGTCGTTCAGCACCGCCTGCGGCGCCCACAGCAGGTTGAGCAGGTCGACGACGTCGGTGGCGATCGTGTGGGCGCCCTTCGCGCCGTACTGCTGGATATAGGCCGGCGCCTGGGTGTTGGGGAGCGGGGCCACGTCCACCTGGCCGGACTGCAGGGCCGTGAAGAACTGGTTGCTGGTCAGCGGGACCAGCCGCACGTCGTCGTAGGCGAGCCCGGCCTCCTTCAGCGCCCGCAGCAGCACGACCCCCTGGGCCTGCCCCTGCGAGAAGGCGAGCTTCTTTCCCTTGAACTCGGCGACCGTGCGGATGTCGCTGCCGGGCTTGGTGGCGAACGTGTAGTTCGGCTTGCGGGTGATGTTGATCGCCACGATCTTCGCGGCGAAACCCTGGAACTGCGCCTGGATCGGCGGAATTCCCGCGTTGTTGGCGAGGTCGAGGGACTTGGCACGGAACGCGTTGATGACATCGGGACCGGCCCCGATGTTCAGCCAGCTCGACACCGTGAACGGCAGCTCGGGCAGTTTCGCCAGCTTGAACTGCAATTGCTGGGCGTTCAGATAGGAGGCGATCTTCAGGCTGGTGCCGGCCGGGACCTTGGTGGCCAGCGGAGCGGTCGAGGCGCCCGTGGTCTCGGCGGCGGCCGTGCCGCCCGCGCAGCCGCTGAGCCCGGCCACGGCCGCCGAGGCGCCGAGCAGCGAGGAGAGGAAGAGCCGGCGGTCGATGTCGGAGGAGGACGCAGAAGGCATGGGAGGGCTCCCGGGAGAAAAGCAGCTGAGAAGCAGCAGAATGGCAGGGAGAATTTCCGGCGGAAGAAGGCCGGAAAGAGAGATCTCACGCAGCGGGAAATGCGCGCTCGGAGCGCGTCAAGACGTCAGCAACAGAGGGTGCGACAGGTCATGAGAAGGATGTTCCTTGCCGTGGACGACGGCTGTCAACATTCCGAGTTTCTGAATTAAATAAGCCGTGGTGACGCGCTCAACGGGTCCCGGTACAGCACGTCGAGGACCACCGAACCGCCCGCCACCGCCAGCACCCGGTCCCCGAAACTGGTCGGCGCGACCAGGGCGGCCCGCTCCGGTCCGACCGCCTCCCGCAGGGCGGCCAGGCAGTCCTCGCGGTTCAGGACGCCCACCTCGGTGACCACCACGCTCTCCGGGTTGAGGACGTCGAGGAGCAGCCCCGCCGCCCGCCCGGTCAGCCGCGCCCGCTCCACCAGCAGCCGCGTCGCCACCGGATCACCGGCGCCGGCCGCCGCGAGGACGTCCATCGGATTGGCGCCGTCGACGACCCCGGCCGCCCGGGCCCGCCGCACCAGCGTCCGCTCGCTCAGCTCCACCTGGAGGCAGCCGGTGCGCCCGCAGTCGCACGGCTCCGTGCCGCCCGGCACCGGGAGATGGGCGATCGTGCCCGCCTGCGAGCGCGGGCCGTGGTGCACCTCGTCGCCGGTCGCGAAGGCCGCGTCGACCACGTTCCCGACGAACAGGTGCAGCACGCTCCGGCTGCCCCGGGCCCGCCCGAAGAGCCGCTCCCCGTTGACCAACGCCCGGGCGTGCCCGTCCACATGGACCGGCAGCCCGGTGGCCGCGCCGAGCAGCTCGCGCACCGGCACCTCGCGCCAGCCCAGCAGCGGGTGCTCGACGACGGTCCCGGAGTCCCGGTCCACCCAGCCGCCGACCGCGACCCCGACGCCCAGCGGCCGGCTGCCCGGCACCCCGTCGAGCAGCGCGGCCAGCCCGGCGGCGGCCCGCTCCAGCACCCCGCGCGGCTCGGTGTCCCGGTGCTTCAACTCCCGCCGCAGGACCACCCGGCCGCGCAGGTCGAGCAGCGCGACCGTGGTGTACGGCACGGCCACGTGCACCCCACCGACCACGAACCGCGAGTCGTCCAGGTCGACGGGCACGTGCGGCCGGCCCACCCCGCCGGCCCGGCGCGGCGCCCGCGCCTCCCGGATCAGGCCGAGTTCGGTGAACCGGGCGCAGTAGTCGGTGACGGAGGCCGGGGAAAGGCCGGTCAGCCGGGCGATGGTGGAGCGGGCCACCGGCCCGTGCTCCAGCACCGACCGCAGCACCACGCTGGCGCTGGTACGCCGCCGGTCGCCGGGGGGAGAGGGGAGCGGGGGTGCCGCGGTACGGGGCATGGGAACCGTCCTCGGGAACGGGGGCCGACACGTCTGGGCGATCGAGGCGCGCCGGGTCCGGTCCCTGCCGCACGACCTCAGGCCGGACGGCGACAGGTGGCAGCCCCTTGCCGTCGCAGGTCGACATAGCGACGCGACGTGAAGTTCCGGGACTGGGCGACCATGTCCGAAAGCGTAGGGCAGCACCCTGGAATCCCACCAGCCCACTAGGATTCGATTGGTGGAACTCCACAGGCCTGTTCAACGCCATTGACGTGACGGAAACATCGCTGCCTCAGTGATCGGCGTCACCTTGAACCGCGTGTAGCCCGCACCCTTTGTGGGGAGCCCACCAAGCGCCCGTTCCGGCCTTTGTCGATCGCTGACGTGTTCGGCTCAGGCGGCCCGGGATAGCGTCACGGTGTCCCCTGGTTGTCCGCCCACCCTCACCTCGCGGAGTCCCCATGAGCACCGCCACCGCAGCCGCGTCGACCCGCACCGGCACCGTCCTCGCCGATCTCCTGCCCGCGTCCCGGGTACGTGACGTGGCCCTCGTGGTCGGCGGCGCCGCGCTCACCGGCCTCGCCGCCCAGATCGCCGTCCCGGTCCCGGGCTCCCCGGTCCCGGTCACCGGCCAGACCTTCGCGGCCCTGCTCGTGGGCACCGCCCTCGGCGCCCGCCGCGGTCTGCTCTCCCTCGCCCTGTACGCGCTGGCTGGCCTCGCTGGCGTGCCGTGGTTCGCGAGCGGCACCTCCGGGGTCTCCGTCTCCTTCGGCTACATCCTCGGCATGATGCTCGCCTCCGCCGTCGTGGGCGCCCTGGCCCGCCGCGGTGCCGACCGCGACGTGCTGCGGATGGCGGGCACGATGCTGCTCGGCGAGGCGATCATCTACGCGATCGGTGTGCCGTACCTGGCCTACGCCGCCGACCTGTCCGCGTCCGCGGCGATCGCCGCGGGCCTCACCCCGTTCCTGATCGGCGACGCGGTGAAGGCGGCCCTGGCGATGGGCGCGCTGCCGGCCGCCTGGAAGTTCGCCGACAAGAACTGACGGCACCGAATGGCCGACAAGGGCTGACGGCACCGAATGGCCGACAAGGGCTGACGGCACCGAATGGCCGACAAGGGCTGACGGCATCGGATACGGGAAGGGGCCCGGGGCGCGCACGCGCCCCGGGCCCCTTCCCGTGGGTGTCCCGCTCAGCCGGTCCGCCGCCGTGACCACCACACGCCCGCCGCCCCGGCCGCGATCAGTGCCGCGCCGGCCGCGCCGAGCGGCAGCACGTCACTGCCCGCACCGGTCTTCGGCAACTGGTCGCCGCTCGGTCCGACCGGCTTGTTGTCGGTGCCTAGCAGCAGCGGGGTGGCCGGGGCGTTCGGCGACGGGTTCGTCGTACCGAACGGCACCGGGCCCTGCTGCCAGAAGGTCTTCTTCCCGTCCGCGCTCTGCACGGGCAGGCAGATCTTCCCGGTCTTGCCCAGGTCGAAGGTGGCGTCCACCGGGTACGACTTCGACTTGCCCGCGCCGAGCGCGCCGACCGGGCAACTGAAGCCGCTGTTCGAACCGGCCGGCAGGTCCTTCGCCGCGATGGCGTCGCAGCCCTGCACGTTCGTGACCTTCAGGCCGTCGAAACCGACCACCAAAAGCCTGATGTCGGCGCTGTCCTTGGTGCCTTCGTTCTTGACCGTGGCGGTAATCGCCGTTTTCTGTGAACTGTTGTCGACCGAGATCTTCTCGGGCAGTGTGGTCGTCAGCTTCACACCCGCCGGTGCCTGGTCAACCGCCTTTCCCCCCTTGCCGCTTGCCGGTCCCTGGTCATCGGCGGCAGCCGTGAACGGAAGGATCATCACGGCCGAGAAAGATGCCGTGACCAGCGATCCCGCGACGACTGCCATACGACGAGAACTCATGTTCGTCCCCCTTGCAACCCCCTGGACCGCGCCTGAATTCGCGGTCACTTGAAGAGGTACCACAAGATTTCTCCGCACTATGCTGGTATGGCCGTAAGTGTGACCATTGTGTGTCAGCAGGGGCGGTCGTTGAGGGGGTGCAGCGAATTGCCGGAGAATTCAGGGAGTTCAGGGATCTCAGGGAATTCCGGTAGTCCAGGGAATTCGGTTGGTCCAGGGAATTCGGAGAGCACGGTGCACGGTGGTGTCCCGGGGCTGCTGGTGACCGGTCGCTACCGGCTGGCCGAGAGTATCGGGCAGGGGGGAATGGGGCGGGTGTGGCGGGCCACCGACGAGACGCTGGACCGGCAGGTCGCCGTCAAGGAGATGCGGATCGACGGCCTCGACGCCGAGGACACCCGCACCCGCCGCGAACGCACTTTGCGCGAGGCCAGGGCCACCGCCCGGATCGACCACCCCAATGTCGTACGGGTCTACGACGTCGTCGACGAGGGCGAACGCCTGTGGATCGTCATGGAGCTGGTCAACGGCCGCTCCCTGGAGTGGATCATGGCCGAGGAGGGGGCGCTGAGCCCGCGGGCGGCGGCCCGGATCGGCCTCGGCCTGGTCGCCGCGCTGCGCCAGGTGCACGCCGGGGGAGTGCTGCACCGCGACATCAAACCCGGGAACGTCCTCGTCGAGAACGCGGCCGGCCGGGTCGTCCTCACCGACTTCGGCATCGCGGCGATCCAGGACGCCAAGGCGCTCACCATGGTCGGCATGCTCGTCGGCTCCCCCGACTACATGGCACCCGAGCGGATCTCGGGGCGTCCGCAGGGCCCGCCGTCGGACGTCTGGTCGCTCGGCGCGACCCTGTGCGCGGCCCTCGGCGGCCGCTCCCCCTTCTCCCGCGACACGACGCTGGCCACCCTGCACGCGGTCCTCTACGAGGAGCCCGAACTCCCCGCCGCGGCAGGCCCGTTGCACGACCTGCTGGCAGCGCTGCTGGCGAAGGAACCGACGGCGAGGCCAGGCCTGGCGGAGGTGGAACAGACCCTGCGTCCAGTGGCGTACCCACCCCAGACCCCGACGGAGACCTACCCGACTCCGGCCCCGACTCCGGCCCCGGCTCCGGCTCCGGCTCCGACTCCGGCTCCGGCTCCGGCTCCGGCTCCGGCTCCGGCTCCGACGCCGACTCTGACTCCGACTCCGACGCCGACGCCGACGCCGACGCCGACGCCGACTCCGACTCCGACGCCGACTCCGGCTCCGGCTCCGGCGGAGCGCCCGACACCGGCGTACGTGGACCTGACGAAGCTGCGCGTGCCGGAGCCCGAGGACGAACGCCCGCAGCCGCAGCCGACGGAGGTGCGGACGTCCCCGCCGGTGAGCCCCTCGACGGAGGCGGCGACGCGACGCTCAGAGGTCCGCTCGGAAACTCCGCCCAGCAACTCGGCAGGGCCCACCCTCCAGGCTCCCCCTCCGACAGGCTTCGCATCGCAACGCCCCGAGCTGAAGCGCCCCGAAAGGGGCGCGGGGCTGCATCCAGCAGCGGCTCCGCCGCGGAGCGCGACAAGCCACCACGCACCCGCAGTGCCCCACCACCGCAAAGCCCCCAAACGCACAACTCTCCTGGCCGTACTGGGAACCGCGGCGGTAGCCACCGCCCTCGCCATCCTCCTCACCACCACAACAGGCGGCGGCGACAGCGACACAGCGACCGGCACCTCTCCAACCCCCTCGGCCACCACTTCCCCGTCGGCCACAGTGGCTGGCACCGCCCGCCCCCGCAGCCTCCCGCCCGGCGCCCACGAGGAGGCCGGCGGCTTCGCCTGGGTGACCCCGAAGGGCTGGCGCAGGGACGTGAAGACCGGCGCCGAGGTGCACTACACCTCCCCCGACGGCAGCCAGGAACTCGTCGCCAAGTCCTCCCTGGCCCGCGGCGACCTCATGGACAGCTGGAGTGCCTCCGAACGCAGCGCCCACCAGGGCCAGGACTACACGAAGATCCGGCTGGTCGAGACGGAGTTCCGCGGCTACCCGGCGGTGATCTGGGAGTACACCTTCACCCTCAAGGGCGTCCGCTGGCACGCACGGCTGCTGGGCTTCGACGCCGACGGCAAGTCGTACCAGATCAACACCTGGTACCAGCCGGCGATCGAAACCCAGGCCGTGCGGACGTACCAGCAGGTCAAGGAGGGCTTCACCCTGCTGTGACCGGCGGACGGCTCAGCCGACGGACACCTTGTCGGCGGGCTCGCCCGCCTCCGCGGCGGTCGCCGCCACGCGGCCCCCCGTGAGCTTCTGCTTCACCACGGCGACGGCGATCACGAGCGCCGCGACGAGCAGCGACAGCAGCACGGTCGTACGACCGCTGCTCTCGCCCTCCGTGTCGGTCAGCATGTAGGCCAGGACGAACACGATCAGACCGGCCGTCGCCCAGGTCAGGTACGGGTACAGCCACATCTTCACGACGAGCTTCTCCGGCGCCTCGGCCTGGATGATCTTCCGCATGCGCAGCTGCGAGAAGCAGATGACCAGCCAGACGAACAGGGCGACCGCGCCGGAGGAGTTGACGAGGAAGAGGAAGACGGAGTCCGGGAACCGGTAGTTGAAGAAGACGGCGACGAACCCGAAGACGACGGAGGCGATGATCGCGGCCATCGGCACACCGCGGGAGGTGGTCCGGGCGAAAGCCTTCGGCGCGTCGCCGCGCTGCCCGAGCGAGAACGCCATCCGGGAGGCCGTGTACAGACCGGAGTTGAGACAGGACAGCACCGAGGTCAGCACGATGAAGTTCATGATCTCGCCGGCGTGCGCGATACCGAGGGAGTCGAGGGCGGCGACGTACGAGCCCTTCTCCTTGATCGACGGGTCGTTCCAGGGCAGCAGTGCGACGACGATGAGGATCGAGCCGAGGTAGAAGACGCCGATCCGCCAGATGATGCTGTTGGTGGACTTGGTGACGGCCCGCTGCGGGTCCTCGGACTCACCGGCGGCCAGGGTGGCGATCTCGCTGCCCATGAAGGAGAAGACGACCAGCAGCACACCGGTGAGGATCGCGCCGGGCCCGTGGGGCAGGAATCCGCCGTGGTCGGTGAGGTTGGCGAAGCTCGCCTTGTCCGCGTGCACGCCGGGCAGCACGCCGAGGACGGCCAGCAGGCCGACGACGATGAACGCGCCGATCGCGACGACCTTGATCCCGGCGAACCAGAACTCGAACTCGCCGTAGGAGCCGACCGAGATCAGGTTGGTGGCGGTGAGCACCACCATCACGATGAGCGCCCAGCCCCACTGGGGCACGGCCGGGATCCAGCCCTCCAGGATCTTGGCACCGGCGGTGGCCTCCACCGCCAGCACCACGACCCAGAAGAACCAGTACAGCCAGCCGATGGAGAACCCGGCCCAGCGGCCGAGCGCGCGGTCGGCGTGCGCGGAGAACGAACCGGAGGTCGGATTGGCGGCGGACATCTCGCCGAGCATCCGCATCACGAGGACGACGAGCGTGCCGACGAGGGCGTACGACAGCAGGATGCCGGGCCCTGCGGTGGCGATACCGGAACTGGAACCGACGAAGAGGCCGGCGCCGATGACACCGCCGATGGCGATCATCGACAGGTGACGGTTCTTGAGTCCTGCGTGCAGACCGTTGCCGGGATCACCGGCCGGGGACGTGGCAGTCGTGGTCGGCTGCGAAGTCATGGGGGAATTCCTTTGCGCCGTTGAGCGGAGGTCCCGTACGAGCGGCGTACGAGTTGGTCCAGTGAAACGGAGGCAGGCGAATTCCTGAACCTTTGATTCCAGATCGTTACTTGAGGTTTTCCTGAGGTTCTGTAGTGTTACTCACACTTTCCGGGGTCCGGCCCCGACGCTGCCGTGCGTTAACGGGCATGTCACACTCGTCCCATGCGCGTGTATCTCGGCTCCGACCATGCGGGCTTCGAACTCAAGAACCACCTCGTCGAGTGGCTGAAGGAAGCGGGTCACGACCCCGTCGACTGCGGCCCCCACATCTACGACGCCCAGGACGACTACCCGCCTTTCTGCCTCCGCGCGGCCGAGCGGACGGCGGCGGACCCCGAGTCCCTCGGCATCGTCATCGGCGGCTCCGGTAACGGCGAGCAGATCGCCGCGAACAAGGTGAAGGGCGTGCGGGCGGCACTCGCCTGGAGCGAGGAGACCGCGTCGCTGGGCCGGCAGCACAACAACGCGAACGTCGTCGCGGTGGGGGCGCGGATGCATACGCAGGAGGAGGCGACGAAGTTCGTCGAGACCTTCCTGAACACGCCGTTCTCCGAGGGCGAGCGCCACATCCGCCGCATCGACATGCTGACGGAGTACGAGACGACGGGCGACCTCCCGCCGATCCCGGCGCACCACCCCCAGCCGTAACACTTTTCCCCGCCCGGCCGCCTGCCACCCACCCGACTCGGCCCACCGAGAGGCGAGGCCCGGGGCAGCCGGCGGTTGCACGGCCGCGGCCCGGCGGGGGCTGAACGCATCCACGCGGCGGAGCCGCGAATCAACCCAGCCCCGCGCCCCTCACGGCGCGCTCCTGGCTCATGGTGCGCCCCTCATTCCGTTCGACGGGGTGCTCTCAGTCTCCTGTCTACTCGACGTACTCCTCTTCACTGAGCGAGTCGGGCGGGCGGGTAGGAAAGGAATGGCTTTCGTGCCGGAAGGGCACACTATTCACCGGCTCGCGGCGGATTACCGGCGGCTCACCGGCCCCGTGCGGGTCAGCAGCCCGCAGGGCAAGTTCTCCGACGCCGCCGCCCTGCTGGACCGCGCCGAACTCACCCGTACCGAGGCCCACGGCAAGCACCTCTTCCTCGGCTTCCGCGACAGCGACTGGGTCCATATCCACCTCGGCCTCTTCGGCAAGGTCACCTTCGGTGACGCCCCCGCACCCCCGGCCACCGACACCGTCCGGCTCCGCCTCGCCGACGCCACCTCGTACGTCGACCTGCGCGGCCCCACCACCTGCGCCCTGATCACCGACGCGGAGAAGCATGCCGTACACGCCCGGCTCGGCCCGGATCCGCTCCGTGACGACGCCGACCCGGGCGTCGCGTACCGGAGGATCTCCCGCAGCCGTACGACCGTCGCCGCGCTTCTGATGGATCAGAAGGTCATCGCGGGGGTCGGCAACGTCTACCGCGCCGAGGTGCTGTTCCGGCACGGGATCGACCCCTATCGCGCGGGCAAGGAGCTCAGGCCCGCCGAGTGGGACGCGGTGTGGGCCGATCTCGTCGAGCTCATGCACGAGGGCGTGCGGAACAACCGCATCGACACCGTCCGCCCCGAGCACACCCCGGAGGCCATGGGACGCCCACCGCGCGTCGACGACCACGGCGGCGAGGTGTACGTCTACCGCCGGGCCACCCTGCCCTGCCACGTCTGCGGCACCGAGATCCGCACGGCCGACCTCGCCGCCCGCAACCTCTTCTGGTGCCCCCGCTGCCAGGAACGCTGATCAGAGACGCTGGTCAGAGACGCTGGTCAGGAACGCTGAGCGGCGCGCACTAGAAACCGTGCGGCAGCCACGGCAGCACTGGTGACCCGAACGCCGTCGACGCCTCCGCCAGCGCCCCCGGCCGCAGCTCCCGCACCCGGCCGGCGCGGGCCAGCGACAGCAGCGAGACACCACCGAGGTACGCCGCTCCCAGCTCCCGTACGGACAGGGCGAGTTCGGCCGAATCGGTCGTACGTTCGCAGGACGCGCCCTTGGCGTCGCCGGCCAGCCGCCAACGCCCCGCGTTCCACGGGCAGAAGGCGTCGGCCACCTCCAGCACCACGTCCACCGGCGCCTGGTAGGTCCGCGCCGCGAGCGCCGCACCGACGTCGACGACACGGACGTACCCCATGTCCCGCACCCGCGTCAGACAGCGCCGGATGTCGGAGACCAGGTACTGCCAGGCGTCGTCGACCGGCCGCCCCCGTACCGTCAGCTTCGACATCAGGTCGATGCCGAACAGGAACCGCCACAGCGCCGCGTCGCTCGCCGTGTCCAGCGCGGCCAGGTCCTCCAGCGTCACCGTGCCGTCGTGCCCGCTCGGCGACCAGCCCAGCTTGGTGCGGAACCGGGCATACCCGGTGACCCGCCCCTCCCGCTCGGCGACCACGCACTGCAGCGCCGACGCCCCGTCCCGCTCGCTCTCCGGGTCCAGCAGCCCCGCCCGCTCCCAGCCGGGCTGCCGGGCCAGCATCCCGGGCCGCAGCGGCACCAGCTCCGCGTACACCGCCTCACACGCGTCGAGCACGTCGGCCGGCGCCGCGTACCGCAGCCGTACGTCGTCGGTGCCGGCCGGTACGTCCAGCGTCACCCGGCTCGTGTCGATCTCGGCGTGCAGCTGGTAGGTCGCCGCGTCGTACCCGAAGCGGCCGTAGATCGCCGGCTCGGAGGCGGTCAGCGCGGCGAGCGCCTCGCCCCGCTCCCGTACGTCGTCCAGCTGGCGGCGCATCATCGCGGTCAGCACCCCGCGCCGCCGGTGTGTCGCGGACACGCTCACCATGGTGACGCCGGCCACGGGCAGCACGGCACCGCCCGGCACGGTCATCCGGAAGCTGAACGCCCCGCTCGTCCCGACGAGTTCGGCCCCGTCCCAGACGGCCAGCGAACGCTCGACCTCCGTCAGCGACCGGTCCAGCTCGCGCTCCTCGGCCGACGCCGGGCCGGCCCCGAAAGCCCGCACCAGGTGGTCCCACCAGCCGTCGAACTCCTCGGCACGCAGCACCTTCAACTCGGTCGTACGGTCACTCGCCATACGCCATGCCTATCAGGGGCAATGCGGGACGAGCTAGCGAATTTCTCCCGGACGCCGACGCGGGGGCTTCCGGTGAAGTTCACTGTGAAGTCGCAGTCGACGGTGAACCTCGGACGGGGGACAAGTGGGACCTCCCGTGCCAAGCAGCTGGTCCGATGGATAGGGTCCCGAACTAATGGCAGTAGACGGAGATCGGCGCGGAAAGGCCGAGACGTTCACGGCCCGGTGGAAGATGCAGTGGCACCGGGCCCGCGTCGGCCTGCGCAGAAGCGCCGTGGACTACTTCCGCGGCGACGGCTCGGACTGGATCGCGCTCATCGGTCTGCTGCTGACCGTCCCGGTGCTGGCGGCCATGACCCTCGCCAACTCCGTGTGGTTCTCCCCGGCTTCTCTGGTCCTGCCGATCATCGCGGGCGGCCTTCTGCTGCGCCCGGCAAGCCTGCTCGGTCTGTACGCGGCGGCGGCCACGGCGCTGATCGTGGAGTCGGTACGGCTCGGCCCCTACACCGAGGGCCCCTCCCGGGTCACCCCGGGCGTGGTCCTCGTCGTCGCCGCCTGCGGCTTCTTCGGGCTGCTCACCGCCCAGTTCCGCAGCCGGGTCGGTGTGCCCTGGCGGCGCGGCGGCACCATGCTCTTCGACCTGCGCGAACGCATCCGGGTGCAGAGCAAGCTGCCGAAGCTGCCGCCGGGCTGGCACCGAGAGATGGCCCTGCGGCCGGCCGGCGGACAGTCCTTCTCCGGCGACTTCGTGGTCGCGGCCCGCACGAACAACGGCCGCACGATGGAGGTCGTCCTCACCGACGTCTCCGGCAAGGGCATGGACGCGGCGTCCCGCGCCCTGCTGCTGTCCGGCGCGTTCGGCGGCCTCCTGGGGTCGCTGCCCCCGCACGCCTTTCTCACCGCCGCCAACGGCTACCTCCTGCGCCAGGACTGGGACGAGGGCTTCGCCACCTCGATCCACCTGGTCCTCGACCTGGACTCGGGCGACTACGAGCTGTACTCCGCGGGCCACCCCCCGGGCCTCCAGCTCAGCGCGGGCAGCGGCCGCTGGGAGGAGAAGGCCGCGGAGGGGCCTCTCCTGGGCGTGTACGACGGCGCGCAGTTCGACTCGGTCAAGGGCTCGCTGCGGCCGGGGGACGTCCTGATGCTCTTCACGGACGGCCTGGTGGAGACGTCGGACCGGGACATCGTGGAGGGCATCGACCGCCTCACGGGAGAGGCCGACCGCTATGTCGCCGGCGGCTTCCACGGGGCGGCCTGGCACCTGATCGAGGCGGTGGCGAAGGACGTGAACGACGACCGGGCGCTGCTGCTGATCTGCCGGGAGGCGGCGCGGTGAGGAGGCCGACGGTTGGGCTGCGGGCCGGTGGGGGCTGGTCGCGCCCACGTGGCGGAGCCGCAGCTCGATACGGCCTCGCGCTCCTTACGGGGCGCTTCGCCCGCCGTCTCTCCCCAGCTGCGGGCAGGCGTGCCTCCCCCAGTGGCTTAAGGGCCTGGGAGGTGCCCCCCAGGCGGCACGGGTGGGCGCAGGCGGCACCCTGCAAGCGCCGGTAAGCGTCCCCGCCCCCACCCCCGCCACGGGATACTCGCACCGTGACCCCGACCCCGACCCCGCTCTCCCTCGCCGAAGTAGAGGCCCTCGCCCGAGCCGCGCACGCGGCGCAGACCGACAAGGCCGGCCGCCCCTACGCCGAGCACCTCGCCGCCGTCGCCGAAGGCGTCCGCGTCCGCGGCGGTGACCCGGAGCAGATCGCCGCCGCCTGGCTGCACGACGCCGTCGAGGACCATGCCCTCACGGCGGACTGGCTGGCGGCGGCCCCCCTCACCGCCCGCACCAGGGCGATCGTCCTCGCCGTCACCAAACGCCCCGGCGAGCCCCCCGAGGCGTACGCCCGCCGCATCCTCGACACCCCGGGCGCGCTCCTCGTCAAACAGGCCGACCTCGCGCACAACGCCGACCCCGGCCGGCTCGCCGTACTCGACGAGGACACCCGGAAACGGCTGACCGAGAAGTACGCCCGGCTGCGCGCCCTCCTGGGTCTGCCCGCGTAAGCGGAATCACGCGTTGGCCATCTCCCGGCCCTCCCGGCCCTCCCGGCCCTCCCAGCCCTCCCGGCCCTCCCGGCTCTCCAGGCTCTCCCGGCCCTCCCGGCTCTGCCGGCCCCGCGCCAGTTCCGCCGGGTCCTGCCGGAACGCCCAGGCCATCCTCGGCTCCATGGCGAACCGGAACACCCGCTGGACGGGCCGGGAGCACAGCAGCGTGACCACGGCGCCGGCGAGCGCGGTGACGAGGATCTCGCCGAGCGGACCGTGCAGCCACCTCGCGTCGAACCAGCCCGCGTGGTCGCCGTACTTCACGACGAAACCGTGCAGCAGATAGCCGTACAGCGTGCCCGCGCCCAGTGTCGTGAACCACATCCGCCGGCCCGGTACCCAGGACAGGAAGCAGGCCGTCAGCAACATCGAGCAGCCGAACATCGCGAGCACCATCACCGGCCCGCACCACCACGGCGCACCCAGCTCCTGCGCGGAGTCCCGGTGGTAGAACCACGCGGTGTTCATCCGCGGCACCGACCACCACGCGAACGCCAGCGCGACCGCGAACACCGGCACCGCGGCGATCCGCACCGGCCACCGGCGTACCAGCCGGAAGTGCTCCGGCCGCAGACACAGGCCGAGCACGAAGTACGGCAGGAACTGCAGGACCCGCTGGAGGTCCAGGTCGTCACCGATGCTGGGGGACACGGACGCCAGCATCGCGACGAGGAAGGCGGCGGGCAGCGGGTGCCGGACCGCCCGCCAGATCGGCGTGGTCAGCCGCCAGACGAACAGCGCGCACAGGAACCAGGTCAGGTACCAGGGGTCGAGCAGGCTGATGTCCTGACCGGGGGAGTGGTCGACGTACCGCTGGAACAGCGAATAGGCGGTCTCGAACAGGACGTACGGCACGACCACACCGGTGACCAGCCGCTTCAGCCGGTCCGGGCGCATGTCGAAGTTCCGGGAGAAGTAGCCGGAGATGATGATGAACGCCGGCATGTGGAAGGCGTACACGGCGCTGTACAGCGCCTCCAGGACGCGGCTGTCGCCCTTCAGCGGCTCCCAGGAGTGACCCATCGCGACGAGCACGATCGCCAGGTACTTGGCGTTGTCGAAGAACGCGTCGCGCTGTCTGTCCACCGGCGGCCGGGCCGGGGGACGCGGTGCTGGGTTCTGGCCGGGGGACGTGGCGGCGGCAAACATCTGAGGCACCCTAGCGGCGCCTGTGGGATTTCGTAAAACCACCGACGTGAATGCTGCATATCCGCCGTGACCGTCCTGTGAACCGCCGGTCGATTTACCCGGGTCGACTCCGATACCCATGCGGTTTCATGCGGCACTTACACCCGCGATGTCCCTATTCATCCTGACTAATTGGTGCATAACGTCGGCATGTGAGCCTGTCTTGTGGTGTCTGTGTCAACAATTCGAATGGGCTGCGCACGCGTTGTGTGGACACCGAAACCATGTCTGCCAATTGCCTTGGATCTACGGCCGGGTGGAGCCTCGAATTACTGTGCGGGCGGGGGCCGGTGGGCGGTGAGTTGTCGACGTTGTGTCACGGGCCGCATAGTGCGGCCGGGTTGGTGGCACGATGGTTCTGGCGGGGGTGCGGGGTCGTACCCCCGGGCCGGGAGAGCGGAACCGACCGAGGGCGTGATCAGTTGTGGCCATTTCACTGTCTGTGGTGCTGCTGTTGGCGATCATCCTGGTAGTGCTGATCAGAGGGGGGAGCATCAAGGCCGGCCCCGCGATCGTCGCCGTCCTCTTCGGCTTCTTCCTCGCGTCGACCGGGATGGCCCCCTCCATCCAGCGCTTCCTCGACTCGATAGCGCAGACCATCAACTCGATCAGCTTCTGACCGCGTGGGCGCGCGTGGGCGCGCGCCCGGACCGCGCGACGGAACACGAGACGTGGACAACGGAACACCAGACGTAGATTCCGTACGCCCTGTACGGCGTCCGCTCCTCCGTCCGCACGGTCGGCGCGCCCGCCCCGCGACGGCGGCCCGGCCCCGGACGCACCGAAGGCCCAGGCAGGAGGTCGGAACCTCGCACCTGGGCCTTCGCCACGCGGAGCGGGCGACGGGAATCGAACCCGCGTAGTCAGTTTGGAAGACTGAAGCTCTACCATTGAGCTACGCCCGCACAACACGCGCCGCAGGTCCGTGACCGCGGCACAGAAGGCATCGTAGCGGGTCGTACACCGCGTAGGCCAACGTGTTGGTCCTCGCGGACGCGAGTCCGACGCGGGTGAACAAAGCGGCCGACGTGGGCGGCCCGGGCATGTACCCTACGTGTCGCACCGAAACGGGGTGTGGCGCAGCTTGGTAGCGCGTCCGCTTTGGGAGCGGAAGGCCGTGGGTTCAAATCCCGCCACCCCGACCACCGAATGACGGCGTCCGTCTTGATCGCCTTTTGGGGCGCTGAGCGGCTGCGGTTACTATGCAAGCTGCGCGCCCGCGTGTCCCGGCCCCCACTCGGCGGCCTACGAACTCCTCCGGGCGGCGAAACTCCGCCGGGCCTCTCTGGTCCCGGCAGAACCCAAGCAGTCAGCCACAAGGAGACCGAACCGTGAAGAGCGCCGTGGAGACCCTGAACCCGACTCGGGTTCGGCTCACTGTCGAGGTGCCCTTCGAGGAGCTCAAGGACAGCCTCGACGCGGCGTACAAGAAGATCAACCAGCAGGTCACGGTGAAGGGCTTCCGCAAGGGCAAGATCCCGGCGCGCGTCATCGACCAGCGCTTCGGCCGCGGTGCGGTGCTGGAGGAGGCCGTCAACGACGCGCTTCCGAAGTTCTACACCGAGGCGGTCAACGAGGCCGAGCTCAACCCGCTGGGCCAGCCCGAGGTCGACATCACCGAGCTGAAGGACGGCGAGACGCTGAACTTCACCGCCGAGGTCGACATCCGCCCCGCCCTGGAGATCCCGGACTACTCCGGTATCGAGGTCGAGGTCGACGCGGTCGAGGTGACCGACGAGGACATCGAGAAGTCCGTGGAGCAGCTCCGCGAGCGCTTCGCGTCCACCTCCCCGGTCGAGCGGGCCGCCGAGGAGGGTGACGTCGTCACCATCGACCTGGAGGCCAAGGTCGACGGCGAGGTGCTGGAGGACGGCATCGCCAGCGGCGTCTCCTACACCATCGGCTCCGGCGAGCTGCTCGACGGCATCGACGACGCCGTGAAGGGCCTGGAGGCCGGTGGCGAGGCCACCTTCACCTCCGAGCTCAAGGGCGGCTCCGCGGCCGGCCGGGAGGCCGAGGTCACCGTCAAGGTCACCCAGGTCGCCGCGCGTGAACTCCCCGAGCTGGACGACGAGTTCGCGCAGCTCGCCTCCGAGTTCGACACCCTGGACGAGCTGAAGGCCGACAGCCGCAAGCGGCTGGCCGACATGAAGACGTACGACCAGGCCACGCAGGCCCAGGAGCGCGTCCTGGAGAAGCTCCTGGAGCTCGTCGAGGTGCCCGTCCCCGAGAAGCTGCTCGAGGACGAGATCAACACCCGCAAGCACAACCTGGAGCACCACCAGCTCGGCCAGATGGGTCTCGACCTCGAGAAGTACCTCGAGATCCAGGGCAAGACCGCCGAGGAGTTCGAGGCCGAGACCAAGGAAGCCGCGGTCAAGGGCATCAAGACCCAGTTCGTCCTCGACGAGCTGGTCAAGGTCGAGAAGCTGAACGTCAACCAGGAGGAGCTCACCGAGCACCTCATGCGGCGCGCGGCCTCCTCCGGCATGTCCCCCGACCAGTTCGCCCAGGCCGTCGTCGAGGGCGGTCAGGTCCCGCTCCTGGTCGGCGAGGTGGCCCGCGGCAAGGCCCTGGCCGTCGTGGTCGAGGCCGCCACGGTGAAGGACACCAACGGCGAGCTCGTCGACCTGGACGACGAGGACGAGACGGAGGCCACCGAGGCCGCCGCCGAGGCCACGGACGAGCCCGCCGAGGAGAAGACCGAGGGCTGAGCCCACGGCGCCTCCAGCGACGTAGAAGGGGCTCCTGGGCACTGCCCGGGGGCCCCTTGTCATAGGGCCTGGGGTCAGCGCCCCGAAAGGGGCGCGGGGAACTGCGCGAACGGCCGCATCGGACCCGCAGCCGCCTCCCACCGGCACAGCCGCGGCGGGTCGGCGGCGGCCCTTCCGCCGGACGCACCTGCGCCGGCGCAACCACGGCGAGTAGCCATCGGCCCACCGCCGGAGGCTCTACGCCCCCGGCGAACAGCCCTGTTACCGGGATTCCCCGAAGGGACCATCGCGTTAGGGTCCATGAGTACGAGGGCAGCCAAGCCCCCGGCTACGGAAACGTGAGACGGCCCGGCGCCGTCGTAAGACGAGCAGGTGGATACGTGACGAATCTGATGCCCTCCGCCGCCGGCGAGCCTTCCATCGGTGGTGGCCTCGGCGACCAGGTCTACAATCGGCTGCTCGGCGAGCGGATCATCTTCCTCGGCCAGCAGGTCGACGACGACATCGCGAACAAGATCACCGCGCAGCTGCTGCTGCTCGCGGCCGATCCCGGCAGGGACATCTACCTCTACATCAACAGCCCCGGCGGCTCGGTGACGGCCGGCATGGCGATCTACGACACCATGCAGTACATCCCGAACGACGTGGTCACCATCGGCATGGGCATGGCGGCCTCGATGGGCCAGTTCCTGCTCACCGGCGGCACCGCCGGCAAGCGCTTCGCCCTGCCGCACACGGACATCATGATGCACCAGGGCTCCGCGGGCCTGGGCGGTACGGTCTCGGACATCAAGATCCAGGCCCAGTACCTGCTGCGCACCAAGAAGACCATGTCCGAGCTGACCGCCCTGCACTCCGGCCAGACCGTCGAGACGATCATCCGCGACGGCGACCGCGACCGCTGGTTCACCCCGGAAGAGGCCAAGGAGTACGGTCTCATTGACGAGATCATCACGCATGCCTCCGGTGTTCCGGGAGGCGGCGGCACCGGCGCCTCCTGAGCCCGGCCACGCCACGCTCCGCCGAGACTCCAGCCCCCCGAACGCCACCAGGACGGTGAACACCCTCATGAGCAACTTCCCCGGCGCCGCCGACGCCCGTTACGACGGTCCCCGGCCCGACGCCCGCTACGTCATCCCGCGCTTCGTGGAGCGCACCTCCCAGGGCATTCGCGAGTACGACCCGTACGCGAAGCTCTTCGAGGAGCGTGTGATCTTCCTCGGCGTCCAGATCGACGACGCCTCCGCCAACGACGTCATGGCGCAGCTGCTGTGCCTGGAGTCGATGGACCCGGACCGGGACATCTCGATCTACATCAACAGCCCGGGCGGCGACATGACCGCCCTCACGGCGATCTACGACACGATGCAGTTCGTGAAGCCCGACATCCAGACGGTCTGCATGGGCCAGGCGGCCTCCGCCGCGGCCATCCTGCTGGCCGCCGGCACGCCCGGCAAGCGCATGGCCCTGCCGAACTCCCGTGTGCTGATCCACCAGCCGGCCGGTTCCACCGGCCGCGGCCAGCTCTCCGACCTGGAGATCATCGCCAACGAGTTCACGCGGATGCGTGAGCAGCTGGAGGACATGCTGGCCAAGCACTCCAACCGGCCGATCGAGCAGGTCCGCGAGGACATCGAGCGCGACAAGATCCTCACGGCCGAGGAAGCGCTGGAGTACGGCATCGTGGACCAGATCATCTCCACCCGGAAGATGAACAACGCGGACGTCCGCTGACAGAGGATGTAGTCTCTGCCGCCCTTGGCCCGGTTTGACCGTGGGCTCGGCAAGGCGCACGTCAAAGTGAACCGTGCCAAGGGGGGCCCGTACGGGGGTCCCGGCAAGGTACCGTCGACATAAGGCAGCACCAGGAGCCGTTTGGATTCGAAAGAGTCCGGGCGTCTCCCAGGCGAAGGGGAAGCACACCGTGGCACGCATCGGTGACGGCGGCGATCTGCTCAAGTGCTCGTTCTGCGGCAAGAGCCAGAAGCAGGTCAAGAAGCTCATCGCAGGGCCCGGTGTGTACATCTGCGACGAGTGCATCGACCTCTGCAACGAGATCATCGAGGAGGAACTCGCCGAGACGAGCGAGGTGCGCTGGGAGGAACTCCCCAAGCCCCGCGAGATCTACGAGTTCCTGGAGGGCTATGTGGTCGGCCAGGAGGCCGCCAAGAAGGCCCTCTCGGTCGCGGTGTACAACCACTACAAGCGGGTCCAGGCCGGTGAGAACAGCGGCGGCCAGAGCCGCGAGGACGCCATCGAGTTGGCGAAGTCCAACATCCTGCTGCTGGGCCCCACGGGTTCCGGCAAGACGCTCCTGGCGCAGACCCTGGCCCGCATGCTGAACGTCCCGTTCGCGATCGCCGACGCGACCGCGCTGACGGAGGCGGGCTATGTGGGCGAGGACGTCGAGAACATCCTCCTCAAGCTCATCCAGGCGGCCGACTACGACGTCAAGAAGGCCGAGACCGGGATCATCTACATCGACGAGATCGACAAGGTCGCGCGGAAGAGTGAAAATCCGTCGATCACCCGGGATGTCAGCGGCGAGGGCGTGCAGCAGGCCCTGCTGAAGATCCTGGAGGGCACCACCGCTTCGGTCCCGCCGCAGGGCGGCCGCAAACACCCGCACCAGGAGTTCATCCAGATCGACACGACGAACGTGCTGTTCATCGTGGGCGGTGCGTTCGCCGGCCTGGAGAAGATCATCGAGTCCCGGGCGGGTGCCAAGGGCATCGGCTTCGGCGCGACGATCCGCTCCAAGCGCGAGCTGCAGTCCAAGGACCAGTTCGAGGACGTCATGCCCGAGGACCTGGTGAAGTTCGGCATGATCCCCGAGTTCATCGGCCGGCTGCCCGTCATCACCTCGGTGCACAACCTGGACCGCGAGGCCCTGCTCCAGATCCTGATCGAGCCGCGCAACGCGCTGGTGAAGCAGTACCAGCGCCTCTTCGAACTCGACGGCGTGGAGCTGGACTTCGAGCGCGAGGCCCTGGAGGCCATCGCCGACCAGGCCATCCTCCGCCAGACCGGCGCGCGCGGCCTGCGCGCCATCATGGAGGAAGTCCTCATGTCCGTGATGTACGAGGTGCCGTCCCGCAAGGACGTGGCCCGCGTGGTCATCACGGCCGACGTCGTCCACTCCAACGTCAACCCGACCCTGATCCCGCGCGACGCGCGCGGCCGGGGCGCGGGCGAGCAGAAGTCGGCGTAACCACGTCAACACCGAAGCGCCGGGCTCCTCCGAGGAGGGGCCCGGCGCTTTCGTGTGGGTCAGCGGTGGCTACTTGGCGACGCGCACCTCACTCCGTACATCGGCCGCGATCTTCGCCGACTCGTCGATGCCGTACGACTTCACCGCCGCCGTCGGCTCCACCATGCCGATGGTGCTGTAGTCCGCCCAGATGCACAGGTAGGCCGTCTGGGCCTTGCCGGTGAGCTGGTTCTTGCCCTTCGCCTGCTGGCACTTCATCACCGCGCCGTCCAGCCCGTCGGGCGAGACGGACCGGGCGTCGCCGACGAACTGCACGTCCTCGTCCGAGGTGCTGTCCTTCTTCATGTTGGCGAAGGTGGCGTCCAGCGCGGCCTCCGGGTCCTTCACCGACCCGTAGACGCCGAAGAGGGTGACGTTCTCGGCGGTCTGCGCCTTCGCCACGTCCGCCGGGTCGCTGGTGTCCAGGGACTCCAGGTCGACGGTCGAGTAGATCGCGGTGACCGAAGTGGCGTCGGTGACACCGGACTTGGCGAGATCCTCGGCGTCGCTCGAGCTCGTCTTCTGCTCGCTTGAGTCACCCACCCGCTTGTACTTGGCGGACAGGACCGAGGCCGGCGCGGTCAGCTTGTGCGGCCCGTCGTCCTCGAGTCCGCCGCTCCCGCCCCCGGCGAGCACGAAGTACGCGCCGACCGCGACGGCGGCCACCACCGCCACCGCGCCGATGACCAGGCCCGTCTTCTTCCTCCCGCCGCCCGGAGCCGGTGGCTGCGGAACGCCGTAGGGCTGCTGGCCGTACGGGGGCTGGCCGTAGGGCGGCTGCTGCTGGCCGTACGGGTTGTCCTGCGGGGGAACGCCCTGGGGCGGGTAGCCGTAGCCCGGCTGCTGGGGCTGCGGCGGCCGGCCGTAGGGCCCCGGCTGCGGCGGGGCCTGCTGGGGGTAGCCGTAGCCGGGCTGGGGCGCCTGCGGCGGCTGGCCGTACGGACCCGGCTGCTGCTGCGGCGGCCCTCCGTACGGGCCCGGCTGCTGCGGCGGCGGCCCTCCGTACGGACCCGGCTGGTGGTAGCTCATCTCTGGGTTCCCCTCCAGATGCTTATGTGTTCCTGACATCCTGGCTCAGCCACAGGGGACACACGGCACAGGGGTGCTCACCGTTACAGAACAAACGCGTTTCGGGACTGCCCCGTGACACCTCTAAACTGAGCCCCGTGACCGAGAATGCTCAGCAGCAGCCCACAGCGCCCAGCACCGAACTGCCGACCCAGTACGCGCCGGCCGACGTAGAGGGGACGCTGTACGAGCGCTGGGTGGAGCGCGGTTACTTCGCGGCCGACGCCAAGAGCGACAAGCCCGCGTACACCATCGTCATCCCCCCGCCCAACGTCACCGGCTCGCTGCACCTGGGCCACGCCTTCCAGCACACGCTGATGGACGCGCTGACCCGCCGCAAGCGCATGCAGGGCTACGAGTCGCTGTGGCTGCCCGGCATGGACCACGCCGGCATCGCCACCCAGAACAAGGTCGAGCAGCAGCTCGCCGAGGAGGGCAAGTCCCGCCAGGACCTCGGCCGCGAGGAGTTCGTCGAGCGCGTCTGGCAGTGGAAGGAAGAGTACGGCGGCAAGATCCTCGGCCAGATGCGCAGGCTCGGCGACGGTGTCGACTGGGACCGCGAGCGCTTCACCATGGACGAGGGCCTGTCCAAGGCCGTCCAGACCATCTTCAAGAAGCTCTACGACGACGAGCTGATCTACCGCGCCGAGCGCATCATCAACTGGTGCCCGCGCTGTCTGACGGCCATCTCGGACATCGAGGTGGAGTACCAGGAGGACGACGGCGAGCTGGTCTCCATCAAGTACGGCGAGGGCGACGAGACGCTGGTCGTCGCCACCACGCGTGCGGAGACGATGCTCGGTGACACCGCGGTCGCCGTCCACCCGGACGACGAGCGGTACCGGCACCTGGTCGGCAAGCGCATCAAGCTCCCGCTGACCGACCGCACGATCCCGGTCGTCGCGGACCCGCACGTCGACCCGGAGTTCGGCACGGGTGCCGTCAAGGTCACCCCGGCCCACGACCCGAACGACTTCGCGATCGGCCAGCGGCACGGCCTGGAGTCCATCACCGTGATGGACGAGCGGGCCGTCATCACCGTCCACGGCCCCTTCGAGGGCCTGGACCGCTTCGAGGCGCGGTCCGCGATCGTCGCGGCGCTGCGCTCGCAGGGCCGGATCGTCGCCGAGAAGCGGCCGTACGTCCACAGCGTCGGCCACTGCTCGCGCTGCAAGACCACCATCGAGCCGCGGCTGTCCATGCAGTGGTGGGTCAAGGTCGGCCCGCTGGCGAAGGCGGCCGGTGACGCGGTCCGCGACGGGCGGGTGAAGATCCACCCCGAGGACATGTCGAAGCGGTACTTCGACTGGGTCGACAACATGCACGACTGGTGCATCTCGCGCCAGCTGTGGTGGGGCCATCGCATCCCGGTCTGGTACGGCCCCAAGGGCGAGATCGTCTGCGTCGGCCCCGACGAGGAGCCGCCGGCGGGCGAGGGCTGGCGCCAGGACACCGACGTCCTCGACACCTGGTTCTCCTCCGGCCTGTGGCCGTTCTCCACCCTCGGCTGGCCCGAACAGACCGCGGACCTGCGGAAGTTCTACCCGACCGACGTCCTGCTCACCGGCCACGACATCATCTTCTTCTGGGTCGCCCGGATGATGATGTTCGGCCTGTACGCCATGGACGGCGAGGTTCCCTTCCGTACCATCGCGCTGACCGGCCTGGTCCGTGACGAGCGCGGCAAGAAGATGTCGAAGTCCTTCGGCAACGTCGTCGACCCGCTGGACTGGATGGACAAGTACGGCTCCGACGCCGTCCGCTTCACCCTGGCCCGCGGCGCCAACCCCGGCACCGACGTCCCGATCGGCGAGGAGTGGGTCCAGGCGTCCCGTAACTTCGCCAACAAGATCTGGAACGCGACCCGCTTCGCCCTGATGAACGGCGCGACCGTCGAGGGCCCGCTCCCGGACCCGGCCGAGATGTCGGCGACGGACCGCTGGATCCTCTCCCGCCTCAACGAGACGGTCGCCGAAGTCGACGCGTTCTACGACGACTTCCAGTTCGCGAAGCTGTCGGACTCCCTCTTCCACTTCGCGTGGGACGAGGTCTTCGACTGGTACGTCGAGCTGTCGAAGACGACGTTCCAGGCGGGCGGCCGCGGCGCCGAGGTCTCCCAGCGGGTCCTCGGCGAGGTCCTCGACGTCACCCTGAAGCTCCTCCACCCGGTGGTCCCGTTCGTCACGGACACCCTGTGGACGACGCTCACCGGCGGCGAATCGGTCGTCATCGCCGACTGGCCGTCCGACAGCGGCTTCCGCGACGAGGCGGCCGAGCGGGAGATCGGGAGTCTCCAGTCCGTCATCACCGAGGTCCGCCGCTTCCGCGCCGACCAGGGCCTGCAGCCCGGCCAGCGGGTCCCGGCCCGCCTCACCCTCGACGGCACGGCGCTCGCCCCGCACGAGGCGGCCATCCGCCAGCTGCTGCGCCTCCAGCCGGAGGGCGACGCCTTCGCGGCCACGGCCACCCTCCCGGTCGCCGGCGCCACGGTCGCCCTCGACCTCTCCGGCACGATCGACGTGGCGGCGGAGCGCAAGCGCCTCGCCAAGGACCTCGCGGCCGCCGAGAAGGAGAAGGCCCAGGCGACCGCCAAGCTGGGCAACGAGGCGTTCCTGGCGAAGGCCCCGGACAACGTGGTGGACAAGATCCGCGGCCGGCTGGCCAAGGCGGACGAGGACATCGCCCGGATCCAGGCCCAGCTGGACCGCCTTCCGCAGGCATAACCCGCACGTCTCCGCAGGCGTCCGGCAGCCCGTTCCCCGGGCCGCCGGGCGCCTGCGGGTATTTCCTCCGTCACCCAGCACGGACCGGCCACCGCCCTACAATCCAAAAGTAGGAACATGACCTTAATGTTCCGTTTTGATGCTTCGTGGCGGAGGGAACGCCCGCATGCAGCGCAGGGGCCGAACAAGGACACCTCCGCAAGGGGGACTGGTCCCCCTGACGGCTGTCACGGGCGCCCTGCTCGCGGTGCTCATCGGCCTCGTCTTCCTGATGCTGCTGTGGGCGATCCAGGACGCGCGCGGCTCCCTGGTGACCGCCCGGGGCGGCCGGCCGGCACTCACCCAGGCCATGACCGTCGAGAAGGCCGTGGTCGACATGGAGGGCGGTCAGCTGAGCTACGTCATCACCCGGCAGGACGAGTTCCTCAAGCCGTGGCGGGCGGGACGGGCCGCGTTCCCCGTGCAGGCACAGCGGCTCGTGGACATGAGCCCCTCCCCCTCCCAGCGGCAGCTCGCCCGGCAGATCCGGCAGTCCGGGCAGTCCTTCATCCACGACTACTCGGTCCCGCTCGTCGACGCGGCCCGGCGCGGCGATCCCGCCGCGGTCAGCAGCGCACGCACGCGGGAGGGCAGACAGCTCGTCGAGGCGCTCCGCGGTCAGCTCAGCGACTACCTCGCCGACGAGCGGGGCGTCATCGACAAGCAGGAGCACGCCCTTGAGCACCGGATGGACCACCTGACCTTCGCGGCATCCGTCGGTGTCGCCGGGGCGGTCCTGCTGATCGTCGGCTTCGGGGCCTACGTGACCCGGGTGATCGTCTGGCCGGTGCGCAGGATGGCCGTCACCGCCACCCGGCTCGCTGCCGGTGACCTCAGCGCCCGGGTGCCGCCCTCCGGCAGACGGGAGATCGGGCAGCTGGAGACGGCGTTCAACAGCATGGCCGCCTCCCTGGAGAAGAGCCACCGCCGGCTCCGACTGCTCTACGACGCCGGCACGGCCGTGGGCACCACCCTCGACGTGCGGCGGACCGCCGACGAACTCGTCCGGGTCGCCGTGCCCCGCTTCGCCGACCACGTCACCGTCGACCTGGCGGCGGCCGTCCTGACCGGCGGGGAGCCGGCGAACGACGACGGCGAGGGCCTGCGCCGGGTCGCCATCGGCGGCATCCGCGACGAGTCGCCACTGGCCCCGGTCGGCGCACCGGCCGCCCCCGGCCGGGCCGCCCCCGGCACCGGCGCGGCCCTCCACACCGACCTGCGCACCGCCCCGGCGGGGTGGGCCACCGACACCCGGTGCGTGGACCGGCTGCTCGCCTACGGCATGGGCTCGCTGATCACCGCGCCGCTGTCGGCACAGGGCGTCACGATGGGGGTGATCGCCTTCTGGCGGACCCGGGACTCCCCACCGTTCGAGAAGGACGACCTGTCCGACGCCGAGGAACTGGCCGCGAAGACCGCGGCCGCCATCGACAACGCGCGGCGCTACACCCGGGAGCGCGAGACCGCGCTGGCCCTCCAGCACAGCCTGCTGCCGCACAGCCTGCCCGCCCGGCCGGCCGTCGACATCGCCTACCGCTACCTCCCGACCGGTACCCGGGCCGGAGTCGGCGGCGACTGGCTCGACGTGATCCCGCTGTCGGGCACCCGGGTGGCCCTGGTCGTCGGAGACGTCGTCGGCCACGGCATTCAGGCCTCGGCCACCATGGGCCGGCTGCGCACGGCGGTCCGCACCCTCGCCGACGTCGACCTGCCGCCCGAGGAACTCCTCACCCACCTCGACGACCTCGTCCTGCACCTCGACGACGGCGCCCTGGAACCGGCCGGCGAGGTGGGCTCGACCTGCCTGTACGCCGTCTACGACCCCGTCTCGCGGCACTGCTCCCTCGCCAGCGCGGGCCATCCGCTGCCCTTCGTGATCACCCCGCAGGGCGCGGTGGAGAAGGCCCCCGGCCAGCCCGGACCGCCGCTCGGGCTCGGTGGCCTGGCGTTCGAGACGACCGAGCTGGACCTCGCCGGAGGCACCACCCTCGCGCTGTTCAGCAACGGGCTGGTGCACTCCCGCAACCTCGACCTGAGCCAGGGGCTCGACCGGCTCCGCCGTGCGCTGGCGACGCCCGGGGAGTCGCTGGAGGCGACCTGCGACCACGTGGTGGCAGCCCTGCGCACCGGCGAACCCGCCGACGACGTCACGCTGCTGCTGGCCCGCACCCGCGCCCTGCCCTGCGACCAGGTGGCCACCTGGGACGTCCCCTCGGACCCCGAGCACGTCGCCCGGGCCCGGACCCTGACCACCCGCCAGCTCGGCGCCTGGCAGCTGGACGACCTGTCGTTCACCACCGAACTGGTGGTCAGCGAGCTGGTCACCAACGCGATCCGCTACGGCGGCTCCCCGATCCAGCTGCGGCTCATCCGGGACACCACGATGCTGATCTGCGAGGTCTCCGACGGCAGCAGCACCGCCCCCCACCTGCGGCGGGCCCGCGTCTTCGACGAGGGCGGCCGCGGCCTGCTGCTGGTCGCCCAGCTCACCCAGCGCTGGGGCACCCGGCAGACCTCCGCCGGCAAGACCATCTGGTGCGAGCAGGCCCTGCCCCCCGCGGAACCTTCCTGACCTTCCCGGGCCTCCTGGGCCGCCGGGTCCGTGCGGCGCTCCGTAGACTGGTGCCGTGAGTGATCTGCCCCCGCGCGACCCCCATGACAGCTTCGACGAGAACCTCGAAGACAACTTCGACGACATCGTCGCGGCCGAGACGGACCGCGACCCCGATCTCGCGGTGATCGAGGCCGGCAGCCGGACCCTGCGTACCCAGGGCGGCCCGGCGCAGGCCGACGTCCCGGCCCGCCCCGAGGACCCCGAGGTCGACCGGGCCCTGCGCGAGGTCGAGGCGGAGCTGGCGACCCGCTGGGGCGAGACCAAGCTGGAGCCGTCGGTCACCCGGATCACCGCCCTCATGGACGTCCTGGGCGAGCCCCAGCGGGCGTACCCGTCGATCCACATCACCGGCACCAACGGCAAGACCTCCACCGCCCGCATGGTCGAGGCCCTGCTCGGCGCTTTCGACCTGCGCACCGGCCGCTACACCAGCCCCCACGTGCAGTCGGTCACCGAGCGCATCAGCCTCGACGGCGCCCCGATCTCCGCCGAGCGGTTCATCGAGACCTACCAGGACATCAAGCCGTACGTCGAGATGGTCGACTCCCGGCAGGAGTACCGGCTCTCCTTCTTCGAGGTGCTCACCGGCATGGCGTACGCGGCGTTCGCGGACGCCCCCGTCGACGTGGCCGTCGTCGAGGTCGGCATGGGCGGCTCCTGGGACGCCACCAACGTCATCGACGGGGACGTCGCCGTCGTCACCCCCATCGACCTCGACCACACCGACCGGCTCGGCGAGACCACCGCCGAGATCGCCGGCGAGAAGGCCGGGATCATCAAGCAGGACGCCACCGTGATCCTGGCCCAGCAGCCGGTGGACGCGGCCCAGGTGCTGCTGAAGAAGGCCGTCGAGGTGGACGCCACGGTGGCCCGGGAGGGCCTGGAGTTCGGCGTGGTCGCCCGCCAGGTCGCCGTCGGCGGCCAGCTGCTCACCCTGCGCGGCCTCGGCGGCGAGTACGACCAGGTCTTCCTCCCGCTGCACGGCCCGTACCAGGCCCACAACGCGGCCGTCGCGCTGGCCGCCGTGGAGGCGTTCTTCGGCGTCGGCTCCCAGCGCCCCGAGCCCCTCGCCATCGACACGGTCCGCAAGGCGTTCGCGGCGGTCACCTCGCCGGGCCGTCTCGAAGTCGTACGGCGCTCTCCCACCGTCGTCCTGGACGCCGCACACAACCCGGCCGGCGCCCGCGCCACCGCCGAGGCGGTCGGCGAGGCCTTCGACTTCAGCCGGCTGATCGGCGTGGTCGGGGCGAGCGGCGACAAGAACGTCCGGGGCCTCCTGGAGGCCTTCGAACCGATCTTCGCCGAGGTCGTGATCACCCAGAACTCCAGCCACCGCGCGATGGACTCGGACGAACTGGCCGCGGTCGCCGTCGAGGTGTTCGGCGAGGACCGCGTCCAGGTCGAGCCGCGGCTGCCCGACGCCCTGGAGGCCGCGATCACGCTGGCCGAGGAGGAGGGCGAGTTCGCGGGCGCGGGGGTGCTGGTCACCGGCTCGGTCATCACGGTCGGCGAGGCCCGGCTGCTCCTGGGGAGGGCCTGATCATGCGGACGCTCTGCTCCTCCACCCTGATCGGCGAGTTCTTCGTCATCGGCTTCGCCGCGCTGGTCGCCATGAAGGACCCCGACCTGTCCACCGCCACGGTGTGGCTGGTCAGCGGCATCGCGATGTTCCTCTGCGTGGCCCTGTGCGGTGTGCTCACCCGCCCCGCCGGCATCGCCCTCGGCTGGGCCCTGCAGATCGCCCTGATCGCCTCCGGCGTCTTCGTGCCGACGATGTACTTCATGGGCGCGGTCTTCGCGGCCCTGTGGTGGGCGTCGGTGCACTACGGCAGGAAGATCGACGAGGCGAAGGCGCGCTTCGCGGCGCAGAGCACCGAGAACAGCCTGTCCGGGGGTGCCCCCTCTGGGGGAGTCTGAGGGCGAGGCCGTTCAGGCCGGAGCGGGGAGTCCGGCGGGCGGCAGCCCCCGGCCACCGGTGACAGGGTCTACTGACACTGCGTGACGAACGCCCGGACCAGCCCTGTAGCCTCTCCTCACCGCACACGTAAGTACCGCGAAGGAGCCCTCACGTGACTCAGCGCACCCTCGTCCTGCTCAAGCCCGACGCCGTCCGTCGCGGCCTGACCGGCGAGATCATCGGCCGTATCGAGCGCAAGGCCGACTGGCGGATCACCGCGCTGGAGCTGCGCTCCCTGGAGCGGGCGACACTGGAGCAGCACTACGCCGAGCACGTCGGCAAGCCGTTCTACGAGCCGCTGGTCGAGTTCATGGCCTCCGGCCCGGTCGTCGCCCTGATCGTCGAGGGCGAGCGGGTCATCGAGGGCATCCGCGCACTGGCCGGCCCCACCGACCCGATCGCCGCCGCGCCGGGCTCGATCCGCGGCGACTTCGGGGTGATCGTCCGCGAGAACCTGATCCACGCGTCCGACTCCGAGGAGTCCGCCGAGCGCGAGGTCAAGATCTTCTTCCCGGGCCGCGCCTGACTCCCCGGGGCGGGTCCCCGTAGAGTTTCCGTAGATTTTTCTGACTGGATGTCAGTCCGCTACTCCGTCTGGCCTGGGACGGTCGAATGATTTCGGCCGTCCCTCGGCATATGCGCGCCGATCGGGGGAACGAGTGCCCCCGTCGGACCGTCTCCACAAGCGAGGCGGCCCTCTCCGTGATGACAATGGCGAAGACCCTCGCGCAGTGTTCGTGCAGGCGCGTCTACGATGTAAGCCTTCACGTCACAGCACCCACTTCGCCGACCTGAAATGCCCTCAAAAGCTCCCAGGAAGGCCAGACGAATCCTGATGGGGAACTCAATGTCGTTCATCGGCCGTGACATGGCTGTCGACCTCGGGACCGCCAACACGCTGGTGTACGTCAGGGGTCGCGGGATCGTACTCAACGAACCGTCCGTCGTCGCGATCAACACGAACACCGGTGGAATTCTCGCGGTCGGCGCGGAAGCGAAGAAGATGATCGGGCGCACGCCCGGCAACATCGTCGCCGTACGTCCGCTGAAGGACGGCGTGATCGCCGACTTCGAGATCACCGAGCGGATGCTCCGCTACTTCATCCTGAAGATCCACAAGCGGCGCTACCTGGCGCGGCCGCGGGTCGTCGTGTGCGTGCCCTCCGGTATCACCGGTGTCGAGCGCCGCGCGGTGATCGAGGCGTCGTCGCAGGCCGGTGCCCGCCAGGTGCACATCATCGAGGAGCCCATGGCGGCCGCCATCGGTTCCGGCCTGCCGGTCCACGAGGCCACGGGCAACATGGTGGTGGACATCGGCGGCGGCACCACGGAGGTCGCGGTCATCTCGCTGGGCGGCATCGTCACCGCCCAGTCGATCCGTGTCGCGGGCGACGAGCTGGACAACGCGATCATCCAGCACATCAAGAAGGAGTACAGCCTCCTTCTCGGTGAGCGGACGGCCGAGCAGATCAAGATCACGATCGGTTCGGCGTACGACCTGGACTCCGACGAGCACACCGAAATCCGCGGCCGGGACCTGGTGTCCGGGCTGCCGAAGACCGTCGTCATCTCGGCCGCCGAGGTCCGCAAGGCGATCGAGGAACCCGTCAACGCGATCGTGGACGCCGTCAAGACCACGCTGGACAAGTGCCCGCCGGAGCTGTCCGGCGACATCATGGACAGGGGAATCGTTCTGACCGGCGGCGGAGCACTGCTGCGCGGTCTGGACGAGCGGCTGCGCCGGGAGACCGGCATGCCGATCCACATCGCCGAGGACCCACTGGACAGCGTGGCGCTCGGCTCCGGCAAGTGCGTCGAGGAATTCGAGGCGCTCCAGCAGGTCCTGGACGCCCAGCCGCGCAGATGACGTAACTCTTCGATTCCGCCGTACGAGATGATCCCCTCTCGTGCGGCGGATCGTTGATATGGAGGCATAGGCTCACACGAACGAGCTTCCTCCCCCCTGACTTCCCCCCGATTCACCACACAAGCTCCCGCAAGTTCCTATCGAGGAAGGCACGGCCGCCGCACGTGAGGGACACGAAAGAGAGCCGGCTGCTCCTGGTGCTGCTGATCGCCATCGCGTTCGCGCTGATCACGGTGGACATCCGAGGTGGCAGGAACTCCCCGGTCGACGGCGCCCGGCAGGCCGCGGCCGCGGCCTTCGGCCCGATCGAGAACGGCATGTCGACGGTGGTGGACCCGGTGGGCAACGCCGTCTCCGCCATCCGCGACTCCGGCGAACGGCACGACCGGCTGGCCCGGCTGGAGAAGCAGAACGCGACCCTCAAGGCGAAGCTCGGCAGCAACGACCGCAACCGCAGCCGCCTGGCGCAGCTCGACAAGATGCTGAACATCGCCGCCGAGGGCCAGTACGGCATCAAGGGCGCCCAGGTCATCGCCATAGGGTCGGCGCAGGGCTTCTCCTGGACCATCACCATCGACGTCGGCGCCAACGACGGCATCAAGCGCGACATGACCGTCCTCAACGGCAACGGCCTGGTCGGCCGCGTCACCACCGTCGGCCCCGACGCCTCCACCGTCCTGCTCGCCAACGACCCCGACTTCACCGTCGGCACCCGCATGGAGGGCAGCGACGAACTCGGCTTCGCCTCCGGGCAGGGCGACCGCCCGCTGCGCGTCGAACTCCTCAACGGCAAGGCCGAGGTGAAGAAGGGCGACCGGCTCGTCACCTTCGGCTCCCAGGCCGACCGGCCCTTCGTGCCCGGCGTCCCGGTCGGCACGGTCTCCAGCGTCGACCCGTCCAACGGCGGCCTCACCCGCACCCTCTACGTCACGCCGTTCGTGTCCTTCACCAAGCTCGACGTCGTCGGCGTGGTCGTCGAGGCGCCCAAGAAGGACCCGCGTGACGAGGTGCTCCCGGCCAAGCCGAAGCCGACACCGACCCCGACGGTGACCGTCACGGTCACCCCGTCCGCGAGCGCGAACACGGGATCGGACTCGGGCACGGACTCGTCGGACACCACCAACCAGCAGCGGTAGGAGCTGAATCCCCTTCATGCGTGTCAACCGGATCCTGCTCTCCTCCGCCCTGGTCGTCGTCGCCCTGGTGGTCCAGGTGAGCGTCCTCGCCCGCCTCCATCTGCCGGGCGCCGTCCCCGACCTGATGCTGCTCACCGTCCTCGGCCTCGCCATGGTGTACGGCCATGTCGGCGGCGCCCTCGTCGGCTTCGGCGCCGGACTCCTCGCCGACCTCGCCCCGCCCGCCGACCACGCGGCCGGGCGGTACGCCCTGGTGCTGTGCGTCGTCGGCTACTTCGCGGGCCTGATCAAGCCGGAGAACGGCCGGCTGAAGTCCGCGACGGGGCCGATGCTCGTCGTGGTCGCCGCCGCCGTCGGCTCCACCCTGCTGTACGCCGGCGTCGGCGCCCTCGTCGGCGACACCGCCGCCCGGCACGTCGGCATGACCAGCCTGCTGATCAGCGCCGCCCTCTACGACCTGCTGCTCGCCCCGTTCGTGGTCCCCGGCATCATGTGGCTGGCCCGCCGTGCCGACAGCGACCCGCTGACGGAGGCCAACTCCGGCACCAGGGCGGGCGACATCTCCTCCGGCTGGCTCTCCTCCGGCACCGGACTGCGCATCGGCGGCCAGCGCGGCGGCCTCGGCTCCCTGAAGGCCAGGGCGCGCACCCGCAACGTCCGCGTCGGCCGGATCAAGGGGGTCAAGCGCCTGTGAGGGCACCGGAGTTCACCCGGGGGCCCGGCGACGCGGCGCACAGCTTCGTCGTATATGACACATACACACATCACTGAGAGGGGGAGGCAACCCAGTGACCAACATTCCCGAGACCGGTCGGACCCCACGGGTCCAGATCCGTCTCGTCGTCATCCAGATCCTGGTCCTCTCCCTGCTCGGCACCCTCGGCGGCCGCCTGTGGTACCTGCAGATCCGGGAGGGCGCCGAGTACCAGAAGGAAGCCTCCGGCAACCACGTCCAGCAGGTCGTCGATCCCGCCGTACGCGGCTCGATCCTGGACGCGCGCGGAGTCCCCATCGCGGACAACGAGACCCGGCTGGTCGTCTCCGCCTCCCGCACCGACCTGCTCAAGCAGGCGGACGACGGCAAGGCGGTCCTCACCAAGCTCGCCGGCGTCCTCGGGATGAGCCCCACCGAGGTCATGCAGAAGGTCCGCCTCTGCGACTCCAAGACCCCGCAGCCCTGCTGGAACGGCTCCCCCTACCAGCCGATCCCGATCACCGACGAGGCCACCGCCAAGCAGGCCCTGCAGATCCGCGAGCGCGCCGAGGACTTCCCCGGCATCACCGCCGAGCCCGAGGCCGTACGCCGCTACCCGGCCCCCGGCAAGGCCAACACCTCCCAGGTCCTCGGCTACCTCTCCCCGGTCACCGACGCCGAGATCCAGCAGGCCCAGAACACCAGCTCGCCCTACCTGCGCTCGGACATGGTCGGCCGCTCCGGCCTGGAGCGCGAGTACGACAAGGAACTGCGCGGCAAGGCAGGCGTCACCCGCTACGAGGTGGACAACCTCGGCCGGGTCATCGGCAAGGCCAAGTCCGACGCCGCCGAGCCCGGTTCCAACCTGGTCACCAGCATCGACTCCCGCGTCCAGCGGGTCGCCGAGTACGAGCTGGACAACGCGATGAAGGTCGCCCGCAAGCAGTACGACAAGATCACCCAGGAGAACTACAAGGCCGACTCCGGCGCCGTCGTCGTGATGGAGGCCAAGACCGGCCGGATCGTCGCCATGGCCTCCGCGCCGACCTACGACCCGAACGTCTGGGTCGGCGGCATCTCCGCCAAGGACTACAAGGCCCTCACCGGCAAGAACTCCGACTACCCGCTGCTCAACAGGGCCATACAGGGTCAGGCGGCGCCCGGTTCGACGTTCAAGGTGGTCTCCACGGCCGCCGCGGTCCAGGCCGGCTACGTCTGGGACGGCGGCTACCCCTGCACGAGTTCGTACTCGGTGGGCGGCCAGGTCTTCAAGAACTTCGAGGGCGAGAACTTCGGCCCGATCTCGCTCGGCCGCGCCCTGGAGGTGTCCTGCGACACCGTCTTCTACGGCCTCGCCGACCGCGAGTGGAAGAAGGACGGCGGCATCAACCCGAAGAAGGGCGAGCCCAAGGACTGGTTCTTCAAGACCGCCCACCAGTTCGGCCTCGGCAAGGAGACCGGCGTCGACCTCCCCAACGAGGTCACCGGCCGGGTCCCCGACCGCCAGTGGAAGCTCGACTACTGGAAGGCCAACAAGGACGCCTGGTGCAAGTCCGGCAAGAAGGACGGCACCTACGTCCAGAAGATCGAGTACGAGAACTGCCTCGAAGGCAACAAGATGCGCGAGGGCGACGAGATCAACTACTCCATCGGCCAGGGCGACACCCTCGTCACGCCGATCCAGGAGGCGATGATCTACGGCGCGGTGGCCAACGGCGGCACCGAGTACCAGCCGACCATCGGCAAGGCCATCGTCAGCGCCGACGGCAAGTCCGTCCAGGAGATCAAGCCCAAGGCGCTGCGCAAGCTGCCCGTCAGCCAGGCCACCCTCAAGGGCATGGACGAGGCCTTCGCGGGCGTCATCACCCGCGGTACCGCCGCGTGGAAGTTCGGCGGCTGGCCGCAGGACAAGATCGCCCTGCACGGCAAGACCGGTACCGCCGAGGTCTACGGCAAGCAGACCACGTCGTGGCTCGCCACCTACAGCAAGGACTACACGGTCATCATGACCATCGCCCAGGCCGGTACCGGTTCCGGTGCCTCCGGTGAGGCGGTCCGCAACATCTACAGCGCGCTGTACGGCGTCGGTGCCGACGGCTCCATCGACAAGTCCAAGGCGCTGCTCTACACCCCGCAGCAGGGCCTGCCGAAGGTCCGCACGGACGGCACCATCGCCTCCCCGAAGATCTCCAAGGACCCGGTGAAGGACTTCCAGGCGAGCCAGCAGGGCGACAAGGGCGACGACGGCCAGCAGACCCCGGCCACCACGTCCTCGCCGTCGACGGGCAACCGCGACACCCGAAGGCGGGCGCGGAAGAGGGGAAGCCGGAGGATGCCGACGTGAGCAGCGTTTCTGGCGGGAGGTTCCCGGCATGACCGGAGTCAACAGCTTCTCCGTCTCCGGCTACGGTCCCGCGCGGGCCGGCTGGACCCGGCTGTTCGCCCGGGACTCGCTGGCCCGCCGCCTGGACTGGCCGATGCTGATGGCGGCCCTGGCGCTGTCCCTGCTGGGCTCGCTGCTGGTGTTCTCGGCGACCCGCAACCGCACCGAGATCAACCAGGGCGACCAGTACTACTTCCTGTTCCGGCACCTGATGAACACCGGCATCGGGCTCGCCCTGATGATCGCCACGGTCTGGATCGGCCACCGCCAGCTGCGCAACGCGGTGCCGATCCTCTACGGCCTGTCGCTGCTCGGCATCCTCGCCGTGCTCACCCCGCTGGGCTCCACCGTCAACGGCGCGCACTCCTGGATCGTGCTCGGCGGCGGCTTCTCGCTCCAGCCGTCCGAGTTCGTCAAGATCACCATCATCCTGGGGATGGCGATGATACTGGCGGCCCGGGTCGACGCCGGCGACAAGAAGTACCCCGACCACCGCACGGTCCTGCAGGCCCTGGGCCTGGCCTCGGTGCCGATCCTGATCGTGCTCCTGATGCCCGACCTCGGCTCGGTCATGGTCATGGTCATCATCATCCTGGCCGTGCTGCTCGCCTCCGGCGCCTCCAACCGCTGGATCTTCGGCCTGCTCGCGACCGGCCTGCTGGGCGCGATCGCGGTCTGGCAGCTGCACATCCTGGACGAGTACCAGATCAACCGCTTCGCGGCCTTCGCCAACCCCGACCTCGACCCCGCGGGCGTCGGCTACAACACCAACCAGGCCCGGATCGCCATCGGTTCCGGCGGCCTGACCGGCGCCGGTCTGTTCCACGGCTCGCAGACCACCGGCCAGTTCGTCCCCGAGCAGCAGACCGACTTCGTCTTCACGGTGGCGGGGGAGGAGCTGGGCTTCGTCGGCGCGGGCCTGATCATCGTGCTCCTCGGCGTCGTCCTGTGGCGGGCCTGCCGTATCGCCCGCGAGACGACCGAGCTGTACGGCACGGTCGTGGCGGCGGGGATCGTGGCCTGGTTCGCGTTCCAGGCGTTCGAGAACATCGGCATGACCCTCGGGATCATGCCGGTCACCGGCCTGCCGCTGCCGTTCGTGTCGTACGGCGGCTCGTCGATGTTCGCGGTGTGGGTGGCGGTGGGGCTGTTGCAGTCGATCAGGGTGCAGCGCCCGATGTCGGCGTAACGGGTTGATGCCGGCATAGCCGCCGGACGCCCTGAGGGTGAGGTGGACATGTCGTTTCCGATGTGTTCACCTCACCCACATTCAGATTTTTCCTCCGATTTGCCTCCGGTGCCCGCTGTCCCTGTGCGGCGAGGGCAACTAGATTCGGTTCATGGCGGATACGAAGCGTGAGATCGAGCGCAAGTACGAATCCGACGAGAGTGGACTGCCCGACCTGACCGGCGTCGCCGGCGTGGCGAACGTCGTGGACAAGGGCACCGCCGAACTCGACGCGACCTACCACGACACCTCAGACCTGCGCCTGGCCTCGGCCAGAGTCACCCTGCGCCACCGCACCGGCGGCACCGACGCCGGCTGGCACCTCAAACTCCCGGTGGCCCCCGGCATCCGGGACGAGATCCACGCACCGCTCTCCGACACGATCCCCGACGAACTGGCCGGCCTGGCCCGCTCCCGCGTCCGCGAGGGCCAGCTGGTCCCGGTGATCCGGCTGCGCACCACCCGCGACATCCGCCACCTCGTCGACGCGCACGGCGCCCTGCTCGCCGAGGTGAGCGTGGACCGCGTCCGGGCCGAACGGCTCTTCGGCGGCGCGGGCAAGGCCCAGTGGACCGAGATCGAGGTGGAACTCGCCGACGGCGGCGACCCGGCCTTCCTCGACAAGGTGGAGAAACGGTTGGGCAAGGCGGACGTACGACCGTCGAAGTCCGCCTCCAAACTGGCCCGGGCGCTGGCCGAGACCAAGGGCGCAAAACCGCACCCGCCGAAGCCGGACTCCGGCGCGCCCGTCACGGCCGGCGACCACGTCCTGGCCTACGTCCGCGCCCAGCGGGACGCGATCGTCGAACTCGACCCCGCCGTACGCCTGGACACCGAGGAGGGCGTCCACGACATGCGGGTGGCCACCCGCCGGCTGCGCAGCACCTTCCGCTCCTTCGGCAAGGTCCTCGACCGGGAGGTCACCGACCCGGTCGCGGACGAGCTGAAGTGGCTCGCCGGGGAACTCGGCGAGGGCCGCGACCAGGAGGTCCTCGCCGAACGCCTGATGACCGCCCTGGACGAGGTCCCCGGCCCCCTCGTCTCCGGCCCGATCCACGACCGTCTGCAGGCCTGGGCCGAGGCCGGCCAAAGCGGCTCCCGGCGCCGGCTGCTCGGCGTCCTGAACTCCAAGCGCTACCTCGCCCTGCTGGACACCCTGGACACCCTGATCGCCGACCCGCCACTGCGCGAAGCGGCCGCCGGGAAACCGGAGAAGGTCCTCGCCAAGGCCGTGCACAAGGACTTCGCGAAGGTGACCGACCTGATCGAGACGGCCATGGCACAGCCCGCCGGCCACGACCGCGACCTCGGCCTGCACGAGGCCCGCAAGAAGGCCAAGCGCACCCGCTACGCGGCCGAGGCGGCCCGCCCCGCCCTCGGCGGCCCGGCGAAGTCCCTGGTCAAGTCCATGAAGTCGCTGCAGTCCCGGCTCGGCGAGCACCAGGACAGCGTGATGGCCCGCGAGACCCTGCGCGAACTGTCCGCGGTGGCCCACGCGGCCGGGGAGAGCGCGTTCACCTACGGGCTGCTGTACGGCCGCGAGGAGCGGCGGGCGGCGGCGGTGCAGGCGGAGGCGCCGGCCGTCTGGAAGAAGATCAAGAAGAAGACCGGGAAGGATGCGCCCGTCTGAGCGGGCGTACGGGGGACACCGCCGGGCGCGCTACGCTGGATGACCACCCTCCCCCCAGCCTCCGGCCGGGGGTGCCCCCAGTCAGCTCACAAAGGTCCGCGAGATGCCTGCCGAAGCCGCCGCCCCGGTCGCCGAGTCTGTGTTCCCGCAGCTCGAAGCTCTGCTCCCGCATGTGCAGAAGCCGATCCAGTACGTCGGCGGTGAGCTCAACTCCACGGTCAAGCCGTGGGAGGACTGCGACGTCCGCTGGGCGCTGATGTACCCCGACGCCTACGAGGTCGGCCTGCCCAACCAGGGCGTCATGATCCTCTACGAGGTCCTCAACGAGCAGCAGGGCGTCCTGGCCGAGCGCACGTACAGCGTGTGGCCCGACCTGGAGGCGCTGATGCGCGAGCACCGCGTCCCGCAGTTCACGGTGGACAGCCACCGGCCCGTCCGCGCCTTCGACGTCCTGGGCCTGAGCTTCTCCACGGAACTCGGCTACACGAACATGCTCACGGCCCTCGACCTCGCG